>NZ_NNBO01000006.1:0-409919 GCF_002803145.1 Kitasatospora sp. CB02891 | reverse complement strand
GCCCGGCCCGCCCGCGGCCGTCCGCGGGGGAGCGCCGGCCCGCCGTCCGGCCCCGGCCGCGCCCCGAGGTCCGCCGCCCGCCCGCCCGCCGTCCGGCGTCCGGCGCGCGGGTGATCAAGCTGGCCGATCCCAAGCGCCGGCTGCGGCTGGTGACGGTCTGCCTGGGCCTGGTGTTCGTGATCTTCGCGGGCCGGCTGGTGCAGCTCCAGCTGCTGGACTCCGACGCGCTGGCGGCCGGCGCGGGCGCCAACAAGTACGTCCGGGTGTCGCTGCCCGCCGAGCGCGGCTCGATCACCGCCGCCGACGGCACCGTGCTGGCCACCAGCGTGGACGCGTACGACATCACCGCCGACCCGACCATGTTCACCCCCGAGGCGACCCACCTGCCGGACGCCCCCGAACAGGCCGCGGCGCTGCTCGCGCCGATCCTCGGCCAGCCGAAGGAGAAGCTGGCGGCCGCGCTGCACCTGAACGCGAAGAACCCGAAGAGCCAGTACGCGCTGCTGACCGCCCGTCAGGAGCCGAAGGCCAAGGCGCAGATCGCCGACCTGAAGTCCGCGCTGACCAAGCAGACCGACACCAAGGTCTGCCGGAGCCAGCGCGAACTGCTCGGCAAGCCCGCCGAGAAGGGTGGCCGGCAGTTCCTCGACACCGCCTGCGTGAACCCGCTGGCCGGGGTGTTCTGGGAGCAGTCGACCCGGCGCAGCTATCCGGCGAACGGCCTGGCCGCCAACCTGATCGGCTTCGTCAACTCCGAGGGCACCGGCACCGGCGGCCTGGAGCTCCAGTACCAGCAGCAGCTGGCCGGCGAGGACGGCTACTCGACCTACGCCTCGGCCGGCGGCCGCCGGGTCGCCACCGCCGGCGGCAACCGGCAGGACGCGGTGCCCGGCAGCGACCTGCGGCTGACGGTGAATCCGGACATCCAGTGGGCGGCGCAGCGCGCCATCACCGACCAGGTGTCCAACGCCGGGGCGGAGAAGGGCTACGTGGTCGTCCAGGACGTGAAGACCGGTCAGGTGCTGGCGATGGCCTCCTCCCCGGGCTTCAACCCGAACGACCTGTCCTCGGCCCGCGCCGACCAGCTCGGCAACCCGGCCCTGCAGGACGCCTACGAGCCGGGCTCCACCGCCAAGCTGATGACCATGGCGGCGGTGCTGGACACCGGCTCGGCGAACTGGGACACCCATGTGACGGTGCCGAACACGCTGCAGCGCTCCGACCGGGTCTTCCACGACGACGTCGACCACGAGACCTGGTACCTGACGCTGGCGGGCGTGCTCGCCAAGTCGTCCAACATCGGCACCATCGAGGCCGCCGAGCACCTGGGCCCGACCCAGGCCGAGGCCAACAAGGTGCTCGCCGGGTACCTCGACAAGTTCGGCATCGGGAAGCCCAGCGGGCTTGGCTTCCCCGGCGAGACCCGCGGCATCCTGGCCAAGCCGGAGGACTGGAACGGCTCGCAGCAGTACACCATCCCGTTCGGCCAGGGCCTGTCGGTGAACGCCCTGCAGGCGACCTCGGTGTTCTCCACCATCGCCAACGGCGGCGTGCGGGTCGCCCCCGGCCTGCTGGCCGGCACCACCGGACCGGACGGGCGGTTCACGCCCGCGCCGGCCGGGGCGCAGAGCCGGGTGGTGACGGAAGCGACCGCGAAGACGCTGACCGAGATGCTGGAGTCCGTCGTCACCGACGAGCAGGGCACCGGCACCAAGGCGCAGATCCCGGGCTACCGGGTGGCCGGCAAGACCGGTACCGCCAACCGGGTGGACCCGAAGACCGGCAAGTACTCCGGGTACACCGCCTCCTTCATCGGCTTCGCGCCCGCCGACCAGCCCCGGGTGACGGTCTCCTGCGTCATCCAGGACCCGGTCAACGGGCACTTCGGCGGGCAGCTGTGCGGGCCCGTGTTCAAGCAGGTGATGGAGTTCACCCTCAAGACCCTCCAGGTCCCGCCGAGCGGCAGCGAGGCGCCGAACCTGCCCGTCGACTGGAAGCCCTGAGATGAGCGACACCCCCGACACCGCCCGGCGCGCCGAGCACGACGCCCGCGACGCTCGCGATGTGAGCAGCGTCACGGCCGACGGGACCCGGTTTGGCCCCGGGGGGCATGGGGCCGATAGCCTTCCGGCCGTGCCGAAATCCGATCAAATCTCCGCGAGTCCCCCCCGTCCGAGCCGCGCCGCGGCGCTGCCCCTCGCCGAGGCGGCCCGGCTGCTCGGGCTGCCGCCCGCCGAGGGCCCGGCCGTCACCGGCATCACCCACGACTCCCGGGCGGTGCGTCCGGGCGACGTGTACGTGGCCTTCCCCGGCGCCAACCACCACGGCGCGGCGTTCGCCGCCGGCGCGGTGGCCGCCGGCGCGGTCGCGGTGCTCACCGACGCCGCCGGCGCGGAGCTGGCCGCGGACGCGGGCGTGCCGCTGCTGGTGGTGGACAGCCCCCGCGCGGTGATGGGCGAGCTCGCCGCGGCGGTCTACGGGGCCGCCGCCGAGCGGATGCTGATGATCGGCCTGACCGGCACCAACGGCAAGACCACCACCTCCTACCTGGTCGAGGGCGGCCTGCGCGGAGCCGGCCGGCTGCCCGGCGTGATCGGCACCGTGGAGATGCGGGTCGGCGCCGAGCGGATCAAGTCCGAGCGCACCACCCCCGAGGCCACCGACCTGCACGCGGTGCTCGCCGTGATGCACGAGTCCGGCGCCGACGCGGTGGTCATGGAGGTCTCCAGCCACGCGCTGGTGTACGGCCGCACCGACGGCGTGGCCTACGACGTCGCGCTGTTCAACAACCTGACGCCGGAACACCTCGACTTCCACCCCGACATGGAGGACTACTACCGGGCCAAGGCCCGGCTGTTCGAGCCCGGCAAGGCCCGGCTCGGCGTCGCGAACCGCGACGACTCCTACGGCCGCCGACTGGCCGGCGAGGCCCGGATCCCGATGGTGACCTTCTCCGCCGCGGGCGACCCGGCCGCCGACTGGCGCGCCGTCGACGTCCAGCTCGGCCCGGCCGGGTCCACCTTCACCGTGGTCGGCCCGGACGGCGCCCGCGCCGCGGCCTCGGTGCCGCTGCCCGGCCCGTTCAACGTCGCCAACGCGCTCGGCGCGATCACCGCGCTGGTCACCGCCGGCATCGAGCTGGACGCCGCGGTCGCCGGAGTGGCCGAGGTCCCGGGCGTGCCCGGTCGGCTGGAGAAGGTCGACGCCGGGCAGCCGTACGTCGCCGTGGTCGACTACGCGCACAAGCCGGACGCGCTGAGCGCCGTGCTCGCCTCGCTGCGCGAGGTCACCAAGGGCCGGCTGCACGTCGTCGTCGGCTGCGGCGGCGACCGCGACCCGTACAAGCGCGGCCCGATGGGCGCGATCGCCGCCCGGCTCGCCGACACCGCCGTCCTCACCAGCGACAACCCGCGCTCCGAGGACGCGTTGGCGATCCTCGCCACCATGCTCGGCGGCGCCGCCGAGGTGCCCGAGGAGGAGCGCGGCGAGGTGCTCGCCGTCCCCGACCGGGCCGAGGCGATCGCGCTGGCGGTCGCCCGGGCGCACGCCGGGGACACCGTGCTGGTGGCCGGCAAGGGCCACGAGCTCGGGCAGTACGTGAAGGGCGAGGTCCGCCCGTTCGACGACCGCGAGGTGCTGCGGGTGGCGATGGAGCAGCTCATGGAGGCAGAACGGTGATCGCACTGACCCTGGCCGAGGCCGCGAAGGCGGTCGACGGCATCCTGGACGCGGCCGACCCGGACGCGGTGATCACCGGTGCGGTGGTCACCGACAACCGGAGGATCGAGCCCGGCGGCCTGTTCGTGTGCGTGCTCGGCGAACGCGTGGACGGCCACGACTTCGCCGCGAAGGCGGTCGCCGACGGCGCGGTCGCGGTGCTCGCCACCCGCCCGGTCGGCGTGCCCGCGATCCTGGTCGACGACGTGGTCGTGGCGCTCGGCCGGCTCGCCCGGGCCGTGGTCGCCCGCGCCGCCGACGTGCGGATCGTGGCGCTCACCGGCTCGGCCGGCAAGACCTCCACCAAGGACCTGATCGGCCAACTGCTGGCCGAGCACGGCGAGACGGTCTTCCCGGCCGGCTCGCACAACAACGAGATCGGCCACCCGCTGACGGCCCTTCAGGTCGCCCCCACCACCCGGCACCTGGTGATGGAGATGGGCGCCCGGCACAAGGGCGACATCGAGTACCTGACCGGCATCACCCCGCCCACCGTCGGCCTGGTGCTGAACATCGGCACCGCGCACCTCGGCGAGTTCGGCTCCAAGCAGGGCATCGCCGACGCCAAGGGCGAGATGGTGGAGGCGCTTTCGGCCGACGGCGTCGCCGTGCTGAACGCCGACGACCCGCTGGTGCGCGCCATGAGCAGCCGCACCAAGGCCCGCGTGGTGCTGTTCGGGGAGTCCCAGGACGCACACATCCGCGCCACCGATGTTCGCCTGGACGCCACCGGGAGGCCACAGTTCACGCTCAGCACCCCGGCCGGTTCCGCACCGGTGCAGCTGCGCCTGTACGGTGAGCACCACGTCTCGAACGCCCTCGCCGCCGCCGCGGTGGCGGTGGAGCTCGGGATGCCCGTCGACCGCGTCGCCGAGGCACTCGGCGAAGCCGGTGCGCTGTCCCGTTGGCGCATGGAGGTGGTCGACCGGGCCGATGGCCTGACCGTCGTCAACGACGCCTACAACGCGAACCCGGAGTCCATGCGGGCCGCGCTGCGGGCACTGGCGACGATGGCGGGCAAGGGCCCGGAGCGCCGCCGCACCTGGGCGGTGCTCGGTGAGATGCGGGAGCTCGGCGAGGACAGCTTCGACGAGCACGACGCCATCGGACGGCTCGCCGTCCGGCTCGACATCACCAAGCTGGTGGCGGTCGGCGGACGCGAGGCGGCCCGGATGGAACTGGGCGCGAGGAACGAAGGTTCGTGGGGTGAGGAGTCGGTGCTGGTGTCCGACGCGGACGCGGCGATCGAGCTGCTGCGCAGTCAGGTGCGGCCGGGGGACGTGGTCCTGGTGAAGGCATCCCGTTCGGTGGGCCTGGAGAAGGTCGCCGACGCACTGCTCGCGGACGGTGCCGCGAAGTGAAGCAGATCCTCTTCTCCGGCCTGATCGGCCTGGTGCTGACCCTGCTCGGCACCCCCGCCCTGATCAAGCTGCTCGCCAAGTACGGCTACGGCCAGTACATCCGGGACGACGGCCCGAAGGCGCACCACAGCAAGAAGGGCACGCCCACCATGGGCGGCATCGCCTTCATCCTGGCCACCCTGATCGCCTACTTCGCGACCAAGGCGATAACGGGCGAGTCGCCCACTGTCTCCGGCCTGCTGGTGCTGTTCCTGACCACGGGCCTGGGCCTGGTCGGCTTCCTGGACGACTACATCAAGGTGGTCAAGCGCCGCTCGCTGGGCCTGCGGGCCAAGGCGAAGCTGCTCGGCCAGTCCTTCTTCGCGCTCGCCTTCGCCATCCTGGCGCTGCAGTTCCCGGACAGCCGCGGGAAGACCCCGGCCTCCGACAAGCTGTCCTTCGTGCAGGACTTCAACTGGGCGATCGGCCCGGTGCTGTTCGTCCTGTTCGCCTACTTCATGATCGCCGCGATGTCGAACGGCGTGAACCTGACGGACGGTCTGGACGGCCTCGCCACCGGCGCCTCGGTGATGGTCTTCGGCGCCTACACCTTCATCGGCCTGTGGGAGCACGGACAGAACTGCGCCTACGCGATCAAGGCCACCGCGTCCTGCTACGACGTCCGAGATCCGCTCGACCTCGCCGTGGTCGCCGCCGCCCTGATGGGCTCCTGCTTCGGCTTCCTGTGGTGGAACACCTCGCCCGCGAAGATCTTCATGGGCGACACCGGCTCGCTCGCCCTCGGCGGCGCCCTGGCCGGCCTCGCCATCGTCTCCCGCACCGAGCTGCTGCTGGCCGTCCTCGGCGGCCTGTTCGTGATCATCACCCTTTCGGTGATCATCCAGGTCGGCTCGTTCCGGATGACCGGCAAGCGCGTTTTCAAGATGGCGCCGCTCCAGCACCACTTCGAACTCAAGGGCTGGAGCGAAGTCCTGATCGTGGTCCGGTTCTGGATCATCCAGGGCCTGTGCGTCGCCGTCGGACTCGGACTCTTCTACGCGGGATGGGTGACCGGATGATCAACCCGGAGTGGGCCGGCCTTCCGGTCGTCGTCGCGGGACTCGGCCTCTCCGGGGTCAGCGCCGCCCGGGTCCTGCACGGACTCGGCGCGCACGTCACGGTCGTGGACGGCGGCACCGGCCCCGCGCTGGACGCCAAGGCCGCCGCCCTCACCGAGCAGGGCATCGCCGTCCGCCTCGGCGACGGCGCCGGCCTGCCCGAGGGCACCCGGCTGATCGTCACCTCGCCCGGCTGGGCCCCCGACAGCCCGCTGTTCGCCGCCGCCGAGCAGGCCGGCGTCCCGGTCTGGGGCGACGTCGAACTCGCCTGGCGGCTGCGCACCCCGCACCCCGCCACCGGCGAGCCGGCCCCCTGGCTGGCCGTCACCGGCACCAACGGCAAGACCACCACCGTCCAGATGCTGGCGTCGATCCTGACCGCCGCCGGCAAGCGCACCGCCGCCGTCGGCAACGTCGGCGTCTCGGTGCTGGACGCGGTCCTCGCCGAGGAGCCCTACGACGTCCTCGCCGTCGAACTCTCCAGCTACCAGCTGCACTGGGCGCCCTCGCTCCGCGTGCACTCCGGCGCCGTGCTCAACCTGGCCCCCGACCACCTCGACTGGCACGGCTCGATGGACGCCTACGCCGCCGACAAGGGCCGGATCTACCAGGGCAACCAGGTCGCCTGCGTCTACAACCTCGCCGACCCGGCCACCGAGGCGCTGGTCCGCGAGGCCGACGTCGAGGAGGGCTGCCGCGCGATCGGCTTCGGCCTCGACGCCCCCGCCGTCTCCAACCTCGGCGTCGTGGACGGCCTGCTGGTCGACCGCGCCTTCGTCCCCGACCGGGACCGGGCCGCCGCGGAGCTCGGCGCCGTCGCCGACATCGATCCGCCGGCCCCGCACAACATCGCCAACGCGCTCGCCGCCGCCGCCCTCGCCCGGGCCTACGGGGTCGACGCCAAGGCCGTCCGCGACGGCCTGCGCGCCTTCACGCCCGACGCCCACCGGATCGCGCACGTCGCCGAGATCGACGGCGTGACCTACGTGGACGACTCCAAGGCCACCAACACCCACGCGACGGCGGCCTCGCTGGCCGCGTACCGCCCCGTGGTGTGGATCGCCGGCGGCCTCGCCAAGGGCGCGACCTTCGACGAACTCGTCGCCGACGCGGCGCCCCGGCTGCGGGCCGCCGTCCTGATCGGCCAGGACCGCCAACTGATCCGCGAGGCGCTCGCGCGACACGCCCCGGAAGTCCCGGTGTTCGAACCCGCGCCGGGGAAGACTGGCGCCGAGGCGATGACCGAGATCGTCCGCGCGGCTGCCGCCGCAGCGCAGAAGGGCGACACCGTGCTGCTCGCACCCGCCTGCGCGTCGATGGACATGTTCACCAACTACGGTGAGCGCGGAGACATGTTCGCCGCAGCGGTTCGCGGACTCTGAACCGGACCACACCGCAAGGTCGCGCCCACGAGCAAGTCATTGCCAGGGGGCGCGATCTTGCGGTTGTGTGCTCTTCCGCTGCGCGCAGTGCCCCGCGCCCGCTGTCCGCGCAGCCACCGAAACGATGAAGGAGACGGACGTGCCGCCCAGCGAGAAGCAGCCGCGGCTGCGACTGGTCTCGGCGACCACGACCACCTTCAAGTCCGAGGGCCCCGTCGCGCGGGTGCGCGCAGCGCGTGAGCGGTTCGGGTACTTGATGGCCCGTCCGCTGACGCCGTACTACCTGATCCTCGGTTCGGCGCTGCTGCTGGTGGTGCTCGGACTGGTGATGGTGTTCTCCGCCTCGCAGAGCGTGGTGGTGGACTTCGGGCTGCCGATGACGTTCTTCTTCCGCAAGCAGCTGATCGCCCTGCTGCTGGGCGGTGCGATCGCCGTCGTGCTGACCAGGGCCCCGATCAGAGTGCTGCGGACCGCCGTGTACCCGCTGCTGTTCGGGGTGGTGGCGGCGCTGGTGCTGGTGACGATCCCCGGCATCGGGGTGCGGATCAACGGCAACCGGAACTGGATCAGCCTGGGGTTCTTCCAGATCCAGCCGTCCGAGTTCGCCAAGCTGGCGCTGCTGCTCTGGGCGGCCGACCTGCTGGCCCGCAAGCAGCGCACCCACATGCTCAACCAGTGGAAGCACCTGCTGGTCCCGCTGGTGCCCGGCACGGTCGTGCTGATGATGCTGATCATGCTGGGCGGCGACATGGGCACCACGATGGTGCTGGTCGCGATGCTGTTCGGCCTGCTCTGGATGGTCGGCGCGCCGCTGCGGCTGTTCGCCGCCACCCTGGGCATCGCGGTGGTCGCGTGCACCGCGCTGATCATCACGGTGCCGCACCGGCTGGGCCGGCTGGCCTGCGTGGGCGTCACCAAACCGGACCCGAACCTGGACTGCTTCCAGGCCCTGCACGGACTGTACGCGCTGGCCGCGGGCGGACCGTTCGGATCCGGACTCGGTGCGGGCGTCGAGAAATGGGGGCAACTCCCGGAGGCGCACACCGACTTCATCTTCGCAGCGACCGGCGAGGAGCTCGGCCTGGTGGGGACGCTGTCGGTGCTCGCGCTCTTCGCGGCACTAGGCTACGCGGGTATCCGTGTGGCTCTCAGCACCACGGACCCGTTCGTCCGGTACGCGGCGGGCGCCGCCACCACGTGGATCATGGCTCAGGCCGTGGTCAACCTGGGGTCGGCGCTGGGACTCCTGCCCATCGCGGGCGTCCCGCTGCCGCTGTTCTCGTACGGTGGTTCCGCGATGCTGTCGGCCATGTGCGCCATCGGGCTGCTGCTGTGCTTCGCGCGCAGCACTCCGGCGGCGAAGGCAGCGCTGGCTGCCCGGCCCCGCCGATGGCGAAAAGGGGCCAACTCCCGGTTCGGGTCCGTCCTGGACCGGGTGGTGCCAGGTAGGAAAACCACAGCGCGCAAGGCCCCCGGGTCGTCGCGCAGGGAGCGGTGAATTTCGGTGCATGTCGTACTCGCCGGCGGCGGGACCGCCGGTCACATCGAGCCGGCCATGGCGCTCGCGGACGCGCTGCGCAGGCACGATCCGTCCATCGGGATCACCGCCCTCGGCACCGAGCGCGGCCTGGAGACCCGGCTGGTCCCGGAGCGCGGCTACGAGCTGGCGCTGATCCCGGCGGTGCCGCTGCCCCGCAAGCCCACCCCCGAGCTGATCACCGTCCCGGGCCGGCTGCGCGGCACCGTGCGGGCCGCCCAGGAGGTCATCGAGCGGGTCAACGCGGACGCGGTGGTCGGCTTCGGCGGCTACGTGGCGATGCCCGCCTACCTGGCGGCCAAGCGCGCCGGGGTGCCGATCGTGGTGCACGAGGCCAACGCCCGCCCCGGCCTGGCCAACAAGATCGGCGCCCGCTACAGCGACTTCGTGGCGGTCTCCACCCCGGACTCCAAGCTGCGCGACTCCCGCTACATCGGCATCCCGCTGCGCCGCACCATCGCCACCCTGGACCGCGGCACGGTGCGCCCGGAGGCCCGGCACTACTTCGGCCTGGACCAGCGCCTGCCCACCCTGCTGGTGTCGGGCGGCTCGCAGGGCGCCCGCCGGCTGAACGAGACGGTGCAGGCGATCGCGCCCCGGCTCCAGCAGTACGGCGTGCAGATCCTGCACGCGGTCGGCCCGAAGAACGAGCTGCCGACCATCGACGACATCCCCGGCATGCCGCCGTACCGCGCGGTGCCGTACCTGGACCGGATGGACCTGGCGTACGCGGCCGCCGACATGATGCTCTGCCGGGCCGGCGCGATGACGGTGGCCGAGCTGGCCGCGGTGGGCCTGCCGGCCGCGTTCGTGCCGCTGCCGATCGGCAACGGCGAGCAGCGGCTGAACGCCCAGCCGATGGTGAAGGCCGGCGGCGGCCTGCTGGTGGACGACGCCGAGCTGACCCCGGACTGGGTGCTGAAGAACGTGCTGCCGGTGCTCACCGACCCGGCGAGGCTGTGGGAGATGTCGCGCTCCGCCGCCGAGTTCGGCCGCCGGGACGCGGACGACCTGCTGGTGCAGATGGTGTACGAGGCGATCGAGGCCGCCCGCGGCGGCCGGCGTCGTGGCTGACGAGGACTACGAGGAGGAGTTCGGGGAGGACGGCGACGAGACCCGTCCGCCCCGGCTCCGACTGTCCCGCCGGGGCGTGCTGGTGCTGGTGTCGCTGGGCGTCCTGGTGCTCGGCGGGCTCGGCTGGACGGTGTTCTTCTCCGCCGCCCTGGACGTCCGCCGGGTGGCCGTCCAGGGCCTGGACTCCGGGCAGTTGAGCCAGGAGGAGGTGGAGCGCGCGCTCGGCTCCACCGCGCAGGGCCCGCTGGCCCGGGTGGACCTGGACCGGGCCCGGCAACTGGTGGGCCGGGTGCCCCGGGTGGCCCGGGTCGAGGTCTGGCGCGGCTGGCCGCACACCCTGCGGATCAAGGTGACGGAGCGTCAACCGGTGGCGGCGGTCCGTGCCGACGACGGCCGCTTCGTCCAGGTCGACGCGCTGGGTGTGGAGTTCGCCACGGGCCCGCAGCCGCCGTCCGGCGTTCCCGTGGTGGCGCTGCAACTCGGCCAGCCCGCGAACGACGCACTGTCCGTCATCGACCGCCCCGCGCTGGTCCGTTCGGCCATCACCGTGGCCGCCGGCCTGCCCCCGGAGGTGGCCAAGCAGGCCGGTTCGCTCACGGTCTACTCGTACGACGACATCCGCCTCCAACTCTCCTCCGGTGCCACGGTCCGCTGGGGCAGCGCCGAGGAAACCCCGCGCAAGGCCCGGATCCTGACGGCCCTGCTCGGCCGGAAGGCGTCGAATTACGACGTGAGTGCGCCGGATGCCCCGGCGGTGTCCGGCTGATCCGGTAAGTTCTCTGCCCGGGGGAGGTATTGACGGAGCCGAGGCTCCGGTCCGACCCTTGATGGTCACCCCGGTTTCACCGGGGGGTCGATGATCACATAGGCTCAAAAGAAAAAGGGAAGCTCGGCGTGTTCGTTGAAACACGCGCTGGTTGCGACCTACTGTCCTGTGTCAACGAGCTGTGCTCGACAACGAACTGACACCGGCACAGCGATAACCCTCAACCTCAAGTTTAGGGTTCGGGTTGGAACCACGCGCTTCCCACCCATCGACATCCGTCGGCCTTCGTATCCAGGGGCGCCGACCCGGAAATTCGAGGCGAGAGGCCCCGACGTGGCAGCACCCCAGAATTACCTCGCGGTCATCAAGGTCGTCGGCATCGGTGGCGGCGGAGTCAACGCCATCAACCGGATGATCGAGGTCGGGCTCAAGGGCGTCGAGTTCATCGCGATCAACACCGACGCGCAGGCCCTCCTGATGAGCGACGCCGATGTGAAGCTCGACGTCGGCCGGGAGCTCACCCGCGGCCTCGGCGCCGGCGCGAACCCGGAGGTCGGCCGGAAGGCCGCGGAGGACCACCGCGAGGAGATCGAGGAGGTCCTCAAGGGGGCCGACATGGTCTTCGTGACGGCCGGCGAGGGCGGCGGCACCGGCACCGGTGGCGCGCCCGTGGTGGCCAACATCGCCCGCTCGCTCGGCGCCCTGACGATCGGCGTGGTCACCCGCCCGTTCACCTTCGAGGGCCGCCGCCGCGCCAACCAGGCCGAGGACGGCATCGCCTCGCTGCGCGAGCAGGTCGACACCCTGATCGTGATCCCCAACGACCGGCTGCTGTCGATCTCCGACCGCCAGGTCTCGGTGCTGGACGCGTTCCGCTCCGCCGACCAGGTGCTGCTCTCCGGTGTGCAGGGCATCACCGACCTGATCACCACCCCGGGTCTGATCAACCTGGACTTCGCCGACGTCAAGTCGGTCATGTCAGACGCCGGTTCGGCGCTGATGGGGATCGGCTCGGCGCGCGGCGAGGACCGGGCCAAGGCCGCCGCCGTGATGGCGATCTCCTCGCCGCTGCTGGAGGCCTCGATCGACGGCGCCCGCGGTGTGCTGCTGTCCATCTCGGGCGGCTCCGACCTCGGCCTGTTCGAGATCAACGAGGCGGCCCAGCTGGTCAGCGAGGCGGCCCACCCCGAGGCGAACATCATCTTCGGCGCGGTCATCGACGACGCGCTCGGCGACGAGGTCCGGGTCACCGTGATCGCGGCCGGCTTCGACGGCGGCCAGCCGCCGGCGATCGTCCGCGAGCCGGTGGTGAAGTCGGCGTCCAGCTCGACGTCGAGCAGCAGCGGCCCGTCCGCCCCGGAGCGGCCGGCCACCCGTCCGTCCTACGGCTCGATCGGTTCGGTCACCCGCTCCGAGGAGCCGGCCCGTCCGTCCGAGGCCCCGGCGCCGGTGACCACCGCCCCGCCGGTGCCGCCGCAGGTGCAGCCGGTGCGCCAGCCCTACGTCGAGAGCCCCGCCGAGGAGCTCGACGTGCCGGACTTCCTGAAGTGATTCGTACGGCCTTTCGCAACGGTGCTCACTTCGCCTCCACCACCCGGTGGGGCGGGGTGAGCACCTCGCCGTACGGGGAGCTCAACCTCGGCGGCGCGGTGGGCGATTCGCCCGAAGCTGTGAAGCAGAACCGTTTCCTCGCGGCCCGCGAACTGGGACTGGACCCGGCCGATGTGGTCTGGATGAACCAGGTGCACGGCGCGGACGTCGAGGTGGTGACGGACCGCCAACCGGACGGGTACGCGCCGACGGTGGACGCGGTGGTCACCGACCGCCCGCTGGCCCTCGCGGTGCTCACCGCGGACTGCGTGCCGGTGCTGCTGGCCGACCCGGAGGCCGGAGTGGTCGGCGCGGCGCACGCCGGGCGCCCGGGCCTGGCGGCCGGGGTGGTCCCCGCGGCGGTCGCCGCGATGCGTGAACTCGGGGCCCGCCCCGAGCGGATCCTCGCCGCCACCGGCCCCGCCGTGTGCGGCCGTTGCTACGAAGTGCCGGAGGCGATGCGCGCCGAGGTGGCCGCACTCGTCCCGGCCGCCCGGTCGGAGACCTCCTGGGGCACTCCCGCCCTGGACGTGCCGGCCGGTGTCGCCGCCCAACTCGCCGAGGCGGGCGTGCACGACCTGGTGCGATCATCTGTCTGCACCCTGGAATCTCCGGACCACTACTCCTACCGTCGGGAGCAGCGGACCGGCCGACTCGCGAGCTACGTCTGGCTGGGACCTCCACTCTCATGACGAACGACATCTTCGGTCCGTTCCCCGGCGGCGCCGACTTCGCCGCCGCCCTGACGGACGCCCAGCGCGCCCGCTTCGACCAACTCGGCGCCAACCTCGACGTGGTCGAGCGCCGGATCGCCGACGCCTGCGCCGCCGCCGGACGCCCGCGCGAGGAGGTCACCCTGATCGTGGTGACCAAGACCTACCCCGCCGAGGACACCGCACTCCTCGCCGGACTGGGCGTCACCGACGTCGCGGAGAACCGCGACCAGGACGCCGCCCCGAAGGCCGAACGGTGCGTCAACCTCCCGTTGACCTGGCACTTCGTCGGCCAGCTGCAGACCAACAAGGCGCGCTCGGTGGTCCGTTACGCGGACCTGGTGCACTCGGTGGACCGCGAGCGCCTGGTCGACTCGCTGGCCGCGGCCGTGCACAACGCCGAACGCCCGCCGCTGGGCTGCCTGGTGCAGGTCGCCCTGGAGAAGGAGGCGGGCGAGGGCGAGCACCGCGCGGGCGTCGCGCCCGCCGACGTGCTCGCGCTGGCCGGGAAGATCGCCGACACGCCCGGGCTGCGACTGGACGGTGTGATGACGGTCGCACCGCTCGCGGGTCCCCTGGCGGGCGACCCCGCGCGCTCCTTCGCGCGCCTTGCGGAAATCGCAAGCGCCGTACGCGCCGAGCATCCGACTGCCACGATGGTTTCGGCAGGGATGAGCGGAGATTTGGAGCAGGCGATCGCCGCCGGAGCGACACATGTACGCGTCGGTACGGCGGTACTCGGAGTGCGGTCACCGCTCGGGTAACGTCACCGAGTAAGTAGATCAGACTGCAGGACAAAATAGGACAGAACCTAGCAGATGATCAGTCTGCTGGTAAACCGTGGATCGCATCCGAGCGCACACCTCCGCGGTCTGACGGACCGTCGGCCTGACAGGCCGTGACCATCACGGCGTCCGCAGGTGAACGGTGGGCGCATGAGCGGAGGAGACAGCAGCATGGCCGGCGCGATGCGCAAAATGGCGGTCTATCTCGGCCTGGTCGAGGACGAGACCTACGACAGCCAGGGGTACGACCCCGACGACGACTACGACACCGACCCGGAGCCGATCCGCACCGGCCGCACCGAGGACCTGCGGTCCGCGAACCCCGCCGCCGCGGCCCCCGCGCAGCCGGCGCCCGTGGCCCACATCGCCCCCCAGCCGGTGCCCGCCGCGGTCCCGATCCGACAGGAGCAGCCGCGGATGGCTCCCGTGTCGTCCATCACATCCGAGCGCCACCGCAATCTGGAGAAGAGCACCCCGGTGATCATGCCCAAGGTCGTCAACGAACGAGAGCCCTACCGCATCACCACGCTGCACCCTCGTACCTACAACGAGGCCCGTACGATCGGTGAACAGTTCCGCGGCGGCACGCCCGTGATCATGAATTTGACCGAGATGGACGACACGGACGCCAAGCGGCTCGTAGACTTCGCGGCTGGACTGGTCTTCGGTCTGCACGGCAGTATCGAGCGCGTGACACAGAAGGTGTTCCTCCTGTCGCCTGCTAACGTCGATGTCACGGCGGAGGACAAGGCTCGGATCGCCGAGGGTGGGTTCTTCAACCAGAGCTGACCCGGCCACGACTTTCTGTGTGGATCAGTTTGACAGTGCGTCACTGACGGACTGCCGGTCAGGGAGAGGGAGAAGCGATGGGGATCTTCGGTTCGGTGCTCTATTGGGTGCTGACCGTGTTCCTGCTGATCCTGCTCTTCAGGCTGGTGATGGACTGGGTCTTCCAGTTCGCTCGATCGTGGCGTCCTGGGAAGGCCATGGTCGTGGTGCTGGAGGCCACGTACACTGTCACGGATCCGCCACTCAAGCTTCTTCGGCGATTCATCCCGCCGTTGCGTCTCGGGGGCGTGGCGCTCGACCTGTCCTTCTTCGTACTGATGATCATTGTGTATGTCCTGATCTCGCTCGTGCAGCGCCTGTCGTTCTGAACGATGCGACAGGATGCCGGTCCGACGATCACGTTGAGGTGAAGAGATGCCATTGACCCCCGAGGACGTTCGGAACAAGCAGTTCACGACCGTCCGGCTGCGCGAAGGCTATGACGAGGACGAGGTCGATGCCTTCCTCGACGAGGTCGAAGCCGAGCTGACCCGCCTGCTGCGCGAGAACGAGGACCTGCGCGCCAAGCTGGCTGCCGCCACGCGTGCCGCCGCGCAGAACCAGGCGAACATGCGCAAGGAGCAGCAGGCTCCGCAGGACGGCGGACGACCCGGCGCTCCGGTGCCCGCCGCCATATCCGGTCCGCCGGTGCCCGGCCAGCAGCAGGGCCCCGGTCCGCAGCAGCTCGGCGGCCCGCAGCAGCTCGCCGGCCCCCAGCAGGGGATGGGCAACCAGCCGCTCGGCCTGCCGTCCGGCGCGCCGCAGCTGCCCGCCGGTCAGGGCGGCCCGATGGGCGGTCCGATGGGCAACCCGATGCAGCAGCAGATGGGCCAGACCATGGGCGGCCAGCAGCAGCTGGTCCAGCCGATGGGCGGTCAGATGCTGCAGCCGATGGGCAACCCGATGCAGCAGCAGATGGGTCAGGCCATGGGCGGGCAGCAGCTCCAGCCCATGGGCGGCCAGCAGCTGCAGCCGATGGGCGCCCCGATGGGCAACCCGATGCAGCAGCAGCAGGGCCCCGGTGGCGACAGCGCCGCCCGCGTCCTCGCGCTCGCCCAGCAGACCGCGGACCAGGCCATCTCCGAGGCCCGCTCCGAGGCCAACAAGATCGTCGGCGAGGCCCGCAGCCGCGCCGAGGGTCTGGAGCGCGACGCCCGCGCCAAGGCCGACGCGCTGGAGCGGGACGCGCAGGAGAAGCACCGCGTCGCGATGGGCTCCCTGGAGTCCGCCCGCGCCACGCTGGAGCGCAAGGTCGAGGACCTGCGCGCCTTCGAGCGCGAGTACCGCACCCGCCTGAAGTCCTACCTGGAGACCCAGCTGCGTCAGCTGGAGTCGCAGGCGGACGACTCGCTCGCCCCGCCGCGGATCCCCGCCACCGCGTCGCTGCCGCCGGCCGCGTCGTCGATGGCGCCCGCCGGTGCCGGCGCGATGTCCTCCTCGGCGCCGTCGTTCGGCTCCACCCCGTCCTTCGGCGGCAACCAGTCCTTCGGCGGCAGCTCCTTCGGCAGCTCGGCCGGCGCCCCGTCCTTCGGCGGCGCCTCCGCGAGCTCCAACGGGGCGATGGCGCCGGCGGGCATGACCCAGCCGATGGCGGCCGTGCGGCCGCAGCCCCCGCAGCCGATGCAGCAGGCCCCCGCTCCGATGCGAGGCTTCCTGATCGACGAGGACGGCGACAACTAGCGGTTCCGCAACGCGCACTTGAAAGGGCGCCCTTGGCCATGACGGCTGGGGGCGCCCTTCGCGTTGCACCGTCCGCCCGGGGAGGTCGGCCCCGTTGTCCGGGCGGAGCGTGCGGTTCGTGCTCGGTTGCTCGCGCGGTTCCCCGCGCCCCTGGCGGGGCACGGGGAACCGCTGGGCTCAGGCCTTGCGGAGGGTGAACTCCAGGGCGAGGCCCTCGTCGGAGAACCGGGGGGCGTCCGGGTCGGTGATGGTGAGGCCGAGGGATTCGGCCAGGACCTCGGCGGCCACCAGGGACTGGTGCTCGGTCAGGGCGGCGAGGGTGTCCTCGTCGGTGGTGGCGAGCTGGAGGTGGATGCGGTCGGCGACGTCGAGGCCGGAGTTCTTGCGAGCCTCCTGGATCTGCCGGATCGCGTCGCGGACCACGCCGAGCCGCTTGAGCTCGGGGGTGATCGCCAGGTCGAGGGCGACGGTCGCGCCGGACTCGTTGGCGACGGCCCAACCCTCGCGCGGGGTCTCGGTGATGACGACCTCGTCGGGGGAGAGGGTGACCGTCTCGCCGTTGAGTTCGACCGAGGTCTCGCCGGTGGCGCGGAGCTCAGCGGCGAGCTTCGCGGCGTCCGCGGCGGCGACGGCCTTGGCGACGTCCTGGACGCCCTTGCCGAAACGCTTGCCGAGGGCACGGAAGTTGGCCTTGGCGGAGGTGTCGACGAGGGAGCCGCCGACCTCGGCGAGGGATTCGAGGACGGAGACGTTGAGCTCTTCGGCGATCTGGGCGCGCAGGTCGGCGGGGAGCTCCTCCCAGCCCTGGGCGGCGATCAGCGCGCGGGAGAGCGGCTGACGGGTCTTCACTCCGCTCTCGGCGCGGGTGGCGCGGCCGAGTTCGACCAGGCGGCGGACCAGCGCCATGTGCTTGGAGAGCTCGGTGTCGATGAGCGTCCCGTCGGCGACCGGCCAGCTGGAGAGGTGGACGGAGAGCGGGGCGTCCGGGGTGACCGGGACGACCAGGTCCTGCCAGACCCGCTCGGTGATGAACGGGGTGAGCGGGGCCATCAGGCGGGTGACGGTCTCCAGCGCCTCGTGCAGGGTGGCGAGTGCGGCGGCGTCGCCCTGCCAGAAGCGGCGGCGGCCGCGGCGGACGTACCAGTTGGAGAGGTCGTCGACGAAGCCGGACAGCAGCTTGCCGGCCCGCTGGGTGTCGTAGGCCTCGTAGGAGGCGTCCACCTCGCGCACCAGGGTGTGCAGTTCGGACAGCACCCAGCGGTCGAGCTGCGGGCGGTCGGCGGCGGCCGGGTCGTTCGCCGAGGGGGCCCAGCCGGCGGTGCGGGCGTACAGGGCCTGGAAGGCGACGGTGTTCCAGTAGGTGAGGAGGGTCTTGCGGACCACCTCCTGGATCGTGCCGTGGCCGACCCGGCGGGCCGACCAGGGGGAGCCGCCGGCGGCCATGAACCAGCGGACCGCGTCGGCGCCGTGCTGGTCCATCAGCGGGATCGGCTGGAGGATGTTGCCCAGGTGCTTGGACATCTTCCGGCCGTCCTCGGCCAGGATGTGGCCCAGGCAGACGACGTTCTCGTAGGAGTTCTTGTCGAACACCAGGGTGCCGACGGCCATCAGGGTGTAGAACCAGCCGCGGGTCTGGTCGATCGCCTCGGAGATGAACTGCGCCGGGTAGCGCTGCTCGAACAGCTCCTTGTTGCGGTACGGGTAGCCGTACTGCGCGAACGGCATGGAGCCCGAGTCGTACCAGGCGTCGATCACCTCGGGCACCCGGACCGCGGTGGTGGAGCACTGCGGGCAGGCGAAGGTGACCTCGTCGATGAACGGGCGGTGCGGGTCCAGCTCCGACTGGTCGGTGCCGGTCAGCTCGGAGAGCCGGGCGAGCGAGCCGACGCAGGTCAGGTGGTCGTCCTCGCAGCGCCAGATCGGCAGCGGGGTGCCCCAGTAGCGGTTGCGGGACAGCGCCCAGTCGATGTTGTTGTTCAGCCAGTCGCCGAAGCGGCCGTGCTTGACCGTCTCCGGGTACCAGTTGGTGGCCTCGTTCTCGCGGATCATCGCGTCCTTGACGGCGGTGGTCCGGATGTACCAGGAGGGCTGCGCGTAGTACAGCAGCGCGGTGTGGCAGCGCCAGCAGTGCGGGTAGCTGTGCTCGTACGGGAGGTGACGGAACAGCAGGTCGCGGGCCAACAGGTCGGCGACCAGGGTCTCGTCGGCCTTCTTGAAGAACACGCCGCCGACCAGCGGCACCTCGGGGGAGAAGGTGCCGTCGGTCTCCACCGGGTTGACCACCGGGAGGCCGTAGCGGCGGCAGGTCGCGAGGTCGTCGGCGCCGAAGGCGGGCGACTGGTGGACGATGCCGGTGCCGTCCTCGGTGGTGACGTACTCGGCCGTCAGGACGTAGTGGGCGTCCGGGATCTCGACCAGCTCGAACGGGCGCCGGTAGGCCCAGCGCTCCATCTCGGCGCCGGTGAAGGATTCGCCGGTGGTCTCCCAGCCCTCGCCGAGGGCCTTGGCGACCAGCGGCTCGGCGACCACCAGGCGCTCGTTGCCGTCGGTGGCGACCACGTAGGTCACCTCGGGGTGGACGGCCGCGGCGGTGTTGGAGACCAGGGTCCACGGGGTGGTGGTCCACACCAGCAGGGCGGCGGTGTCGGCCAGCGGGCCGGAGGTGAGCGGGAAGCGCACGTAGACCGACGGGTCGACCACGGTCTCGTAGCCCTGGGCCAGCTCGTGGTCGGACAGGCCGGTGCCGCAGCGCGGGCACCACGGGGCGACGCGGTGGTCCTGGACCAGCAGGCCCTTGTCGAAGATCTGCTGGAGCGACCACCAGACCGACTCGATGTACGAGGGGTCCATGGTGCGGTAGGCCTGGTCGAGGTCGACCCAGTAGCCCATCCGCTCGGTGAGCTCGGCGAAGGCGTCGGTGTGCCGGGTGACCGACTCGCGGCACTTGGCGTTGAACTCGGCGATGCCGTACTTCTCGATGTCCGGCTTGCCGGAGAAGCCCAGCTCCTTCTCCACCGCGAGCTCCACCGGCAGGCCGTGGCAGTCCCAGCCGGCCTTGCGGGCCACGTGGTAGCCCTTCATGGTGCGGAAGCGCGGGAAGACGTCCTTGAAGACGCGGGCCTCGATGTGGTGCGCGCCCGGCATGCCGTTGGCGGTCGGCGGGCCCTCGTAGAACACCCATTCGGGGCGGCCCTGGGACTGCTCCAGGCTGCGCTGGAAGACCTTCTGGTCCTGCCAGAAGGAGAGGATCTGGTGCTCCAGCGCGGGCAGGTCGACCTGCGCGGGAACGGCGTTGTAGGTGGGCGACATGGGGTGCGTCAACCTCCGGCGGATGCGTGGACTGGCTCCGACGGAGGGACGAGACGGCGAGCCGCCCCGCGGTACCACCCTCCTTGACCGCGCGCGCTGCGGCCCTCTCTTTGGGTTTGCTGCCGGGTCTAGTAGGCCGTTGAACCGGCCGTTCTTCCGGCGGCTCGGGGGTGATCTTCCCGCCGTGCACACCCCCGGGCTCGCACCGTCCCCGGGTCGCTCATGGCTGCGTAACGTCGGTACTCGTCCCGTCTGCGCCTTGCAGGCCCAGTGTATCGGCCCTCGCAAGCCGTTTCGCGCACCCGCGAGCCGGGCCCCGGGCGGTTAGCCGGAGGCGTTCTGGGCACAACTTCGGGCAGCGTCGACACCGACGGAGGCTGCGCGGGTGGGATCGGAGAAACGCTTCGGTATGTCCCGTTGTAGGGCGATTCGATGAGGTTTATCGTTCCGGGACCGGCAAGATCGTCGGGAACCGACGCTTCTGATCATTCGTGAATGAGGTCGAAAGCCATGGCTGAGAAGGCGACAGGAACCGTGACCACGAGGTCGCGCAAGGCCGTGGCGAGCGACCCAGGGGAGGGGACCGTGAGTACTGCGCGGCGAAAGACCGGCACCACCGGACACACCGCGGCCAGCAGCCGCTCGCACGTGCCGGCCGGCTCCGGCGCGCGCGACGGCGCCGAGTCGGTCGACCCGGCGGACCTGCCGGTCCGGTCCGGCGAAGAGCCGTGGACGGCCGCCGAGGTCGCCGAACTGCACGACGAACTGGCGTCCGACCTGCTCCGGCTGCGCTCCGAGATCGAGGCCTCCGAGGCCGCCATCGCCGGCCTGATGCGGGACTCCAACGACGGCGCGGGCGACGACCAGGTCGACGCCGGCACCAAGAACATCAACCGGGAGAGCGAGCTGTCGCTCGCCAACAACGCGCGCGACTCGCTCGCCCAGACCGAACGCGCGCTGGCCCGCCTCGAAGGCACCGGATTCGGCCTGTGCGAGTCCTGCGGCAAGCCCGTCGGCAAGGCCCGCCTGCAGGCGTTCCCCCGGGCCACCCTCTGCGTCAGCTGCAAGGCGAAGCAGGAACGCCGCTGACCGCGGCCCACGCCCCGGCCGTCCTGCGCGCCGTACATTGTCGTACAGGGCGGCCAACGGGGCGACGGGTGTCGTACTCTCGTCCCCGTAACGTCGACCGGCTTTTCCCACGGCAGCGGAGCGGATCATCAGCACTCCAGGTTCCCACCAGACCCAGGACGACGCCGTCCCCAGCGCCCCCTCCACCGGGGCGGGTGACCGGGTGAGCCCCGCCGCGCCCGGGGAGCGCCGGGCCGAGGGCGGCGCCACCGCCGCCGACGGGGGCCGCGCCGCGGTCCGCCGCCGCCGGATCAGCGTGCTGCTGAGCGTCGCGCTGCTCGCCTACCTGATCGACCTCGGCTCCAAGCTGCTGGTGGTCGCCCACCTGGAGGACCGCACCGCGCCGATCCGGGTGATCGGCGACTGGATGACCCTCCAGGTGATCCGCAACGGCGGCGCCGCGTTCGGCATGGGCGAGGCGCTGACCGTGCTGTTCACCGCCATCGCCACCGGCGTCATCGTGGTGATCTGGCGGATCGCCCGCCGCCTGTACAGCCTGCCCTGGGCGATCGCGCTCGGCCTGCTGCTCGGCGGGGCGCTCGGCAACCTCACCGACCGGCTGTTCCGCTCCCCGTCCGTGTTCCGCGGCCACGTGGTCGACTTCATCTCGGTCCAGCACTTCGCGGTCTTCAACCTCGCCGACTCGGCGATCGTCTGCGGCGGCATCCTGGTCGTCCTGCTCTCCTTCCGCGGCTCCAACCCGGACGGCACCACGCACGGCGCCCCCGCCGCCAAGACCGAGGAGCGGTCGACGGACGACGGCGGGGACGGGCCGTCCAAGGCCTGACGGGCCCACTGGCGGGAAGGGGGCGGGTCCGGGTCGGGCATACTCGGGTGGGTGAGTATCGCAGCGCAGACCCGTAGCCTCCCCGTACCCGACGGCCTGGAGGGCGAGCGGCTGGACGCCGCCCTGGCCCGGATGTTCGGGTTCTCCCGCACCAAGGCCGCCGAGCTCGCCGCCGAGGGCAAGGTCACCCTGGACGGCGCGGTCGCCGGGAAGTCGGACCGGGTCACCGCCGGATCCTGGCTGGAGGTCGAGATCCCCGCCCCCGCGGCGCCGGTGCAGATCGTCGCCGAAGCCGTCGAGGGCATGCGGATCATCCACGACGACGACCACGTGGTCGTCATCGACAAGCCGGTCGGCGTCGCCGCGCACCCCAGCCCCGGCTGGACCGGCCCCACCGTGATCGGCGGCCTGGCCGCCGCCGGCTACCGGATCTCCACCTCCGGCGCCGCCGAGCGCCAGGGCGTCGTGCACCGCCTGGACGTCGGCACCTCCGGGATTATGGTGGTCGCCAAGTCCGAGCGCGCCTACACCGACCTGAAGCGGCAGTTCCACGACCGGGTCACCGAGAAGAAGTACAACGCGCTGGTCCAGGGCCACCCCGACCCGCTGTCCGGCACCGTGGACGCGCCGATCGGCCGCCACCCCAGCAGCGACTGGAAGTGGGCGGTGACCCGGGACGGCAAGCCGTCCGTCACCCACTACGACCTGATCGAGGCCTACCGCGCCGCCTCCCTGCTGGACATCAAGCTGGAGACCGGCCGCACCCACCAGATCCGGGTCCACATGTCGGCGCTGCGCCACCCCTGCGTCGGCGACCTCACCTACGGCGCGGACCCGACGCTCGCCAAGCGGCTCGGCCTGACCCGGCAGTGGCTGCACGCCGTCTCGCTCGGCTTCGAGCACCCCGAGGACGGGCGCTGGGTGGAGTTCACCTCCGCCTACCCCGAGGACCTGCAGCACGCGCTGGACGTCATCGCGGCGGAGAGCTGAGATGGCCGTCGTCATTCGGGTCGCCGACGACGAGGACGACCTGGCCGCCGTGTGGGCGGTGCGGCGCGCGGTGTTCGTCGAGGAGCAGGAGATCCCCGCCGAGCTGGAGTACGACGAGTACGACGCCACCTCGGCGCACGTGCTGGCGGTCGGCGAGGACGGCGCCCCGCTCGGCACCGCGCGGCTGATCTCCGGCGCCCAGGCGCTCACCCTCACCGGCGGCATCGCCGGCCGGGTGCTGCTCGGCCGGCTCGCCGTGGTCCCGGCCGCGCGCGGCACCGGCCTGGGCGTCCGGCTGGTCCGGGCCGTCGAGGAGCTGGGCCGCGAGCACGGCGCGACGGAGCTCGAACTGCACGCGCAGGTACAGGCGCTGGGCTTCTACGAGCGGCTCGGCTACGCGGCCCACGGGCCCGAGTACGACGACGCGGGGATTCCGCACCGCACCATGACGCGGGTGCTGTAGCGCTCTCGGGCGAGCAGCGCTTTCGGGCGGACGAGGGGCCGCGGTCGGGATTCCGGCCGCGGCCCCTCGCGCGTTCAGTCGCCGTCGTAGGAGACGACGACCCCGCCGAGGTCCCGCGCGACCCGGTCGGCGAGCCCGTAGTCGCACAGGTTGACCGACCAGTTCGCGCCCGCGGCGAGGTATCCGGGGATGCCGGGAACGGAGAGCGCCCCGCGCAGGGACCGGTCGCGCCCGGCGTCGCTGCCGAAGACCCGCAGGCTCGCGCAGTTCGGCCCGTGGCCGACCCGGCTTCCGGTCCGGCAGGCCAGCGAGCCGCCGGGTTCCGCCTTCCGGTCCTCGCAGCCGACGGAGGCGTCGAGGGCCGTGGCGAGCTGCTCGACGCTGTCGTAGCGGGGCGCCGGCGGGATCACGGGCAGCGGGCGGGCGGGAGCGCTCGGCCCGTCGCCGGGGAGCACCGCACCGCCGAGGATCTGCGCGATCCGCGGCGCGTAGGCGGGGTCGACGACGTTGATGCTCCAGTTCCCGGCCGCGACGAAGGTCTGGTGGTACGCGGTGCGCCCGGCCGCGATGGCGTTGCCGATGTCGTCGCGGGTGAACTGCTCGGGGTTGTACACGTCGACGACGTACTCGAAGGTGTCGCCGTCGACGGTCGTCGTGCAGTCGGTGCTCGATCCCCCGGGGAGGCTGCTGTGCAGGGTGACCAGGCAGGGGACGCCCGCGCGTTCGAGGGCGTCGACGAGCGCGCCGGCGTCGGGGAACTGCGGCACGGTCGGCACGTTCGAGGGCATGGGCACGCGGGGCGGCCGTCCGTCGCCGCCGCACGAGACCAGGCCGGAAGCCAGGCAGGCGGCGGACAGCGCGGCGGCGAGCGCGCGGGCGGGGCGGGGACGGCGCATCGCTCGCTCAGCCCGCCGGCGGGGTGGGGGCGGGGCCGGGGCTCGGCGCCGGGATCGGCAGGACGCCCGGGACCGGCGGGACCGGCGGGCGGAGCAGGCCGGGCTGCGCCGGTGCGGTGCCGCGGGCGCGGGTGCTCACGCCCGGCCCGGCGTACACCGGGTTCAGCTCGACGGCGGTGTCGGACGGGGTGCGGGACGCGAGGTCGTCGAGGGCCCGGCGGCGTTCGGCCTCCGGGAGGCTGTTCCAGGCGTCCGCGTCGCGCAGGGACTGCTGCAGGGCGTCCCAGCTGTCGGACCGGTCCTTGATGGCCGCGCCGCGGTGCGAACCGTCGTCGCCGTACTGGACGTTGGCGCGGCGGACCTGCTCGGTGTCGGCGGCGTAGAGCAGGAAGAGCTGCTTGTCCGAGGTGGCGCCGTCCGGCGTCCGCCGGAGCCGTTTCAGGTGGTGGGCGCTCAGCCGGACGTCCTCGGCGGGGTGTTCCTCGACGTACTCCGCCAGCCGGGTGTCGCTGAGCCCGACGAGGTTCGGGAAGGCGGCCGGGTCGGCGTCGATCACGCTCCGGGCGGTGGCGAGCTTGATGTGGGTGATGCCGAGGGACTTGTCGGGCTTCAGGCTGTCCGCCGCGGCCCGGTCGGACCTCCGCCCGAGGGCGGTCAACGGACCGTCCAGGCCGGGCTCCTCGTTCTGGTACCACTGCTGCTCCTGCCACATCACGGCGAGCAGCAGGTCGGTGCTGATGCCGGTCTCGGCGGACGCCCGGCGGGCGGCGTCGATCAGCTCGGGCGGGACGTTGATCCGGTGCGGGCCGTCGTGGGTGCTCTGCAGGCGCAGGGCGACGGCGAGGGCGCTGTTGCCGTCGTGGTCGAGAGCGGCCCGGACGGTGCCGGGACTCTCGATCCCGGACAGTTGGGCCAGGGTGCGCAGTTCGTCGGCCGCGCCGATGTCCGCGGCGGTGGCGTCGTGCAGGGCCGCCGTGATCAGGGCCTGGGCCTGGTGGATCCGCTCGCCGAGGGCGGCTTCCTTCGCCGGGTCGACGGGACCGGGGTCGCGGTGCACGCTGCCGTCCTGACCGACGTTCAGCCGGTGGTCGCGGGCGAGGTCGAGTGCGCCGTGCAGGGTGCGCTGGGCGGCCGCCATCGACGTGGCGAGCCGGTCGTAGACCTTGGCGAGGTCGCGCATCGACAGGGCGGCGGAGTCGTAGGACTCCGCGTGCCGGGCGAAACGGGCGCGGGCCGAATCGCCGGTCGGACTGGTCCAGGCGCCGGCGAGGGTCCGGTTCACCTCGTCGCGGGCGACCGAGGCGAGGTGCTCGCAGTGCCTGGCCGTGGTGAGGGCGTCGTCGCAGGCCTGCTGCCAGAGCCCGGGCTGGGCGTGGTCCAGGTCGTCGAGGGTCAGCATCAGGCCCCCCGCAGCCACTGCGCGTCATCCGAGAGGGCGACGGCCGTCGCGCCGTCCGTGTTGACGTAGGCATTCGCCGAGGCACGGAGCGCGTCGGCCGCGGCCTCGACCTCGTCCGCCTCCCGGTGCAGGCGGTCCCGCCAGGCCGCGACGCAGCGGGTGCTGGCGTCGGCCGCCTGCCAGCCGCGATGCGCGCCGCCGGCGGTCCGGGCGTCGTCCAGCAGGAACCCGCGGCGGCTGTCCGAGGCGGACTCCCGCATCAGGACGGCGGCGCGGTGGACGCCGTCCGGGTCGATGGCGATATCGGCTTGCCAAGTCATCTCCCCATGGTGACGCTTCGTGGCGGCGGCTTGACCGTGGGTGGTCCGGTCGTGGCTCCATGGAATGGGCACGGCGTGGACCTTTTCGAGGTTCCACGCGCTTCCTAGCCTGGAAGGACCGGCACCCACCAGGAGAAGAGAGCATGTCCGCACGCCTCAACGCACACGGCCAGCCCGTCGGCCACCCGCTGCCCGACTGGACGGCGCGTCCCGCGCCCGCCCGGGTCACCCTCGACGGACGCTTCTGCCGGGTGGAGCCCCTGGACGTGGACCGCCACGCCGACGACCTGTACGCGGCGTACGCGCTCGCGGCGGACGGCCGGGACTGGACGTATCTGACGGTCGGCCCGTTCGACGGCCCGGCCGCCCACCGCGCGTACCTGGCGAAGACGGCGCGGACGGACGACCCCCTGCACTACGCGGTCGTCGATCTGCGCAGCGGCCGGGCCGTCGGCACCCTCGCCCTGATGCGCCAGGACCCGGCCAACGGTGTCGTCGAGGTCGGCAGCGTGACCTTCTCACCGCTGCTGAAGCGGACCGCGGTCTCCACCGAGGCGCAGTTCCTGCTGATGTCCTACGTCTTCGACGAGCTCGGCCACCGGCGCTACGAGTGGAAGTGCGACACCCTCAACGCGCCCTCCCGCAAGGCGGCGCTGCGGCTGGGCTTCACCTTCGAAGGGGTCTTCCGGCAGGCCGTGGTCTACAAGGGCCGCAACCGGGACACCGCCTGGTACTCCGTCATCGACGCCGAGTGGCCGCAGGTCGGCAAGGCGCTGCGGGAGTGGCTCGCGCCCGACAACTTCGACGCGGACGGCCGGCAGCGGCGTTCGCTGTCCGCCGTCCGGGCGTCGGGCGGACCGGCGGGAAGCTGACGGGCCGGCAAGCACCCCTGCTCGAACGGGGACCGGCCGTGCGCGGCTGCGACACCCCGACCGCGGTGCGGCTCCCGACGGCGGGCCGGTGGCGCACCGGTGCTAGGTCGTGCGGACGCGGGGGAGGGCGTCCGGGTGGTGGTCCCTCAGGTAGGCGATCAGGTGTTCGCGGGTGGCGAGCTTGAGGGCGGCGGTGGCGTCCGGGTCGCGGGCGGTCATCATGGCGCGGACCACGATGGTGGACGGCGTGGTGTCGGTGACGGTGAGGGACCACTCCTCGCCGTCCCACAGGTCGGTGCCGGTCAGGAAGCGCTCCAGTTCCGCGCGCAGGGCGTCGATCGGGGTGCGGTGGTCCAGGTGCAGCAGCACCCAGGCGAGCAGGCCCGGGTCGCGGCGGGTCCAGTTCTCGAACGGCTTGGAGACGAAGTACGAGACCGGGACCACCAGGCGGCGGTAGTCCCACAGCCGCAGCACCAAATAGGAGAGGGTGATCTCCTCGACCGTGCCCTGCTGGCCCTCCAGCACCACCGTGTCGCCGATCCGGACGGTGTCGCTGAACGCGATCTGCAGGCCCGCGAAGAAGTTGCCGAGCGCGGACTGGGCGGCGATGCCCGCCACGATGCCGATCAGGCCTGCGGAGGCGAGCAGGCTGGCCCCCACCGTGCGCATCGCGTCGAAGGTCAGCAGGAGCGCGCCGACCGTCACCACCCAGATCACCGCCGCGCCGACCCGACGGACCAGACCGAGTTGGGTCCGTACGCGCTGGACCCGGGACGCGTCCTCGGTGATCGTCTCGTAGCGGCTGAAGACCGCCTCCAGGACGGCGGCGAGGATCCTGACGGTGAGCCAGCCGAGAGACGCGATCAGCGCGAGCAGGACGGTGTGGAGGACGACGCTGTCCTCGCTGGGGAAGATCCGGCGGATCGGGTGGGACAGGAGCAGCAGCGCGGCCAGCAGCGTCAGCTGGAGGGGGATGCGGCAGCGGCGCAGGGACTCCCAGACCGGGGCGTCCGGGTGGCGGGCGGCGAGGCGCTGGAGGGTCTGGTCGACCAGCCAGCCGACGAAGAGGGTGGCGAGGATCGCGGTGAGGAGGCTGGCGAGAGGCCATAGCACGGGGCACCTCGGGGAAGGTGGGGGATTTGCACCATAGCGTGCGAGTTGTGGGTGATTGGGTTTTTTGCGCCCAGCTGCCCGCCCGTGGCCCACCAGCGAAGGAAGGGGTGAGGGAGTGCGAACCGGGGGGCGCGTGGGGGCACCTCCCGGCCCGCCAGGGCTGGGGGAGAACTCCCCGCGCCCCTGAATGGCTGCCCGCCTGCTCGCGCTCGCCTCCCCCGGCTGTTGACGAAGTGCCTACTCGGGGCGTGGTTAGGATCGCGGGTATGGGGTTCGCTGAGGCATGGCGCGGGTGGGTGATGCGTCGGCGGGTGGTGGTGGCCGGGGGCGCGGTGGTGGCGTTGCTGGTGGGGGGCGGTGCGGTGGTCGCGGTGGCGGGGGAGCCGGCGGCGGTGCATCGGGAGGACCGGTTCCTGGAGGTGTCGGAGGGGGTCCGGATCGACACCTCGTTCTTCACGGGGAGCGGGTCGGGGCGGCGTCCGGCGATTCTGCTGGCGCACGGTTTCGGCGGGTCGAAGGAGAGCGAGCGGCAGCGGGCCGAGGAGCTGGCCCGGGCCGGGTACGCGGTGTTGACGTGGTCGGCGCGCGGGTTCGGGCAGTCGTCGGGGCAGATCGGGTTGAACCAGCCGGAGCGTGAGGTCGCGGATGTGTCGCGGCTGGTGGACTGGCTGGCGCAGCGCCCCGAGGTGCAGTTGGACGGGGCGGGCGATCCGCGGGTCGGGGTGACGGGCGCGTCGTACGGCGGGGCGGTGTCGTTGCTGGCGGCCGGGTACGACAGGCGGATCGATGCGATCGCGCCGCAGATCACCTGGTGGAACCTGGCGGATGCGCTGTTCCCGCAGGCGGCGCAGGGGAGTTCGGCCGCCGACGGGGTGTTCAAGAAGCTGTGGGCGGGGATTTTCTTCACCACCGGTTCGGCGTCGGGGCTGGGCGGTGGGTCGCCGGTGCAGGCCGAGGGCCCGGTGGGGTGCGGGCGGTTCCGGGACGAGCTGTGCGCGATGTACAACCGGGTGGCGGCGGCCGGGCGGCCGGACGCGGACGCGGTGAAGGTCCTGGAGCAGTCGAGCCCGTCCGCGGTGGCGGATCGGATCAAGGTGCCGACGCTGGTGATCCAGGGTCAGCAGGACTCGCTGTTCCCGCTCGACCAGGGCGATCGGATCGCGAAGGCGGTGGCCGCGAACGGCGCGCCGGTGGCGGTGGACTGGTTCGGCGCGGGGCACGACGGCGGGCAGGAGAGCAGTACCCGCTCGGACGCCCGGGTGACGGCCTGGTTCGATCACTACTTGAAGGGCGAGGGCACCTCGACCGGCCCCGCGTTCCGGGTGACGCGCACCGGCGGCGTCGATTCGACGGGCTTCCAGGCGGTGCTGCGCGGTGCGGACGCCGACAGCTACCCCGGGTTGGGCGGGACGGCGCAGCGCAGCGTGGAGCTGACGGGCCGTGAACAGCAGGTGGCGAACCCGCCCGGCGGTGCGCCGCCGAACATTTCGACGTTGCCGGGGATCGGGGCGCTGTCCCAGCTGTCCTCGGTGGGTGCGGGTCTGTCGATCGACTTCCCCGGCCAGTTCGCGTCCTTCGACTCCGCGCCGCTGGGCGGCGCGCTGCATCTGACGGGTGCGCCGACGGTGTCGGTCCAGGTGGCGGCGGACGTGCCGGAGGCGGTGCTGTTCGCGAAGGTGTACGACGTCGCGCCGGACGGGAAGCAGTCGCTGCCGCAGCAGTTGGTCGCCCCGCTGCGGGTGACCGGCGCGGACGCGGCGGGCGGGCGGACGGTGCAGGTGACGCTGCCGGCCGTGGACCACGAGTTCCCGGCCGGGCACCGGCTGCGGCTGGTGCTGGCGTCCACCGACCTGGCGTACGCCTCGCCCGCGCAGGCCGCCACGTACCGGCTGGCCGCGGCCGGGCCGCTGAGCGTGCCGACGGTGGACCAGTTGCACACCGCGGCCGCGCCGCTGCCGAACCGGACCTGGGTGCTGCCGCTGGTGGCGGTGGCGATCGGCGCGCTGCTGCTGTTCGCGCGCCGTCGGCGGGCGGCGACGCCGGCGCCGGATCCGGAGCTGGCCGGGGTGCCGTTGCAGATCACCGGGCTGTCGAAGAAGTACAAGGGCTCGGTGGACCGGTACGCGGTACGGGAGTTGTCGTTCCGGGTGGAGGCCGGGCAGGTGCTCGGCCTGCTCGGTCCGAACGGCGCCGGCAAGACCACCACGCTGCGGATGCTGATGGGGCTGATCCGCCCCGACGAGGGCGAGATCCGGGTGTTCGGGCAGGCGATCCGGCCGGGTGCGCCGGTGCTGTCCCGGGTCGGGGCGTTCGTCGAGGGCGCGGGTTTCCTGCCGCACCTGAGCGGGCGGGCCAACCTGGAGTCGTACTGGGCGGCCACCGGGCGGCCGGTGGAGGACGCGCACTTCGCGGAGGCGCTGGAGATCGCCGGCCTCGGCGAGGCGCTGGAGCGCGCGGTGCGCACCTACTCGCAGGGCATGCGGCAGCGGCTGGCGATCGCGCAGGCCATGCTGGGCCTGCCCGACCTGCTGATCCTGGACGAGCCGACCAACGGTCTCGACCCGCCGCAGATCCGCGAGATGCGGGAGGTGATGGTCCGTTACGCCGCCGCCGGGCGTACCGTCATCGTCTCCAGCCACCTGCTCGCCGAGGTCGAGCAGTCCTGCACCCACCTGGTGGTGATGGAGCGCGGCCGACTGGTGGTGGCCGGGCCGACCGCCGGGATCACCGGCGCGGGCGAGCAGTTGCTGGTGAGCGTCGAGGACGGCTTCGCCGAGGCGGAGGCGGTCGCGGAGAAGCTGGCCGCGCTGGACGGCGTGGAGTCGGTGCAGACGGTGGACGGCGGGCTGCTGGTCGGGCTGGACGGCCTGCCGGTGAGCCGGCTGACCGCCGAACTGGTGCGCCTGGGCGTGCCGGTGGCGGGCATCGGCCCGCAGCGACGGCTGGAGGACGCCTTCCTGTCCCTGATCCGAGGAGCGGCATGAGTACGGTGATGGACACGGCGGCCCCCGGGTACCGGCCGGGGCGGACGCTGCCGTTGCGGGTCGAGGCGATGCGGCAGCTGCGGCGCCGCCGCACGCTGGTGATCGGCGGGGTGCTGGCGCTGCTGCCGTTCGTCGTGCTGGCGGCGTTCCAGATCGGCGGCACGCCGGGGCGGGAGAACCGCACCACGTTCATCGAGCTGGCCACCGCGTCCGGCGCGAACTTCGCGACCACGCTGCTGTTCATGGGCACCGGGTTCCTGCTGGTGATCCCGGTGGCGCTGTTCTGCGGCGACACCGTGGCGTCCGAGGCGAGTTGGTCCTCGCTGCGCTACCTGCTGGCGGCGCCGGTGCCGCGGGCCCGGCTGCTGGCGCGGAAGTTCACCGTGGCGATGGTCTTCTCGGCCGCGGCGGTCGTGCTGCTGCCCGCCGTCGGCCTGGTGGTCGGCACCGCCGCGTACGGCTGGGGCGACCTGAAGCTCCCGACCGGGGCGACCCTCTCCGCGACCGAGGCGCTGCCCCGGCTGGCGCTCGCCGTGCTGTACGTCTTCCTGGCCGAAGTCGTGGTCGGCGCACTGGCGTTCTGGATCTCCACCGCGACGGACGCCCCGCTGGGCGCGGTGGGCGGCGCGGTGTTCGCGTCGATCATCACCGGCGTGCTGGACGCCGTCACCGCGCTCGGCTCGCTGCGCGAGTGGTTCCCCGCGCACTGGCAGTACGCCTGGGCGGACGCGCTGCAGCCGCAGCTGGAGTGGGGCGGGATGGTGCAGGGCGTGGTGCTGTCGCTGTCGTACGCGGTGGTGCTGCTGGCGCTGGCGTTCCGCGGCTTTTCGACCAAGGACGTGGTGTCCTGACGGGCGCTCAGAAACGGCGGAAGACTCCGTCGGGGCCGGCGGCGCGGACGAAGTCGACGAAGTCCAGGTTGGCGATCGACAGGTTGTTCTCGATGCTCCACAGTGCGGCGGCGGCCACTCGGACGGGCGGGGTCGCCGGGTCGCGCAGGTAGGCGGCCAGGAGCGGGAGTTCGGGGTCGGCGAGGGTGCGCCGGTCGGCCACGACCAGCAGCGGGTGGCTGTAGTGCGGTGGCAGCCGGGCCGTCAGGTCGGCGACGGTCAGGCCGACGAAGGCGGGGTCGTCGACCGGGACGACGACGGGCAGGAAGCCCTCCCCGGTCGGGGTGGCCATCACTTCGCACAGGCGCCGCCAGGCCGCGGGATCGGCGAACTCGGTGCGCACCACCAGGGCGCCGGTGGTCATCGGGCGCCGTCGCGGAGCAGCAGCAGGTCGAGGGAGTGCGCGTGGGCGTGCGAGGCCCAGGTGGGGAGGTGCTCGGTGAGGAACCAGGCGGCGTCCTCTAGGTCGTCGTCCTCCAGGTTGGCCGTGGGGTGCTCGGGGAGCGACTCGGGGTCGAGGGCGGCGAGGTCGGCCAGCACGGTGGGGAGCGCGGCGTGCGGGGTGAGGGTCGGGCAGGGCCAGGGCCGGTCGTCGGTGGCGCCGTCCGGCCAGGGCCAGCGGCGGGACCAGAGTTCGGCGAGCGCGGGCAGGCCCAAGGTGCGGAAGACGCCGGTGAGTTCGTCCCAGTGGCGGCCCGCGAGGACGGCCTCGCCCAGCGGGGTGCCGAGGGTGCCCGCGAGGGCGGGCAGCAGGGCGGTGTAGCGGGAGTCCGCATCGGCCCGCAGGCGGCCGGAGAGCAGCTCGGTGAGGGCGGCGGACCGCGGGACGCCGAGCAGCCCCGTCCCGCCCGAGCCGGGCAGGCGCAGCAGCAGTGCGGCGTCCACCGCGAACGCGGTGACGTACTGTTCGGCCATGCCTGGCACTCTTCCCCAGGGGTGTGACAACTCCGGTGCGGCACGCGGGAGTCGGGTCGGGATCGGGTCAGGAGAAACGGAAGAGCTGGGACTTGTCGCCGGGCGAGCAGGTGGTGATGGTGAGGGTGTTGCCGGTGCCGCTGTCGGTGAGGCAGCTCTGGACGCCGTAGCCGAACTTGAGCTGGAAGGTGCCGGAACCGGCGTCGACGACGTACCAGTTGGTCATGTCGCCGTAGGAGCCGGAGCCGGCCAGTTCGGCGATGTTGGGGCTGCCGGCGTAGCGGCCGCCGAAGACGACGCCGCTGCCGCTCTTGCAGGCGGTGAACGTGGTCTGGCCGGTGCCGTCGGTGTTCTTGATCCAGCCGTAGGAGGTGTTGCGGCCCGACACCACCGGGACGCCCGCCGTCAGCGCGTCCGAGCCGAGGCCGGCGGCCTGCCCGGTGCCGACGTTGACCAGCCGTCCCCAGCCGCTGCCGCCGCAGCCGGAGGCCGGGCCGCCGCCCGCGGGGGGCTTCGGGGTGGTGGGGGCGGGCTGGTTCGGGGTGGAGCCGCCACCGCCGCCGCTGTTCGAGCCGCCGCCGCTGTTGGAGCCGCCGCTGTTGGAGCCGCCGTTGGTGGAGCCCCCGTTGTTGGCGCCTCCCGACCCGCCGCCCGTGTTCCCGCCGGTGTTGGTGTTCGAGGAACCGCCGCCGGAACCGTTGTTGGCACCAGCACCGGCACCCGCGCCCGGGTCGGGCGTGCCGCCGGGCGGGACGGGGCTGCCGGCCGGGTCGGCGGACGGCGGGGCGGAGGACTGCGGCTGGGCGGCGCTGCCTTGGGCAGTGCCCGACGGGGATCCGTTCTGGCCGGAACCGTTCTGGCCGCCCGGGGAGTCGGCGCTGGTGCTGGACTCCGGGCGGTGCTGCCAGGGCAGCAGCTGGAGCTGGTGGGCGGTCACTCCGCCGCCGGTGACCAGTACCAGCGGAAGGACCAGGGGCACCAGCCATCGTCGGCCGGGGCGTTCGGTCTGCCGGGGCGCGGTGGGGGCGTCCGGGGCGGCGACGGCGGGCGGGGTCTCGTCCGGTCCGGCGAGGGCGACGACGGCGCCCAGCCCGGCGGGGGTGGACATCGCCTGCCGGGCGGCGACGGCCATCGCCGCGGCGTCCGGGTAGCGCTCGCCGGGCTCCTTGGCCAGCGACTTGGCGACCACCGCGCGCACCGGCGCGGGCACCGCCGCCGGTAGCTCCGGCACCGGCTCGCGGACGTGCTTGAGCACCACTTCCAGTGGGGTCCCGCCGGTGAACGGCGGCTTCCCGGCGAGGAGTTCGTACAGCACCACGCCGACCGAGTACAGGTCGGAGACGGCCGAGGCGTCCTTGCCCTCGGCGCGTTCCGGGGCCATGTACAGGGCGGTGCCGATCACCGCGTGGGCGGTGGTGATCCGGGTGTCGGCCAGCGTCCGGGCGATGCCGAAGTCGGTGACGGTGACCCGGCCGTCCTGGTCGATCATCAGGTTGGACGGCTTGATGTCGCGGTGCACGATGCCCTGCAGGTGCGCGGCGTGCAGGGCGTCCAGCACCTGCGCCGCGATGTCCAGCGCCCGGTCGGGCGGGAAGGTGCCGCGGCCCTTGGCCCGGTCCAGCGGGCGGCCGGTCAGCAGCTCCATCACGATGTACGCGATCTTCGCGGACGGGTCGGAGGCGTCCTCGCCGTAGTCGTGGATGTGCACCACGCCGCGGTGGTTCATCGCCGCCAGCACGGTCGCCTCGCGGCGGAACCGGGCCGCGAAGACCTCGTCTTCCATCAGCGCCGGAAGCACGATCTTCACCGCGACCTGACGGCCCAGCACCTGGTCGTCGGCCCGCCAGACCTCGCCCATGGCACCGCTGCCGAGCCGCTCGGCGAGGGCGTAGCGGCCCCCGAGCACCGTCCCCCGACCCCACATGTCCCGTTTCCCCCGAGCATGGTGTACGACCTGTCAACAAGAAGAGTCTGGCTGCTCGGCCACCCGATGGGAAGGCCGGGCCCCTCTTCGCGCGGCGACTCTACACGCCGTCCGGGCACGTCCGTTCGAATCGATCGTTGGTACTGACGTACGGTCAAGTGGCCGGCCGTGCAGAAGATATTCGGAGGAACCGCGCAGTGACGATCGACTTCACCACCGGACGGCCCGAGGCGCGGCCGCTGGACGTCAGCTGGCACCACGGCTCGCCGTCGGCCAAGCACAACACCGACCCCGACCTGCAGGTGTACGCGTACGACGAGCACACCGTGATCCTGCGGCAGAACATGGCCGTCAACTACGAAGCGCCGTTCCTGTACCTGCTGTTCGGCAACGAGCGGGCCGTGCTGATCGACACCGGGGCCACCGCCGAGGCCGAGTACCTGCCGCTGCGGCGGACCGTGGACGAGCTGATCGACGGCTGGCTGGCGCGCAACCCGCGGGAGGACTACCGGCTGCTGGTGGTGCACACCCACGCGCACGGCGACCACGTCGCCGGGGACGGGCAGTTCGCGGACCGGCCGGCGACGGAGCTGGTGCCGGCCGGGAAGGACAGCGCCTGGCCGTGGTTCGGCTTCGACGCCGACCCGGAGGCCGTTGCCCGGATCGACCTCGGCGGGCGGGTGCTGGAGTGCCTGGCCACCCCCGGCCACCACGCCGCCTCGGTCACCTACTACGACCCGTGGAGCGGATTCCTGCTCACCGGCGACACCGTCTACCCCGGCCGGCTCTACATCGAGGACTGGGCCGCGTTCGGCCACAGCATCGACCGGATGATCGACCTGGCCGAACGGCGGACCGTCACCCACGTGCTCGGCTGCCACATCGAGATGTCGGTCCGGCCCGGCCTCGACTACCCGATCCGCTACACCTACCAGCCGTACGAGGCCCCGCTGGAACTCACCGTGGCGCACCTGTACGAGATCCGCGGGGCGCTCGGCGCGACGGCCGCGCACGGCGGAGAACCGCGGCGCATCACGCTGCCGCGGTTCATCCTCTGGCCGAGCGACTGAGCCGGCGGCCGGTCAGCCGCGCAGCCTGGCGTCCTCGGCGAGCGACGCCACCAGGGCCTCCACCTGCTCGGGCGGCAGGCCCCGGGAGACGAACCAGGCGCCGACGTTGCGCACGTCCCGCTCCAGGAAGGAGCGGCCGCGCGGGTTCGCCACCACGTCCACGATCTGCGGGACGTCGATGATCACCAGGCGGCCGTGGTGCACCAGGATGTTGTACGCCGAGAGGTCGCCGTGCGCGTAGCCGTCGTACGCCAGCAGGGAGAGGCTGCGGCCCAGCTGCTCCCAGAGGTCGTCGATGTCGGCCTCCTCGGCGCGCAGTTGGGCCAGCCGCGGGGCGGCCGTGCCGGCCTCGTCGCCGATGAACTCCATCAGGATCTCGGTGCCGGTGATCTGCACCGGGTACGGCACGGCGACCCCCGCCGACCACAGGCGGCACAGCGCCGTGAACTCGGCGGCCGCCCACTGGCCGGCGATCGCCTCCTTGCCGAACGCGGTGCGCTTGGCCATCGCCCGGCTGACCCGGGACTCCTTGTGCTGGCGGCCCTCCAGGTAGCCCGAATCGCGGTGGAACATGCGGTGCTGGGCATCGCGGTAGCGCTTGGCCGCCATCAGGGTGCGGCGCTCGGTGCCCGGGACACTGCGCTCCAGCAGGAAGACGTCCGCCTCCTTGCCGGTCTTCACGATGCCGAACTCAGAGTCGACGGCCGCGAGTTCGGTGATCACCCAATCGGGGCGCGGCTGCGGGCCCTTCTCGGTCGGGGTGGACTGGTCCCACGTCGACCAGCGGTCGCCCACGGGCGGGCCGTCGGTGACCGGGGGGTTCTCGCCCTCCGAGTCGTCGAACTCGTCGTGGTCCTCGGCGGGGAAGTACAGGTACTCGGGCTCGGCGTCGTCGAAACGGTCGGCCTTGCGGCCACGACGGGAAGCGCCCTTGGGGCGGATACGGGAGAAGGAATCGCTGTCGGCAAAGCGCTCGCGCACTGCGGTGGCTCCTGAGGAGTGGCCCACCGGGGCGCGGTACGACGCGCTGTCAGCCGGTGGGGAGAAGACGGGGGGAGGAGGCGTATGGCGCGCAGGCGAAAGCGCGCCGCGTCACGGCGGCAACCATCCTGGCCACACCTCCTCACTCGTCTCACCACCCGCGCATGGGTGCTTGCGGGCGGACTCGGACCACCTTAGTCAGTGCACCGGTGGATGCAAACGGTTTTTTCGCGGAGCCGGAGAGGCGGGGGAACGGGGCGCGAGGGCCGGGGAAGCGTCGCGCGGGGCCGGGTCCGAGGCCGGGTCCGAGGCCGGGTCCGAGGTCGGGCTCGGGCGCGGAGGGTGCATAGCTAAACCATCGACATATCTAAACGGTTGACCTATCGTTACGGCATGACAGACCGTCAACTGACCGAGCCGACCAGGCTCGTGCTCACCGCGCTCGCCGACGAGCCCCGGCACGGGTACGCGATCCTCCAGGAAGTCCTGGCGATCACCGACGGCCGGACCAAGATGCTCACCGGCACCCTCTACACGGCACTGGACCGGCTGCTCCAGCAAGGGCTCGTCCGGGTCGAGGGCGAAGAGGTCGTGAACGGGCGGCTGCGCCGCAGCTTCGCCCTCACCGACCAGGGCCGCCACACCCTGACCGAGGAGACCCGGCGGCTGCGGGCCGGCGCGGCCGAGGCCGAACGGCGGCTCGCCCTCGGCGGGTTGCGGCCGAGCGGGGGAACGGCATGACCCACTCGCTCACCTCCGGAGCCGGGCTGCTGCACCGCCTCTACCCCGCCGGGTACCGGGCCGCGCACGGCGAGGAGATCGTCGCGGTCTTCGCCGAATCGGTCCGGCGCGCCGACCGCCGCACCGCCGTCCGCGAGTGGGCCGTCCTCGCCGCGCACGCGCTGCGGCTGCGCACCCGGCTCAGCTCCCGCGACCCCGCGGGCCGGGTCCTGGCCGCCGCCGCCCCGTTCCTGCTGGCCGGCGGGGCCGCCCTGGGCGTGCTCCACCTGCTGACCGACCTGATCCTGCCGGGCGCCCACTACGGCTTCGAGCCGCCCTGGGTGGCGGACGGCGTCCAGGGTGCGCCGTGGGTGCTCGCCCTGCTGTGCGCCGCGCTCGGTCGCTGGACTCCGGCCCGGGCACTCGTCCTGGTCGCCGTGGCGGCGGCGCAGTTCCGTCCGGAGCCGGCGTCCATGTCGTCCGTCCACCTGGTCCAGCTCTGGGCCGTGATGGGCGTGCTGGTGCTGCTCGCACCGCCCGACGCGGTCGACCTCTCCCGGCGGGGCCGCAGCCGGGCGGTGGCCGCCGCGATCGCCGTCGCCCTGCCGATGTGCGCTGTCGACGCCCTGTGGATCGGCTACTGGGGCGAGGACTCCCTCGCCGTCCAGTTCCCGCCCGCTCAGCAGCTCCCGCTCGACGCCCTCGCCGCCTGGCCGGCGGTCGTGATGGCCCTCGCCTACGCCCTGCGCCTCGCCGACCCCGCCACCGGCCGCCTGCGGGCCGCCGGCGTCGCCCTGGCCGCCCTGCCCTGGGCCGCGATGACCGCCGCGCCCCTCTATCGCAACACGCCCCTCGACGCCCAGGAGCTGCTCGGCAACGCCGCCGTCGTCCTCGCCCTGCTGGTCGTCGCCACCGCCGTCGGCCTGCTCCGCCGCAACCGCCTCGCCGGCGCGGCCCGACCGGAAGCGTCCGACCCGCTGCACTGACCGCGCCTGCACCGGCCGGCAGCCGAGAGGCCCCGTCGATCCCTGGAGGTCAGGGCGGCGGGGCCTCGTTCGCGTGGAGTCGAAAACGGGGTGAGTGGGGCGGTTGCGGCTGCCAGGCTGTTGAGCCATGAGCACTTCACGCGCTTTGCCGGTTCTGCGAACTCCCGACCTGACGGCGGCCCATGGGGCGGTCCGGCGCCTGCTGGGCCTCGTCATCCCCATGGACGGCTTCCACGTCGGCGCGTCCGTACAGGCGCTGACGGCGGCGGAGGCACAGCGCATGGTTGCCGCGTTCCCGGACGGGGTGGTCGGTTCGGCGGATCCGAGCGGCACCGTGTCCAACGACGAGGTGCGGGCCATGGCGGTGGCGGGGGATCCGCGGGTGGCGGACTTGCTTCCGGTCGAGCTCCACCTGGAGAACCGGCCGGTTGGGTCGATCGAGGAGGCGTTCTTCGAGGTGGTCGGGGCCGGGACGGGGTCGATCGACTGGGACTGGTTCCACTGGCCGGCGGTTCCGGAACTCGGGCTGGGGGCCCGGCACAAGGACGCGCACCTCCAGGTCGCCGTCAACAGCCTGGACGTGTGCGGTGACGTGCAGGCCGCGGTTCACACCGTCTTCATCCACTTCCGGTCGGGCGACGAGGACCGCGCCGAGTGGCTGGCGCAGCAGGTCGGGCTGCGGCCGGTGGGGCCCGTGGAGTTGGGCTGGTAGCGGATTGCGCCGTATTCTTCCCTTCAGGTCGCGCGATGAGGAGCGATAGGGAAGGATGCGGCGTGCAGGAGTTCTACTCCGTCGAGGATGTGGCCGAGCTGTTGGGGCTGCACGTGAAGACCGTCCGGGGCTATGTCCGGGACGGGAAGCTGAAGGCCGTGCGGATCGGGAAGCAGTACCGGATCGCGCGGGCGGAGGTGGAGGCGTTCACCGGGGGAGGTGGGGTCGCCGACTCCGTGGGTCCTTCGCGGGCGGAGGTGTCCGCGGTGGTGCAGGTGGACGGGGTGGGGCGGGCGGAGGGGGACCGGCTGGTGACGGCGGTGCTCGCGGCGGCGGGGGCCTGGTCGTCGGGGGAGTCGCGGCCGTTGTGGGTGCAGGCGGTGCGGGACGAGGCACGGAGCGGCCTGCGGTTCGTGGTGCTGGGGCCGCCGCGGCGGGTGGGGGACGTGCTCGGGTTGATCGACGATCTGACGGGAGAGGTGCAGTGACGGCGGTTCAGGAGCTGGGCGGGGTCCAGGTGCTGGTGTGCGCGGCGGCGGGCGAGCCGGTCGCGGGCGAGCAGGACGCGGTGGACCTGCTGGGGAACGCGTACTACCTGGGGGCGTCCTGGGTGGCGGTGCCGGTGGAGCGGTTCGGGGCGGAGTTCTTCCGGCTGCGCAGCGGGGTCGCGGGCGGGGTGGTGCAGAAGTTCGCGCAGTACCGGATGGGTCTCGCGGTGGTGGGCGACGTCGCGCCGCACGTGGAACGGTCGGACGCGCTGCGGGACTTCGTGCGGGAGAGCAACCGCGGGCTGCAGCTGTGGTTCGTCGCCGACCTGGAGGAGCTGGCGGGGCGGTTCGCCGGGTAGGTCGACGGGTCGGCGGGGGAGGCGCGGCGGAGGCGATGTGCGACGCGCCTCCCCCGCGCATTTGACACGATTCCAAAAATCGCAAAAAGTAGATACGACATCGGCGGAACGAGTCGAAGGGCGCATCGTGGACCAACTGGCCATGTACAAGGCGTTGGCCAACCCGGCGCGCCTGCAGATCCTCCAGTGGCTGAAGAACCCGGCCGAGCACTTCGACGAGAGTGCCTACCGCGAACAGGGCCTGGGGTTCCACATCGGCGTCTGCGTCGGTGACATCCAGGCGCGGTCCGGCCTCTCCCAGTCCGTGGTGTCCAGCTACCTGCAGGCGATGAAGGACGCCGGCCTGCTGGAGTCCGAGCGGATCGGCAAGTGGACGTACTACCGGCGCAACGAACGGATGATCCAGGCGCTCGCCGCCCATGTCCGCAACGAACTCTGACCTCCTGCCCCGAGCGCGACGAGGCGGCCCGCTCCACCGGTGAGCGGGCTGCTCGCCGTCCCGCGCCCCACTGTGGGCTGTCATATCTAGTAACCGCGATATGTGGATATCAATCGCCCGCTCTCCCCCGGAAAGACGATCATGAGAAGAAGCTCGCCGGCCGTCCTGGCGCTTGCCGTAGGTGTCTTCGGCATCATCACCACCGAGATGGGCATCGTCGGCGTGCTGCCGCAGGTCGCCTCCAGGCTGAACGTCAGTGCCTCCACTGCGGGGCTGCTCGTGGGATCCTTCGCCCTCGTCGTGGCCGTGTCCGGCCCGTTCATGACGCTCGCGGCCTCCCGCCTCGACCGTCGGGCCGTACTGGCGGCCGCCATGGGCGTCTTCGCCGTCTCGAACGCGGTCTACGCACTCAGCACGCACTTCGCGGTGATGCTCGCCTTCCGCATCGTCCCGGCCCTGCTGCATCCGGTCTTCTTCTCGGTCGCGCTCGCGACGGCAGTGCGACTCGGCCGGCCGGAGGACGCGACCCGCGCCACCGCCCGGGTCTTCGCGGGCATCACGGCGGGCTTCGCCTTCGGCGTGCCGTTCACGTCCTACCTGGCGGACCACTTCTCGCTCCAGGCCGCCTTCTGGTTCGGCGCGGCCGTCAACCTGCTCGGCCTCGCCGGCGTCCTGCGGTTCCTGCCCGCGATGCCGGCCGGCGAGCGGCTGTCCTACGGCAGCCAGTTGCGGGTGCTGCGCAGTGGACGGATCTGGCTGAGCGTCATGTCGGTCGTCCTGGTGTTCGCGGCGCTCTTCTCCGTGTACGGCTACTTCGCGGAGTACCTCGGCGCCGTCACCGGAATGAGCGGCTCGCGGATCAGCGTGATGCTGATGGCGTTCGGTGTCGTCATGGTCTTCGGCAACTTCGCCTTCGCCGCCCTGCTGCGGGTCGGTGCGATCCGGACCGTGCTGCTCCTCCCGGTCCTGTTCGCCCTCGTCCAGGTCCTGGTGTTCGCCCTCGGGGCACGGACCGCGCCCATGCTCGGTCTCGTTCCGCTGTGGGCGGCCGTGCACTCCGGCGGGCTCATCGTGTGTCAGAACTGGCTGGGCCGCGACACGCAGGACGCGCCCGAGTTCGGCAACAGCCTGTTCGTCTCGTTCTCCAACCTGGGCATCACCGTCGGCACCGCTGTCGGAGGGTGGGTGCTCGCCGCGCTGGGCAGTCGGTCGCTTCCGTGGGTCGGCGTCGGGTTCGCCCTCGCCGCTCTGGCGGTCGTGGCGCTGCGCCTGACCTGGGACCGGAAGGTCGGCGCGACGGCGGATCGGGGCGCGCCGGCCGTGGACCGCGGTGCCCCGGCGACGGTCCGCTGAGGGTGGGCCCGTCCTTCCGGTGCGGGTACGGCGATGGGGCTCGGGCGTCAACTCCGGGGTTATGCGGGGCAGTTGATCCGGCCGCGAGGGGTTCCGGCGTGAGATGACATGTGCAATTGTACATGTCACCGGTCGTCGAGCGATTCTCCGGCGGCCGTCCCCCACCCTCTGCCGCGCCCCCCAAACGCGGCAGCACATCGGCCCGGAGGCCCCACGTGCGAACCTTCCGGATACCGTTCGCGTCCCCCGCGCGAACGTGGAGTCTGTTGCTCTCCTTCTGCCTGGCCCTCGGATTCCTGGCTGCTTTCGTGCCGGGCGCCCGGGCGGCCGCCCCCGCCGCTCCCACCGGCGACCGGCCCGCGAAGGCGTCGAAGTCGGCGCCGCGCAGCACCGAGGCGGCCGAGCGCCGCAAGGACTCCGACCGCGACCTGCGGTCGGACGCCAGCAAGCGCCCGCCGGTCGCCGTCAAGGGCGAGCCGGAGCAGGCCAAGTCCCTTGCGGCGGCCGCCGCGTGCAACGTGTCCGACTTCACCGGGAAGACCGGCGCCGCGCTGGTCGCCCAGATCAAGTCCGCCACGGTGGACTGCGTCAACTCGCTGTTCCTGCTCAAGGGCAACGACGCGAAGCTGGCGTTCAACGAGGCGCAGATGGTGAGCGTGGCCAATGCGCTGCGCGACGTCTCCGCCGGCTACCCGGGTGACGACTCGACCTCGGCCACCCAGATCGTGCTGTACCTGCGGGCCGGGTACTACGTGCAGTGGTACAACGCGGACGTGGTCGGCCCGTACGGCAGCAGCCTGAAGTCCGCGATCGAGGGCGGCCTGGACGCGTTCTTCGCCGCCCCGCACTCGCAGGACGTGACGGACGCCAACGGCGCCACGCTGGGCGAGGCCGTCACCCTGATCGACAGCGCGGCCGAGAACGCCCGCTACCTGTCGGTCGTGAAGCGGCTGCTGAACGGCTACAACAGCGGCTACGACGCGTCCTGGTACATGGTCAACGCCGTCAACAACACCTACACGGTGCTCTGGCGCGGCCACCAGAACAGCGACTTCCTGCCCGCCGTCCAGGCGGACCCGAGCGTGCTCGACACCCTCCAGTCCTTCGCCACCCGCAACAACGGGGTGCTCGGCGGGACCAACGACTTCCTGGTCTCCAACGCGGGCCGCGAACTCGGCCGGTTCCTCCAGTACCCCGCCCTGCAGGCGAAGGTCCGGCCGCTGGTGAAGAGCCTGCTGGACCAGAGCAGCATCACCGGACGGACCGCCTCGCTGTGGGTCGGCCTCGCCGAGATGACCGACAGCTACGACAAGGCGAACTGCGCCTACTACGGCACCTGCGACCTGGCGAACCGGCTGAAGGCGGCGGTGCTGACCGTCAACTACACCTGCAGCCCCAGCATCCGGATCCTCGCGCAGGCGCTGACGGCCGACCAGCTGAACACCGCCTGCACCAGCCTGAAGGGCCAGGACGCGTACTTCCACGGCGTGGTCCGGGACAACGGCGCGGTCGCGGGTGACAACAACACCACCATCGAGGTGGTGGTGTTCCACTCCAGCAGCGACTACCAGACCTACGCCGGAACCATCTTCGGGATCTCCACCGACAACGGCGGCATGTACCTGGAGGGCGACCCGGCCGCGGCCGGCAACCAGCCGCGGTTCGTCGCCTACGAGGCCGAGTGGGTCCGCCCGGCCTTCCAGATCTGGAACCTCAACCACGAGTACACCCACTACCTCGACGGCCGGTTCGACATGTACGGCGACTTCGACGCCGGCATGACCACCCCGACCGTCTGGTGGGTCGAGGGCTTCGCCGAGTACATCTCCTACTCCTACCGGGGCGTCGAGTACACCGACGCGATCACCCAAGCCGGGCTGCACACCTACGCGCTCTCCACCCTGTTCGACACCACCTACGACAACGCGGACCAGACCCGGGTCTACAACTGGGGCTACCTGGCGGTCCGTTACATGCTCCAGTCGCACCGCAGCGACATGGACGCGGTGCTCGCCAAGTACCGCGCCGGTGACTGGAACGGCGCCCGGACGATCCTGAAGACCACCATCGGCACCCGGTACGACGCCGACTTCAACAGCTGGCTGACCGCCTGCAACGCCGGCAACTGCGGCGCCACCGTGCCGACCACCCCCGAATGCACCGGCGCCGACACCCGGCAGCTCGACCAGAACTGCCGCCGCTCCAACGTCGCCGCCACCGTGAACAACTACGCGTACTTCTACCTGTGGGTGCCGGCCGGCACCACCAGCCTGACCGTCACCGTCTCCGGCGGCACCGGCAACGCCGACCTGTACTACAACGGCGCCAACTGGGCCACCACCGGCTCGTACACCGCCAAGTCCACCAACAGCGGCAACACCGAGACGATCACCGTCGCCAACCCGCCCGCCGGCTACAACTACGTCAGCCTGTACGCCCAGCAGGGCTTCAGCGGGGCGTCCGTCAGCACCTCGTACTGACCCGCGCACCCGAACGGCCCGGCCCACCCACCGGTGGGCCGGGCCCCGGTGCGTTCCGGGATGGGAGATCATGGACGGTCGAGCACCGAGCACCAGCACCGAGGAGCCATCCGTGGCCGAGATCGTCCTGTTCCACTCCGCGTACGGCCTGCGCCCCGCCGTGCACCGGGCCGCCGACCGGCTGCGCGAGGCCGGGCACACCGTGCACACCCCCGACCTGTACGAGGGCCGGACCTTCGACGAGGCGGAGGAGGGCATGGCGTACCGCGACGAGGTCGGCAACGACGAACTGCTGCGCCGGGCCGTCACCGCCGTCGCTCCACTGCTGCCCGCCAAGAACGGGCTGGTGTACGCCGGGTTCTCGCTCGGCGGGTCGCTGGCGCAGAACCTGGCGCTGGCCGACGAGCAGGCCCGCGGGCTGCTGCTCCTGCACGGCACCTCCGACCTGCGGGAGGACGCCGCCACCGGCATCGCGGTGCAGCTGCACGTGGCCGAGCCGGACGCGTACGAGTCCGAGGACTGGCTGAACACCTGGTACCTGCAGATGACCCGGGCCGGCGCCGACGTCGAGGTGCACCGCTACCGGGGCGCCGGGCACCTGTACACCGACGCCGAACTGCCGGACTACGACGCCGAGGCGGAGGCCCGGACCTGGGCGGCCGCGCTGGACTTCCTCGCCGAGCTCGACGAGCAGCAGGACTGACCGGACGGGCTCCGGACGTCAGGGCGCGAACGCCACCGCCAGGCCGGTCGCCCTCGGCTCCAGGAACGCCAGCAGGCGCTCGCCCTCCGCGACCAGCTCGGGCCGGGCTCCGTGCTCGACCAGCGGGGTCAGGGTGAGCTGCGCCGCGCCCCGGGTGCAGGTGTGGCTCCACAGCCCGGCGACCAGGCCGTCCACCAGGTAGGAGGCCAGCAGGGTGCCGTTCACCGCGCGGTAGACCTGCGGCTGGAGCGCGGCGGGCAGCATCCGGGTGCGGTCCGCGTGCGACAGCAGCGCCGCGTCCCACTTGGGCAGGAACCGCACCGGCAGGACGCGGTCCGCCGCGCCGATCGGCGGCGCGTCGGGCAGGTCCAGCAGCTCCCGGCCGTCCTCGGCCCGGTACGTCGTCAGCTCGCCCAGCTCGGCCAGCGCCGGGTCGACCTGGCGCAGCGTCAGACCCGCGAAGTGCGCCAGGTCGGCGCGCGAGGCCGGCCCGAACGCCGCCAGGTAGCGGCGCGCCAGCCGGGCGGTGGCGGCCGGCTCCGGCGGCAGCTCGCCCGGCCACAGCACCAGCTGCGGCTTGCCGTGCGCCCGCCAGTGCCCGGACGGGGCGACGTGCACCAGCGGCAGCAGCGCCCGCGCGTAGTGCAGCAGGTCGTCGGTGCGCACTCGGCCGCCGGAGATCTCCGCCACCTGCTCGCGCAGCTCCTGCGCGCTGCGCGGCACCGCGGCGAACTCCCGCAGCCGGGCTTCCAGTTCGGCCTCGTCCAGGCCCGCCGTGCGGTGCCGGCCGCGCAGCGGGACCAGCCACTGGCGGCGCCAGGCGGCGGCCAGGTGGCCGTAGTCCTCGCCCGGCACCAGGTGCAGGGTGCCGCGCATCAGCGTCGACTTCACCACGCTGCCGTCCCGCAGCGCCGCGTCCAGCTGCCCGGTGGTGAAGCCCGGCAGCCGGGACCAGAGCGCGAGGTGCGGCGACGGCGAGTACTGCGCCTGCAGCGCGGCCAGCCGGCGCACCCCGTCCGCCGCCGACAACGGCTCGGCGCGGTCCAGCAGCTGCCGCTCGAAGGAGCAGACCGTCAGCTCGCGGGCGGACAGCGTACGTGCGGCGGGCATCGCCGGATCTCCTCTCGTCCCCGTCGGCCCCCGGGATCCGGCGGGCCGACGGCGGGCACTCTAACAACCCGTCAGGACAGTCGGCCGGGTCGCTCAGACGGACGGCGGCACGGGCGGCGCGGGCGGCACGGGCGGCGGCGGGGGCGCCCCGAATCCGGCCCCGAATCCGGGCCCCGCGTCGGCGGAGGGGGCGGCGGAGGGCGGCTGCGGGGGCCAGTACCCGGCGGGCCCGGCGGGCCGCGAGGGCGTGCCCCAGGCGCCCGGAGCGGGGGCGGCGGGCGGGTACGGGGCCGGGTAGGGGGACGGCGCCGGAGCGGACTGCTCACGGCCGGCGGCCGCGATCAGCACCACGACCAGCGCGATCACCACGTCCAGCACGAGGGTGGCGGTGAGCAGCAGGAAGGTCGCGTCCTGGTGCAGGATGCCGTCGGCGCCGCCGTTGACGACTGTGGTGATCAGCGCGGTCGCCGAGCCGTAGCCGTTGACCGCCAGGACGGCGACCGCGCCCGGCCGGGCCCACCGGCGGCCGTTGACCGCGCCGAAGGCCAGCACCAGCGCGGTGATCACCAGCGCCGTGTCGTAGCCGGTGAAGGCGGCCGGGGCGGGCACCCAGTACTGGGCGTCGACCGGCACCCCGAGGGCGATCGGCAGGTAGTGCAGGCCGCTGCGACTCAGGTCGTAGCCGAGGACCGCGAGCTCGATCGCGACCTGCACCAGCAGCAGGAAGCCGATCGCGGGCAGTCCGCGGCCCCCCGGGCGCGGGTTCGACTGCAGTGGTTGGACGAAGGCCATGGCGGGTCCCCTCCCGTAACCGTGCGGTGGATCGGAGGTTAGCGCTTCCACGTCCGGAGGGGGACTAGACTCGGATCCGCGATCCCGGAAGCCGTGGTCCGAGCCCTGGTGGTGGCTCGGGCCTTACGTGTTTCAGCCCCCCTCAGGACCCCGGAGGCCCCGCCTTGAGCGATCAGCCGTATGCGCACCTGCACGTCCACACCGAGTACTCGATGCTGGACGGCGCCGCCCGGCTGAAGCAGCTGTTCAAGGAGGTCGAGCGGCTGGGCCAGACCCATGTCGCGATGACCGACCACGGCAACATGTACGGCGCGGCCGAGTTCCACAAGCAGGCCACGGCCGCCGGCATCACCCCGGTGATCGGCATCGAGGCGTACGTGGCGCCGGAGTCCCGCTCCAACACCAAGCGCATCCTGTGGGGCCAGCCGCACCAGAAGAAGGACGACGTCTCGGCGTCCGGCGCCTACACCCACAAGACCATCTGGGCCCGTAACAAGGAGGGCCTGCACAACCTCTTCAAGCTGACCTCCCGCTCGTACGCGGAGGGCTGGCTGGTGAAGTGGCCCCGGATGGACAAGGAGATCATCGCCGAGCACGCGGCCGGCCTGATGGCCACCACCGGCTGCCCGTCCGGCGTGGTGCAGACCCGGCTGCGGCTCGGGCACTTCGACGAGGCGCTCAAGTCCGCCGCCGAGTACCAGGACATCTTCGGCAAGGAGAACTACTTCCTGGAGCTGATGGACCACGGCCTCGACATCGAGAAGCGGGTCCGCGACGGCCTCCTGGAGATCTCCAAGAAGCTGAACATCCCGCCGGTGGTCACCAACGACTCGCACTACACCACCGAGGGCGACGCCGGCGCGCACGACCTGCTGCTCTGCGTCCAGACCGGCAAGAACCTCTCCGACCCGGACCGCTTCCGGTTCGACGGCACCGGCTACTACATCAAGTCCGCGGCCGAGATGTACGCCCTCGACTCCTCCGACATCTGGCAGGAGGGCTGCCGCAACAGCCAGCTGCTGGTGGCCTCCCGGGTCGACACCGAGGGCATGTTCAAGTTCAAGAACCTGATGCCGCGGTTCCCGATCCCGGAGGGCTTCGAGTCCGAGGCGGACTTCTTCAAGTCCAAGGTCTGGGAGGGCATGGACTGGCGCTTCCCGGGCGGCTACGACGAGGAGCACAAGAAGCTCGCCGAGTACGAGATGGACACCATCATCCAGATGGGGTTCCCGGCGTACTTCCTCGTGGTCGCCGACTTCATCATGTGGGCCAAGAGCCAGGGCATCGCGGTCGGCCCCGGCCGTGGTTCCGCGGCCGGCTCGCTGGTCGCCTACGCGATGGGCATCACCGACCTCGACCCGATCCCGCACGGCCTGATCTTCGAGCGCTTCCTCAACCCCGAGCGCATCTCCATGCCCGACGTCGACATCGACTTCGACGAGCGCCGGCGCGGCGACGTGATCCGCTACGTGACGGAGAAGTGGGGCTCCGACAAGGTCGCCATGATCGTCACGTACGGCACCATCAAGGCGAAGGCCGCCATCAAGGACTCCTCGCGCGTCCTCGGCTACCCGTACGCGATGGGCGACCGGATCACCAAGGCGATGCCGCCGGACGTCATGGGCAAGGGCATCCCGCTCTCCGGCATCACCGACAGCTCGCACCCGCGCTACGGCGAGGCCGGCGAGATCCGCGGCCTGTACGAGAGCGACCCGGACGTCAAGAAGGTCATCGACACCGCGCGCGGCATCGAGGGCCTGATCCGCCAGCCCGGCGTGCACGCCGCCGGCGTCATCATGTCCGCCGAACCGCTGACCGACCACATCCCGGTCTGGACCCGGCACACCGACGGCGTCACCATCACGCAGTTCGACTACCCCACCTGCGAGGGCCTCGGCCTTCTCAAGATGGACTTCCTCGGCCTGCGCAACCTGACGATCATGGACGACGCCGTCAAGGCGATCGAGAAGAACAAGGGCGAGAAGATCGAGCTGCTCAAGCTGCCGCTCGACGACAAGCCCACCTACGAACTCCTCGCCCGCGGCGACACCCTCGGCGTCTTCCAGCTCGACGGCGGCCCGATGCGCTCGCTGCTGCGCCTGATGAAGCCCGACAACTTCGAAGACATCTCCGCCGTCCTCGCGCTGTACCGACCCGGCCCGATGGGCGTCAACTCGCACACCAACTACGCGCTGCGCAAGAACGGCCAGCAGGACATCACGCCGATCCACCCGGAGCTGGAGGAGCCCCTGGAGGAGATCCTCAAGCCGACCTACGGCCTGATCGTCTACCAGGAGCAGGTGCAGAAGGCCGCGCAGATCCTGGCCGGCTACTCGCTCGGCCAGGCCGACCTGCTGCGCCGCGCGATGGGCAAGAAGAAGAAGGAGATCCTGGAGGCCGAGTTCGTGCCCTTCCAGCGGGGCTGCCGCGAACACGGCTACTCGGACGCCGCGATCCAGGCCGTGTGGGACGTCCTCGTCCCGTTCTCCGGCTACGCCTTCAACAAAGCCCACACCGCCGGCTACGGACTGGTCTCCTACTGGACGGCCTACCTCAAGGCCAACTACCCGGCCGAGTACATGTCCGGCCTGCTCACCTCGGTCAAGGACGACAAGGACAAGTCCGCGGTCTACCTCAACGAGTGCCGCAAGATGGGCATCCAGGTGCTCCCGCCGGACGTCAACGAGTCCGACGCCGACTTCACCCCGCACGGCAGCGACACCGTCCGGTTCGGCCTGACCGCCATCCGCAACGTCGGCGGGCCGGTGGTGGAGTCGATGATCCGCACCCGGAAGGCGAAGGGGAAGTACGCCTCCTTCCCGGACTTCCTGGACAAGGTCGAGGCGGTGGTCTGCAACAAGCGCACCGTCGAATCGCTGATCAAGGCCGGCTCCTTCGACTCGCTCGGGCACACCCGCAAGGGCCTGACCGCCCAGTTCGAGCCGATGATCGACAACGTGGTCTCGATCAAGCGCAAGGAGGCCGAGGGCCAGTTCGACCTGTTCGGCGGCGACAGCGTCTCCGACGAGCCGAGCTTCGGCCTGGACGTGGTGTTCTCCGAGGACGAGTGGGAGAAGTCGTTCCTGCTCACCCAGGAGCGCGAGATGCTCGGCCTGTACGTCTCCTCGCACCCGCTGCACGGCATCGAGCACGTGCTCGCCGACAAGGCCGACTGCGCGGTCGCCGACCTCGCCGAACGCCCCGACGGCACCATCGTCACCATCGGCGGCATCATCTCCGGCCTCCAGCGGAAGATGACCAAGCAGGGCAACGCCTGGGCGATCGCCACCGTCGAGGACCTGGCCGGCTCCATCGACTGCATGTTCTTCCCCGCCAGCTACCAGCTGGTCTCCTCCCAACTGGTCGAGGACGCCGTGGTGTTCGTCCGCGGCAAGCTCGACAAGCGGGAGGACGTGCCGCGGCTGATGGGCATGGAGCTCACCGTGCCCGACCTGTCCAACGTCGGCGCGCAACTCCCGATCGTCATCACCGTGCCGGAGAACAAGCTCACCCCGCCGATCGTCGGCCGGCTCGGCGAGGTGCTCAGCAGCCACCGCGGCAGCACCGAGGTGCACGTCCACCTGCGCGGGCGGACCAGGACCGTGGTGCTGCGCCTCGACCGGCACCGGGTGAAGTCCGACCCCGCCCTGTTCGGCGACCTCAAGCAGCTGCTCGGGCCGAGCTGCCTGGCCGGCTGACCGGACCCCGACCACGCGAAGAGCCCCTGCGGAACTCCGCAGGGGCTCTTCGCTGTTGACGCGGACTCAGTTCTCCTTGACCACCACGGTCTTGGCGAGCTTGTCGTGGAAGGTCTGCTGCAGCGGCTTGTCCCACAGCTGCGACAGGCCGTTGACCAGCACCACCAGCGAACCGATGAACGGGACGATGTACGGGCCGCCCCAGACCGCGGCCCGGGTCCACAGCTCGTTGTCGGTCGGCCGCGCGCCGGTGGCCACGCTGACCACCCGGAGCTTCATGACCTTCTTGCCGACGGTCTGGCAGTGCTGGGTGCTCATCATGACGCCGTCGTAGACGACGTAGGCGATCGCCAGCAGCGCGAAGTAGCCGAAGCTGAACAGGCCGAAGGCCAGGTTGGCCACGACCCCGATGACGACACCGAGGATCAGACCGTCGATCAGCCGGGCCACGAAGCGGTCCACCGGCGTGGCCAGCACCCGGGTGCCCGGCACCGGCGGCATGCCGGGGCCCTGGGGCGCGCCCAGCCAGCCCGGCCACTGGCCCTGCGGGGCGCCGTAGCCCGGCTGCTGCCCGTAACCCGGCTGCTGGCCGTAGCCCGGCTGCTGCCCGTGCCCGGGCTGCTCGCCGTAGCCCGGCGCGGGCGGCGGCGGGGGCGGGGCGCCGTAGCCGCCGTTCGCCGGCGGCTGCTGCTGACCGTACGGGTTCTGGCCGTACGGGTCCTGCGGCCCGTAGCCAGGAGGAGTGTTGCTGCTCATGCGTCCGACTCCAGGTCAACTGTTGGGGATCCTGGTGCCGTTGTACCCGGTCCGGGGCGAGCCATGGAAGACGATCCGACAATCGTTACTCAGTGCCAGCCGTAACGGTGCCGCAACGAGTCCACCACCAGCTGGAAACGGTCCCGGTCCAGGGCGCACGCCTCGCGCCGCATCCCGCCGTCGTGCACCCGGAACACCCGGTCCAGGGCCACCCAGGAGTCCCGCCCGCTGCGGTCCCACGGGCCGGCGCCGAGCGGCACCCAGTCCGGGTCCTGGTCGTGGCCCTTGCTGGACAGCATCACCGTCAGCAGCGAGCCGGACCGCTCCCGGGCCACCACCAGCACCGGGCGGTCCTTGCCGCGGCCGTCGTTCTCCTCGAACGGCACCCAGGTCCACACGATCTCCCCCGGGTCCGGGTCGCCGTCGTGGTCCGGCGCGTACGCGGTGTGCACCGACCCGACCCGCTCGGCCGCGATCTCCACCGTGGCCTCGGCGCCGAACCGGCCGGGCTGCTCCGTCTGCTCGTTCAACTCATGCATGGCGGAAGGCTACCGACCGCATCAAGCCCCCACGCCGGGCCGCCGGCCGGTGGGCGCCGCGGAGGGGGCGCAGCGGTTCGCGGGCCGAACGGCCGTCAGGCGGCGCGCAGCTCGGCCGGAACCGCCGCGTGCAGGGCCGCCGCGAACGCCGCCACCGCCGGGTGGGCGGCCGCGCCCGCGCGGAAGGCGGTGCGGGTGCGGCGGTGGATCGGCAGGCGGGTCAGGGCGACGTTCGGGGGACAGTGGCCGGTGCCCAGGTGGGGGACCAGGGCCACGCCCTGGCCGGCGGCCACCAGGGCGAGCTGGGCCGCGAAGTCGTCCACCCGGTGCCGGACCCGGGGGCTGAACCCGGCGGCCTGGCAGGCGCGTCGGGTGAGTTCGTGGCAGAGCGTGCCGGGCGGGGCGGAGATCCACGGGCTGTGCCGGTGGTCGGCGAGGGCGCCGGCGGTGCGGGCCGCCAGGTACATCGGCTCGGCGAACACCGGGCCGGTCAGCGTGATGCCCTCCTCCGGCTCGCCCGGCACCAGGTCGTACTCGTGCACCAGCGCCAGGTCCAGTTCGCCCGCGCGCAGCGCCGCCGCCACCCCGGCCGGGTCCACCTCGCTCACCATGGCCTCCAACTCGGGGTGCCGGGAGGCCAGTTCGGCCAGCGCGGCCGGGACGAGGGCGCGCACCGCGGACGGGTAGGCGCCGATCCGCAACGGGCCGGCCAGGCCGCTGCGGGCGTGCGCCAGCTCGGCGTCCGCCCGCTCCAGCAGCTCCAGCACCGCCTCGGTGTGCCGCACCAGGTTCCGCCCGGCCGGGGTCAGCGCCACCCGCCGCCCGGTCCGCTCCAGCAGCGGCACCCCCGCCTCCCGCTCCAGCACCGACAGCTGCTGGGACACCGCCGAAGGACTGAACGCCAGGGCGTCCGCCACCGCCGCGATCGTCCCCAGGTGGGCCAGTTCGCGCAGCAGCCGCAGTCGTCGCACATCGAGCATCGGCTCAGCTTACGAGAACCATCGGAAATGTGAACTGGACCCGCACGGTCGGCGCCCGGCAGGCTTCCCCCATGGAACTGCACGGCATTCACGTCCCGCTGGTCACCCCCTTCACCGCCGACGGCGACCTCGCCCTCGACGCCCTGGAGCAGCTGGCCCGCGACAGCCTGGACGCCGGCGCCACCGGACTGGTCGCCCTCGGCACCACCGGCGAACCCGGTTCCCTCACCGACGCCGAGCAGCACACGGTGATCGAACTCTGCCGCCGCGTCACCGCCGAGTACGGCGCCGTGCTGACGGTCGGCGCCGGCCACGGCGGCACCGCGCGGACCGCCGAGGCGCTCGGCCGGCTGGCCGGCCGGGCCGACGCCGCCCTGGTCGCAGTCCCCGCGTTCGTCCGGCCCGGCGAGGCCGGGGTGCTCGCCCACTTCCGGGCGCTGGCCGCCACCAGCCCCGTGCCGCTGGTGATCTACCACATCCCGTACCGCACCGGGCAGCCGCTGAGCGCCGACACCCTGCGGGAACTGCTCGCCCTGCCGCAGGTCGCGGGCCTGAAGTACGCCCCCGGCGGCATCGACGAACAGGCCGTCGCCCTGCTGGCCGCCGGCCCGCGCGGCGTCCTGGCCGGCGACGACCTGTTCCTGTCCCCGCTGCTCGCACTCGGCGCCGACGGCGGCATCCTGGCCTCCGCGCACCTGGAGACCGCCCGCTTCGTCGCCCTGCACCGGGCCTGGGCCGACGGCGACGTGCCGCTGGCCCGGCGGCTCGGCGCGGAACTGGTGGAGGTGTCCCGGGCCGCGTTCGCCGGACCCAACCCGACCGCGCTCAAGGCCCTGTTGCACCGTGCCGGCCGCATCCCCACCCCCGCGGTGCGGCTGCCGCTGCTCGCGCACGAGTGACGGATCCGCGCAGGATTTCCGGTCCGCGGACGCCCTGACGAAAGGGATTGCCGCGCTGGACGGCAGGCGTTCACGCCTTGGGACGCCTCCGCGCACACCCGCTCTGACAAGGCATGATGGCTTTGCACAACGTAGGAGGAGGAGACGGATGAGGATCGGCATCGTAGGAGCCACCGGTCAGGTCGGCGGCGTGGTCCGCGAGATCCTGGCGGAGCGCAGCTTCCCGGTCGAGCAGCTGCGGCTGTTCGCCTCGGCCCGCTCGGCAGGGCGCACGCTGCCCTGGAAGGACACCGAGGTCACCGTCGAGGACGCCGCCACGGCCGACTACCGCGGCCTCGACATCGTGATCTTCTCCGCCGGCGGGGCGACCTCCAAGGCCCTCGCCCCGAAGGTCGCCGAAGCCGGAGCCGTCGTCATCGACAACTCCTCCGCCTGGCGCCGCGACCCCGAGGTCCCGCTGGTCGTCGCCGAGGTCAACCCCGAGGCGATCGCCGAGCGCCCCAAGGGCATCATCGCCAACCCGAACTGCACCACCATGGCCGCGATGCCCGTCCTGCGGCCGCTGCACGGCGAGTCCGAGCTGCTCTCCCTGGTGGTCTCCACCTACCAGGCGGTCTCCGGCTCCGGCCTGGCCGGCGTCTCCGAGCTGCACGAGCAGGCCCGCAAGGTGGTCGAGGACGCGACCGCGCTGGTCCACGACGGCGCGGCCGTCGAGTTCCCCGAGCCCGGCGTCTACAAGCGGCCCATCGCGTTCAACGTGCTGCCGTTCGCGGGCGCGCTGGTCGACGACGGCAGCAACGAGACCGACGAGGAGCAGAAGCTCCGCCACGAGAGCCGCAAGATCCTCGGCATCCCCGAGCTCAAGGTCTCCGGCACCTGCGTGCGCGTCCCGGTCTTCACCGGTCACTCCCTCCAGGTGAACGCCCGCTTCGCCCGCCCGCTCACCCCCGAGCGCGCCACCGAGCTCCTGGCCTCCGCCCCCGGCGTCGTCCTCACCGACATCCCCACCCCGCTCCAGGCCGCCGGCCAGGACCCGAGCTACGTCGGCCGGATCCGGGTGGACGAGACCGTCGACAACGGCCTGTCGCTGTTCCTCTCCAACGACAACCTGCGCAAGGGCGCCGCACTCAACGCGGTGCAGATCGCGGAGCTCGTCGCGGCGGAGCTGCGCGGCTGACGGCCCGTTCGATCCCCGGGGCGCGGGAGGCGGAGAGCCTCCCGCGCCCTTTCGCCCGCCCGGGGTCCTCGGAGGCGTCTACGCTTCGTCATGGGGAGTGCAGGACAGTCGAATCGGGGCGGGTGCAGATGAGCGCGGAGATCGTCCAGCTGGTCGAACAGGCGGGCCCGTACGTGGCCTCGGCCGTCGGCGCGTACGGCACGGCCGTGCTGACGCGCGCCGAGGACGCGGCGGTGGACGCCACCGCGAACCTCGGGCGCCGCATCCTGCAGGCCGTGCTGCGGCGCCGACCCGGGCAGGCCGCCGAGTTGGAAGGGGCCGTCGACGACGCGGCCGCCGACCCGGACGACGCCGACGCGGCCGCGGCGCTGCGCCAGCAGCTGAAGCGCGCACTGCGGGAGGACGCCGAACTGCGGGCGGAACTCACCGGGTTGCTGCCGAGCGGGGGGATCACCATCACCGCGTCCGGCGAGCGGTCGATCGCGGCGTACAGCATCGGGACGGTCGTCAACATCGACAACGGACGCCCCGGCACGCGGTGAGTCCGGAAGCCTCCGGCGAGCGGTCGGTCGCTGCCGGGTGGATCGGCACCGCCGTCACCGGCGACGTGATCGGCCTGCCCGCCGAGATCCTCAACGCCGCCCGCGACGTGCAGGCCCCGCCAGGTCTGACCAATCTTCCGCCCCCACCGCTGTGCCTCGGCCGGGAGGCCGAGCTCGCCCGGCTGCACGAGGTCGGCGACACCGCGATCATGCAGGCGTCCACCGTGCACGGGCTCGGGGGCATAGGAAAGACCACCCTGGCGCTGGCGTATGCGCACCGGTACCGGCACGCGTACGGCGTGGTGTGGTGGATCAACGCGGACTCGCCGACCCGGATCGAACAGTCGCTGGCGGAACTGACGCGGCGGCTGCTCCTGGGGCTGACGGCCGATCGCGACCGCGTCGCGTGGGCGATGGCGTGGCTCCAGTGGCACCCGGGCTGGCTGCTGGTCTTCGACAACGTCGAGGCGGTCGCGGACCTTTCGCCGTACCTGGGCGCGCTCGGCGGCGGGCGGCACCTGGTCACCAGCCGGCGCGCGGTCGGCTGGCCGAGGAGCATGCGGACACTGGCGCTCGGCATCCTCGACGCCGAGCAGGCCGTCGAGTTGATCCGTGCCACCGCGTACGGGGATGCCGAGTTGACGGTCCGTGAACTCCAGGACCTCCGGGCTCTCGCCGCCGAACTCGGTTACCTGCCACTCGCGTTGGATCAGGCCGGCGCCTACCTGCGGCAGAACCCGACCGTCACCGTCGCGGCCTACCACCGGCGGTTGCCGACCAAGCTGGACAAGGCCGCCGACGGCCTGGACGCAGAGCGCACCATCGCCCGGATCTGGACGCAGACCCTCGACGCGCTCACCGTCCGCGACCCGCGTGCGGTGGAGCTGCTGCGGACGTTGGCGTGGCTCGCGCCGGACGAGGTGCCCGTCGGGTTGCTGGAGGCGGACGGCGTGGACCCGGACGAGCTGGCCGAGGCGCTGGGGCACCTGGCCGCCTACAGCATGGCGACCGTCACCCGGGACACGGTCGGCGTCCACCGATTGGTGCAGCAGGTGCTGCGGGTGAATGCCCCGGCGGGGCGGCGCGAGGCCGAGCAGGCGGTGGTTCGGGCGCTGGACGGGTTGGATCCGGAGGCCGGGGAGTGGGACTCGCTGATCCCGCAGTTGATCGCGCTGGCCGAGAGCAGGCCGGTCGGGCACGACGACGGGGCCGTCACCGATCTCTACCGCCGCGCAGGATGGCGTCTCGACACGCAAGGACGCCTTGCCCGCGCCACTGCCCTGCTCGAAGCGGTCCTCGCACAGCGTGAGCAGAGCCTGGGCGAGCTTCATCCCGACACCCTGGCCACTCGCAACAATCTGGCCTGCGCCTACCGGGCGGCCGGCGATCTGGGGCGGGCGGTGCCGCTGTCGGAGGCCGTGCTGGCACAGTGCGAGCGGGTTTTCGGGGAACTTCATCCCCATACGCTGACCAGCCGGAACAATCTCGCCGACGCCTACCAGTTGGCCGGTGATCTGGGGCGCGCGGTGCCGTTGTGGGAGACGGTGCTGGGACAGTGCGAGCAGGTCCTGGGCGAACTTCATCCCGATACGCTGCTCATCCGCAGCAATCTGGCCTGCGTCTATCAAACGGCTGCTGATCCGGGCCGTGCGGTGCCGCTGTTGGAGACGGTGCTGGCGCAGCGTGAGCGGGTCCTGGGGGAGCTTCATCGCGACACGCTGACCAGCTGGCAGTACCTTGCCGATGCCTACCGGGCGGCTGGTGATCCGGGCCGTGCGGTGTCGTTGTTGGAGACGGTGCTGGCGTGGCGCGAGCGGGTCCTGGGGGAGCTCCATCCCGATACGCTGGGCACCCGGGACAGCCTTGCCGGCGCCCTCCGGGCGGCTGGTGATCCGGGCCGTGCGGTGCCGCTGTCGGAGACCGTGCTGGCGCAGCGCGAGCAGGTTCTGGGGGAGCTTCATCCCCAGACGCTGACCAGCCGGAACAATCTGGCTTGTGCCTATCTGTCCTCCGGTGACGCCGGCCGTGCGGTGCTGCTCTTCGAGCTTGTGCTGGCGCAGCGCGAGCAGGTTCTGAGCGCCCTTCATCCCCACACGCTTCTCAGCCGCGGCAACCTTGCCCAGAGCTATGCGGAGGCCGGCGACCCGGCGCGTGCGGTGCCACTGTTGGAGGCGGTGCTGGCGCAGCGCGAGCAGGTGCTCGGTGAGCAGCACCCGGACACGTTGATCAGTCGTCAAGGGCTGGCGTCGGCCTGCGCGATGACCGGCCGGCCGGATCGGGCGGTCCCGCTCCTCGAGGCCGTGGCCGCCCAGTACGAGCGGACGCTCGGCGGGACCCACCCCACCACCGTGGCCGTGCGCAACCACCTCGCTCGGGCCCGCCGCGAAGCCGGCACCGGGTAGCCGCTACTGCCCCGGGTGCGCCGCCGTTCCGTCGACCGTGATCGGCAGCTCCTCCGACGTCGCGCCGCCCGTCCACTTGTCGCCCGGCGAGTACCACTGGTACGTCCCCGAGACGTGGGCGGGCAGTTGCATCGACACCCGGCCCTCGCCGTCCGTGTCGACCACGGCGATGGTGGTCCAGACGTGGGAGTCGGCGGGGCGGAACTGGAGGTAGACGGCGGTGGCCTGCTGGGGGATGTAGCCGTGCTGGTCCCACATGGCGCGTTGCAGGCGGGCCTTGAGCTGGACGGGCTGGTCGGGGGCGGCGGTGGTGGGGGCGGCGGCCCGGTCGAACAGGGCGGTGCGTTTGAGGGAGAAGCCGCCGGCCGACTTCGACACGTAGCGGTCGCCGTCGTTGGCGCGGATCCGCAGGTCGACGAACCAGGTGCCGGCCTGGTCGTCGAACAGGACGCGGGAGGTGGCCGCGGCGGTGGCCTCGCCGGTGCAGCGGCTCACGGTGCCGGTGGCGTCCAGGGGGACGCAGGTCATCGGGCCGACCTTGAGGGTGGAGTAGTTCGGGCCCCACAGGCCGATCGGGTCGACGGCGCGGATGCCGGAGCGGTCGGTGGCCGTCACCTCCACCGGGAAGGTCCGGGTCTCGGTCGGACCGAGTTCGAGGGTGTGGCCGCCGTTGACGACGACGGACACCAGCGCGGTGTCGCCGCGGGAGGTCTCCGGGACGGTCGCGGGCACCAGGACGAGGGCGACCGCTCCGACCGCCGCCACTCCGCACAACGCCACCGCACTTTTCCGCACGGTGTCCCAGTATCCAGGGTCGCGGGGGAAACCTCCGGCGCGGTTCGGGGAGCGAACGAGGGGTAAAGGTGTGCGCAACGGTGGCCGGGCTGCCTGGCGGCGTCCCCACCGCCGCGGCACCGGGCCGAGGAGGAGGTGCCGGAGATGGACCGCTGTGTCGTCCTGGTCGACGCGGGCTACCTGCTGGGCGCCGCCGCCAGCCTGCTCGCCGGGGAGCCCGGCCGGTCACGGATCGCCGTCGACCACCCGGTGCTGATCGGCGCGCTGCGGGAACGGGCCGAGGAGGAGACCGGGCTGCCGCTGCTGCGGATCTACTGGTTCGACGCGGCCATCGACCGCAGACCGGTGCCCGAACACCGGCGGCTGAGAGTGCTGCCCCGGGTGACCGTCCGGCTCGGCGCGCTCACCCGGGCCGAGGGCCGCTGGGTGCAGAAGGGGGTGGACGCCGCGATGCACGCCGAACTCAGCGAGCTCGCCCGCAACCACGCCTGCGCCGACGTGGTGCTGGTCACCGGCGACGGCGACCTGCTGCCCGGGGTGGCGTCCGCCAAGGAGCACGGCGTGGCCGTCCACCTGTGGGCGCTGGAGGCCGCCGACGGCGACTTCAACCAGTCCGAGGAACTGGTCGGCGAGGCCGACGAACGCCGGGTGCTCGACCGCGCCTGGATCGAACGCTGGGCCCGCCCCCGGGAGACCGGCCACGAACCCGTCGCCGCCGTCGCGCCGGTCGCCGTGCTGCCCGCCCCGCCGCGCCCCCGGGCCGTCGTCGTCCCCGCCGCCGTCGCCGCGCCCGGCGGGCGGCCCGCCCCGTTACGGGTCATCCCCACCCCCAAGGACCTGGCCGGACGCGCCCCGGTGCCGGTTCCCGCGCCGCCGGCCGCCGTTCTCGGCGGGCCGGTGCTGCGCTGGTCGTCCGACCGCGGCTGGCCGGAGCGAGCCGACGCCCCCACCGCCGCCGACGCGCTGCCCACCCTGGACCGCCTCACCACCGCCGCCCAGCGCTGGGCCGACCGCGAGGAGGACATCACCAGCGTCGGCGGCGACCCGCAGGAGGTCGGCCAGGTCTTCGCCCGCCGCTGGCTCGACCGGCTCGCCCCCGCCGACCGCCCCGCCCTGCTGTGGACCGACCACCCGCGCATCCCGCACCGCCTCGACGGCGAACTGCTGCGCTACGCCGCCCGGTTCGGCCTGCTCGCGCACAAGGAGGACCAGATCGACGAGCAGGACCGGTACGCCATCCGGGAGGGCTTCTGGAAGGAGATGGCCGCCCGGATCCCCGACACCCGCCAGCCCCAGGGGGTGCTGGAGGACAGCTGACCGCCGCCGACCGCGCGACCCGCGTGCCCGGAAGGTCCGGTGCGACGCGTAGAGTCTTCCGTCGTGAGCAAGGCACCTCAGGGCTGCTGCACCGTCAGCGGCCTGGTCAAGACCTACCGGGCGGGCGGCACCGAGGTCCGGGCCAACGACGGCATCGATCTCGCCGTCCGGCGCGGCGAGGTCTTCGGGCTGCTCGGACCCAACGGGGCCGGCAAGTCCACCCTGGTCCGCCAGCTCACCGGCCTGCTCCGCCCCGACGCCGGCACCATCGAGCTGCTCGGCCACGACATCGTCCGCCACCCCGAACGGGCCGCCCGGCTGCTCGGCTACCTCGGCCAGGAATCCACCGCCCTCGACGAGCTCACCGTCGCCCTCGCCGCCGAGACCACCGGCCGCCTGCGGGGCCTGTCCCGCGCCGCCGCCCGCGCCGAGACCGCCGACGTGATCACCGAGCTCGGCCTCGAACCGCTCGCCCACCGCCCGCTCGCCAAGCTCTCCGGCGGCCAGCGCCGCCTCGCCTGCTTCGCCGCCACGCTGGTCGGCGACCGCCCGCTGCTGGTCCTGGACGAACCCACCACCGGCATGGACCCGGTCGCCCGCCGCGCCGTGTGGAGCGCCGTCGACCGCCGCCGCGCCGACCGCGGCACCACCGTGCTGCTGGTCACCCACAACGTCATCGAGGCCGAGACCGTGCTCGACCGGGTCGCCGTGATCGACGGCGGCAAGGTCATCGCCTGCGACACCCCCGGCGGCCTCAAGGCCCTGGTCGACGGCCACGTCCGGCTCGACCTGGTCTGGCGGACCGACGCCCCGACCGGCGTCCCCGCCGTCGCCGCGCTCGCCGACCGCGCCGAACGCACCGGCCGCCGCTGGACCGTGCGCACCACCCCCGACGAAGCCCGCGAACTGGTCGCCGCCGTCACCACCGGCCCCGCCTTCGCCGCCCTCGACGACTTCACCCTCGCCACCCCCACCCTGGAGGACGCCTACCTCCGACTCGGCGGCCGGCACGGAGGACTCGCCCGATGACCCTGCTCGACGCCCCCGCCGCCACCGCCACCGGGCAGGCCGCGCCGCTGGCCCCCGCCGCCCGGCTGCTGCCCGCGCTCGCCGCGGTCTACCGCGCCCAGCTGGCCCGCGCCAAGGTCTCCCGGATCCCGCTGCTGTTCGTCGCGACCTTCCAGTCCATCGGCATCCTGGTGATGATGCGCGGCGTCGTCGACGCCGGCGACAACCCCTCCGCGCACGCGGTGGTGGCCGGCTCCGCCGTCCTGGTCGTCGCCTTCGTGGCGCTCAACCTGCTCGCCCAGTACTTCGGGAAGCTCCGCCACACCGGCGGCCTCGACCACTACGCGACGCTGCCCGTCCCGCCCGCCTCCGTGGTCCTCGGCACCGCCGCCGCGTACGCCTCGTTCACCGTGCCCGGCGTGTTCGTCACCGCCGCCGCCGGCAGCTGGATGTTCGACCTGCCGATGGGCCGGCTGTGGATCCTGCTCGCCGTCGTCCCGCTCGCCGGAGCCGCGCTGGCCGGCCTCGGCGCGGCGCTCGGGCTGCTCGCCCCGCGCCAGGAACTCGCCACCCTCGCCGGACAGTTGGGCATGTCCGCGGCCCTGCTGCTGGGCGTCCTGCCGGCCTCCCGGCTGCCCGTGCCGGTGCAGTGGCTGCGCGACCTGCTGCCCTCCACCTACGGCGTCGACGCGTTCGCCCTCACCTTCGCCCCGCACCCCGACTGGGCCCGCGTCCTGCTCGACCTCGGCGTCTGCGGCGCCGTCGGCCTCGTCTCGCTGACGCTCGCCACCTGGGCGTACCGGCGCGCCGCACGCTGACCCGTTCCCGTCGGGGGCATCCGCCGCCGGGAGATCGACAGCGGCGGGGGCGGCCATGAAACGATGGGGGGCGTGACCGTACCGAACACACCTGCGGGTGACACGCCGCCCGGGGCGGACCCGTTCGCCCCGCCCCACCCGACGCAGTCGCCCGCCCCCGCGGAGCGGCCGCCGGTCGGTCCCGAACTGCGGATCGGAGCGATCATCGCTGTCGCCGGGACGGTCCTCGGCGTCGTCCTCGGCCTGCTCTGGCTCTGGCTCTCCCCCCGGATCGGCTTCGAGGTCCAGGACAACCGGATCCTCTACCGGGACCCCGAAGGCGAAGCCCAGGTCGCCGCCGTCGGCGTCTTCTCCCTGCTCGGCCTCGTCCTCGGCGTGGTCACCGCCCTCGGCGCCTTCCTGTGGACCCGTGCCCGCGGCGGCGGCATCGCCGTCGCCGTCGGCCTCACCACCGGCGGCCTGCTCGGCTCCGTCATCGGCTGGCAACTCGGCACCCGCCTCGGCCCCACCGCCGACCTCCGCGCGCACGCCCTCTCCGTCGGCAACGGCGGCGCCTTCGACGGCCCCCTGGAGCTCACCGCCCACGGCGCGCTCCTGGTGTGGCCGATGACGGCGACCATCGTGCTGCTCGCCCTCTCGGCGACGTTCGGCAAGCGCGAGCCGGACCGGCCGCCGTACTGGGCGATGCCTCCGCAGTAGCGGGCGCGAAACCAGGGGCCGGGGGGAACTGCGCGACAAGCGCAGGGCCCGTCCGCAAGGTCGCGATCACGTGCAGGTCATCGTCCGGCGTCGCGATCCTGCGGTCAGCTGCGTTCCCCTTCGCGCAGTTCCCCGCGCCCCTGGCTTCTCGCGATCGCCCACGTGACCGCGTTCGTGAGCCGGACCAGGTCCGCGGGCGCGAGTTCGACCTCCATGCCGCGCTTGCCGGCGGAGACGTAGACCGTGGGGTGGGCCAGGGCCGTGGTGTCGATGACGGTGCGGAGCTTCTTGCGCTGGCCGAGCGGGGAGATGCCGCCGAGGACGTAGCCGGTGGTGCGTTCGGCGGTGGCGGGGGCGGCCATGGTGGCGCGCTTCGCGCCGAGCGCGGTGGCGAGGGCCTTGAGGTCGAGCTGGCCGGAGACCGGGACGACGGCGACGGCGAGGGCGCCGTCGGTCTCGGCGAGGAGGGTCTTGAAGACGCGGCCCGGCGGGACGCCCATCGCCTCGGCGGCCTCGGCCCCGTAGGAGCTCGCGGCGGGGTCGTGGGCGTACTCGTGGACGGTGAACGGGACCGCGGCGGCGTCGAGGGCGACGGTGGCGGGGGTGCCGCCGGCGGTCTTCTTCTTCGGCATGGGCGGGGAGTCCTCAGTTCGGGCTGAACGCCTGGCGGGTGAGGTCGGCGGCGGGCAGGGACGGGAGCTTGGCGATCACCGCGCTCTCCCGGCGGAGCAGTTCGAGCTCGCGGGTGAGGCGCTGCGCGGTGTCGGGGCAGGCGAGGAGCTCCTGCTTGACGGCCACCGGCAGGGTGGTCGCGGCGGCGACCAGGTAGGAGAGCACCTGCGGGTCGTCCGGGAGGTCGGGTTCGCCGTTGAGGGTGGCCTCGCGGGCGCCGGCCAGCCGCTTCTGGTAGGTGCGGAAGGCGCGTTCGACGCCGGCGGCGAGCGCGCCGGAGCCCTCGCCGGGCTGCTCGGGCACGACGGAGACGTCGCCGACCAGGTAGGGGCCGGTGGCGTCGATCGCGCGCAGCCGGAACCGGGTGGTGCCGGTGACGAGGAGTTCGTAGCGGCCCTCGGGCTGGTCGCGGACGGAGGCGATGTCGGCGACGCAGCCGACCGGGTGGAGGGCGTCCATCGGGTCCTCGCCGGGGGCGCCGATGCCGTCCAACGGGCCTGCGGGGCCGTCGACTTCGCGGACCGGCGCGGTCTCCCGGCCGTCCCGGACGGCGACCACGCCGAAGCGGCGCGGTTCGTCCTCGGGCAGCTTCTGCAGGTCGGCGACCAGGTGGCGGTAGCGCTCCTCGAAGACGTGCAGGGGCAGCACCAGACCTGGGTACAGGACCGTGTTGAGCGGGAAGAGCGGGAGCCGTTCAGTCACGGCGGACAGCGTAGTTCCCGTCGGCCCGCCGCCGCGCAGGGGATTTCCGCCGGGCGGTTCGTCAGCCGCGCTGGAGGAGCCGGGTGACGCCGGCCACGGCGGTGGTGGCGAGGACCCAGCCGGTCAGGACCAGGGCGGTGGCGACCCACTGGCCGGGGCGGTCGGGGTTCCAGCCGGCCTGGCCGAGGTCGATCAGCGGGAGGACCTTGCCGGCTGCGTACAGGGCCGAGTTCCACACCACCTGTTCGTCGGGTTTGATCGGCGCGGGCGGGTGCTCCTGGAAGTAGGCGGTGCCGAGCGCCCAGGCGAGGACCAGCCAGGTGGCGGCCCGGCCGGGGCGGTAGCCGTAGCCGACAGCGGCGTCCTGCAGGTGGCCCCAGAGCCGGCCGGGCAGCGGCAGGGTGGCCCGGCGGCGGCGCTGCTTGGCGAGCAGGACGGTGCGGGCGTCCTCGTCGGCGCCGTCGCGGCGCAGCGCCGCGGCCAGCTGCTCGTAGGCCTCGGGGCGGAACTCGGCGCCGGACTCGACCCAGGCGATGCGGCGGTCCAGCGGGAACGGTTCGGCGGGGCGGAGCGATTCGTAGCTGAAGCCGGTGAGCGAGATGTGCCGGTCGGTGGGCCAGGCGCCGGGGGAGTCGACCAGGTTGCCGATCCGGGCGCGGTTGAGGCTGACGGTGCCGGTGGGCGGGGTTTCGCAGGTGAAGCGGAGTTCGGGGGTCTGGATCCGGTTGAGCGAGAGCTCCTGGCCGGGGCCGAGGTGGAATTCGGCGGCGGTGATCAGGCAGGCGTTGTCGAAGCGGGCGTCGGAGAGCCGGACCCGGCCCCAGGCGCGGAACGGGGTGTGGCGGGTGGCGCGGTACTCGAGGTGGTCGCCGGACTCGCCGTAGCCGGAGCCGTAGACGGTGCGCGAACCGGTCCAGGTGCTGTCGTCGGAGCCGGACAGGTACAGGGTGTGGCCGATGGTGATCCGCGGGGCGTTGAACGCGTTCGGGTTGTCGGGGGCGGAGCGCAGGGCGGCGCCGCGCAGCGAGAGCCGGCCGCCGATCCGGGCCGAGCGCAGGCTGAGCTCGCCGAGCAGTTCGAGGCGCTCGGCCTCGCAGTCCTGGTTGATCGCGATGCCGTCGGCGGACACCGCGCGGCCGTGCGCGTCGGGGCCGATGGCGGCCTGGTTGAGCAGCAGGTCGGTGCCGATCCGGGCGTCGGTGAGGCGGATGCCGCCGGGTATGCCGCAGCGGGCGAGGTGGACGTCGCCCTCGGTGGCGAGCCGGGAGGCCTCCAGCCGGGGGAGGGCGCAGGAGACCAGCCGCAGGGTGCCGGCGGCGGCCTCGGAGATCAGCAGTTTGCGGTCGAAGCGGCACAGCTGGAACTCGACGTAGCAGTCGATCCGGCCGCCGGCCAGGGTGAGGTCGCCGGTGATCCGGGCGCCGGTGAGTTTGAGCGAGGCGACCCGGCCCGGGACGGGTTCGGGGCCGTGCAGCAGCAGCCGGGCGACCACTTCGGCGCGGACGGTGCGTCCGGGCCCCCACTCCTCGGCGGTGAACGGGTCGTCCGGGCCGTGGCTCTCCCGGTCGGGGCGGACGGCCGCGCCGGCGGGGGCGGGCAGGACGAGGTCGGCGGGGCCGTCGACACGCCCGGCGCGCAGGTCGTACACCTCGCCGCGGCGGAAGGCCTCCCACAGGCCGCGTTCGGTGTCGGTCCAGTCGTCCGGTGCCTGGTCCACCGCGCCCCCCGATGATCTTGTAGCCGTCTCACCCTTCGTATCACGGACTGAAATGCCGGGCTGCCGGTTTTCGCCACTCCTTACACTTGGGCCTGTGATCTCTCGAATCGACCTCCGCGGCTCCGACCAGGACCCCCGCGACGTGCTGCCCCGTGCCGAGTTCGACGTGGCGGCCGCCCTTGAGAAGGTGCGGCCGATCGCGGAGGACGTACGCCATCGTGGCGTGGCCGCGTTGATCGAGATCACCGAGCGTTTCGACGGGGTGCGGCTGACGTCCACCCGCGTCCCGGCCGAGCAGATCGCCGAGGCCCTGGAGCAGCTCGATCCGAAGGTGCGCGCCGCGCTGGAGGAGTCGATCCGCCGGGCCCGCGCCGTCCACGCCGACCAGCGGCGCACCGGCCGCACCACCCAGGTGGTGCCGGGCGGCACCGTGACCCAGCGCTGGGTGCCGGTGGACCGGGTCGGCCTGTACGTGCCGGGCGGCCTGGCGGTCTACCCGTCCTCCGTCGTGATGAACGTGGTGCCCGCCCAGGAGGCCGGGGTGCGCGGCATCGCCGTCACCTCGCCGCCGCAGAAGGCGTTCGGCGGCCGGGTGCACCCGGCCATCCTGGCCGCGTGCGCGCTGCTCGGGGTGGACGAGGTGTACGCGGTGGGCGGCGCCCAGGCGGTGGCGATGTTCGCGCTCGGCACCGAGGAGTGCGCGCCCGTCAACCTGGTCACCGGCCCCGGCAACATCTACGTCGCGGCCGCCAAGCGGCTGTTCGCCGGCCGGATCGGCATCGACTCGGAGGCCGGCCCGACCGAGATCATGGTGCTCGCGGACGACACCGCGGTCGCCGCCGAGGTCGCCGCCGACCTGATCAGCCAGGCCGAGCACGGCCCGACCTCCGGCTCGGTGCTGGTCACCGCCTCGGCGGAGCTGGCCGACGCGGTGGAGGCCGAGCTGAAGACCCAGGTCGCCCGCACCCGGCACTCCGAGCGGGTGGCCGAGGCGCTGGGCGGCCCGCAGTCCGGGATCATCCTGGTCGACGACCTCGACCAGGGCCTGGCCGTGGTCAACGCGTACGCCGCCGAGCACCTGGAGATCCAGACCGCCGACCCGCACGCCGTCTCCGAGCGGGTGCGCAACGCGGGTGCGATCTTCCTCGGCCGCTTCACCCCGGTCTCGCTGGGCGACTACGCGGCCGGCTCCAACCACGTGCTGCCGACCGGCGGCTGCGCCTGCCACTCCTCGGGCCTGTCCGTGCAGACCTTCCTGCGCGGCGTCCAGGTGGTCGAGTACGACCGCGCGGCGCTGGCCGACATCGCCGCGCACGTGGTCAACCTGTCCGAGGCCGAGGACCTGCCCGGTCACGGGGATGCCGTGAAGGCCCGATTCGAGTGGAGTGTCCCCAACTCGTGACGAAGATCGACGACCTGCCCGTCCGGGACGAGCTGCGCGGCCAGTCCCCTTACGGCGCACCGCAGTTGGACGTGCCCGTCCAGCTGAACACCAACGAGAACCCGTACCCGTTGCCCGAGCCGCTGGTGGCCCGGATCGCCGAGCGGGTCGCCGACGCCGCCCGGCAGCTCAACCGCTACCCGGACCGGGACGCGGTGGAGCTGCGGGCCGGCCTGGCGGCGTACCTGACCGACACCACCGGCCACCCGGTGACGAAGGACCAGGTGTGGGCCGCCAACGGCTCCAACGAGGTGCTGCAGCAGCTGCTCCAGACCTTCGGCGGGCCCGGCCGCACCGCGATCGGCTTCGAGCCCTCGTACTCGATGCACGCGCTGATCGCCCGCGGCACCGGCACCGCGTGGGTCTCCGGCCCGCGCAACGAGGACTTCACCATCGACGTGGACGCGGCCCGGGCGACGATCGCCGAGCTGCGCCCCGACGTGGTGTTCATCTGCTCGCCGAACAATCCGACCGGTACCGCCGTCGGGGCCGACACGGTGCTCGCGCTGTACGAGGCCGCGCAGGCCGCCAAGCCGAGCATGGTGGTGGTGGACGAGGCGTACGTCGAGTTCTCGCACCGCGCCTCGCTGCTGCCGCTGCTGGCGGGCCGCCCGAACCTGGTGGTCTCGCGCACCATGTCGAAGGCGTTCGGCGCGGCCGGGCTGCGGCTCGGCTACCTGGCGGCCGACCCGGCCGTGGTGGACGCGGTGCAGCTGGTCCGGCTGCCGTACCACCTGTCGGCGGTCACCCAGGCCACCGCGCTGGCCTGCCTGGAGCACACCGGCACGCTGCTCGGCTACGTCGAGCAGCTGAAGTCCGAGCGCGACCGCCTGGTGGTCGCGCTGCGCGAGCTGGGCGTCGAAGTGACCGACTCCGACGCCAACTTCATCCAGTTCGGCCGCTTCGCCGACACCCACGCGGTGTGGCAGGCGATCCTCGACCAGGGCGTGCTGGTCCGCGACAACGGCGTGCCCGGCCGGCTGCGCGTCACCGCCGGCACCCCCGCCGAGAACGACGCCTTCCTGAGCGCCCTCGCCAATGTGATCAAGGAGCTGTAACCCCGCATGCCCCGTATCGGCCGCGTCGAACGCACCACCAAGGAGACCTCCGTCCTGGTCGAGATCGACCTCGACGGAACCGGCAGGACGGACGTCTCCACGGGCGTCGGTTTCTTCGACCACATGCTCGACCAGCTCGGCCGCCACGGCCTCTTCGACCTCACGGTGAAGACCGAGGGCGACCTCCACATCGACACCCACCACACCATCGAGGACACCGCCCTCGCCCTCGGCGCCGCCTTCAAGCAGGCGCTCGGCGACAAGGTCGGCATCTACCGGTTCGGCAACTGCACCGTCCCGCTGGACGAGTCGCTGGCGCAGGTCACGGTCGACCTGTCGGGCCGCCCGTACCTGGTGCACACCGAGCCCGAGGGCATGGCCCCGATGATCGGCGCGTACGACACCACGATGACCCGGCACATCCTGGAGTCCTTCGTCGCACAGGCGCAGGTCGCCCTGCACGTGCACGTCCCGTACGGCCGCAACGCGCACCACATCGTGGAGTGCCAGTTCAAGGCGCTGGCCCGGGCGCTGCGCTACGCCTCCGAGCGCGACCCGCGCGCCGAGGGCATCCTCCCGTCCACGAAGGGCGCCCTCTGATGGCGACGGTCATGATCTTCCTCGGGATCTTCTTCGCCACCGGCGTCTACTCGTTCTGGAAGCAGGACAAGCCGAAGAGCGTGATCCTCGTCCTCGCCTTCGCGTCGGCCATGTGCCTGGCCGGCGGCATCCTGCGCTACTAGGAGTACCGCGACATGAGCAAGAACGTGGTGGTGCTGGACTACGGCTCCGGCAACCTGCGCTCCGCCCAGCGCGCCGTCGAACGGACCGGCGCCGACGTCACCGTCACCTCGAACTTCCAGGAGGCGATGAACGCCGACGGGCTGCTGGTGCCCGGCGTCGGCGCCTTCGAGGCGTGCATGCGCGGCCTGAAGGCGGTGCGCGGCGAGCAGATCATCGGCCGCCGGCTGGCCGGCGGCCGCCCGGTGCTGGGGATCTGCGTCGGCATGCAGATCCTGTTCGAGCGGGGCGTCGAGCACGGCGTCGAGACCGAGGGCTGCGACGAGTGGCCCGGCGTGGTCGAGCCGCTGGAGGCGCCGGTCGTCCCGCACATGGGGTGGAACACCGTGGACGCCCCCGAGGGCACCCGGATGTTCGCCGGGATGGACGCCGACACCCGGTTCTACTTCGTGCACTCCTACGGTGTGCGGCACTGGCTGCTGGAGACCCACTCGGAGAAGATCCGCGCCCCCAAGGTGGCATGGACCACCCACGGGCAGCCGTTCGTCGCCGCGGTGGAGAACGGCCCGCTGTGGGCCACCCAGTTCCACCCCGAGAAGTCCGGCGACGCCGGCGCCGCCCTGCTGACCAACTGGGTCGACACCCTCTGACGCCCTCCGACTTGGGAGACCAACGGAACATGACGAACCGCCTCGAACTGCTGCCCGCCGTCGACGTCCGGGACGGCCAGGCCGTCCGCCTGGTCAAGGGCGCCTCCGGCACCGAGACCTCCTTCGGCGAGCCGCTGGCCGCCGCCCTGGCCTGGCAGAACGCCGGCGCCGAGTGGCTGCACCTGGTCGACCTGGACGCCGCGTTCGGCACCGGCAGCAACCGCGACCTGCTCCGCGAGGTCACCGGCCGACTCGACATCAAGGTCGAGCTGTCCGGCGGCATCCGCGACGACGAGTCGCTGGCCGCCGCGCTCGCCACCGGCTGCACCCGGGTCAACCTCGGCACCGCCGCCCTGGAGAGCCCCGAGTGGGTCGCCAAGGTGATCGCCGAGCACGGCGACAAGATCGCCGTCGGCCTGGACGTGGTCGGCACCACCCTGCGCGGCCGCGGCTGGACCCGCGACGGCGGCCAGCTGTTCGACGTCCTGGCCCGCCTGGACTCCGAGGGCTGCGCCCGCTACGTGGTGACCGACGTCAACCGCGACGGCACCCTGACCGGCCCCAACCTGCAGCTGCTGCGCGACGTCTGCGCCGCCACCGACCGACCCGTGGTCGCCTCCGGCGGCGTGTCGTCGCTGGACGACCTGCGCGCGATCGCCACCCTGGTGCCGGAGGGCGTCGAGGGCTCGATCGTCGGCAAGGCCCTCTACGAGCAGAAGTTCACCCTCGAAGAGGCCCTGGAGGCTGTGTCCCGATGACCGACGAAACCCCGGCCGCCGCCCCTCAGCACTCCGAGACGTCCCTCCGGGAGGACGCGTACGGATACTCCCGGGCAGTGGCGGCCGGGGACTTCGTCCTGGTCGCGGGCTGCACCGCCTTCGAGGACGGGGTCGCCCCGGTCGAGGGCGGCCCGTACGAGCAGACGATCGCCGCCTTCAAGGCGGCCTTCGACGCGCTCGACCCCTACGGACTCACCGCCGCCGACGTGGTCCGCACCCGGATGTACCTCAACCACCTCCGGGACCGCGACGAGGCCGGCCGCGCCCACAAGGAACTGTTCGACAAGGTCCGCCCCGTCACCACGATCGTGGTGGTCGAGGGCCTGACCGACTCCCGCATGATGGTCGAGGTCGAGGTGGAGGCCCACCGCCCCGGCCTGGCCCGCACTCTGGAAGGCAAGCAGCCGTGACACTCGCAGTACGCGTCATCCCCTGTCTGGACGTGGACGCCGGACGCGTCGTCAAGGGCGTCAACTTCCAGAACCTGCGCGACGCCGGCGACCCGGTCGAACTCGCCAAGCTCTACGACGCCCAGGGCGCCGACGAGTTGACCTTCCTCGACATCACCGCCTCGTCCGGCTCCCGGGAGACCACCTACGACGTGGTCCGCCGCACCGCCGAGCAGGTGTTCATCCCGCTCACCGTCGGCGGCGGCGTGCGCACCGTCGAGGACGTCGACAAGCTGCTGCGGGCCGGCGCGGACAAGGTCGGCGTCAACACCGCGGCGATCGCCCGCCCCGAGCTGATCCGCGAGATCGCGCAGCGCTTCGGCCGCCAGGTGCTGGTGCTGTCGGTGGACGCCCGGCGCTGCTCCGAGGGCACCCAGACCGCCTCCGGCTTCGAGGTCACCACCCACGGCGGCCGCCGGGGCACCGGCCTGGACGCCGTCGAGTGGGCGGTGCGGGCCGCCGAACTGGGCGCCGGCGAGATCCTGCTGAACTCGATGGACGCCGACGGCACCAAGGACGGCTACGACCTGGAGATGATCGGCGCCGTCCGCAAGGCCGTCTCGCTGCCCGTCATCGCCTCCGGCGGCGCCGGCAAGCTCGCCGACTTCGCGCCCGCCGTCGACGCCGGCGCCGACGCGGTGCTCGCCGCCAGCGTCTTCCACTTCGGCGACCTGACGATCGGCCAGGTCAAGGACGAACTGCGGACCACCGGGCACCCCGTCCGCTGAGCGCGGTGACGCCCCGTCGGTGAACGGCTACCGACGGGGCTCCGGCTCCAGGATCGCGAACTGCGCGCCGAACGGGTCGGCCAGCACCGCGATCCGCCCCACCGTCGGCACCTGCTCCGGCGGCACCACGACGCTCCCGCCGGACGTGCGCACCTGATCGGTGGTCAGCAGCGCGTCCGCCACCGCGAAGTGTGCCAGCCAGCCGACGTTCACCCGCGGGTGCACCCCGGCCACGCCGCCGAACGAGTCCTTGAACGGGTCCTCGCCCTCGGCGGTCGACAGCACCGTGTAGTCCACGCCCGGCACGCCGCTGTCCCGGGTCCGCCAGCCGAACAGCGCCCGGTAGAAGCGCAGCGCCTCGGCGGCGTCGGAGGTGTGCAGCTCCGCCCAGCACATCGCCCCGGTCTCCCCGACCGCCTCCAGGCCGCGGGTCCGCCCGGGCTGCCAGACCGCGAAGTTGCCGCCCGTCGGGTCGGTGAACTGCGCGAACCGGCCCTCCGCCGGCACGTCCGACGGCGGCACCCGCACCGTGCCGCCGGCCCGGGTGACGGCCGCCGCGGTGCCGTCGGCGTCCTCGGTGCGGAAGTACACCGTCCAGGCGGGCAGCGCCTCCGCCTCGGTCAGCGGGCCGGCCGCGGCGACCGTGCGGCCCTCGTTGCGGAAGAAGCCGTAACCGCCGGCCGCCGGGCCGCCCGACTCGAAGGTCCAGCCGAACACCGCGCCGTAGAACAGCTCGGACTCGGCGAGGTCGGGGCTGCCGAGGTCGATCCAGTTCGGCGATCCGGTCCGGAAATCGGTGCTGACCATGGGCGCTCCAAGGAGGACGGGGTGGGCGGGCCACCGCCAGGCTGGCAGCTCCGGCCCGGCGGGGCGGGCCGACGCGCCGTCAGTCCTCGGGCAGCGGCAGCACCTCGGCCAGCTCGGCGACCGCCGCCGGCTCGCCCTGCACCGTCACCGCGGCCTTCGCGCCGCGCCCGAACAGGAACAGCACCAGCTCGCCGGGCTCGCCGGTCACCGTCACCACCGGCCGGTCGTGCCGACGGACCGTCACCTCCCGGCCGTCCGGGCGCACCAGCCGCAGCGACACCGGCGGGCGGGTCTCGCCGAACCGGGCCGCCATCGGCACCCGCCGCCACAGCGTCTCCGCCAGCTCGGGCGCCACCGGCTCCGGCTCGAACGGGACCGCCCGGCGGACGTCCTCGGCGTGCACGAAGTACTCCAGCAGGTTCGCCGCCTCGTCCACGCCGGGCAGGTTGAACGGCGACAGCGCGGGCGGGCCCGAGCGGAAGGACTTCACCAGCCGGTCGTACGGGCGCCGGGCGGTGCGGTCCTGCACCCGCCGGGTCCACCCGGCGAGCGGCCGGATCCTGATCCCGGCGGCCGCGTCCGGCCGGCCCTCCCGCACCACCAGGTGCGCCACCAGGTCCCTGGTCAGCCACCCCGCACACAAGGTCGGCCGGTCCGGGCCGGCCGCCGACAACAATCCGGAAAGACGGGCACGCTCGGCCCGCGCAAGGCTCGACATGCCGCACAGCCTACGCAGCGGTCAGGCCTTGAAGGTCAGCGCACAGGTGATGCCGCGCATGCCCTGCTGGTAGAACTCCACCGGCAGGCCGACCGAAGTGCCGTGCCGCGGGCCGCCGGTGGTGCGCGCCAGGGCCTGCCTGGTCGGCTCCTTGCACAGCTCGGTCATGCTGCGGAAGATCGCCGGCAGGTCGGCCAGCCCGTCCGGCAGGTCCGCGTTGGCGATCGACTCGGCGTCGTGCGGCTGGTCGCAGGGAACGGCCGTGGGCTGCTGCACGTTGCTCAGTCGCGGCACCTGGAAGCACGTCCCCGGGGTGAAGTACGGGTACGGAATCTCCTTGGTCGGACTCGGTGAAGGTGCCGGGGACGGGCTGTGCGCGGGCGGCGGAGCGGCGACCGGGGGGTGCGGGTCGGGCCACAGCAGTACGGCGGCCACCGCCGCGAGAACGACCGCCACCACCGCGGTCAGGACGGTCTTCTGACGCCCGCTCATGCCAACCCCCTGTTTCCCCCGCCATTGTGCTGGTCCGCAGGTGGCCGCGTCAGTCCTTTTCGGACATCTGTTTGCGAAGCCTTTGCCCACGGATCAGTAGGATGACCGGCTTGTTGCATAGGTCGCCGAGAGAGGGCAACTGCCATGGGGGACAGCGGGTTTCGGGTGGAACAGGGAGCACTTGACCGATATGTGTCACTGCTCGTGGAACAGTCCGAACAGCTGAGCAGGATCGCGTCGGCCACCGCCGCGATCACCATCTCGTCCGATGCTTTCGGACACCTGCCGAACGCCCAGCACCTGGCGTCGGCGTACCAGGAGCACGCGAGCGCGAACCGGGAGAACATCGGCGCCCTCGGCAGCGCCGTCGGCGGCACCTCCGAGGGGCTGGCGGGCGTCTCGCAGAACTACCAGGACCACGAGCAGTACGTGGTGCGCGTGATGGGCGGTGGCCAGTAATGCGGGGCGGGCGCAGCGGGGGCGGCGGAGGCCGGACCTCCACGGGCGGTTCGAGCAGCCACGGCGGCAGCACCGGCAGCCACGGCGGCCAGACCGGCAGCACCGGCAACCACGGCGGGCAGTCCGGCCCGCCGCCGCACGTGCCGCAGCAGCAACAGCCGCACGTCCCGGCGCAGCCGCAGCAGCCGCCGCACACCGGGCAGCAGCCGCAGCCGCACGTCCCGGCGCAGCAGCAGCCGCCCCACAACGGCCAGCAGCAGCCGCAGCACCCGGCCGACGACGACGGGGACGGCGCGGACGGCGTCGGCCCGATCGACCCGCGGGAGAACTGGTTCAAGGGCAAGCTCAAGGACAGCGCCGGCACCGTCATCGACAGCGTGAGCCAGCGCGCCGGTGACTGGGCGGCCGACAAGCTGTTCGGCCCGAAGGACCCGGAGAACCCCGAGCCGGGCGGCGGCGCCGCGCCGTCGACCGAGCTGGACGGCGCCGGTGCGGGCGGCGGGGACGTCGAGGGTCCCGGCAGCATGCTCGGCCGGGTGGCCGGTCAGGTCGGCGCCGAGGCGGCGGGCGGCGGCTGGGGCGACACCGGCACCGGCCGGATCATGATCGGCCGGGGTTCGCTGCCGCCCGGTCTGTCCCTGGACGGCCCCAGCGACGCCTACGCCTGGGCGCACGCCCGGGTCGAGCAGGCGATGGCGAACCTCGATCCGGCGCAGCACCCCGACCGGGGCGGTCTGGGCGGGATGCTCGACGAGGCGGTCGAGTGGGCGCTGGAGCAGTCCGGCCTGCTGGGGATGCTGGAGAAGGTCACCGGCAACCTGGCCGAGCTGAACGCCGCCGCGGAGGAGTGGCAGGCGCAGGCGCACGCCGTCCAGTCGGTGGCGTCCGAGCTGCGCGGCGGCGCGGTGCCGCTCTCCCAGGGGTGGGCGGGCAGCGCCAGCGACGCGTTCGGCGGCCACATGGGCGAGGTCGCGGACGCGCTCGACCAGACCGCGAAGGGCATGGAGCAGACCGCCCGGATCATCAACTCGGCCGCGCAGGAGTGCGCGATGGCCGAGGGCATGATCATCGAGATCATCAGCGAGGCGATCGAGTCGCTGATCGAGTCGCTGGCCGCCGAGGCGGTGATCGCGGTGGTCACCATGGGCGTCGGCCTGATCGCGGACGCGCTGATCACCGAGGCGCAGATCGCCCGCTTCGTGGCGAAGGTCGCCAAGGTCTCCACCGAGCTGGCGCGCAAGCTGGAGGAGCTGCTGAAGGCGCTCAAGGAGCTGGGCAGCGCCGTGAAGGCCGTCCGCAACCTGGAGGGCATCAGCAAGGCGCTGACCAAGGTCAAGGACGTGAAGACGGCGTTCAACGGCCTCCGCGAGCTGGAACAGGGCGAGGGGAAGATCGCCCAGGCCGCCCAGAAGCTCGACGCCAAGGCGAGCGAGTGGGCGGAGGGCAAGCTCCGGGAGGGGCTGGGGATCGAGGACGGCGACCCGGCGCAGCGCGGCGACGGCACGCTCAAGGGCAGCCTGAAGGCGGCCGGGCAGTCCTCCTGGGCGGTCGCCAAGGAGGGCCTGACGAGCGACGTCAACAAGGAGGCGGTCAAGCAGGAGCTCCTGCACGACGTCGGCCTCGCGCACGACCCGGCGCCGTACCGGGTGGACGAGTCGCGGATCGCGACCGCCTTCGGCTGACCGGCCCCGCCGGGGTGGCGGCGGGGCCGACCGGTACGGTCAGCGCCCCGCCGTCGCCGCGCGGAACGCCTCCCGCTCGTCCGAGTCCTGGAAGTCCAGGGCGATCCAGGAGCCGTCCGCGAACAGCAGGTCCTGGCGGGCGGCCCAGACGTCGTTCGGGGTGTCCGGGCGCAGCCACCAGCTGCCGAAGGGCAGTTCGTACAGCGGGACGGCCCGGTAGTGCTGGTTGTGCTGAAGGCTGGTCCAGCGGCTGAGGACCAGCAGCCGACGGTCCGTCAGCAGCACCGTGAACCAGTCGTGGTCGGCGCGCAGCTTCTCGCCGGGCGTGGTGCGCACCGCCCGCCAGAACTGCCGTGCCGTCGAGCCGTCGCCGCCGCTCAGCGAGCCGCCGTGCAGCGGCCGGCGCAGCGCGCGGTAGGCGCGCCGGGTCAGCGACAGGCCGTACGGGCGGCGCAGGTGCAGGTTCGGCACGAAGACCTCGACGAACCAGCGCGGCAGGAAGTACGTCCAGAATCCGCGCCAGAGCGCGGCGAAGAAGTTGTGGATCCAGGCCAGCGGGGCGTAGCTCGCCGCGCGGACGGTGTCCCGGTCCCACCAGAGCGGCGCCAGACGGTCCAGTTTCATCGCCCAGGCGCCGATCATCGGCTCGCCGGGGTGGAGGTGCTCGCCCGCCGTCCGCTGGAGCCGGTAGTCACCGAACGCGGCGGCGGGCAGTGGTTGCGACTGGTACTGGCTCACCTGGCAAATCCCCCAACATGCACAGCAGCTCTGCTTTTTGTCGGGGCTCAAACTACCGGGTCGGGCCACCCGCCCGGGCCGACCCGGGCGCCCTGCGAGAATGGGGGAATGTCGACCAACCCCGCCGCCCCCGGCAGCACCGCCCTGGACCCGGCGATCGCCGCCCGCCTCAAGCGCACCGCGGACGGCCTGCTGCCCGCCGTCGCCCAGCAGTACGACACCGGTGAGGTGCTGATGCTCGGCTGGATGGACGACGAGGCGCTGCACCGCACCCTGACCACCGGCCGCTGCACGTACTGGAGCCGCAGCCGCAACGAGTACTGGGTGAAGGGCGACACCTCGGGCCACTTCCAGCACGTCAAGCACGTCGCGCTGGACTGCGACGGCGACACCCTGCTGGTCAAGGTCGACCAGGTCGGCGCGGCCTGCCACACCGGCGACCGGACCTGCTTCGACGCCGACGTGCTGCCGCTGTCCCGCTAGCCTGTCCCTGCTTCGACTGCCCACCTGCCCCTCTCATCCGATCGGTGCCCCATGGAACTTGAGGCTTTCCGCACGCTCGCCGCAGACACCCGGGTCATTCCCGTCACCCGCCGGCTCCTCGCGGACGGCCTCACCCCGATCGGCGTGTACCGCAGCCTGGCGGCCGAACGGCCCGGCACCTTCCTGCTGGAGTCCGCCGAGCAGGGCAGCTGGGCCCGGTACTCGTTCGTCGGGGTGCGCTCCGGCGCCGTCCTGACGGTCGGTCAGGACGGCGGCGCGCGCTGGCTGGGCGAGCCCCCGGTCGGCATCCCGACCACCGGCGACCCGCTGGAGGTGCTGCGCGCCACGCTGGCCGCCCTGCACACCCCCCGGCGCCCCGACGACGGCCTGCCGCCGCTCACCGGCGGCCTGGTCGGCTACCTCGGCTACGACGTGGTCCGCCGCCTGGAGAACCTGCCCGACCTCACCCCGGACGACCTGCAACTCCCCGAGCTGACCCTGCTGCTGGCCACCGACCTGGCGGTGCTCGACCACGCAGACGGCACCGTGCTGCTGATCGCCAACGCCGTCAACCACAACGACCTGGCCACCGGCGTGGACGAGGCGTACGCCGACGCGGTGGCCCGGCTGGACGCGATGGAGGCCGACCTGCGCCGCCCCGTCGACCCGGGCCTCGCCACCTGGACACCGACCGAGGTGGCGGCGCACTCGCCGTTCGGCGGCGAGCCCTACCGCAAGGCGGTGGAGGTGGTGAAGGAGCGGATCCGGGCCGGCGAGGCGTTCCAGGTGGTGCCCTCGCAGCGCTTCGAGTCCCCGTGCGAGGCGTCCGCGCTGGACGTCTACCGGGTGCTGCGGACCACCAACCCCAGCCCGTACATGTACCTGTTCCGCTTCCCCGGCCCGGACGGCGGCGCGGAGGGCGGCTTCGACGTGGTCGGCTCCAGCCCGGAGGCGCTGGTCAAGGTCGCCGAGGGCGAGGCGATGGTGCACCCGATCGCCGGCACCCGGCACCGCGGCGCCACCGCGCTGGAGGACGCCGAGCTGGCCGCCGAGCTGCTCGCCGACCCGAAGGAGCGGGCCGAGCACCTGATGCTGGTCGACCTGGGCCGCAACGACCTGGGCCGGGTCTGCGCGCCGGGCTCGGTCGAGGTGGTGGAGTTCATGACGATCGAGCGCTACAGCCACGTCATGCACATCGTCTCGACCGTCACCGGCAAGGTCGCCGAGGACCGCAGCGCGCTCGACGTGCTCACCGCCTGTTTCCCGGCCGGCACGCTGTCCGGCGCGCCCAAGCCCCGTGCCATGCAGATCATCGAGGAGCTGGAGCCGACCCGCCGCGGCCTGTACGGCGGCTGCGTCGGCTACCTGGACTTCGCCGGCGACTCGGACACCGCGATCGCGATCCGCACCGCGGTGATCCGCGGCGGCACCGCGTACGTCCAGGCCGGGGCGGGCGTGGTCGCCGACTCCGACCCGCACGCCGAGGACACCGAGTGCCGCAACAAGGCCACCGCGGTGCTGCGGGCGGTCGCCGCCGCCAACACCCTGCGCTGACCGGCCCCGCGGCGGGGTGCCGACGTGCGGTCGGGGCTGTGTCGGTCGGTGGCGGTCGGGCTGCGGTGTGCGGTCGGGCTGTGTCAGTTGGTGGCGGGCGGGCGGTGGTGAGGGGCGGTGGCGGGCTGCGGTGTGCGGTCGGGGCTGTGTCGGTCGGTGGCGGGTGGCAGGTGGCCGGGTGGTGGTGAGGGGCGGTGGCGGGCTGCGGCGTGCGGTCGGGGACACTGGACGGGTGAGTGAGACCCCCGCTGCCCCCAAGTCCCGAGGCACCCTCGCGCTGATGCTGCTGCTGACCGCGCTCGGTGCCACGCTGGTGCTGACCGCCGTCGGCCGCACCTGGGCGGAGGGGGTGGCGCCCGGCACGGCCGGCGGCCGGATCGAGATCGCCGCCTCGGGCAGCAAGCTGACCGGCCTGCCGACCGGCATGGCGCTGGTGGCGATGGCCGCCGCCGTCGCGGTGTTCGCGGTGCGCGGCCGGGCCCGGATGCTGGTCGGCCTGCTGACGGTGCTGGCAGGCGTCGGCGCGGTCGCCGGGGCGGTCATCGGCCGCACCGACACCGCGGGCCTGCACGACCTGGCCGCCGCGCAGCTCGGACTGACCAGCGCGCACGCCGAGGGGATCACCCGCACCGGCTGGCCGTGGGTGGCGCTGGCGGGCGGGCTGCTGCTGTTCCTGGCCGGCGCCGTGACGGTCCGCTTCGGCCGGAACTGGCCCGCCATGGGCTCCCGTTACGAGGCGCCGACCGCCCGGCGGTCGCCCCGCCCGGCCGGGGACAGCCCCGCTGACCTGTGGAAGGCCCTGGACCGCGGCGAGGACCCCACCGGCTGAGTGTGCTCGGCACCACTGCGGCCCCCGCTTGGGGACGCCGTGTTCGGCCCGGCACAATGGGGGTGTCAACCCGTCGAGCGCCGCCCAGGATCGCCCGACCGGGGCCCCGGATAACAAGGAGCAGCATCAAGATGGCTTCAGCAGCGCACGGCCACACTCCCGCCGCGTGGACCGGCGTGGTCATTTCCTTCGTCGGTTTCTGCGTGGCCGGCGTGGCCATGATCATGCCGAACGTCGTGCTGACCATTGCGGGCCTCGCCGTGGTCCTGATCGGCGGTGTCGTCGGCAAGGCGATGTCGATGGCAGGCATGGGCAAGCAGCCCAGCAAGAACTACGCGCCGGCGTCCGCCGAGGAGCGCAGCGCGGTCACCGCGGCCTGACCGCGGGACACGGTACGAACGGCGGGCCGCGCGCCCGCCGTTCGGCGTTTTCCGGGGAGTTTTCCGTACCGGCCCGGGCACAATCGTGCCCGTGAACGCTCCCTCCGCCCCCGTCGCCGGCTCGGCCCCGCGCCGCCTGGTCCGCCCACTGGCCGCGCTGGTCTCGGTGGCGATGCCCACCGCGTTCGTCGCCGCGGTCGACCCGAACACGCCCGGCCACTACCCGGTGTGCCCGGTGCTGCAGGCGACCGGCTGGTGGTGTCCCGGCTGCGGCGGCCTGCGCTGCGTGCACGCGCTGACCAGGGGCGACCTGCTGACCGCCGGCCACGACAACCTGCTGGTGACGCTGCTGGCGCTGACCGCCCTGGTGCTGTGGGTGCGCTGGACGGTGCGGGCGGTGCGCGGCCGTCCCGCCGGCTTCCGACTGACCGGCCGGCAGGCGGTGCTGCTGATGCTGGTCCTGGCGCTGTTCGCGGTGGTGCGCAACCTGCCGATCGGCGCCGGACTCGCGCCCCCGGCGGTCTAGAACCCCGCCGACTCGCGCCCCCGGCAGTCCGGAACGGGCTTCGGGACGGGCCCTGAACGCGCGCCCGGCGGTCCGCCGATCGAGACGCGCGCCGGACGGATGCGGAGTGCGCCCCCCGGGCCCGATACCATCGAAAGGCCGGGGCCGTGCACCTGTGTCCCCGGCCACACCAGCGAAACATGATGGGGGCGCACGCGTGACTGTGCTCGACGAGATCATCGACGGGGTCCGGCAGGACCTCGCCGAGCGACAGGCCCGGACCTCCCTGGACGAGCTCAAGGAGCTCGCCGCGAAGGCGCCCGAGGCGAAGGACGGCGTGGCCGCGCTGCGCGGCGACGGCGTCCGGGTGATCTGCGAGGTCAAGCGCTCCAGCCCGTCCAAGGGCGCACTCGCGGCGATCGCCGACCCGGCCGCGCTGGCGGTCGACTACGCGGCCGGCGGGGCCGCCGCGATCAGCGTGCTCACCGAGCAGCGCCGCTTCGGCGGCTCGCTGGCCGACCTGGACGCGGTGCGCGCCGCGGTCGAGACCCCGATCCTGCGCAAGGACTTCATCGTCACCGCCTACCAGCTGTGGGAGGCCCGCGCGCACGGCGCGGACCTGGCGCTGCTGATCGTCGCCGCGCTGGAGCAGCCGGCACTGGTCTCGCTGATCGAGCGGGCCGAGTCGATCGGGCTGACCCCGCTGGTCGAGGTGCACGACGAGGAGGAGATCGCCCGCGCGGTGGACGCCGGCGCGAAGATCATCGGCGTCAACGCCCGCAACCTGAAGACCCTCCAGGTCGACCGGAACACCTTCGGCAACGTGGTGGACGCCATCCCGGCGCACATCGTCAAGGTTGCCGAGTCCGGCGTGCGCGGCCCGCACGACCTGATCACCTACGCCAACCAGGGCGCCGACGCGGTGCTGGTCGGCGAGTCCCTGGTGACCGGCCGCGACCCGCGCACCGCGGTCGCCGACCTGGTCGCCGCCGGCGCCCACCCGGCGCTGCGCAACAACGGGCGGGGCTGACCCGCCGCCATGTCGATCGCCACCCGTCTCGCCCCCGGCTGCCGCCCGCGCGGCTGCCGCGCGCCCGCACGCCGGGTGCTGGGGCGGCGGGTGCGCTACGTGATCGGCTGCGAGCCCGGGCAGGTCCCCGGACGTCGATGGCGCGGAACCCGCGGCTGACCATTCGCCGCCCGTTCCACTTTTCACGCCGTCACTTCCACTTCGAGGACGAGTCATGTCCGAGCTCAACCTTCCGGGTACCCAGGTCCCGGACAGCCGCGGTTACTTCGGCGCCTACGGCGGCCGCTTCATCCCGGAGGCGCTGGTCGCCGCCGTCGAGCAGGTCGCGGAGGAGTACGAGAAGGCCAAGGCCGACCCGGCGTTCGCCGCCGAACTCGACGCCCTGCTGAAGGACTACACCGGCCGGCCCAGCCCGCTGACCGACGTCCACCGGTTCTCCGCCGAGGCCGGCGGGGCGCGGGTCCTGCTCAAGCGCGAGGACCTGAACCACACCGGCTCGCACAAGATCAACAACGTGCTGGGCCAGGCGCTGCTGACCCGCCGGATGGGCAAGACCCGGATCATCGCCGAGACCGGCGCCGGCCAGCACGGCGTGGCCACCGCCACCGCCTGCGCGCTGTTCGGCTTCGACTGCACCATCTACATGGGCGAGGTCGACACCCAGCGGCAGGCCCTGAACGTCGCCCGGATGCGGATGCTGGGCGCCGAGGTGATCCCGGTGAAGTCCGGCAGCCGCACCCTGAAGGACGCCATCAACGAGGCGTTCCGCGACTGGGTCGCCAACGTCGACTCCACCCACTACCTGTTCGGCACCGTCGCCGGCCCGCACCCGTTCCCGATGATGGTGCGCGACTTCCACCGGGTCATCGGCATCGAGGCCCGGCAGCAGGTGCTGGACCGCACCGGGCGGCTGCCCGACGCGGTGGTCGCCTGCGTCGGCGGCGGCTCCAACGCGATGGGCATCTTCCACGAGTTCATCCCGGACGCGGGCGTGCGCCTGATCGGCTGCGAGGCGGCCGGCGACGGCGCCGACACCCCGAAGCACGCCGCCACTCTGACCAAGGGCGACCCGGGCGTGCTGCACGGCTCGCGCACCTACGTGCTGCAGGACGAGGACGGCCAGACCATCGAGTCGCACTCGATCTCGGCCGGCCTGGACTACCCGGGCGTCGGCCCCGAGCACGCCTGGCTGAAGGACACCGGCCGGGCCGAGTACCGCCCGGTCACCGACCGCGCCGCGATGGAGGCGCTGCGGCTGCTGTCCCGCACCGAGGGCATCATCCCGGCCATCGAGTCCGCGCACGCCCTGGCCGGCGCGCTCGAACTCGGCCGCGAGCTCGGCCCGGAGGCGACCATCCTGGTCTCGCTGTCCGGCCGTGGCGACAAGGACATGCACACCGCCGCCGAGTACTTCGGCCTCTACGACGACGCCGAGGGGACCAACTGACCATGGCCGACACCAAGCTCACCACCGCCCTCGCCGCCGCCAAGGCCGAGGGCCGGGCCGCCCTGATCGGCTACCTGCCGGCCGGCTTCCCGACCGTCGACGGCGGCATCGCCGCGATCAACGCGCTGATCGAGGGCGGCTGCGACGTCGTCGAGGTCGGCCTGCCGCACTCCGACCCGGTGCTGGACGGCGCGGTCATCCAGACCGCCGACGACATCGCGCTGCGCGGCGGCGTGAAGATCAAGGACGTGCTGCGCACCGTCGCCGAGGTCGCCGCCGCCCACCCGGCCGTGCCGGTGCTGGTGATGACGTACTGGAACCCGGTGGACCGCTACGGCGTCGCCCGGTTCGCCGCCGACCTGGCCGCGGCCGGGGGAGCGGGCTGCATCCTGCCCGACCTGCCGGTCGAGGAGTCGGTGGAGTGGCGCAAGGCCGCCGGGGAGCACGGCCTGGACACCGTGTTCGTGGTCGCCCCGTCCTCCCAGGACGCCCGCCTGGCCGAGGTCACCGCGGCCGGCTCCGGCTTCGTCTACGCCGCCGCCGTGATGGGTGTCACCGGCACCCGCTCCGCGGTCGGCAACCTGGCCGAGGACCTGGTGGCCCGGACCCGCGCCACCACGGCGCTGCCGGTCTGCGTCGGCCTGGGCGTCTCCAACGCCGACCAGGCCGCCGAGGTCGCCGCCTTCGCGGACGGCGTGATCGTCGGCTCCGCGTTCGTGAAGCGCCTGCTGGACGCGGCCGATCCGGCGGTCGGCACGGCCGCCGTCCGGGCGCTGGCCGCGGACCTGGCGACGGGTGTGCGCCGCAAGTAGCGCCCGAAGCCGAAGGCCCGGAGCCGTCCGGGGAGCAACAGCCGCTCCCCGGGCGGCTCTTCGGCGTTCTGGGGCCGCCACCTGATCGGGTGAACTGTCCGGGCCGCTCGGTGATCTTGTCGGGGCTCCGGCCGTTGAACCGGCTGACGGTGGGTCGGCGGAAGGGCGGGCGGATGGCGCGGGTGCAGAGGGCGGTCCTGCTGCGGGCGCTGGCGGCCGGTCTGGCGCTGGTCGCGGCGCTGGCCGGAAGCGGCGGCGTGGAACGGGAGTTGGCCCGCCGGGGCGCGGAGCGGGCGGTGGTGTGCCAGCAGCCGGAGGCGGGGTGCGGAGAGCCGGGACGATGATCTGCCGAACCGGACGTATGTCCGCATAACCTCACTCATCCGGCGTAACTCGCGAATATGGAGGAACCACCCGCCATCCCCTACGGTTCATCAGGCAGGAAACGGCGGAGCGTGCCCGAGGGGGAACTGATGGCCAGTCAGCAGGCCGAACACGACCGGGTGAGCGGGTTTCGCCGGGTGGTGGACGGTCCGGCGGCGGAGTGGTTCGGGCTGGCGGTGCGGCTGGGCCTGGCCGTGGTGTGGGGCTGGGCCGGTCTGGCGAAGGTCGCCGACCCGGCGGAGGCGGCGCAGGCCGTCCGGGCCTACGAGATCCTGCCCGAGTCGCTGGTGAAGCCGGTCGGCTGGGGGCTGCCGTTCCTGGAGCTGGCCCTGGCCGTGCTGCTGGTGCTGGGCCTCGGCACCCGGGTGGTCGCGGTGATCTCCGCGGCGCTGCTGCTGCTGTTCATCGCCGGCATCTCCTCCGTCTGGGCGCGCGGCATCTCGATCGACTGCGGCTGCTTCGGCGGCGGCGGCGCGGTGAGCGAGTCGCAGACCAAGTACGTCCAGGAGATCCTCCGCGACACCGGCTTCCTGCTGCTGTCCGCGTGGCTGATCTTCCGCCCCCGCACCAAGCTCTCGGTGGACGCCTGGCTGGCCGCCTGAGCACCCCGTCCCCGCTCCACCCCTCGAAGAGAACCGACCCCTGGACCCATGGCAGAGCACCTCATGAGCGACAAGAACCAAGAAGGCAAGCGCAGCGCCCGTGAGCGGATGCTGGAGGAACGGGCGGAGCAGGAGGCCCGGGCGAAGCGGAAGAAGAAGCTGGTGGTCGGCGGCGCGGTGGTCGCCGTGATCGCCGCCGCCGTGGTGGTCGGCGTGGTCGTGCAGAACCAGCGCTCCAAGCCGGAGACCCCGACCGCCGCCCCGGCGGGCACCATCGGCGACAAGAACCTGATCATCCCGGTCGGCGCCGCCAACGCCCCGTCCACCCTCACCGTGTACGAGGACCCGCGCTGCCCGGCCTGCGGCGCCTTCGAGCGCACCTTCTCGCCGACCATCGACCAGCTGGAGGACGCCGGCAAGGTCTTCGTCAACTACCACATCGTCTCGTTCATCGACCGCTCGCTGGGCGGCAACGGCTCCAAGTACGGCGCCAACGCGCTGGGCTGCGCGCAGAACGCCGGGCACTTCCGGGACTACCACGACGTGCTGTACCGCAACCAGCCCGGGGAGACCGAGGACACCTTCGGCACCAAGCAGACCCTGATCGACCTGGGCAAGCAGGTGCCGGGGCTGGACAACGCGGAGTTCCGGTCCTGCATCGACACCAACAAGTTCGGCGGCTGGGTCTCCGCGGTCCAGCAGGACTTCGACAAGTCCAGCTTCAAGTCCACGCCGACGGTGCTGCTCAACGGCCAGCCGATCTACCCGAAGAAGGGCGACGAGCAGATCAGCACCGATAACCTGGTGAAGTGGGTGGACGAGGCCAACCAGGGCAAGCAGCTGGGCACCCCCGGCCCGCACGGGCAGAGCCCGGCGCCCACCTCGACCGCCGCCGAGCCCAACACCTCGCCCACGCCCTGACCGCCGGACGACCGACCGGGAGGTTTGATGCTTCCGTGACCCGCTCCGGTGCCGGTGCGAGGGGCGGGACACGGTAGCGTCGAGGGTGTCATGGATCTCGCATACATTCCGAGCCCGTCGCGGGGCGTCCTGTACCTCGGACCCATCCCGCTGCGCGCCTACGCCTTCTGCATCATCATCGGTGTCGTCGTGGCCGTGTGGCTCGGCAGCAAGCGCTGGGTCGCCCGCGGCGGCGGCCGGCACACGGTCGGCGACATCGCGGTCTGGGCGGTGCCGTTCGGTCTGGTCGGCGGCCGGCTGTACCACGTCATCACCGACAACCAGCTGTACTTCCGCGAGGGCAAGCACCCGCTCGACGCGCTGAAGATCTGGGAGGGCGGCCTCGGCATCTGGGGCGCCATCGCCTTCGGCGCGGTCGGCGCCTGGATCGGCGCCCGCCGCCGGGGCGTCCCGCTGCCCGCCTGGGCCGACGCGCTCGCCCCCGGCATCGCGCTCGCCCAGGCCATCGGCCGCTGGGGCAACTGGTTCAACCAGGAGCTGTACGGCAAGCCCACCACGCTGCCCTGGGGCCTGAAGATCGACAAGACCCTGCCGAACGGCGACGTGGTCACCGGCATCTACCACCCGACCTTCCTGTACGAGTCGCTCTGGTGCGTGCTGGTCGCGGTGCTGGTGATCTGGGCCGACAAGCGCTTCACCCTCGGCCACGGCCGGGCCTTCGCGCTGTACGTCGCGCTCTACACGCCCGGCCGGTTCTGGACCGAGTGGCTGCGGATCGACGAGGCGCACCGCTTCTTCGGCCTGCGGCTGAACGACTGGGTGGCGATCCTCGTCTTCATCGGCGCAGTGGTCTACCTGGTGGTCTCCGCCCGGCTGCGCCCGGGCCGCGAGGACCCGGACGAGATCGACCCGCAGGCCACCCGCGAGCGCGCCGAGGCCGCGGCTGCCGCGGCCGGCGCCGGGGACGCCCCGGCCGACGACACGCCGAAGGACGCCAGGGGCCTCGAGGACCCGAAGGACCCGAAGGACGCGAAGAGCGTCCAGGCCGCCAAGGCCGCCAGGGACGCCGAAAAGTCCTCCTGAGCGCACCAGTTGACCCTCCACGGGGCCGCTCCGCCAGCACCGGCGGGGCGGCCCCAACTGCCTTTGGGCAGGCTTACTTTGCTGGAAACTCGCAGGTCAAAAGGCTAGTTTCGAAGGGCACGAGCAGCCTGTCCGGAACCCGGCCTGGGGGGTGTTCGCCGTGCCCGGAAGGGGAGCCGCCCGTATGAGCACCGTCACCGTCGACCACCACACCGACAGCCCGCAGCCCCGGATACCCGCCGACGGCCACCACCGGGACGTCAACGGCGGCTGGCTGCGTCCGGCCGTGTTCGGCGCCGTGGACGGCCTGGTGTCCAACTTCGCGCTGATGACCGGCGTGGTCGGCGGGGCCGCCGAGCCGAGCACCGTGGTGCTGACCGGACTGGCCGGCCTGGCGGCCGGCGCGTTCTCCATGGCAGTGGGGGAGTACACCTCGGTGGCCTCCCAGCGCGAGCTGGTGGAGGCCGAGCTGGAGGCCGAGCGGATCGAGCTGCGGCGCAACCCGCACGGCGAGCTGGCCGAGCTGGCGCAGCTGTACGTGGCCAAGGGCGTCGAGCCGGAGCTGGCCATGGAGGTCGCCCGCCAGCTGTCCGCCGACCCGGACACCCTGCTCGCCGTCCACGCCCGCGAGGAGCTCGGCGTGGACCCGGAGGACCTGCCCTCGCCGCTGGTCGCCGCCGTCTCCTCGTTCGGCTGCTTCGCGCTGGGCGCACTGCTGCCCGTGCTGCCCTACCTGCTCGGCGCGACCGCGCTGTGGCCGGCCGCGCTGCTGGCCATGCTCGGCCTGTTCGTCTGCGGTGCGGCGGTGGCCCGGGTGACCGCCCGTACCTGGTGGTTCAGCGGCCTGCGCCAGCTCGCGCTGGGCGGCGCGGCGGCGGCCGTCACCTTCCTGCTGGGCCGACTGATCGGCGGGGCGATCGGCTGACCGGGCCTCCGGACGGGCCTGTACGAACACCCAGATCTCTGCATGACTATGCATTGGAGCGCGTGATGTTCCACACATGGGCACGGGCCGTCGCCTTGCCCTAGTCTCAACATCCGGTCGCCGACCCGCACAATCCCAACCGCGGTCGGCGTCCTGGTCGGAGAATCCCAGGCCGGCCCCCGGCGGGGTCGTTCCGGGGGCGTTTCGCCCCTGTTTCGACCCCCTCGACCCCGGGCACACTGGTCTGGACGCGCGACGCTGCGCCTTCCCTCCATCCGCCCCGTGACCTGGGGTTGCGTCCGCGATACGGACGCAGGAATCCACTTCCCGGGACCACCGGCATCATGTAACCTGCACCGACCAATCGCATCAGGGCCAACGTCGTCCCTTTGCATCAAGCAACTGATCACGACGACGGGAGAGCCGATGCTGTCTGCATCCCTGCACTCCGGCCACGAGGACGACCCGGCCACCGGCGGCCCCTACGCCCTCGTTCCGGACGCGCGTCCCCAGGCCCAGGGTCTCTACGACCCGCGCAACGAGCACGACGCCTGCGGCGTCGGCTTCGTGGCCACGCTCACCGGCATCGCCGACCACAGGATCGTCGAGCAGGCGCTGACCGTGCTGCGCAACCTGGAGCACCGCGGCGCCACCGGCGCCGAGCCCGACTCCGGCGACGGCGCGGGCATCCTGACCCAGATCCCGGACGCGTTCCTGCGCGCCAACGTCGGCTTCGAGCTCCCCGCCGCCGGCTCCTACGCGGTCGGCATCGCCTTCCTGCCCCAGGACGACGAGGCGACCGAGGCCGCCGTCGCCCGGATCGGCGCGATCGCCGCCGAGGAGGGCCTGACCGTCCTCGGCTGGCGCGACGTCCCCACCGCCCCGGAGCTGCTGGGCGCCACCGCCCGCTCCGTCATGCCGCGCTTCCGGCAGTTCTTCGTCTCGCACGGCGAGCGGGCCGACATCGAGCTGGACCGGATCGCGTTCGTGGTGCGCAAGCGCGCCGAGCGGGAGGCCGGGGTGTACTTCCCCTCGCTGTCCGCCCGCACCCTGGTCTACAAGGGCATGCTGACCACCGGGCAGCTGGAGCCGTTCTTCCCCGACCTGTCGGACCGGCTGTACGCCTCCGCGATCGGCCTGGTGCACTCGCGGTTCTCCACCAACACCTTCCCGAGCTGGCCGCTCGCCCACCCGTACCGCTTCGTCGCGCACAACGGCGAGATCAACACGGTCAAGGGCAACCGCAACTGGATGACCGCCCGGGAGTCGCAGCTCGCCACCGACCTGATCCCCGGCGACCTGAGCCGGATCTTCCCGGTCTGCACCCCGGACCACTCCGACTCGGCGTCCTTCGACGAGGTGCTGGAGCTGCTCCACCTCGGCGGCCGCTCGCTGCCGCACGCGGTGCTGATGATGATCCCGGAGGCGTGGGAGAACCACGCCACCATGGACCCGGCCCGCCGCGCGTTCTACCAGTACCACTCCAACCTGATGGAGCCCTGGGACGGACCGGCCTGCGTCACCTTCACCGACGGCACCCGGATCGGCGCCGTCCTGGACCGCAACGGCCTGCGCCCCGCCCGGTACTGGATCACCGAGGACGGCCTGGTGGTGCTCTCCTCCGAGGTCGGCGTGCTCGACATCGACCAGGACAAGGTCGCCAAGAAGGGCCGCCTGCAGCCCGGCCGGATGTTCCTGATCGACACCGCCGAGCACCGGATCGTCGAGGACGAGGAGATCAAGTCCGCCCTCGCCGCCGAGAACCCCTACGAGGAGTGGGTCGCCGCCGGGCAGATCCAGCTCGCCAAGCTCCCCGAGCGCGAGCACATCGCCCACACCCACGCCTCGGTGACGCGCCGTCAGCAGACCTTCGGCTACACCGAGGAGGAGCTGCGGGTCATCATCGCGCCGATGGCCAAGACCGGCGCCGAGGCGCTCGGCTCGATGGGCACCGACTCGCCGATCGCCGCGCTCAGCGAGAAGCCGCGGCTGCTGTTCGACTACTTCACCCAGCTGTTCGCCCAGGTCACCAACCCGCCGCTGGACGCCATCCGCGAAGAGCTGGTCACCTCGCTGCACAGCAACCTCGGCCCCGAGGGCAACCTGCTGGACGCCACCCCCGCGCACTGCCGCTCGGTCGGCATCACCTTCCCGGTGATCGACAACGACGAGCTGGCCAAGCTGATCCACGTCAACGCGGACGGCGACCAGCCCGGCCTGAAGGCCGTCACCCTCTCCGGCCTGTACAAGGTCGCCACCGGCGGCCAGGGCCTGGCGGCCCGGCTCGCCGAGATCGCCGCCGAGGCCGACGCGGCGATCGCCGACGGGGCCCGGATCATCCTGCTCTCCGACCGGCACTCGGACGCCGAGCACGCGCCGATCCCGTCGCTGCTGCTCACCTCGGCGATCCACCACCACCTGATCCGCACCAAGCAGCGCACCCAGGTGTCGCTGCTGGTCGAGGCCGGCGACGTCCGCGAGGTGCACCACGTCGCGCTGCTGATCGGCTACGGCGCCGGCGCGGTCAACCCGTACCTGGCGATGGAGTCCGTCGAGGACCTGGTCTCGCAGGGCGTCTTCGTGCAGGGCGCGGAGCCCGAGAAGGCGATCAAGAACCTGATCAAGGCGCTCGGCAAGGGCGTGCTGAAGGTGATGTCCAAGATGGGCATCTCCACCGTCGCCTCCTACCGCGGCGCGCAGGTCTTCGAGGCCATCGGCCTGTCCCAGGAGCTGGTGGACACCTACTTCGCGGGCACCACCACCAAGCTCGGCGGCATCGGCCTGGACGAGATCGCCCGGGAGACCGCCGCCCGGCACGCCAAGGCGTACCCGGCGTCCGGCATCTCCGCCGCGCACCGCGCGCTGGAGATCGGCGGCGAGTACCAGTGGCGCCGCGAGGGCGAGCCGCACCTGTTCGACCCGGAGACGGTGTTCCGGCTCCAGCACTCCACCCGCACCAAGCGCTACGACGTCTTCAAGCAGTACACGGGCCGGGTGAACGCCCAGTCCGAGCGGCTGATGACGCTGCGCGGCCTGTTCCGGCTGGACGGCCTCGGCCGGACCCCGATCTCGGTGGACGAGGTCGAGCCGGTCTCCGAGATCGTCAAGCGGTTCTCCACCGGCGCGATGTCCTACGGCTCCATCTCGATGGAGGCGCACGAGACCCTCGCGATCGCGATGAACCGCCTCGGCGGCAAGTCCAACACCGGCGAGGGCGGCGAGGACCCGGAGCGCCTGTACGACCCCGAGCGCCGCTCGGCGATCAAGCAGGTCGCCTCCGGCCGGTTCGGCGTCACCTCCGAGTACCTGGTCAACGCCGACGACATCCAGATCAAGATGGCCCAGGGCGCCAAGCCCGGCGAGGGCGGCCAGCTGCCCGGCCACAAGGTCTACCCGTGGGTGGCGAGGACCCGGCACTCCACTCCGGGCGTCGGCCTGATCTCCCCGCCGCCGCACCACGACATCTACTCCATCGAGGACCTGGCTCAGCTGATCCACGACCTCAAGAACGCCAACCCGGCCGCCCGCATCCACGTGAAGCTGGTCTCCGAGGTCGGCGTCGGCACGGTCGCGGCCGGCGTCTCCAAGGCGCACGCCGACGTGGTGCTGATCTCCGGCCACGACGGCGGCACCGGCGCCTCCCCGCTGACCTCGCTCAAGCACGCGGGCGGCCCCTGGGAGCTCGGCCTCGCCGAGACCCAGCAGACCCTGCTGCTCAACGGCCTGCGCGACCGCATCGTGGTGCAGACCGACGGCCAGCTGAAGACCGGCCGCGACGTGGTCATCGCCGCCCTGCTGGGCGCCGAGGAGTTCGGCTTCGCGACCGCCCCGCTGGTGGTCTCCGGCTGCATCATGATGCGGGTCTGCCACCTCGACACCTGCCCGGTCGGCGTCGCCACCCAGAACCCGGTACTGCGCGAGCGGTTCACCGGCAAGCCCGAATTCGTGGTCAACTTCTTCGAGTTCATCGCCGAAGAGGTCCGCGAGATCCTCGCCGAGCTGGGCTTCCGCTCGATCGAGGAGGCCGTCGGCCACGCCGAGCACATCGACGCGCGGGCCGCGATCGACCACTGGAAGGCCGCCGGGCTCGACCTCGCCCCGCTGCTCCACGTCCCCGAACTGCCCGAGGGCGCGGCCCTGCACCGCACCACCGAGCAGGACCACGCCCTCGACAAGGCCCTCGACAACCAGCTGATCGAGCTGGCCGAGGACGCCCTGGAGCGCGGCGACGCCGTCCGCATCCAGCTGCCGATCCGCAACGTCAACCGCACCGTCGGCACCATGCTCGGCCACCGCGTCACCCAGAAGTACCGCGGCGAGGGCCTGCCCGAGGGCACCATCGACGTCACCTTCACCGGCTCGGCCGGCCAGTCGTTCGGCGCCTTCGTCCCCCGGGGCGTGACGCTGCGCCTGGAGGGCGACGCCAACGACTACGTCGGCAAGGGCCTGTCCGGCGGCGTGCTCGTGGTCCGCCCCGCCCGGGACGCCGCCGCGATCGGCGCCGACGCGCAGCACCACGTGATCGCCGGCAACACCATCGGCTACGGCGCCACCTCGGGCCGGATCCACCTGCGCGGCAAGGCCGGTGAGCGCTTCGCCGTCCGCAACTCCGGCGCCACCCTGGTGGTGGAGGGCGTGGGCGACCACGGCCTGGAGTACATGACCGGCGGCCGAGTGGTGATCCTCGGCGAGACCGGCCGCAACCTGGCGGCGGGCATGTCCGGCGGCATCGCCTACGTGCTGGACCTGCGCCCCGCCAACGTCAACAGCGGCATGGTGGGCATCGAGGCCCCGGGCGCCGCCGACCGCGAATGGCTGCGCGAGACCGTGCAGCAGCACTACGAGGAGACCGGCTCCACCGTGGCCGCCGAACTCCTGGCCGACTGGGGCAGCGGGGTCTCCCGCTTCTCCACGATCATGCCGACCGACTACAAGGCAGTGCTCGCCGCCAAGGACGCCGCTGAGCGCGATGGCCTCTCCGAGGCCGACACCACCGCGAAGATGATGGAGGCGGCACGTGGCTGACCCCAAGGGCTTCCTGACCACGCCCAAGCAGCTGGCGGAGCGCCGTCCGGTGGACGTGCGACTGCGCGACTGGAACGAGGTCTACGTCGAGCGCAGCCTCCTTCCGATCATCAGTGAGCAGGCCGGGCGCTGCATGGACTGCGGCATCCCGTTCTGCCACAACGGCTGCCCGCTCGGGAACCTCATCCCCGAGTGGAACGACCTCGCCTACCGGGACGACTTCGTCGGCGCCATCGAGCGCCTGCACGCCACCAACAACTTCCCGGAGTTCACCGGCCGCCTCTGCCCCGCCCCGTGCGAGTCGGCGTGCGTGCTCGGCATCAACCAGGACGCGGTGACCATCAAGAACGTCGAGGTCACCATCATCGACAAGGCCTGGGACCGGGGCGGCGTCACCCCGCAGGTCCCGGAGCGGCTGTCCGGCAAGACCGTCGCCGTGGTGGGCTCCGGCCCGTCCGGTCTGGCCGCCGCCCAGCAGCTCACCCGGGCCGGGCACACCGTCGTCGTGTACGAGCGCGCCGACCGGATCGGCGGACTGCTGCGCTACGGCATCCCCGAGTTCAAGATGGAGAAGCGCCACATCAACCGCCGCATCGAGCAGATGCGCGCGGAAGGCACCCGGTTCCGCACCGGTGTCGAGGTCGGCGTCGACCTCACCGGCCAGGACCTGCGCTCCCGCTTCGACGCGGTCGTGGTCGCGGCCGGCGCCACCACCGCCCGTGATCTGCCCGTCCCCGGACGGGAGTTGAACGGCATCCACCAGGCGATGGAGTACCTGCCGCTGGCCAACAAGGTCCAGGAGGGCGACTACGTCGACTCCCCGATCTCGGCCAAGGGCAAGCACGTCGTGGTCATCGGCGGCGGCGACACCGGCGCCGACTGCGTCGGCACCGCGCACCGCCAGGGCGCGGCCTCCGTCACCCAGTTGGAGATCATGCCGCGGCCGTCGGAGGCCCGTCCGGCCGGCCAGCCGTGGCCGACCATGCCGATGACGTACAAGGTGACCTCCGCCCACGAGGAGGGCGGCGAGCGCGTGTACTCGGTCTCCACCACGCACTTCGCGGGCGACGAGGACGGGAACGTCCAGGAGCTGCACCTCGTCGAGGTCGCCTTCAAGGACGGCAAGTTCGAGCCCGTGCCCGGCAGCGAGAAGGTGATTCCCGCTCAGCTGGTCACCCTCGCCATGGGATTCACCGGCACCGACGTCAGGAACGGCCTGGTCGAGCAGCTCGGCGTCGACCTCGACGCCCGCGGAAACATCGCCCGCGACGGCAAGTTCGGCACCAACGTCTCCGGGGTGTACGTTTGCGGTGACGCCGGTCGCGGTCAGTCGTTGATCGTCTGGGCGATCGCGGAAGGCCGCTCGGCCGCCGCGGCGGTCGACAAGTACCTGGGTGGCAAGACACCGCTCCCCGCCCCGATCAAGCCGACCGACCGTCCCCTGGTGGTCTGACCACCTCCAAGAACGCCAGCCCCCCTCACGGGGGGTGCGGCCGACAAACACCGACCCGCCAGAGCCGCCGGGATCCGGTCGACGCCTGCCCCTTCCCCGACCAGGTACAGGGCAGGCGTCGTTGTTTTCGCAGGCAGGGAGAGCAGGACCACTATGCGGTCGGCACCTTGTCCAGGAAGCCGACGACCGTCGCGATCCGTCCGTCCTCCGCGGCCGTGAGGACGTCGAAGCCGATGACCAGGGCCTCGTCCGCGCCCTCCGGGGCGAGTTCCCAGGTGAAGCGGGCGACGTTGTGGTGGGCGTCGACGGGGCCGGCGAGGCGGAAGGCGAGGCCGGCGAACTGGGACTGGACGGCGGCGAGGGTGGCGTCGAACTCGTCGTGGCCGTGGGTGGCGACCAGGGGGTCGGTGTAGGCGCCGTCGGTGGTCCAGGCGTCCTCGACGAGCTTGCGGCGGGCGGTCGGGTCGGTCTCGTTCCAGGCGGCGAGGTAGCGCTCGGCGAGGTTCTGCAGGTCCATGGTGTGCTCCGTTTCGCGTGGTGTCTTCCTTGCGGGACAAGAAGCTACGGAGCTTGCGCGGACGGCGAATCGGTCGCGGATAGGTAGGGTGCTGGGCATGCTGCTGTACGGACGGGGGTCGGAGCAGTCGGTCGTCGGCCGGCTGCTGGAGTCGGCGGGCGCGGGTCGGGCCGGGGTGCTGGTGCTGCGCGGGGAGCCGGGGGTGGGCAAGAGCGCCCTGCTGGCCGCCGCGGCGGAACTCGCCTCGGGGCGGGTGCTGCGGGCGGCCGGGGTGGAGTCGGAGGCCCGGCTGCCGTACGCGGCGCTCAGTCAGCTGCTGGCCCCGGTGCTGGACCGCACGGCCGCCCTGCCGGGTCCTCAGCGGGCCGCGCTGGAGCGGGTGTTGGGGCTGGCGGACGGCCCGGCCGGGGATCGGCTGCTGGTGGGCCTCGCGGTGCTGACGCTGCTGGGCGATCTCGCCGAGCAGGGCCCGTTGCTGTGCCTGGTGGACGACGTGCAGTGGGTGGACCGGGAGTCCGCGGAGGCGTTGCAGGTGGCGGCGCGCCGGCTGGGCGCGGAGGCGGTGGTGCTGCTGCTGGCGACCCGGGTGGACGGGCCGGAGCTGCCCGGGCTGCCGGAGTTGCGGGTGGAGCCGTTGGGCGAGGCGGCGGCCGCCGAGCTGCTGGCCGCCGTCGCGCCGGAACTCGCGGACGTCGAGCCGGTGTTGGCGGCGGCGCAGGGCAATCCGCTGGCCCTGGTGGAGCTCGCGGCGGGCGGCGCCGACGGGGTGCTGCCCCCGGCGGGGCGGCTGCGGGTGGCGTACCACGGGCAGGTGAGCCGGCTGCCGGGCGGTGCACAGCGGTGGCTGCTGCTGGCGGCGTTGGAGGAGTCCGGTTCGCCGGAGGTGCTGCTGCGGGCCGCGGAGGAGTCCGGGTTGACGGCGGCGGATCTCGCTCCGGCCGAGCAACAGGGCATGATCCGGGTCGAGTTGACCGCGAATCAGGTGGTGTTCCGGCACCCGTTGCTGCGGTCGGTGCTGGTGGACCGGGCACCGCTGGCAGATCGGCTGGCCGCGCATGCGGCGCTGGCCCGGGCGTACGGGGAGCGGGAGCCGTTGCGGCGGGCGTGGCACCTGGCGTTGGCGGCGACCGGCCGGGACGCGGCGGTGGCGGAGGAGTTGGCGGCCGCGGCGGCCGGGGCGGCGTCGCGCGGCGGGCACACGGGGGCGTCGGCGGCGTTCGAGCGGGCCGCGCGGCTGAGCCCGGACCCGGCGCGGGCCCGGGAGTTGACGGTGGAGGCGGTGGAGGCGGCGCTGGAGGCGGGCGAGGTCGGCCGGGCCGAGGCGCTGGCGGCCGCGGCGGACGGTCCGGGGCTGGACGCGGCGACCCGGGCGCACCTGCTGTTCGCCCGGGGGGTGGCGGAGTTCTGGCGGGGCGAGCACCGCTCCGCGCACCGGCGGCTGGGCGAGGCGGCGGGCCTGGTGGCGGAGTTCGCGCCCGGCCCGGCGGCCCGGGTGCTGGTGCAGGCCGTGCACGCGGCCTGGTACCTCGACGCGGCGGCGGTGCGCGGGACGCTGACGGCGCTGGGCGCGGTCGAGCTGCCGGCGGACGATCCGCTGGTGCCGGTGGTGCGGTACGTGACGGGGGCGCTTGGGGACGGGCCGGACGGTCCGGCGCTGGCGGAGGCCGAGCGGGCGGCGCGGGCCGCCGGGGCGGTGGCGCCGGTGGACCTGGCGCTGGCGTGCGGGGCCGCCCTGCTGCCGGGCCGGGACGAGGAGGTGCTGGACCTCGCGGGCCGGCTGGTCCGGGAGGCCCGGGAGGGCGGCGCGTTCGGGACGCTGCCGACGCTGCTGTTCTTCCTGGCCGAGGCCGAGCTGTTCACCGGCCGCCCGGGCACCGCCGACGAGCACGCGGGGGAGGCGCTGCGGCTGGCCGAGGACTGCGGGCAGCCGCTGTGGACCGGGCAGTTGCACGGTTTCCTGGCGTACCTGGCGGCGGCCCGCGGCGAGGACGCCCGGTGCCGGGAGCACGCCGGGCTGGCGCGGGCCCGCGGCGCCTCCGGGGTGCCGTGGGCGCAGTGGGCGCTCGGCGTGCTGGAGTTGGGCGCGGGCCGGGCCGAGGACGCGTTCGGGCAGCTGACGGCGCTGGCCGGCGGCGGGCAGAACTTCCAGGTGTCGGCCGTCCGTTCGGTGCCGGACCTGGTGGAGGCGGCGGTGCGGCTGCGCCGGCCGGAGGAGGTCGCCGAGCCGCTGGCCCGGTTCGAGCGGTGGGCGGACCGCAGCGGGCTGCCGTGGGCCCGGGCGCTGGTGCACCGCTGCCACGCGCTGCTGGCGCCGGAGGAGTTGGCGGAGGAGTGCTACCTGGCGGCGCTGGCCCGGCACGCCGAGCAGCCCCGTCCGTGGGAGCAGGCCCGCACCGAGCTGCTGTACGGCGAGTGGCTGCGCCGGGGCCGGCGCAGGTCGGAGGCCCGGGCGCCGCTGCGCTCGGCCGAGCAGGCGCTGCGTCAACTGGGCGCGCTGCCGTGGGCGGAGCGGGCCCGGCTGGAGCTGGACGCCACCGGCGCGCCCGCCGCGCGCGGCCCGGCCGGGGCGGTGGCGGGCCTGACCCCGCAGGAGTCGCAGATCGTCCGGCTGGCCGCGCAGGGCCTGTCCAACCGGGACATCGCCGCCCAACTGTTCCTGAGCGCCCGCACCGTGGGCCACCACCTGTACAAGGCGTACCCGAAACTCGGGGTGAGTTCGCGCACCGATCTCGCCCAGGTGTTGCCGACGCTGTCCTGAGTGACGCCGCAGCACAACTGTGCAACGGCTTGGCCAAATGCCGGAAGCCCCTCGCGGAGTGTCGTCGGGCAGTGGCAGACTGCATCCCACAGGGTCCAACTGGTGGTTCGGGGCGGAGGTTTGCATGACGGGCCTGCAGACGGGCAGCGGTGCGACCGCGCGTCGCATCCAGTTGGGCGCCCAGTTGCGCCGCCTGCGCGAGGCCCGAGGCGTGACCCGGGAGGACGCGGGCTACTCGATCCGCGCCTCCGAGTCGAAGATCAGCCGGATGGAGCTCGGCCGGGTCGGCTTCAAGCAGCGCGACGTGGCGGACCTGCTGACGCTGTACGGCGTGGAGGACGAGCACTCCCGGGCGGCGCTGCTCGGCCTGGTCGTCGAGACCAACACCCCGGCCTGGTGGCACGGCTACGGGGACGTCATCCCCGGCTGGTTCCAGACGTACCTCAACCTGGAGGACGCGGCGAACCTGGTGCGCAGCTACGAGGTGCAGTTCGTGCCCGGGCTGCTCCAGACGCCCGAGTACGTGCACGCGGTGATGCGGGCGGGCAGCCCGACGGTGCCGGACGAGGAGATCGCCCGGCGGGCGGCCGTCCGGCTGCGCCGCCAGGAGCGCTACCTGGCGGCGGACACCACCGCCCGGCTGGAGCTGATCGTCGACGAGACGGCGCTGCGCCGTCCGTGCGGCGGGCCCGAGGTGATGCGCGGTCAGCTGGCCCGACTGGCCGAGCTGTCGCTGCGGGAGACCATCAGCCTGCGGGTGCTGCCGCTGGGCATGGGCGCGCTGGCCGCGGACAGCGGGGCGTTCACCGTGCTGTGCTTCCCCGAGCCGGACCTGTCGGACGTGGTGTACGTCGAGCAGTTCACCACCGCGCTGTACCTGGACAAGCCGAGCGAGGTCGCCGAGTACACGGCCGCGCTGGACCGGGTGTCGGCGGCGGCGCTGTCCGAGGAGGAGACCCGGGTGCTTCTGGCGGAGATCCTCCAAGAGAGCTAGTCCGCACCTAAGATGATGATCCGTCAGTAGGTGATCGTCAGCACCGAAAGGGATCCGATGTCCTTGATCGCGGAACTCGCCCAGCAGTACATCGACGGCCAGTGGCGGCCGGGAACCGGCTCCTGGGACATCGTGGACCTCGATCCCTTCAGCGGGGAGAAGCTGGCCTCCTTCACCGTGGCCACCGCCGAGGAGATCGACCAGGCCTACCGCGCCGCCGAGCGGGCCCAGCCCGCCTGGGCCGCCGCCAGCGCGTACGACCGCCGACTGGTGTTCGAACGGGCGCTGCAGGTGGTCGAGGCCCGCGAGGCCGAGATCCTCGACGTGCTGACCGTCGAGCTCGGCGGCACCCTGATGAAGTCCGCGTTCGAACTCTCGCTGGTCAAGGACATGCTGCGGGAGTCGATGTCGCTGGCGCTGAGCGCCGAGGGCCGGATCCTGCCCTCGCCGGTGCCCGGCAAGGAGAACCGCCTCTACCGGCTGCCGGTCGGCGTGGTCGGCGTGATCAGCCCGTTCAACGCCCCGATCTTCCTGTCGCTGAAGGCCGTCGCGCCCGCGCTCGCCCTCGGCAACGCGGTCGTCCTCAAGCCCCACCAGGACGCACCGGTGGCCGGCGGCACCCTGATCGCCAAGATCTTCGAGGAGGCCGGGCTGCCCGCCGGCCTGCTCAACGTCGTCCTCACCGACATCGCCGAGATCGGCGACGCGTTCATCGAGCACCCCGTGCCCAAGGTGATCGCCTTCACCGGCTCCGACACCGTCGGCCGGCACGTCGCCACCGTCGCCGCGAGCCACCTCAAGCGGACCGTCCTCGAACTCGGCGGCAACAGCGCCCTCGTGGTGCTCGACGACGCCGACATCGACTACGCGGTGGACGCCGCCGTGGCCAGCCGCTTCGTCCACCAGGGCCAGATCTGCATGGCCGCCAACCGGATCCTGGTCGACCGCAGCCTGTTCGCCGAGTTCAGCGAGAAGTTCACCGCGAAGGTCGCCTCGCTGCGGGCCGGCGACCCCGGCGACCCGGAGACCCAGCTCGGCCCCCTGATCAACACCGCCCAGGCCGAGTCCGTCACCGCCGAGGTCGACCGGGCGATAGCCGCCGGCGCCCGCCCGCTGCTGCACGGCGCCACCGTCGGCACCCTGGTGAAGCCCACCGTCCTCACCGACATCCCGGTCGGCGCCCCGATCCTGCACCGCGAGATCTTCGGCCCCGTCGCCCTGCTGATCCCCTTCGACGGCGAGGACGAGGCCGTCCGGATCACCAACGACACGCCTTTCGGCCTGTCCGGGGCCGTCCACACCGCGAACATCGAACGCGGCGTGCGATTCGCCCAGCGCATCGACACCGGCATGATGCACGTCAACGACGGCACCATCGCCGACGAACCGATCGTCCCGTTCGGCGGCCAGAAGAACTCCGGCCTCGGCCGCCTCAACGGCGAGAGCAGCGTGGACGCGTTCACCACCGTCAAGTGGATCTCGATCCAGCACGGGCGCTCGCGCTTCCCGTTCTGATGAGGGGTTGGCAGGACGCGAACCGACAGGGGGTCCGGGGGTAGCCCCAGCGCCCCTGTCGGTGCAACCCCCGGTTTCGGGCCCGCTTATCGCCCGAGCCGGAAGGCTTCCAGCTCCGTGCCGTACCAGCGGTCGGTGCGGCCGAGCGGGGTCATGCCCAGGCGGTGGCAGACCGCCGCCGAGCGGGTGTTGTCCGGGCGGACGAGGGCGTACAGCTCTGTCAGGCCGTCGGCGAAGGCGCGGTCGCGGATCGCGGTCGCGGCCTCCGTCGCGTAGCCGTGGCCCCAGCTGTCCGGGTGGAAGTGCCAGCCGATCTCGATCTCGCCGGCGCCGTCCGGGATCGGGATCAGCAGCAGTGTCCCGGCGATCACGCCGGTCTCACGGACCTCGACCGCCCAGACGCCGTGCCGGCCGTCCGGTGTGCAGCGGGAGCGGAAGCGGGCGATCAGGTCGTCCGCCTCGGCGGGCTCGGCGAGGGCGCGGGGCTCGGCGCCGAGCCAACGGGCCACCTCCCACCGGGAGTAGAGGTCGAAGGCGCGGTCGCGGTCGGCGGGTTCCCAGGGGCGCAGGGTGAGGCGCTCGGTGGTCGGCATGCGGTCAGGCTACTGCGGCGCCGGGGTCTGCGGGCGGCCGTCGGCGAGGCCCAGGACGGCGCGGGTGCCGAGCGGGCGGGAGAGGCGGAACTCGACCGGGGTGGCGCGCAGAGCGGCGTCGCAGACCTGGTCCCGGGCCGGGTCGACGCGGCCGATCAGGACGACGGCCCGGTCGGTCTCGTGGACCTCGCCGGGCCGGACGGTGTCGCAACTGCCGTGCGGGACGGACGCGGTGAGCACCAGACCGTCCGCGGAGACCGAGCGCAGCGTGGTGGCGCCGGTGACGGGGGCGGCGGGCGTGATGGGGGCCGGCGCCTGGGAGAGCACGGCGGGGTAGCGGAACGGCCGGTCGTAGCCGGAGACGGTGAACTCCCAGACCGGGATGACGGCTTGGCCCCGGCTGGTGGCCACGGTGGTGGTGCCGGGTCGGGCGGCGGTGACGGTCAGTCGGGTGTCGCAGTCGGCGGCGCAGGCGCTGCGGCGCCGGGTCAGTGAGTCGAAGACGGTCTTCGCGGAGCGCTGCGGCAGGGCCAGTCGGGAGCCGTCCGCGAACACCACCTCGGTGGTGCCGGAGACGGACACCGGCAGGGTGGTCGCCAGGTCGACGTGGCCGGCCAGGTAGGCGGCCTTGTCCGCGCCGTTGCGGAACGCCCCCTCGGGCAGCCACTCGGTGGCGTCCTGGAGGGGGAAGTAGCCGTGCTCCCAGGCCTGTTGGGCGGCCGATCCGGGCCAGGCGGCCGTCACCTCGGCGGCCCGCCGGGCGGCCTCGCCGGTGGCGGTGCGCACCTCCGGTCCGGCCGTGATCAGGCTCGGCCCGATCGCCGAGCTCTTCGGAGCCGTGCTGCTCGCGCACCCGCCGAGCAGCAGAACCAGCGCCGCGGCCACCGCAATTCGTCCACGCATCGCCGTGATCCCCCTCGAAGCCCGTTCACAGGACGCGAGTTGGACGGGGCAGCCGGCGATCCGGTTCCGCGGGAGACGGCCGGGGCCGTCCGGACACGGTCCGAACGGCCCCGGTGCGAACGGGAGTTAGAAGACCGGCACGCCGGCCCGGACCAGGCGCCAGCCGGACTGGCCGTAGAAGTCGGCCGGGTCGATGACGCCCTTGGCCTTCACCCAGGCGATCATGGTGTTGCGGATCTCGTCGGAGTTCGCCCACAGCTGCTGCGCCTTGGCGACGTGCGGGAAGTTGCCGCCGCCGTTGGCACGGTAGTTGTTGACGGCGAGCACGAACTGCGCGGTCGGGTCGACCGGCTTGCCCTGGTACGACAGGTTGACGATGCGGCTGCCGACCGGCTGCGCGATGTCGATGTCGTAGCTGACGCCGTAGAGGGAGTCGTAGTTGTAGTCGGGCGTGTTGTTGGCCTGGTTGGTGAGGGTGTCCAGGTTGATCGGCGCGCCCGGGGCGACCTGGGCGTAGTACTTGGCGGAGTACTCCAGGTAGTCCTTGATCTGGGTGCCCGTCAGCAGGCGGGCCTCCAGGGTGTTCTCGTAGATGTACAGGCCGGCCGCGTCGCGCAGCTTGACCTGGCCGGACGGGATGACCGCGGTGCGGTTGAACGGCGCGGCCTGGGCCAGCACCGGCAGGTTCGCGTACTGGCCGCCGGCCAGCGCGGTGCGGACGGCGTCGGCCTGGACGCGGCCGATCAGGTCGATGATCGGGGTGTCCTTGAACCGGGACTCGGCGATGGAGAGGGTCTCCTTGCAGGTGCCGATGACCTGGTTGACGTAGGCGACGACCTTCTTGTGCTGGGCGTCCACCAGCTTGACGATCTTCGGGTCCTCGGCGACCGTGTTGGAGTTCAGCAGGCGCGAGGTGACGCCGGTGACGGTCCACTGGCCGCGGGCGAACTCGACCTCGAAGTCGAAGCAGGTCAGGCGCTCGCCCCAGCACAGCGGCTCGGACAGCACGACGTTCTTGCCGGTCTGGGTGTTGACCACGATCCGCTGCGCGATCTCCTTGTGGGCGTGGCCCACCAGCACCGCGTCGATGCCGGGAACGGTGGCGGCCATCGCGGCGCCCGCGTTCTCCGCGTAGGGCAGCTGGTCGCCCCAGGAGGACGGGTCGTCGACGCCGGTGTGCGCGGAGACCACGACCACGTCGGCGCCGGCGGCGCGCAGCTTCGGCACCCACTTGGCGGCGACCTCGGGGATGCCCGGGAAGGTCAGCTGTCCCTGGACGTTGGCCTTGTCCCAGATCGCGATGCCGGGGTTGGTCAGGCCGAGGATGCCGACCCGGATCGGACGGCCGTGGCCGAGGTGCAGCTCGCGGATCACGTACGGCGGGAAGGCCGGCTTCTCGTTCTTGGCGTTCAGCGCGTTGGCGCCGAGCAGCGGGAAGTCCAGCTGGTCCTGGTAGGCGCGCAGCAGCGGGATGCCGTAGTTGAACTCGTGGTTGCCGAGCGCGGCGGCGTCGTAGCCGATGGCGTTCATGGCGGCGGCCATCGGGTGGACCGGGGCCTTCTTGCCGGTGATCGGCTCGACCCGGGCGTAGTAGTAGGACAGCTGGGTGCCCTGGATGGTGTCGCCGGCGTCGATCAGCAGGGTGCGGCCGTGGCCCTTCTCGGCACGGACCTGCTCGACCAGGGTGGAGATCTTGGCCAGGCCGACGTCGTTGTGGCTCTTGTCGTCGAACTCGGAGTCGGTGAAGTACTCCCAGTTGAAGACGTGGCCGTGCAGGTCGGTGGTGCCCATCACGGTGAAGCTCGCCTTGAACGGGACGGGGCCCCGGCCGCGGGACTCGCCCTGGTTCTGGTCCGCCGCGGCGGCGGGGGTGGCCGTGGCGGCGGTCAGGCCGCCGGCCAGGGCGGCCCCGGCCGCGGTGGCGGCGGAGCGGGCGACGAAGTCACGGCGGTTCAGGGCCATCAAGGTCTCCAAGTCGAGCGGTACGGGCCGTCGGGCGGCATCGGCGACAGGGCAGCTGACACCCCGCCACCTGCCGTGACGCGCGTAGAAAAACGCGTGTGGCAGTCTGCCGTCTTCTGGCCTCCGGTACCAGCCCCGAGAGCTGTCCAACAGGTGAGATCTGGGCAACTCTCCCGTGACACCGGCCCGCCCGGCCGCACACCAGTGCGTCAACCGGAGTCGATCGTGCTCACCCCGTACGCCACCGTCGCGACTGTGTCGGTCCGTTCATCAAATCTTTCGCCAACTGCCATGGGACGACTGGCCGGAAGCGTGCTGTTACGGCCGGGTAATACCTAGGCTTCTGAGGTATGCGCCGAGCAAAAATCGTTTGTACTCTCGGGCCTGCCGCGGACTCGTACGACCAGATCAAGGCCCTGGTCGACGCCGGCATGGACATCGCCCGACTGAACCTCAGCCACGGCTCCCACGCGGAGCACGAGGATCGTTACCACCGGGTCCGCAAGGCCTCGGACGAGTCGGGCCGCAGCGTCGGGGTGCTCGCCGACCTGCAGGGCCCGAAGATCCGGCTGAGCACCTTCGCCGACGGCCCCGTGCTGCTGGAACGCGGCGACGAGTTCACCATCACCACCGAGGACGTCCCGGGCGACCGGGAGATCTGCGGCACCACCTACCAGGGCCTGGCCGCCGACGTGTCGCGCGGTGAACGGATCCTGGTCGACGACGGCCGGGTCTGCCTGGAGGTCACCCACGTCGAGGGCCCCCGGGTGCACTGCATCGTCATCGAAGGGGGCCTGGTCTCCGACCACAAGGGCCTCAACCTGCCCGGAGTCGCCGTCTCCGTGCCCGCGCTCTCCGACAAGGACGTCGAAGACCTGCGCTGGGCCCTGCGGACCGGCGCCGACCTGATCGCGCTGTCGTTCGTGCGCAGCGCCAAGGACGTCGAGGGGGTGCACCGGATCATGGCGGAGGAGGGCCGTCGGATTCCGGTCATCGCCAAGATCGAGAAGCCGCAGGCGGTGGAGAACCTGGACTCCATCGTGGACGCCTTCGACGGCCTGATGGTCGCCCGCGGCGACCTGGGCGTCGAACTCCCGCTGGAGCAGGTGCCGATCGTCCAGAAGCGGGCGATCAAGCTGGCCAAGCGGAACGCCAAGCCGGTGATCGTCGCCACCCAGATGCTGGACTCGATGATCAACGCCTCCCGGCCGACCCGCGCCGAGGCGTCCGACGTCGCCAACGCGGTGCTCGACGGCACCGACGCGGTGATGCTGTCCGGCGAGACGTCGGTCGGCAAGTACCCGGTGGAGACGGTCCGGACGATGGCCCGGATCGTCGAGGCCGCCGAGACCGACATCCTGGCCGGCGGGCTGCCGCCGCTCACCGAGAAGAGCAAGCCCCGCACCCAGGGCGGAGCGGTGGCGCGGGCCGCCGCCGAGATCGGCGACTTCCTGGACGCCAAGTACCTGATCGCGTTCACCCAGAGCGGCGACACCGCCCGCCGGCTGACCCGCTACCGCTCGCCGATCCCGGTCCTGGCGTTCACCTACGAGCCCGCCGTGCGCAGCCAACTGGCCCTCACCTGGGGCGTGGAGACCTTCCTCGGCCCGTTCGTCACCACCACCGACGAGATGGTCGCCCAGGTCGACGCCCAGCTGCTGAGCCTCGGCCGCTGCAAGCGCGGCGACATCGTGGTGATCACCGCGGGCTCCCCGCCCGGGCTGGCCGGCTCCACCAACCTGGTGCGCGTGCACCACGTCGGCGAGCTGGACAACTGACGGACGCGAGGGCCGCCCGGCGCCGGGCGGCCCTTCGCCCGTCACACCGTCAGGACGATCTTGCCGCGCAGGTGGCCGTGCTCGCTGAGCCGGTGCGCCTCGGCGGCCTCCGCCAGCGGCAGCACCCGGTGGATCGGCAGCACCAGCGTGCCCGCCTCGTGCAGCGCCAGCACCGCCGCGTACGCGCCCGGGTGGTACGGCTCGGCCTCGGCGCCGCCGGTGAAGCGGACGCCGTACTGCTGGCCCGCCAGCGGCGAGGTGATCGTCAGCACCCGGTCGGCGCTGCCGGTCAGCTCGATCGACACCGCCACCTCGTCGGCCTTCCCGGACGCGTCCAGCGCCCGGTCCACCCCGCCCGGGGCGGCCGCCCGCACCCGCTCCGCCAGGCCCTCGCCGTACGCCACCGGGATCGCGCCCAGCTCCCGCAGGTAGGCGTGGTTGCCCTCGCTCGCGGTGCCCACCACCGTGATGCCGCGGGCCCGGGCGAACTGCAGCAGCAGCGTGCCGACCCCGCCCGCCGCGCCGTGCACCAGCAGGGTCTCGCCCGGCCGCACGCCCAGCACCCCGAGCACCCGCTCCGCGGTCTCCGCCGCCGTCGGGATCGCCGCCGCCTCCTCCCAGCTCAGCCCGGACGGCTTGGCCGCCAGCAACTCGACGTCCACCAGGGCGTGTTCGGCGTAGCCGCCGCCCATCACCGCGCCGAACACCTGGTCGCCGACGGCGAACTCGGCGACCTCCGCGCCGACCGCCTCCACCGTGCCCGCCACCTCGTAGCCCGGCACCGAGGGGAAGACGACCGGGAAGAACCCGTCCAGCGCGCCGCTGCGCAGCTTGTGGTCCAGCGGGTTGACGCCCACCGCCCGGACCGCGACCCGCACCTGACGGGGCCCCGGCTCGGGCAGGTCGAGATCGATCGGGCCCAGCACGTCCGGGTCGCCGTAGTGCGCGAAAGCAATGGCCTTGGTCATGGCAATGTCCTTTGATTCATGGGGAGTTGCTTCGTTCCGACGGGTTCCATCCTGCGCCCCGGGCGGCAGCCGCCCGGCCGGTCTTTCGGACGGTTCCACCTGGCCGAAATGCCAGGACGGCCGCATCTCCGCAGGCGGACCCGGGTGGACGTGCCGACCGTCTTCGACCGGTTCGCCCTCAGGCTCCCCGGACGGCCCGCCTTTCGGCCAGGTCGACCCAGCCGAAAGGCCAGGGTCGGTACCCGCGGCCCGAACTAGGCTGGCGGGTATGGACGAGACCGCCCCCTGGGCCCGCCCGCAGGATGCGCTGGCCCGCGCCGTCGAGGTGCTGCGCGAACCCCGGCCCGGCCTGCTGCCGAAGCTGTCCGAGGTGCTCGAACCGCTGGTCCCGCACCTGGCGGCCGCCCAGCTCAGCGGCGTCTGCGCGTACTCCCCGGCGAACACGGTCGGGCCGCGGGAGCTGACGGAGGCCTTCGGCAGCCTGGTGATCTCCCGGCTCGGCGAGCGCGCGCTGGCCGAGGCCGGGCCCGGCCGGCCCTGGCAGGGGGAGGCCGAACTCGCCGGAGCGGAGCGGCCGTTGGCGGTGGTCGCCACCACGCCGGGGGCCGGGAAGGGCGCCGTGCTGGTGCTGATCCGGTCGGACGGGGCGCCGCTGACGACGGACGTGCTGGAGGTCCTGCAACAGCTGTGGGACCTGGTGGTCACCCACTCCGACCACCGCGCCACCGACGCCGCCCCCGCGCAGGCCGCCGTCTCCCGGGTCTCCGCGAACGCCCGCGCCTGGGCGATCGCCAAGTCCACCGGCACCCACAGCGCCGCGCTGACCGCCATCCTCGCCCCGCTGCGCTCCGCCGACCTGGACGACGCCGCCGCCCGCCGCGCGGCCACCGAACTCGCCGTCACCGCCCTGCTCGACCTGCGCCGCTCCGCCGACCTGGACCGCGTCCTCAGCGAGGAGCCCGCCGACGCCGCGTTCGCCCGGCTGGCCCGCGAACTGCGGCCGCTGCTGCGCCACACCCGGGTCCGCCTCGACGTCGCGCCCCCGGCCGACGGCGCCCGCTCCGTCCCCGCCGACCTGGCGCACACCGCGCGGGACGCCGTCCGGGCCGCCGTGCTGGTGATGCTGGACCAGGAGAAGCCCGGGCGGCTGCACGTCAGTTGGCAGTTCACCGCCGATTCGGTGCTGCGCGCGGTGGTGCGCGGCGACGGCCTCGGCGCGCTGGCGGCCGACGCGCTGGGCGTGCACCGCACCGCGGAGCGGATCGCCGCGCTGGGCGGGCGCAGCACCGTCGAGGCGGTGCCCGGCTGGGGCGCCACCATCACCGTGGACCTGCCGCTCGCGCTGCCCGAACCCGCCTCGGTCGGCGACCCCCTGGACGGCCTCCAGCCGCGCGAACGGGAGGTGCTGGACCAGCTGGCCCGGGGCCGCCGCAACCGGGACATCGCCGCCGCGCTGCACATCAGCGAGTCCACGGTGAAGTTCCACGTCGCCAACATCCTGGCCAAGCTCGGCGTCGCCTCCCGGGGCGAGGCGGCGGCCCTCGCCCACCGGGCCGGCCCGTCCGCCGGACTGCACCTGGCGTCCTGAGCCGGATCCCTCGGCAGTCGGGCGGGGAAACGATTCGCGCCGCCGTGGTGATGGTCACCGCGGCGGCGCGCAGCCAAGGTCGGTGACCTTGGAATTGAAGAGAAAGTGCCCCGAGTGGGATTCGAACCCACACCGGACGGTGTTTGAGACCGTTGCCTCTGCCGATTGGGCTATCGGGGCCCAGCGGTTCGAAGGTCAAACCCCCCACCGTGGTGAACCAAACATACCGTGTCTGGGTAGGCTCGTGCATGCAGCACCCCGCCGGACCGAGGAGCCCCGTGAGCACCGCCGACGAGCAGCCCCAGCCGCTTGAGACCGACTCGCCCCAGATCACCCGAATCGTCATCGCCGAGGACGAGGCACTGATTCGCCTCGATCTCAAGGAGATGCTGGAGGAGGAGGGCTACACCGTCGTCGGTGAGGCCGGTGACGGCGAGACCGCGGTACGGCTGGTCGAGGAGCTCAAGCCCGACCTGGCCATCCTGGACGTCAAGATGCCGGTGCTGGACGGCCTGTCCGCCGCCGAGCGGATCCACGAGCAGCACCTCGCCCCGGTGCTGATGCTCACCGCGTTCTCGCAGCGCGAACTGGTCGACCGGGCCCGCGACGCCGGTGCGATGGCCTACATCGTCAAGCCGTTCAGCAAGAGCGACCTGGTGCCCGCGATCGAGATGGCGGTCTCCCGCTACACCGAGATGCGGACCCTGGAGCAGGAGATCGCGGATCTCTCGCAGCGCCTGGAGACCCGCAAGCTGGTCGACCGGGCGAAGAGCGTGCTGCAGACCAAGTTCGGGCTGAACGAGCCCGCCGCGTTCCGCTGGATCCAGAAGACCTCGATGGACCGCCGGATGACCATGGCCGCCGTCGCCGAGGCCGTGATCGAGGAGGGCGCCGCCCAGGACCGCAAGAAGGCCGAGGCGGCCGAGGGCTGACCGCCCCCGAGCGCACGAGTGCCCCCGCTGGACTTCCGGCGGGGGCACTCGCCGTACTGACGGTCCGTCAGTCCTCGCCCAGGTACGCGCGGCGCACCGTGTCGTCGCGCAGCAGCTCCGCGCCCGTGCCGGAGAGGGTGATCTCACCGGTCGTCATCACGTACGCGCGGTCCGAGAGCGAGAGCGCGGCCTGCGCGTTCTGCTCCACCAGCAGGATGGTGGTGCCCGAGGCGCGCAGCTCCACCACGGTCGCCATGATCTTCTGCATCATCAGCGGCGACAGGCCCATCGACGGCTCGTCCAGCAGCAGCAGCTTCGGGTTGGACATCAGCGCCCGGCCCATCGCCAGCATCTGCTGCTCGCCGCCGGACAGCGTGCCCGCGGCCTGCTTCCGGCGCTCGGCGAGGATCGGGAACAGCGTGCAGGCCCGTTCCACGTCCCGGGCGATGCCCGCCTGGTCGCGCCGCAGGAACGCGCCCAGCAGCAGGTTCTCCTCGATGGTCATCCGCGGGAAGATGTGCCGGCCCTCGGGGGAGTGCGCCAGGCCCAGCGCGACGATCCGGTGCGCGGGCACCGTGTCGATCGGCTCGCCCTCGAACAGGATCCGACCCGCGGTCGGCCGGAGCAGGCCGGACACGGTGCGCAGGGTGGTGGTCTTGCCCGCGCCGTTGGTGCCGATCAGGGTGGTGACCTCGCCCTGTTCGACGGTGAAGCTGATGCCCTTGACGGCCTCGATCTTGCCGTAGGCGACGCGAAGGTCCTCGACCTCCAGCAGAGCGGTCACTGGTCGGCCTCCGTAGCGGTGGTGGTTCCTTCGAGCGGCTCGCCCAGGTAGGCGGTGACCACCCGCTCGTCGTTCTGGACGGTCTCCCGGTCGCCCTCGACGATCTTCTGGCCCTGCACCAGCACCGCGGTGCGGTCGCACAGGTTGAAGATGAACTTCATGTCGTGCTCGATCACCAGCACCGCGATCCCGAGGTCCCGGATCGCGAACACCAGTTCCTCGGCGGACCGGGTCTCCTGCGGGTTCATGCCCGCGGTCGGCTCGTCCAGCAGCAGCAGACCCGGCTCGGAGGCCAGCGCCCGGGCGATCTCCAGCTTGCGCTGCTCGCCGTAGGGCAGGTTGCGGGCCAGGTGGTCGGCCTTCCCGGACAGGCCGCAGAACTCCAGGAGCTCCATGGCCCGTTCACGGCTCTCGGCCTCGGCCCGCCGGTACCCCGGACCGCGGAGGATCGCCGAGAACAGGCCCTCCTCGGTGCGGGTGTGCCGGCCCACCAGGACGTTCTCCAGCACCGTCATGTTGGAGAACAGCCGGATGTTCTGGAAGGTCCGGGCGATGCCGGCCTGGGTGACCAGGTGCGGCTTGGGCGGCAGCACCTGGCCCTTGTACCTGACGACGCCCGAGGTCGGGACGTACAGCCCGGTCAGGCAGTTGAAGAAGGTGGTCTTGCCGGCGCCGTTCGGGCCGATCAGACCGACGATCTCGCCCTGCCGGACCGTCAGGTTGACCTGGTTGACGGCGGTCAGGCCGCCGAAGCGCATCACCACGTCGGTGGCTTCCAGGACCGTCTCGGCGAGCGGTGCGGCGGGCGCGGTGTCGGTGGTCATGGTGCTCACGCCCCTGCCTTCGAGAGTGCGTCGTCGGTCGGGCCGCCCTGCGCGGGCAGCTCGGCCTCGTGGAACTCCAACTTCCGGCGGCGGTTGGCGATCAGCCCCTCGGGGCGGAAGCGCATCAGCAGGATCAGGGCGACGCCGAACGCCAGCAGCTGGTAGGACTGCAGGAACTGGAGCTTCGCCGGGATCAGGAACAGCAGCGCCGCGCCGACCAGCGGTCCGCTGATGGTGCCCATGCCGCCGAGGATCACCGCGGCCAGCAGGAACGCCGAGTTCGGCGGGACCGGCCCGGCGAACTGGTACTGGTCGGGGGAGACCGCGCCCGCCACGTGCGCCTGCACCGCGCCGGCCAGGCCGGCCAGGGTGGCGCCCAGCGCGAAGGCGATCAGCTTCACCCGGAAGCCGTTGATGCCCATCGCCTCGGCCGCCGTCTCGTCCTCGCGGATCGCCACCCAGGCGCGGCCGATCCGGGAGTTGGCGACCCGGCCGAACACCACCACGACGATCGCGGTGACCACCAGCATCAGCAGCAGGTAGTTGCCGAACTTGCCGAGCTGGACGAAGCCGAAGTCGTGCGGCTGGCCGAAGTCGAAGCCGAACAGGTTGACGTCGGGGATCGCCGCGACGCCGTTCGGGCCGTTGGTCAGGCTCGGGCCGGAGCGGCCGTCCAGGTTGTTCATGGCGATCCGGAAGATCTCACCGAAGCCGAGCGTCACGATCGCCAGGTAGTCGCCGCGCAGCCGCAGCGTCGGGGCGCCGATCACCACGCCGAACACCAGCGCGGCCAGCGCGCCGATCAGCACCGCGAGCGGGAACGGCAGGTGCAGGCCGCGGAACACCGAGTACGGCGAGCCGGAGACCAGCGCGGCCGCGTACGCGCCGACGCCGAGGAAGGCGACGTAGCCGAGGTCCAGCAGACCGGCCAGGCCGACCACCACGTTCAGGCCGAGCGCCACCGTGGCGAAGATCAGGATGTTCGCCCCGATCAGCACGTACGTCTCGCTGCTCTGGGTGAACGGGAACGCGCCCGCGGCGGCGAACGCCGCGCCGGTGGTCACCGCGCGGTGGCGGGTGGTCAGTTCGCTCAGCCGGGCGACCGTGCCGCCGGCCAGCAGCGCGGCGGTGGCGAAGACCGCGAGCAGCAGGAAGCCGACGAACAGCTCGCCGTACTCGGTGGAGATGCCGAACTCGACCACGCCCAGGCCGAGCGCGAACACCGCGGTGATCACCAGGATCTCCGCCCAGGACGGCAGCGCGCGGGCGGCGGGCAGCGGGCGTTCGATCCGGCCGATCCGCAGCCAGGCGTCCAGCAGCTGCCAGAGCCGGAAGCCGAGGATCACGACCGGCACGGCGACGAAGAACCACAGGTTCTCGGTGAAGAGCGGCCGGACGCCGGGCGGGACGGCGTTCAGCGCCCAGCCCTGGCCGAAGCCGACCCGCAGCACCACCGCGACACCGGCGACCAGGTACCACCACGGGGCGACGGGGGTCTGCTTGACGGTGCGGCGGCGGTCCAGCGGCAGGCCGAGCGCGCCGACCACGGCGAGCAGCGAGCCGACCGCGGCGACCCAGCCGCCCGGGTCGAGGTTGACCAGGCCGTCCAGCTGGACGGTGATCGCGATCGCCGAGTACCAGCACACCGCGAGGGTGCCGAGGGCGGCGAACAGCACGCCGTTGTGGCTGCCGGACGGGCTCAGCCAGCGCAGGCCCTTCAGCCCGTGCGCGGCGAGCGCCAGCAGCGCGGTCAGCAGGCCGCCGACCAGCGCCAGCCACTGCAGGCCGGCCGGGGAGCCGTAGTAGGTGAGGTCGCCCGGGAACTGGTCGGTCCAGGTCCAGGACATCGCCGCGGACGCCGCGGCCAGCACCCCGCCGGCCACCGCCGCGGCGAGCGCCGCGGTGCCGGGGAGCCGGAGAACGGGCGTGGTCTCGTGCGAGGCCGCGAATTTCTGGGACGAAGTGGTCATCTGCTCACGCCCGATCCGCGACGCGCTCGCCGAGCAGGCCCTGTGGCCTCACCAGCAGCACGACGATCAGCAGGACGAACGCCCACACGTTGGCCCAGGCGCCGCCGCCGAGCTGGTGCATGCCGGGGACGTTCTGGATGTACGCGGTGGCCAGCGATTCGGCGACGCCGAGGACCAGCCCGCCGAGCATCGCGCCGTAGATGTTGCCGATGCCGCCCAGGACGGCGGCGGTGAAGGCCTTCAGACCGGCCAGGAAGCCCATCATGAAGTCGACCTGGCCGTACCTCAGGCCGTGCGCCACGGCCGCGATCGCGGCGAAGGCCGCGCCCAGCGCGAAGGCGATCACGATGATCCGGTCGGTGTTGATGCCCATCAGCTTCGCGGTGTCCGGGTCCTGCGCGGTGGCCTGCATGGCCCGGCCGGTGCGGGTGAAGCGCACGAACGAGGCCAGGATCAGCATGCACAGCGGCGCGGCGGCCAGCAGGAACAGGTCGTTGCGCTGGAGGTGGAACAGGCCGAGGTCGACGGTGTCACCCGCGAACTGCGGGAAGGAGATGGCCTTCTTGGCTCCCGGGTAGAACGCCCAGACCACCTGCTGCAGCGCGATGGACAGGCCGATCGCGGTGATCAGCGGGGCCAGCCGGGGCGCGGTCCGCAGCGGGCGGTAGGCGAACCGTTCGGCCGCGGTGGCGGTGAGCACGGAGGCGATCACGCCGCCCAGGATCATGACCGGCAGGGCCAGCCAGAGCGAAGTGCCGTGCGGCAGCGCGGCGTAGGCGGTCAGGGCCCCGAAGCCGCCGATCATGAAGATCTCGCCATGGGCGAAGTTGATGAGTTGGACGATGCCGTAGACCATCGTGTACCCGATGGCGATCAGGCCGTACATCAGGCCGAGCATCAGTCCGTTGGCCAGGTTTTGCGGCAGTTCGTGCACCGCGGGCCTCCGTGGATAGGGGGGTATGAGGAGGCGGGGGGCACTTGTGGCGCCCCCCGCCGGACATCGGCTGGTGCAGGTGCGGGATCAGCCGTTGTAGGTACCGCTCTTGACCGCCTTCCACTCGCCGCCCTTGACGCTGTAGACGGTGAGCTGCTTGTTCGTGGTGTCGCCGTACTGGTCGAAGGAGACCTGGCCGGTGACGCCGGAGAAGTTCACCTTGGCCATCTCGGCCAGCACCTTGGTGCGCAGGTCGCTCGGCACCTTGCCGCCGTTGTGCTCCACCGCGGCCTTGACGGCCTCGATGATCGACCACGCGGCGTCGTACGAGTAGCCGCCGTACGCGGAGTACGCGTCCTTGTAGCCGGCCGCGGTGTAGTCGGCGACGAAGGTCTTGGCGGAGGACAGCTCCTCCACCGGGGCGCCGACCGAGGTGGCCAGGTCGCCGTCGCTGTTGTTGTTGGAGAGCTTGATGAACTCGGGGTCGTAGATGCCGTCGCCGCCCATCAGCGGGACCTTCGCGCCGGCCTTCTTGATCTGGTCGGTGAGCGGGCCGGCCTCCGGGTACTCGCCGCCGTAGTACACCGAGTCGGCGCCCGAGGAGGCGACCTTGGTGGCGACCGCGGAGAAGTCCTTGTCGTCCGGGTTGATGTGGTCGGAACCGGCCACGGTGCCGCCGAGCTTCTTGAACTCCTCCTGGAAGATGGCCGCCAGGCCCGCGCCGTAGGTCTTCTTGTCGTCGATGACGTAGACCTTGGTCTTCTTCGCCTCGTTGAACAGGTACTGGGCGGCGTACTTGCCCTGCACCACGTCGGTGGTGGCGGTGCGGAAGTACGAGGCGTACGGGCGGGTGAACTTGCTGCTGCCCCAGTCCGGGCCGAGCGACAGTTCGGGGCTGGTGTTGGCCGGGGAGACCTGGGTCAGCTTGGCGTCGTTGAAGACCTTCTGCATGGTCTGCGAGACGCTGGAGTTCAGCGGGCCGACCACGCCGACGACGTCCTTCATGTCGACCAGGGCGGTGGCGTTCTGCTTGCCGGAGGTCGGGTTGGCCTGGTCGTCCTTGGCCTCGATGGAGAAGGTGACGCCCGGAACCAGGTTGTCCTTGTTGGCCTTCTTGGTGGCCAGGTCGGCCGAGTTCTTGATGCCCAGGCCCAGCGCGGACAGCTTGCCGCTGATCGGGGCGTCCACGCCGATGACCACCTTGGTGGTGCCGCCCGCGTTGTCCGAGCCGGTCTTGGCACCGCGCGAGCCACAGGCCGAGAGGGTGAGCGCTCCGGTAACTGCAATGGTCACGACAAGAAGTGAGCTCTTTCGCACGACGGGGGTCTCCTTCTGGACGGAAGACACGCGCACAGGGCTGGCGGTGCCGGAACGCGTCGACCGGGCCCGAAAATCGGACGGGCGGTGACTGGGCGTGACTCTAGACCGCGCGTGGCGGTGCGGTCAGTGGGGCGGATGAGGCTGTGATTCTCTTGTTATGACCACGCCGGAAGTTGATCTCAGTGCGTGGGAGAAAACCGCAGGTGGAGCCCGCTGTTCCGGGATCCGGCCGGTGGCGCGGGCGGTCGGGGCGCCCAACTCCCCAGGCAGGGTTGGAAGATCCGCTTATCGGACAGGTATGTCCGAGCTGCTCGGGCTGGTCGTGGGCGTTCGATTATCGGGAGTGTCGCAGGTCGCGTGCAGTGCCGCGGAGAGGTCCCGGGCGTAGGAATCGCCCAGAATCTGACTTGTCGTCTCCAATGCGCGCGTGTTACGCAGCGTGACATCGAGGAAGGGCAGGCCGGCGTCCGCCGGAGCCGCCGAGCAGTCCGTCACCTTCAGGCCGACCCGCAGCGACACCGTCTGCCCCGGCGGCACCGTCTGCGGCAGCCATCCCCCCACCACCACCGACAGTCCGCGGTAGCCCTGGCTCACCCCCAGGACGTCCACCGGGCCGGTGCCGGCGTTGTGCACCGTCAGGGACAGCGCGAACGACTCCTGCCCGACCGGCAGCTTGCCGCCGTACTGGAACCGGGTGGACTGTGAGGGGAACGCCGGCTCCGGCGGCGGCGAGTTGGCCGCGGCCGCCGTGCGCTCCATCGCGTGACGCGCCGTCAGGAGCAGCGCCAGCGCCAGCAGGAGCAGCACCAGGACCGCCTTCAGGCGTCTGCTCAGCAGTCGCGGCGGTTCGTCGACGTACAGTCGGAGCGGCGTCCAGGTGCCCTCGCCCGGCTCCACCGGGCCGAGAAACCCCTTCGGCTCGCCCGGCGGCGGTTCTGCGGACATGGCGGCGCCCCCTCGTCCAGCCGAGAATTCCCGTGTCGGGAAAAGGCCAAACCCAGGGGGCGCGTGGGGAGTTGAGGCCTTTTGCGGCCTCGCGGCGCTACAGGTCGCGCAGCATGCAGGTCAGTCGGCAGCTGGTGATCCGGCGGCCGGTGTCGTCCGTCACCGCGATCTCGTAGGTCGCCGCGGTGCGGCCCTTGAAGACCGCCGTCGCCACGCCCGTCACCAGGCCGGAGGTGGCCGAGCGGTGGTGGGTGGCGTTCAGGTCCACGCCCACCGCGTAGCGGCCCGGGCCGGCGTGCAGCATCGCGCCGATCGACCCCAGCGTCTCGGCCAGCGCGGCCGACGCCCCGCCGTGCAGGAGTCCGTACGGCTGCTGGTTGCCCTCCACCGGCATGGTGCCCACCACTCGGTCCGGGGAGGCCTCGACGATGGTGATGCCCAGCTTCTCGCCCAGCAGGCCACCCGAGAAGGTCTCCGGGTTCACCCCCAGCTTCGCGAAGTGGTCCAGCACGTCCTGGGGCACGTTCAGTACGGGCGCCGCGTCGGTCATGGTGCTCCTGTTCGGGGTTCACTTCGTTGTGCGCGTCGATCGTACGACTGTCTACCCGTCGGTAGGGAGGTGCTCCGCGCCGCGCCGGGAGATGTCGGCCCCGGGCCATAGGATCGGGGACGGCAGTGCAACCGGGCAGGAACGGGATGTGACGTGGCGACACAGGGTGCAGGCAAGAGTGCGGCCGGGCGGCCCCGGCTGATGCTGCTGGACGGGCATTCGATGGCCTACCGGGCCTTCTTCGCCCTGCCGGTGGAGAACTTCTCCACCACCACCGGCCAGCACACCAACGCGGTGTACGGCTTCACCTCGATGCTGGTCAACACCGTCCGGGACGAGGCGCCCACCCACCTCGCGGTCGCCTTCGACATCTCCCGGCAGACCTTCCGCGCCGCCGAGTTCCCCGAGTACAAGGCCAACCGCGCCAAGACCCCCGACGAGTTCCGCAGCCAGATCCCGCTGATCGGCGAACTCCTCGACGCGATGCGGATCCCCCGGCTCACCGCCGAGGGCTTCGAGGCCGACGACATCATCGCCACCCTCGCCACCGCCGCCGCGGCCGAGGGCTTCGAGGTGCTCATCGTCACCGGCGACCGGGATTCGCTCCAGCTGGTCAACGAGCACGTCACCGTGCTCTACCCCACCAAGGGCGTCTCGGAGTTGACGCGCTACACCCCGGAGAAGGTCGCCGAGAAGTACGGCGTGCGCCCCGACCAGTACCCGGACCTCGCGGCGCTGCGCGGCGACCCGTCCGACAACCTGCCCGGCATCCCCGGCGTCGGCGAGAAGACCGCCGCGAAGTGGGTCAACCAGTTCGGCTCCTTCGAGGAACTGGTCGAGCGGGCCGACGAGGTCAAGGGCAAGATCGGCGAGAAGCTGCGCGAGCACCTCGACTCGGTCAAGCGCAACCGGGTCCTCACCGAGCTCGTCCGGGACGTCGAACTCCCGCTCGGCGTCCCCCAGTTGGAGCGCACGCCGTTCGACCGGGAGGAAATCGCCCGGCTGATGGAGGCGCTGGAGTTCCGCAACCCCAACTTCCGCGACCGGGTGGCCGGCATCGACCCGGCCGGAGCCGAGACCGCAGCCGCCGCCGACATCCCCACCGGCCCCGCCGTCGAGGGCGACCTGCTCACCGTCCCCGGTGCGCTCGCCGCCTGGCTGGAGGAGCACACCGGCAAGGGCGAACGCACCGCGATCGCCGCCGACTACGAGTGGGCCGTCGGCGCCGGCCAGGTCAAGCAGGTCGCGCTCGCCACCGGCACCGCCGCCGCCTGGTTCGACCCCGCCGCCCTGGAGGAGGACGACGACCGGGCGTTCACCGCCTGGCTCGCCGACCCCGCGCGCCCCAAGGCCCTGCACATCGCCAAGCAGGTCATGCGCGCCTTCGCCGAGCAGGGCTGGCAGTTCGCCGGCGTCAGCGCCGACACCGCGCTCGCCGCCTACCTGGAGAAGCCCGGCCGCCGCACCTTCACCCTCGACGTCCTCGCCGAGGAGTACCTGTCCCGCTCGCTGGCCCCCGCCGCCCAGGCCGAGACCGGCCAGCTCAGCTTCGACGCCGACGAGCCCGACCCGACGGCCGGCGCCCAGGCCCAGATGACCGAGGCCCGCGCCGTCCACGACCTCGCCGAACTCTTCGACACCCGGCTCGCCGAGGTCGGCGCCGACAAGCTGTTCCACGACATGGAACTGCCCATCGCCGCACTGCTCGCCCGGATGGAGCGCTACGGCATCGCCGCCGACCGCGGCTGGCTGCAGGGCCTGGAGGCCCAGTTCGCCGCCGAGATCCAGCGCTGCGTCGAGGAGGCGCACGCCGCCGCCGGGCGCGAGTTCAACCTCGGCTCGCCCAAGCAGCTCCAGGAGGTCCTGTTCGGCGACCTCAACCTGCCCAAGACCAAGAAGATCAAGACCGGCTACACCACCGACGCCGACGCCCTCACCTGGCTCGCCACCCAGACCGACAACGAACTGCCGGTCATCCTGCTCCGCCACCGCGACCAGGCCAAGCTGCGCACCACCGTCGAGGGCCTGCTCAAGACGGTCTCCCCGCAGGGCCGCATCCACACCACCTTCAACCAGATGGTCGCCGCCACCGGCCGGCTCTCGTCCCAGGACCCGAACCTGCAGAACATCCCGGTCCGCACCGAGGAGGGCCGCGCCATCCGCCGCGCCTTCGTGGTCGGCGAGGGCTACGAGTCGCTGCTCACCGCCGACTACTCGCAGATCGAACTGCGCATCATGGCGCACCTGTCCGAGGACGAGGCCCTGATCGAGGCCTTCGCCTCCGGCGAGGACCTGCACACCACCGTCGCCTCCCAGGTCTTCTCGGTCGCCCGCGACCAGGTCGACGCCGAGATGCGCCGCAAGATCAAGGCCATGTCCTACGGCCTCGCCTACGGCCTGTCCGCGTACGGCCTCTCCCAGCAGCTCGGCATCAAGCCCGCCGAGGCCCAGGGCCTGATGGACACCTACTTCGAGCGCTTCGGCGGCGTCCGGGACTACCTGCACAACGTGGTCGAGGAGGCCCGCGCCGTCGGCTACACCGAGACGCTGCTCGGCCGCCGCCGCTACCTGCCCGACCTCACCAGCGACAACCGCCAGCGCCGCGAAATGGCGGAGCGGATGGCCCTCAACGCCCCCATCCAGGGCTCCGCCGCCGACATCGTCAAGATCGCCATGCTCCGCGTCGACGAGGCCCTGCGCGCCGCCGACCTGAAGTCCCGCATGCTGCTCCAGGTCCACGACGAAATCGTCCTCGAACTCGCCTCCGGCGAGCGCGAGCAGGTCGAAGCCCTGGTCCGCGAGCAGATGGCCGACGCCTACCCCCTCCGCGCCCCGCTCGACGTCTCGGTCGGCGTCGGCACCGACTGGGAGGCGGCCGCGCACTAGCCCGTCGGCCCCGGGCGTGGTCCACCGGCCCCGGGCGGCAGTCCCCGCGAACGGCTAAATCGTTTGCGGGCCTCCGCCCGGGGCTCGGAGACTGGCCGAATGACTGATCAACTCTCCACTCCCGCCGCCACGTTCGCCGACAAGCCGACGCTGGAGGGGGAGCGGATCATCCTTCGGCCGGTGCGGGCGGAGGAGGATCTGCCGATGCTCCGGGTGATGGTTCAGGACCCGGAGGTGCTCAAGTACACCTCGAACGTGTACACCCCCGTGGCGCCCGAGTGGGACGAGGCGATGGAGGCGCGCATCGTCGAGTGGTACTCCACCCGCAACGAGCAGACCGACCGGCTCGACCTGATCATCGTCGACCGGTCCACCGGCCGAGGCGTCGGCGAGGTCGTCCTCAACCAGTGGGAGGAGGCCAACCGCTCTTGCAACCTCCGGATCTGCATCGGCCCCGACGGCCGTGACCGCGGCTTCGGCACCGAGGCCGTCCGGCTCACCACCGACCACGCCATCCGCGCCCTCGGCCTCAACCGGGTCTCGCTGGGCGTGTACGGCTTCAACGCCCGCGGCCGGCGCGCGTACGAGAAGGCCGGCTACCGGGTCGAGGGCGTCCGCCGTCAGGTGCTGCGCTGGGGCGACCAGTGGATCGACGACATCGACATGGCTGTTCTCGCCGAGGACTGGGTGTAGCGCCGACCGGTAGGCTCCGCGCGCACGTTCGGCAGGTGGGCGAGAGGTGGGGCGGGATGAAGGTGCCGCAGGGCGGAAGAGCGCGGGCGGGGATCGTACTGGCCGCAGCCGCGGTGGTGGCCGGCGGCACGCTGTGGGCAGCGCACCCGGGCCCCGCCCCGCAACCGGCCACCCCGCCCCAGGCCGCGCCGGTGGTCGCCGAGACGCCGAGCGGGAGCGCCTCGCCCTCGCCCACCGAGTCACCGGCCCCCGCCGAGACCGCGACGCTGACGCCGACCGAGGAGCCGGAGACCACGGCCGCCGTCACGCCCCGGTCGACAGTGACCGGGGCGAAGCCGAAGGCGACGCGGACGCCGATCACCGAGGTGACGCCCGGGACGCATCCCAACAGCGACGACACCAGGCCGACGCGGAACCCGGACTGCCACTACGACCAGTCGGGCCGGCTGATGGCGTGCGGGCCGATCCTGTCGCTCGGTCCGGTCGCGCCGAACCCGCACACCTCGCCGTCCTCGCTCCCCGCCGGCTGACCCGGCACGACGTCACTTGCGCGGGTTGGCCCGGCGGGTGGGTTCGGCCGTGGTCGGGTCCTCCGGCCACGGGTGGCGGGGGTAGCGGCCGCGCAGGTCGGCGCGGACGGCGCGGTAGCCCTCGCGCCAGAACGCGGCCAGGTCGCCGGTGACGGCGGCCGGGCGGCCTGCGGGGGAGAGCAGGTGGACGGTGAGCGGGGCCCGGCCGTCGGCCAGCGCCGGGGCGGCGTCCCAGCCGAACAGCTCCTGGAGCTTGACGGCGAGGACCGGGCGGTCGCCCGAGTAGTCGACCCGGATCCGGCTGCCGCTCGGCACCGTGATCCGCTCCGGGGCGAGCTCCTCCAGCCGGCCGGCCTGGCCGCCCGCCCACGGCAGCAGGCGCTGCAGCGCGGCGGCGGTGTCGATCCGCTCCAGGTCGGCGCGGCGACGGGCCCGGGACAGCTCCGGCTCCAGCCACTGCTCGGCGGAGGTCAGCAGCGCGGCGTCGCTCACGTCCGGCCACACCCCGCCGAGGGTGCGGTGCAGGAACGCCAGCCGTTCGCGCAGCCCCGCTGCGGCCGGCGGCCAGGACAGCAGCGCGCCGACGCCCTCGCGTTCGAGGCCGGTCAGCAGCGCCTCGCGCACCAGCGCCGGATCGGGCGCCGTCAGCGGCGCCGCGGCGAGCTCGACCGCACCGAGGGCCTCCACCCGACGGGCCGTCACCTCCCGCTGCCGGGTCGACCAGCCGACCTCCTCCCGCCCGTCCAGCAGCGGCCCGCCCGCCCGGCGAGCCGTCGCCTCGTCGATCGCCACCGCCCGCAGCACCCGCGCCGACGGCGACCCGGCGGGCCGGTCGGCCACCGCGATCGCCAGCCACCCGCCGGCCGGCAGCCGCGAGCCGCCCTGCACCTGGGCCGCCGTCCCGGAGGCCATCAGGTACGCGCCCTCGCCGCCCTCACTGCCCCCGCGGGCCTTGGCGAGCCGCTCCGGGTACGCCAGGCCGACCACCAGGCCGACGGCCGAGGCCGCGGCCGGCTCCGGGGATTCGCCCGACGATCTGTCGATCTGCTGTTCCAGTCGGCGGGTCTCGTCCTTCCAACGGCGCGCGTACGGGTCGTTGCCCTGCCTGACGGTGCGCCAGATGTGGGCCAGGTCGTCGCCGAGCGCGCGCGGCGGCTCCTCGGAGAGCAGCGCGACCAGCTCGGCCGCGCGCCGGGAGCCCACCGCCGCGGCGCCGTCCAGCAGCGCGCGGGCCAGCCGGGGGTGCAGGCCGGTACGGGCGATCGCCCGGCCGCGGTCGGTGGGGCGGCCGTCGGCGTCCACCGCGTCCAGCGCGCGCAGCGTGGTGCGGGCGGCGGCCATCGCCCCGGCGGGCGGCGGGTCGGGGAGGGCGAGGCCGGTGGCGTCCGGGTCGCCCCAGCAGGCGGCCTGGAGGGCGAACGACGTCAGGTCGGCGAGCGCGATCTCGGGCGTCGGGAAGCGGGCCGCGCGGGCGTCCTCCACCTCCGCCCAGCACCGGTACACCGTGCCGGGAGCCTCCCGCCCGGCCCGGCCGGCCCGCTGCCGGGCGGCGGCCAGCGAGGTGCGGACGGTGACCAGCCCCGACAGGCCGCGGGCGTGGTCGGTGCGCGGCTCCCGGGTCAGCCCGGAGTCGACCACCACCCGCACGCCCGGCACCGTCAGCGAGGACTCGGCGACCGAGGTGGCCAGCACCACCCGCCTCCGCTGCCCGGCCGCCAGCGCCGCGTCCTGCACCGCCTGCGGCGCCTGCCCGTGCAGCTGCAGCACCTCGACGCCGTCCAACTGCCCGGCCACCCGGGCGATCTCGCCCACGCCCGGCAGGAAGCACAGCACGTCCCCGTCCCGCTCGGCGAGCGCCCGGCGGACCGTCGCCGCGACGTGCTCCAGCAGCGCCGGGTCGACCCGCGTCCCGTGCGGCGGCCGGACGGTGCCCGGCGGCGGCGCCCACACCGCCTCCACCGGGTGCGACACGCCCTCGGCGGCCACCACCGGCGCGCCGTCCAGCAGTTCGGCCCAGGCGTCGGTGTCGGCGGTGGCCGAGGCCAGCAGCAGCCGCAGCTCCGGGCGGAGCGCCGCCCGGACGTCCAGCAGGAACGCCAGCGCGGTGTCCGCGTCCAGGTGCCGCTCGTGGCACTCGTCGAGCACCACGGTGTCCACGCCCGGCAGCTCGGGGTCGCGCTGCAGACGCTGCAGCAGGACGCCGGTGGTGACCACCTCGACCAGGGTGTCCGGGCCGACCCGGCGCTCGCCGCGCACCGTGAACCCGACCCGGCCGCCGACCTGCTCGCCCAGCAGCCAGGCCATCCGGCGGGCGGCGGCCCGCACCGCCAGCCGCCGCGGCTCGGCGACCAGCACCCGGCGCGGCGGACCGGGGAAAGCTTCCAGCAGGCCCGCCAGCGCGAGTGGCACCAGCGTCGTCTTTCCGGTGCCGGGCGGAGCGGACAGCACCGCCGCGCCGTGCCCCTCCAACGCCTCGGCCAACCCGGGCAGCGCAGTGCGGACCGGCAGTTCGAGCCCCCCGGTGCGCACCGTCAGCCGTCCCGGCGGGCGACGAAGATCGCCGTGCCGGGGATGTGCCGGCCGCGCAGCGGGCTCCAGCCGCCCCACTCCTGCTCCAGCTCCTCCGGCCACTCCGGCTCGATCAGGTCGAGCAGCACGAACCCGGCCCCGACCAGCTCCCGCACCCGGTCGCCCAGCGTCCGGTGGTGCTCGACGTACGTCGCCACGCCCTGCTCGTCCTGCTCCACGTACGGCGTCCGGTCGAAGTACGACGACGACGCCGTCAGGCCCTCCTCGCCCGGCTCGTCGGGGAACGCCCAGCGGATCGGGTGCGTCACCGAGAACACCCACCGCCCGCCCGGCCGCAGCACCCGGTGCACCTCGCGCATCAGCCGCGAGGTGTCCGCGCTGAACGGCACCGCGCCGTACGCCGAACACGCGTGGTCGAACGAGCCGTCCGCGAACGGCAGCGTGGCGGCGTCAGCCTGCACCACCGCGACCGGCTCCAGGCCGCGGCCCAGATCGATCCGCCGCGAGTGCTGCAACTGCCGGTACGAGATGTCCAGCGCCACCGGCCGGGCGCCCTGCGCCACCAGCCAGCGGGAGCACTGCGCCGCGCCCGAACCGATCTCCAGCACATCCGCGCCCTTCAGCGCCGCCGGCTCACCGAGCAGCCGCACCTCGGCCTCGTCCACCCCCTCCGGACACCAGGTGAACCGGTCGTCCCCGAGGAACTCCCCGTGCTCGTCCTGGTAGTCGTCCGCGTTCCGGTCCCACCAGTGCCGACTCGCCCGGCTGGACTCCACCTCCCCGGCCTCCCGCCGGAGCGCCTCGCCGTCGTCGTCGTCCGGCTCGGCGTCGGTGCGGTAGGCGCTCGGGACGTCGTACTCGGCGGGGTCGTAGTCGCGGGACGCGTCGGGGCCGGGGGTGGTGGAGTGGGTCATGGAATCCGTCACGTAAGGTATGGGATGCGGAAGCGCCACTGCCGCGGAGTCGGTCCCGTACGGGACCGGGTCGGGCCGTGGCATCCGGGGTAGGGCCGGTGTTCGAGCCGCCGCGAGGTGTGCCTTCGGAGGATATGGCCTGATCCGTCCCGGCCTCTACCGGTCTTGCCGCCTTCGGCATTGACCGTGTCCGGGTGTCCCCGTATGCTACAAGTTGCGCTGCGGGCCTGCGCGCCTCGGACGGAGCAGGTCGCGCTCGCATCTGTCGAAGACCCCAACGGTCGTCAGACGGGCATCGGGATTCCGGTTGATGGAATCGATTCGGTGGCCGTTTTCCGGCCTGTACGGCTTTCGGTGGGAGCGATCAGGGCCCTCCGCGTGGCATTACTACGACTTCATGTCCGTACCGGAGCCCTTTTCCTAATGACGAGCCCCACCGACACCTCTGTCAGCACCACCCCGCAGGTTGCGGTCAACGACATCGGCGACGCCGAGGCCTTCCTCGCCGCCATCGACGAGACCATCAAGTACTTCAACGACGGCGACATCGTTGAGGGCGTCATCGTGAAGGTCGACCGTGACGAGGTGCTCCTCGACATCGGTTACAAGACCGAGGGTGTCATCCCGTCCCGCGAGCTCTCGATCAAGCACGACGTCGACCCCCACGAGGTTGTCGCGGTCGGCGACAACATCGAGGCCCTGGTTCTCCAGAAGGAGGACAAGGAGGGTCGCCTGATCCTGTCCAAGAAGCGTGCGCAGTACGAGCGCGCCTGGGGCACGATCGAGAAGATCAAGGAAGAGGACGGCATCGTCACCGGTACCGTCATCGAGGTCGTCAAGGGTGGTCTCATCCTCGACATCGGCCTCCGCGGCTTCCTCCCGGCCTCGCTGGTCGAGATGCGTCGCGTCCGCGACCTCCAGCCCTACGTGGGCAAGGAGCTCGAGGCGAAGATCATCGAGCTGGACAAGAACCGCAACAACGTGGTCCTGTCCCGCCGTGCCTGGCTCGAGCAGACCCAGAGCGAGGTTCGCCAGACGTTCCTCACCACCCTGCAGAAGGGTCAGGTCCGCTCCGGCGTCGTCTCCTCGATCGTCAACTTCGGTGCGTTCGTCGACCTCGGCGGCGTCGACGGTCTGGTGCACGTCTCCGAGCTGTCCTGGAAGCACATCGACCACCCGAACGAGGTTGTCGAGGTCGGCCAGGAGGTCACCGTCGAGGTTCTCGACGTTGACATGGACCGCGAGCGCGTCTCCCTGTCGCTGAAGGCGACCCAGGAGGACCCGTGGCAGCAGTTCGCCCGCACGCACCAGATCTCCCAGGTCGTGCCGGGTAAGGTCACCAAGCTGGTTCCGTTCGGTGCGTTCGTCCGCGTGGACGAGGGCATCGAGGGCCTGGTCCACATCTCCGAGCTGGCCGAGCGCCACGTCGAGATCCCGGAGCAGGTCGTCCAGGTCGGCGACGAGATCTTCGTCAAGGTCATCGACATCGACCTCGAGCGTCGTCGCATCAGCCTCTCGCTGAAGCAGGCCAACGAGTCCCTCGGTGCCGACCCGGCGTCGGTCGAGTTCGACCCGACCCTGTACGGCATGGCCGCGTCCTACGACGACCAGGGCAACTACATCTACCCGGAGGGCTTCGACCCCGAGGCGAACGACTGGCTGCCCGGCTTCGAGAAGCAGCGCGAGGAGTGGGAGCGGCAGTACGCCGAGGCCCAGGCCCGCTTCGAGCAGCACCAGGCCCAGGTCATCAAGTCCCGCGAGGCGGACGCGGCTGCTGCCGCCGAGGCCGGCGAGGAGGCCCCGGTGTCCGGTGGCGGCTCGTACTCCTCCAGCAGCGACGAGGGCTCCGGCGCGCTTGCCTCGGACGAGGCGCTGGCTGCTCTGCGCGAGAAGCTGGCCGGCGGCCAGAGCTGAATCGCTCTCGCTGAGTAGTTGACTCACGCAGGGACCCCCTGCCCAGGCTTTCCTGGGCGGGGGGTCCCTGTTTTTGCGCCCACGCGCCGACGGAGGACGCTGCGCGCGGCTGGGTGGGGCTTGCTGTTCTTGGCGCCCACCCGCCGGCGGGGGGTGTGTTGTGCGGGGGGTTGGCGTGGGGTGTGCTGCGCGGGGCCTGGTGGGGCTTGCTGTTTTTGCGCCCACCCGCCCGCCCGGGCACCCGCCAGGGGAGGGTGCGCTGCGCGAGGGTTGGCGTGAGGTGCGCTGCACGGGAGGCTGGGCGGGGCTCGCTGTGTCTTGCGCCCGCACGTGCACCCGCCAGGGGAGGGTGCGCTGCGCGGCCAGGCGGGGCTTGTTGTTTTGCGCCCGTCCGGGCACCTGCCAGGGGGCGCTGCGTGGAGGGTTGGCGTGCCGTGCGCTCTGCGGGGCTTGCTGTTTTTGCGCTCACGCGCTCACGCGCTCACGCGCCAGCGGAGAGTGCGCTGCGCGGGGGCTGGCGTGAGGTGCGCCGCACGGGAGGCTGGGGGGCTCGTGTTCTGCGCCCACCCGCCAGGGGAGGGTGCGCTGCGCGAGGGCTAGGCGGGGCTTGTTGTTTTGCGCCCGCACGTGCACCCGCCAGGGGAGGGTGCGCTGCGCGAGGGCCAGGTGGGGCTTGCTGTTTTGCGCGCGCACGTGCACCTGCCAGGGGGCGCTGCCGCCCACGCGCCCGCCCGGGCACCCGCCAGCGGAGAGTGCGCTGCGTGGGGGGTTGGCGTGCCGTGCGCTGCGCGCGGCTGGGGGGCCTGATGTTCTTGCGCCGGCGGCCGAGTGCCCGGTGGCAGGCAGGGGCCCGCTGCGTGGTGTGAGCTGGAGGCCGTGCGTGGTGGGGGCGAACCGGGCCGTCGGGGGTAGCCTGCTGCACGGCCCGAGCTGGAGGCTGTGCGTGGTGGGGGCCGGGCCGTCGGCAGTGGCCTGCTGCACGGCCCGAGCTGTTGGCTTCGCCCGGCCGCCATCTGCGGGATGCCGAGCCCCGCTTGGCTGCCAAGTTGCTCGTGCAGCGCTCAGTCCCACGCGGGTGCCCGCAGACGAGACGGCCGTATTGAGCGGCGGAGGTCGTGGCGAGTTCGGGTACCCGACTGCGCCCGCCCAGGTGGGAAAGGCCCGCTTTGGCTCGCTGAGGCGCCCAGTTGCTCGCCCTCGGGGCCGGCGGCCGCCTGGTGAGTCCGCTCAGCCGTGCAGCTGCTCATGCGTCGGCGAGGTGGGCTACCGGCTGAGCTCGCCCGGAGAGGCGCCGGACGTCGTCCGAGCGAGCTGTCTGCTTCGCGCAGCGTCCCGTCATCAGTGCTGCGCTCCCGCCCCCTCGTCTCGGGCCGAGGTATTGCGCGTCCTTTTGAGGAGCTTAAGTGGCGTTTATGTGAAGGGAATTGTGAGATGAGGCTCATCGTCCGGCTATAGGACGTTCAGGGCGTGACGCATACCTTGGGGTGAGTTGTCCGAAAGGCTCCCGGCATGCGCAGCTCTCGCTCCACCGCAGCAGAGGTCCAGGTTTTCCAGGTTCACGGTCGGTTGGCCGGGCTTGGGCGAGTGTGTTTTCGGTATCGGCGTTGGGTGTTGGGGTTCTGGGCGCTGGTGCTCGCGGTGGGGGTGCTGATCGGCGGGCGGGTGTTCGAGGGGTCCGTGGCGGGGACGGGGGGCGGGGGGTCGGAGTCGGCGCGGGGTGCGGCGGTCGTGCAGGCGGCGGATCCGGTGCAGGGCACGGTGACGGCGGTGGTGGACGGCGCGCCGGTGGGGAGCGAGGGGGTCAAGGCGGCTGTTCAGCGGGCGAGTTCCGAGGTGGCGAAGCTGCCGGGGGTGGTCTCGGTGGCGGACACGTACTCGACCGGGGGTCGGCTGAGCGCGGGTGACGGCCGGGCGTCGCTGGTGAACGTGCGGATCGCGGACGGGGCGTCGGCGAAGCAGCTCAAGGCCGTGACGGACCGGCTGGAGCAGATCACCGCGGACGGGGCGCACACGGTGGTGGGCGGGGATCCGGTGCTGCAGCAGGAGGTGAAGGACCAGACGGCGCGGGACACCCGGTTCGGGGAGATCGTGACGCTGCCGCTCACTCTGATCGTGATGGTGCTGGTGTTCGGCGGGCTGGCCGCGGCGGGGCTGCCGGGGATCGGGGCGGTGGCCTCGGTGGGCGGGGCGTTGCTGGCGATGTTCGGGTTCAGCCGGATCATGGACATCGACACCAGCGTGCTGCCGATCGCGACGGTGCTGGGGCTGGGGCTGTCGATCGACTACGCGTTGCTGATGGTGAACCGGTTCCGGGAGGAGCGCGGCCTGGGCGCGACGATCGCGCAGGCGGTGGAGCGGACGTCGGCGACGGCCGGTCGGACGGTGGCGTTCTCGGGGCTGACGGTGGCGGTGGCGCTGAGCGGCCTGTTCGTGTTCACCAGCCCGGTGTTCCGGGCGGTCGCCGTGGCGGGGGTGAGCGTGGTGGTGATCGCGGTGGCGGCGGCGCTGACGCTGGTGCCGGCGCTGCTGGGGTTCATGGGGCGGCGGATCAAGACGCCGAGCGCACCCGTCCCGGACGAGGGGTTCTTCTCGCGGACGGTGCGCCGGGTGCAGCGGCGGGCGGTGCCGGTGATGCTGGCGTGCGTGGCGCTGCTGCTCGCGGCGGGGGCGCCGTTCCTGGGTTCGCACTTCCGCATCTCGGGCGCCGATGTGCTGCCGAAGAGCTTCGCGTCCCGGCAGGTCGCCGAGGCCGTGCAGGAACGTTTCCCGGCGCAGGCTCCGGCCCCGGTGCAGGTGGTGGTCGAGGGGACGCCGCAGCAGGCGCAGCACTACGCGGACAGCGTGGTGGCGTCGCTGCCGGGCGTGTCCGGGGTGCGGGCCGTCACTCCCGTGTCGGACGGGGTGCAGACCGTGGACGTGCTGGTGAAGGGCGACCCGCAGGGCGCGGAGGCCAAGCGGGTGGTCGGTGAGCTGCGCGAGCACCGGGGCGGCCTGGAGACGTACGTGACGGGCGACGCGGCGTCGCTGGTGGACTTCCAGCACGAGCTCGGCTCGCGCGGGCCGTGGGCGGTCGGGCTGGTCGCGGCGGGGACGCTGGTGCTGCTGTTCATGATGACCGGGTCGGTGGTGCTGCCGGTGAAGGCGCTGCTGATGAACGTGCTGTCGTTGGGCGCGTCGCTGGGGGCGCTGACGCTGGTGTTCCAGCACGGGTACTTCAGCGGGCTGCTCGGGTTCACCCCGACCGGCGGTCTGGAGACGGTGATCCCCGTGCTGGTGTTCGCCTTCGCGTTCGGGCTGTCGATGGACTACGAGGTGTTCCTGCTGTCCCGGATCAAGGAGCTGCACGACCAGGGCCACGGCTGCCTGCGGTCGGTGGAGCTGGGGTTGCAGCGCAGCGGTCGGATCATCACTTCGGCCGGGCTGCTGATGGTGATCGTGTTCGCCGGGTTCGCCTTCGGGCAGATGCTCATGGTCAAGCAGATGGGCATCGCGCTGGCCGTCGCCGTCGCCGTGGACGCCACCCTGGTGCGCACCCTGCTGGTGCCCGCCACCATGTCGCTGTTCGGCCGCCTCAACTGGTGGGCGCCCGCCCCGCTGCGCCGCCTGCACCGTCGCATCGGCCTGAGCGAGCACGTCGAACTGCCGCCGCTGCGTCCGGCGGAGCTGCCCGTGCCGCGGCTGCCGAAGGAGCCGGGACTGGTGGGCGCGCCCTAGGACCGTCGGCGTCGTGCGCCCGGCAGGATCGGCCGGTCAGGTCCTAGGGTGGCGGTATGCGACTGACGAAGTTCGGCCATGCCTGCGTCCGGATCGAGCACGCGGAAGGGGCGGTGCTGATCGATCCCGGCATGTTCACCGGCCCCGAGGCGGTGCGGGACGTGCGCGCCCTGCTGATCACCCACGAGCACGTCGACCACTTCACCGAACCGCAGGTGCGGGCCGCCGTCGAGGCGAACCCGGGGCTGCGGGTGTACACCAACCGTTCGGTGGCCCGGCAGTTGGAGGGCATCGGGGCACGGGTGACGGTGGTCGGCGAGGGCGACGCGTTCGAGCTGGACGGGCTGCCGGTGACGGTCCACGGCGAGTGGCACGCGGAGATCCACCCGGACATCGAGCGGATCCCGAACATCGGGTTCCTGCTCGGCGGCCGGGTGTTCCACCCGGGCGACGCGCTGACCGTCCCGCCGGACACCGTCGACACGCTGCTGCTGCCGCTCGGCGCGCCCTGGCTGCGGGTCGGCGAGCTGGTCGACTACCTGCGCGACGCCCGGCCCCGGCAGGCGGTGGCGATCCACGACGAGACGCTCAGCCCGGCCGGCCGGGCCGTGCACGGGCGGCTGCTCGGCCCGCAGGGGCCCGGCACCGGCGGGGTGGCGTACCGGACCCTCGACGTCGGGGAGTCGGTCGAGCTGGTCTGACGGTCGGTCAGAGGGCGGGCGCGGCGGCCGTGAACGGGCGGCCGTCGAGCGTCCAGTGCGAGTCGGGGACGATCTCCAGCGCCGCGTACACGTGCGCCGCGACGTCGGTGTGGTGCAGCGGGCCGACCGGCGCGCCCGGGGTGATGCCGGGGCCGAACGCGGCGATCCAGGCGGTGCGTTCGAGGTCGCTGCGGCCGCCGTGGCCGCCCGCGTCGACGTGGCCGTGGTCGGTGACGACGATGACCGTCCACTCCTCGGCGGCGTACGTGGACCGTTCGCGCAGCGCGGCCAGCAGGCGGCCGAGGCGGGCGTCGGCGGTCTCGATGGAGCGGCGGTAGTCCTCGCCGCAGCCGCGGAAGTGCGCCGTCTCGTCGACCGCGCCGAGGTAGACGAAGGACGCCTGCGGGTCGTCGTCGGACCGGGCGAGCACGTACTCGGCCTCGGCGGTGACCCGCTCGTCGCAGACCTCCCACGCCTCCGGGGTGTCCTCCAGCGGGGCGATGTACGAGAGCCGGCCGGGAGCGTTGAACAGCGGGCCGCCGTCGCGGGCCAGGAACAGCGGCTCCCAGCCGCCGACCGCGAAGGTCCGGCGGCGGTGGGCCTTGGCCAGCCGGGTGGTGAAGTCCGGGAACACGTCGAGCCGGTGGCCGCCCAGGTGGTTGCCGAGCACGCCGTGCTTGGCGACGCCGACGCCGGTGGCGATGGTCGCCCAGCACGGGCCGGACATCGTCGGGGTGGCGTCGTCCACCTCGACGGGGCTGAGGAAGCCGGCGGCGGCGACCGCGTCCAGGTGCGGGGTGTGCAGCTCGGGCAGCAGGTCGAGACGGACGCCGTCGATGCCGACGACCAGGACCCGGCGCGGGCCGGCGGGCCAGATGCTGGACACGGATGATGCTCCGATCGTTCGAGGGTGGTGCAGGTGTTCGAGCTGTTCGGCACCTTAGCGGCCCGCGCGGACCCGTAGAGCTGTACAACCAACTTTTTTCCGGACGTCCCTTGGGCGAGGGCCCGGAGAGTTCCTGCGGAGTTCGCCCGGTGTTCGTCCCGCCCGGGCCGCCGCGGGCGCCGCGGTACGGGCCGGTAACCTGGCGGCATGCTGAGGATCGGACTGACGGGCGGCATCGGCGCGGGCAAGAGCGAGGTCTCCCGCCAACTGGCCGCGCTGGGCGCGGTGATCGTCGACTCGGACCTGATCGCCCGTGAGGTGGTCGCCCCCGGGACGCCCGGACTGGCCGCGGTGGTCGCCGAGTTCGGCCCCGAGGTGCTGCTGCCCGACGGCGCGCTCGACCGTCCCGCGCTCGGCCGGATCGTCTTCGGCGACCCGGCCCGCCTCGCCGCGCTCAACGCCATCGTGCACCCGCTGGTGCGGGCCCGGTCCGCCGAACTGGAGGCCGCCGCCGGCCCGGACGCGATCGTCGTGCACGACGTCCCGCTGCTCGCCGAGAACGGTCTCGCCCCGCTGTACGACCTGGTCGTGGTCATCGACGTCCCCGACGCCGAACGCCTGCGCCGCCTGACGGCGCTGCGCGGCATGCCCGAGGACGAGGCCCGAGCCCGGATGGCCGCCCAGGCCACCCGCGAGGACCGCCTCGCCGTCGCCGACCTGGTCCTCGACAACAGCGGCGACCTCGACGCTCTCACCTCCCGCGTCCGGGAACTCTGGCGGCAACTGGAGCAGCGCAGCGACTGACCTGCGCCGATCGGGTCGCGGCGCGCGCGGGCCGGCGGGCCCGGCCCGATGCTGGGACGAGGAGGGCGCGGCGGACGGCCCCGCCCGGGGTCGTCGACTGGGGGCCGGTCGCGATGAGTTCCGGCAGAAGATGGTCCGCGCTGCCGTGCGGGCGGCGCCGCAAGTGGGTGGTGCTGGCGCTGTGGCTGGTACTGCTGCTGGCCGCCGCGCCGACGGCCGGGAAGCTGATGGGCGCCGAGGACAACCAGGCGTCCAGCTGGTTGCCCGCGAACGCCGAGTCGACCCGGGTGCAGGAGGCGCAGCGCCGGTTCCAGCCGGTGGACACCGCCGAGGCCGTGGCGGTGTACCAGCGGCCGGGCGGCGTCACCGCCGAGGACCGGGCCGCGGCGGCCCGCGACGCCGAGAGCTTCGCCGGCGCGCCGCACGTGGTCGGACCGGTGGTCGGGCCGACCGTCTCCGCGGACGGGCAGGCGATGCAGACCGTGGTGTCCGTCGAGGTCGGCACCAGTGGGTGGAACAACCTCAAGCCCGCCGTCGACAGCATGCGCGCCACCGCCGCGGCCGACGCGCCGCCCGGGCTGGTCACGCACGTCACCGGCCCCGGCGGGATCGCCGCCGACCAGGCGAAGGCGTTCTCGGGCATCGACAGCACGCTGCTGTTCGCGACCGTCGGCGTGGTGGTCGTCCTGCTGCTGCTCACCTACCGCAGCCCCGTGCTGTGGCTGCTGCCGCTGCTGTCCGCCGGGGCGGCGCTGACGGTGGCCGAGGCCGTCATCTACCTGCTGGCGAAGCACGCCGGACTGACCGTCAACGCGCAGAGCGCCGGCATCCTGATCGTGCTGGTGCTCGGCGCGGGCACCGACTACGCGCTGCTGCTGACCGCCCGCTACCGGGAGGAACTGCGACGCCACCGGGACCGGCACGAGGCGATGGCCGCCGCCCTGCACCGGGCCGGGCCGGCCGTCCTGGCCAGTTCGGCGACGGTCGTCGCGTCGATGCTGTGCCTGCTGGTCGCCGAGATGAACTCCACCCGCGGCCTCGGCCCGGTCTGCGCGATCGGCGTGGTCGTCGCCCTGCTCGCGATGCTCACCCTGCTGCCCGCGCTGCTGGTGACCGTCGGACGCTGGGTGTTCTGGCCGGTCCGCCCGGGCTACGGCACGCCCGAGCCGACGAAGACCGGGCGCTGGGCGCGGATCGGCGCCTGGATCGCCGACCGCCCACGCAAGGTGTGGATCGGTACCGCGCTCGCCCTGGCCGCCTGCACCGCCGGGCTGGTCTCGCTCGACGCGACCGGTCTGAGTGCCGCCGGATCGTTCACCGGCACTCCCGACTCCGTCACCGGCCAGCAGGTGCTGGCCGCGCACTTCCCCGGCGGGACGGGCGCGCCGCTGTCGGTGATCAGCAACGCCGGCCCGCCGCTGGACGCCGTCCGGCAGGCCGCCGCGAGCACCCCCGGCATCGCCGGGATCGGCCCCGCCGAGGTGCGCGGCGGCGAGGCCTTCTTCCCGGCGACCCTCGCCGACGCCCCCGACAGCGCCGCCGCCCGCGCGACCGTCGACCGGGTCCGGACGGCCGTGCACGCCGTGCCCGGGGCGAACGCCCAGGTCGGTGGCCCCACCGCGGTCGTCCTCGACGCCGGACGGGCCGCCGCCCGCGACAACCGGGTGATCATCCCGCTGGTCCTGGCCGTGGTGCTGCTGATCCTCGCCGCCCTGCTGCGCGCCGTGGTCGCGCCGCTGGTGCTGATCGCCACCGTGGTCCTCTCGTACGCGGCGGCGCTCGGCATCAGCGCCTTCTTCTTCGCGCACGTCTTCCACTTCGAGGCCCAGGACCCGGCGTTCCCGCTCTTCGTCTTCGTCTTCCTGGTCGCCCTCGGCATCGACTACAACATCTTCCTGATGACCCGCGTCCGCGAGGAGTCCGCCCACCTCGGCACCCGCCGCGGCGCCGTCGCCGGCCTCGCCGCCACCGGCGGCGTCATCACCTCCGCCGGCCTGATCCTCGCCGCCACCTTCGCCGTCCTCGGCACCCTCCCCCTGGTCGCCTTCGCCGAAATCGGCTTCGCCGTCGCCCTCGGCGTCCTCCTCGACACCCTGGTCGTCCGCTCCGTCCTGGTCACCGCCCTCACCGCCGACCTCACCCACCACATGTGGTGGCCGGGCCGGCTGTCCCACGCGCGGCCGCCGGCGGCGGAGGTCGGCCAGTAGGACTGTCGGGCTAGCGGCGTTTGGCGACAGGAAACCCTTACAGAACGCCACCGGGTGAATGCACCGCGTGCCAGACTTCTTCCCCAGGGGCGGAGGAGATGCCCCCGGTTCCCCGCGGTTTTTCGATGAGCGGGACGACTTCGGAGGAGATAGTGGCATGTCCATGTCTTTGTCGTTCGGCGCCGAACTGCGGCGCCTTCGCGAGGAGCGGGGGCTCTCGCTCGACGGCCTGGCCAGGCGACTGAGGTACAGCAAGGGGTACCTCAGCAAGGTCGAACGGGGCGAGCGGGCGGCATCGATCGACCTCGCCCGCCGGTGCGACGCGGCGCTCGGTGCCGAGGGAAGCCTGTCCGATCTGGTCCGGGGAGCGAGCGGGGGCGAGCACGCGGAGACCGGCGAGGAAGGGGGCGTCTCGGGGCGTCGCGAGTTGATGGCGGCAGGCGCGTTCTCCCTGCTCGCGCTGTCCGCGGCCGGCCGTCCTGCCGGTGTCCGCGGGCAGGTGGGCGCGGCGGCGCCCGTCGAGTTCGGGCCGACCGTGCTGCTGAGGGAGGAGTACGACCGTGCCCGGCGGCTCGGACAGTGCGTCGACCCCGCCGTCCTGCTGCCCCTGCTGGTGGAACAGGGTCGCACCACCGCCCGCATCGCGGCCTCCACCACCGGACGGACCAGGTCGGAACTGCTCCTGCTGGCTTCCAGGTTCGCCGAGTTCACCGGGTGGATGGCGCAGGAGGCCGGGGACACCCGTGCCGCCCTCACGCACACCGCCGAGGCGGTGGACCTCGCGGAGGAAGCCGGAGACCAGCACCTCGCCTCGTACGCGCTGGTGCGCCGGGCGCTCGTGACGTTCTACGACGGAGACTCGGCCCAGACCGTCGCGCTGGCCGCCGCGGCCGCCGAGAACCGAAAACTGCCCCACCGCATCAGGGGCCTCGCCGCCCAGCGGGAGGCGCAGGGCCACGCCCTGGCAGGAGACCACCTGCGCTGCATGCGGAGCCTCGACCAGGCACACGACTTCCTGGCCTCCGCCGACCGTGACGGAGCGTCAGGCCCGCTCATCGGCACCAGCAATCTCCCGGACCCCGCCGCGATGGTCACCGGCTGGTGCCTGTACGACCTGGGCCGTCCGCAGGAGGCGTCGGAGGTGCTGGACCGCGAGTGTGCGCGCATCCCGGCGCACGCCCTGCGGACCCGGACCCGTTACGGACTGCGTCGGGCTCTGGCCTACGCGGCCGCGGGGGAGGTCGACCAGTCCTGTGCGGTCGCGGGCGAGCTCGTCGGCATCGCCGGTGAGGTGCGCTCCGCCACGGTCGCCGCCGATGTCCGGCGACTCGACCGTGAGCTGGGCCGGTTCCGTTCCCACCGCGCCGTCCGGGAATTGCAGCCGGCCCTGCTCGAAGTGCTGGCCGACCGCCACTGAGACGCAGTCGGCTGCCTCATGCCCAATCCGTCCATTCTCGAAGGAGGCTGTTCAGCTTGTCCATTGTGTTCGTGAACTACCGTACGGGAGACGGCGATGCGGTCGCCGCGTTGCTGGAGCACGAGCTGTCCGACAGGTTCGGGAGCGACCAGGTGTTCCGTGCGAGCAAGTCGATCCCGGCGGGGAGCCGTTATCCCCGGGAGCTGATCACCGCGGCGCGTCGGTGCCACGTGTTGCTCGCGGTGATCGGCCGCGGTTGGTTCGACCCGCGAGAGAACGGGGATCGTCCGGCGATCGAGGACCCGTCCGACTGGACGCGGCGGGAGATCATCGAGGCGTTCGAGACCGGTGCGATGGTCATTCCGGTGCTGACCGACTCCGTGCGACTCGACCGGAGCCGCCTGCCGGCGGAACTCGCCGAGCTCGCCGACTGCCAGTACCGCCGGCTGGACATGCGGAACTCGCGTGCGGACCTCGCCCGGATCGGCGACGACCTCGCGGAACTGGTGCCCGCGCTGGCCAAGCTCGACTCCCGACGTGAGGACCCCGAGGCGCGCCGAGAGCCGGAGCAGGGACCGGGCCGTGCCCACCAGGTGCGGATGCGGGACGGAGTCGGGGCCGTAGGAGGGGACCTGTCCGGAACGGTGATCAACTCGCCGCGCGGGCCGATCCACACGGGCAGCGGCAGCCTGAACAGCGGGCCGCAGTTCAGCGGCGACGGCATGGGCGTCCAGTACATCACCGGCGGCGACTTCAGGAAGTCCCAGCAGCAGTTCGGAGGAACGTTCGGACGCGAGAACGGCCGGGAGCGGTGAGCGTTCCGGGCAGTACCCGGATCGAGGACCTGCACGGCCCGGCCCACTCCGGTTCGGGCGATCAGTACAACTACATCTATCCGGCGGGTGGCTTCCCGCACTCACGCGAGCGCGTCCGGATCGCGGCGGAGGATCGGCGCTGGCTCAGCCAGCGGTTCGTGCGGCCCCGCAATCTGGGCCGGGCGTCGGAGCGGCTGGCCAAGCCCGGGGCCACCGTCCTGCTGGTCGGCGAGGCCGGCATCGGGCGGCGCGCCGCCGGCACTGTGCTCCTGCACGAACTTCCGGGAGAAGAAGGCAGTTTCGAGGAGCTCCCAGCCGAACGCGACCCCGACGGCCGGCTGGAGTTCGGACCGGACGACCGGCTGCTGCTGGACCTGTCGGAGACGACGGTGGAAGGCAGTTCCACAGTGTTGGACGGGCTGGGCGTCTATCGATCCGCGACGGAGCGTACCGGCGCCAGACTGGTGGTGATCCTCTCCTCGGAGCTCGAGCAGGCGCTTGCTCCTGAGCTCCAGCTTCACGTGGTGAGGCTCGAACGGCCCCGCGGCGATGCCGTGTTAACCAGATACCTGCGATCCGACGAGCTTCTCCATCAGCCGGGCGACCTTGAGCTTCCGGAACTCAAGAGTCTGCTGGCGACCGCACCGATGCGGGACATCGCCCGGCTGGTCCGGATCATCGGCGAGGTCAAGGCGAGCCGGCGGCACGGTACTGTCTTCGCGGGCTGGTGCGCCGCAGCGATGGAGGCGATCACCGACTGGTCGGACCAGGTCGCGCGGCAGGTGGACGAGTTGACCGACGGCCGGAAGCGCGCCTTGCTGCTGGCCGGGGCGATGCTCGACCGAGCTCCGGCGGACGTTGCTGCCCAATGGGCCGATCAACTGCTCCGGCTCGTCGATCACCCGGACAACAGCGAGTCGGCCCTGGCCGGTCCGGACCTGTTGGCTCAGCTCCACGGGCTGAAGATGACGCGAAGCCAGGACGGCCGGATCGACTTCGAGAGGCTGTCCTACGGTGCGGCGGTACGGTCGCACTTCTGGACCTACTTTCCCGGCCTGCGTGACCATTTGAGGGACTGGGTGGCCGACGCGATCCACCTGGCCGGTCTCGGCCGCGCCGAGCGCAGTGAGCTGGTGATCCGCTTCGCCGAACAAGCTCTGGCGGCCGGACGTCCGGACGACCTTCGCATGCTCGCCGAACAATGGACGTCCAACAGCGGATCGCTGCCGACCGAAGCCGCGTTGCTGCTGGTCCAAGGATTGGAGCATGAGAAGTACGGCGGCGCGGTGAGAAGGCAGATCTACCAGTGGGCCGCCAACGGCCGACCGGCACCGCTGCTGGCCCGGGTGCTGACCGAGGTGTGCCGTCATGAGCTGGCCGCGACCCATCCGGATCTCGCGCTCACGCGGCTCTTCCACCTGTCGAAGCGCGGCGAGTCGACGGACGCGACCGAGGCGGTGCTCGAACTGGCCCGAGGTGAATTGCGGCTGCTCCGCCACTTGCTCGAGAGGATCTTCCGGAACGGCCGCGCGGCGTCGAAGCACGGGTACGGACTCCTGCTCGACCTGCTCGACCCATCCCTCCTCCGGGTCCTTCCGACGGCTCCCGAGCTGGAACTGGTCTGGCACCGGGTGCTGACCGGAGCGGACCGGGCCCGCTGGGCGCCGGCAGTGCGCAGCTGGCTCACCGCCGCCGCAGTGTCACCCGCCTGGGAGAGCGGACCGGACGTCATGGTGCGAGCGGCCGGCAGCCGGGCCGGAGTTCTCAACGAGCTCTACCTGACGGCCCTGGAATGGCAGCGGACCAGGTCGGACGACCCCGCCGCGCCCGACCCGGCCCGTCTGGCCACCGCGGAGCGCTTCTGGCGTTCGATCGACCGCGTCGAGGGCGCGGGCGAGCACCAGCACACCGATTACCAACCAGCCGACTCGTGGGAGGTCTCGTGAACCACCGCAACAGGGCCCAGTTGTTCCTCGCCGTCGTCGTCGGCGGGCTGCTACCGATCTATGCAGGCTGGAAGCTGGGCTGGCCGATCTGGCTCTGGTTTCTGGTGAGTGCCGCGTCGATGGCGCTGGTGGGCCTGGTCCTGATGGCCCGGGTGACACAACCAGCTGTGTCGGAACCCCCGGTGCAGTACTCGGTGGAGCCCCCATTGTCCCGACCGGAGCCGCCGACCGAATTGCCCTTCAACGAGACCCGGTTGGACGACCTGGCACTGCCGAGCTGCCTGCCGGACTACGACCTCAGGTTCTCGGCGACGGTTCGATGGCGGCCGTCGCGCCCGCACCAGGCGTATGTGCACGCCAACCTGGCTGCTGCCGCCGTCGACACGGTTGTGGCCCGGGCCAGGCAGCTGGCCGCCGGTGAGCACCCCGGGCGGACCGACCTGGCGGCGTACCGACTCAATGGCGCCCTCGGCACCCCGGTCAACGACAGCTCGGGCCTGGTGACCGTCATGGCGGTGGCCGTCATGGTCACTGTGACAGAGGAGGACCGGGTCAGGCTGGAGAACCTGGCCTCACTGCGGAAGACCGAGGACGCCTGGGAGCAGCAGCGTCAGCACGAGCGCAATCGGTGCGCCTATGTCGGTGGCGAGGTCCTGAAGAGTCCCGGCTCGGCAGTGGTGTGGTGGTTGTCCAGGCACGAGGACCAGATCGAGCAGGCTGTCAGCCTTATCGGGCCGCTCGCCGAACTGTCTGCGGCTGCCAACGATGCCGAGGTGCCGGAGGTGTTCCGCCCCTACCTCGGGCGCCGGCCCGGCGAGGCAGAGGATCCGGTGGATGTCGAGTACGCCGACCTGTTGAGGCAGGAGCAGGAGGCCGCAACCCGGGTCGACACCGAGGACTCTGCCGCGCAGCGGATCATGGAGTTGATGGACGAGCTGGGAGTCAGCCCGGACAGCGACAGGGGCAAGGTGTGGCTGCACCGGCTGGGGCGCGCGACCCAGGAAGCGATGCGCGACGATCCGGAGGACGTTCGGCCCGGGCCCGACAGGTCGGAGGTGGACCTGGACGGCGGGCTCGGCTCCGAATGGGACGACGCGGCACCGCCCCGTGGCAACGAGGGGCCGACCGGGGATTGAAAGGCTGCGGTCCCGAGTTGCGGACAGCTCGGGGCCGTTGGCGGCCCGTCAGGAGCCCGTGGCGACCGGCAGGGCGGTTTCCGGGCGGCCCCAGTCGGACCAGGAGCCGTCGTAGACGGTGGGGGTGGGGTGGCCGGTGAGGTGGGCGGCGAAGGCGAGGATGCAGGCGGTGACGCCGGAGCCGCAGGTGGTGATGAGGTGGGGGCGGTGGGTGGTGGCGGTGGTGAGGCGGGTGCGGAGGGCGGGGAGGGGGAGGTAGCGGCCGTCGGGGGTGAGCAGGTCGGAGAAGGGGAGGCTGGTGGAGCCGGGGAGGTGACCGCGGCGCAGGTGGGGGCGGGGTTCGGGGGCGTCGCCGGTGAAGCGGTCGTGGGAGCGGGCGTCCAGGACGGCGGTGGCGGGGTCGGTGAGGGCGGCGGCGACGGTGGCGCGGTCGACCAGCAGGCCGGGGCGCGGGCGGGCGGTGAAGTCGCCGGGGGAGTACGGGAGTCGATGGGCGGCGACGGGGTGGCCGGCGGCCTGCCAGGCGGGGAGTCCGCCGTCCAGGACGGCGGCGCGGTCGAAGCCCATGGCGCGCAGCATCCACCAGGCGCGCGGGCTGGAGTAGATGCCCGCGCCGTCGTAGACGACCACGGTGGAGCGGTCGTGGACGCCGAGGGCGCGCAGTTCGCGCTGGAAGTCGGCGGCCGGCGGCATGGTGTGCGGGAGTTCGGACGACGGGTCGGACAGCGGTCCGTCGAGGTCGAACGGGCGGGCGCCGGGGATGCGGCGCGCGGCGTGGCGGTGGGCGCCGACGCTCGCGTCGAGGACGACCAGGTCGGGCCGGTCGAGGCGGGCGGCCAGCCAGGCGGCGTCGACCAGGAGCGGCGGCAGTGCGGTCATGGCGGGGGCTCCGTCGGTGAGGGGAGCCTCATGATCGCACCGCCGCCGCCCGGCGGTTGAGGACGGCGTCAGGGCTTGCGGGCGACGCCGGCCCAGATGGCGACCTGGCCGTCGGTGTCCTGCGGGGCCTGGTCGGGGCGCCACAGCGGGGCGGTGACCAGGCCGGGTTCGAGCAGTTCCAGGCCGTCGAAGAAGCGCAGCACCTGTTCGCGGCTGCGCATGGTGAGCTGCGCGGTCGCGGAGCGGTAGACGGCGGGGCCCTTCGAGACCTCGGCCGGGTCGACGAAGTCGGCGGTGCCGTGCGAGAGCGCGAGGTAGCTGCCGGAGGGCAGGGCGTCGACCAGGGTGCGGACGATCCCGTACGGGTCGTCGGCGTCGTCGATGAAGTGCAGGATCGCGAACAGCATCACGGCGACCGGCTTGCCGAGGTCGAGCAGTTCGCGGACGGCGGGGTCGGTGAGGATCGCCCCGGGGTCGCGCAGGTCGGCCTGCAGGACGCTGACGCTGCCCAGCTGCGCACCGGCCAGCAGGGCCCGGCCGTGCACCAGCACGATCGGGTCGTTGTCCAGGTAGGCGACCTTGGCGGTGGGGTCGACGGCCTGGGCGATCTCGTGGGTGTTGCCCGCGGAGGGGATGCCGGTGCCGATGTCGAGGAACTGGCGGATGCCCTGCTCGGCGGCGAGGGTGCGGACCGCGCGCTGGAGGAAGGCGCGGTTGGCGAGGGCGCTGATCCGCACCAGCGGGCTGAGCGCGAGCACCTGTTCGGCGGCGGCCCGGTCGGCGGGGAAGTTGTCCTTGCCGCCGAGGTAGTAGTCGTACATTCGGGCCGGGTGCGGGATCTCCGGGCGCAGCTCGGCGGACGGCGGCGGACTCTGCTCGCCGGACATCCAGTCGAGTGAGATCTCCTGATGATCGGTCATATCCGGCCCCCCGTCGGTGGAACACGCTTTCGGGGGCAGCATAGACGGCCGGGAAACCGGTTCGACGACGGATGGCCGAAACCGGTCCCTCCGGCCAGGTTAGCGGTCCGGTCCGACAGCGGGTTCGGGCCCGTCGTCCGGGTCGCGGGTGAGCAGGTAGCGGGCGCCGGGTCCGGCGGCGGCGGCCCGGTCGTCGGCGTTGTACAGCAGGCAGCGGCTCAAGGAGAGGCAGCCGCAGCCGATGCAGCCCGTCAACTTGGCCTTCATCAGCTGGAGTTCGGCGATCTGCCGGTCGATCCGGTGCTGCCAGGCGCCGGCCACGGTGTGCCAGTCGCGGGGCGTGGGCGCGCGGTCCACGGGCAGTCGGGCGAGCGCGGTGCGGACCTCCTCCAGCGAGAGTCCGACCTGCTGGGCGGCCCGGACGAAGGCGATCCGGCGCAGCGCCGCGCGCGGGTAGCGGCGCTGGTTGCCGGTGGTGCGTTCGGCGTGGATCAGGCCGAGGCTCTCGTAGTAGCGCAGCGCGGAGGTGGCGAGGCCGCTGCGCTCGGCGAGCTGGCCGATGGTGAGGCGGTCGTGCCGGGTGGGCGTCATGGCCCGGAACACTACCGGCGCACGGCCTTGACCTGAAGCGCACTTGAAGTTGGATCCTCGTTGGCATGACGAGCGAAGCAACGCGCACTCCCGGCGGTTTCGACGAACTGCCCCACCTGATCTCGCTGATGACCGGCGACGAGAAGCACTCGCCGGCCGCGAACTCCACCCTGGACGCGCTGTGGGTGCTGTACGACCGGGTGCTCAAGGTCGGCCCGGCCACCGTGGACGCGCCCGACCGGGACCGTTTCCTGCTGTCCAAGGGCCACGGCCCGATGGCGTACTACGCGGTGCTGGCCGCGAAGGGCTTCTTCCCGGTGGAGCTGCTGCCGAGCTTCGGGTCGTACGACTCGCCGCTCGGCCACCACCCGGACCGGCTGCTGGTGCCCGGCGCGGAGATCGGCTCCGGGTCGCTGGGACACGGGCTGCCGCTGGCCGTGGGCACCGCGCTGGGCCTGCGGGCGCAGGGCCTGGACGCCCCGGCGGTGTGGGTGCTGATCGGGGACGCCGAGTTCGACGAGGGCAGCAACCACGAGGCGGTGGCGTTCGCCGGGGCGTACGGCCTGGAGCGGCTGCACGCCGTGGTGATCGACAACTCCTCGGCCACCCACGGCTGGAACGGCGGCATCGCGGCCCGGTTCGCGGGCGAGGGCTGGTCGACGGCCACCGTGGACGGCCGCGACCACGACGAGCTGTACCGGGCGTACACCGCCCCGCACCCCGGCCGCCCGCACGTGGTGGTGGCCCGCACCGAGCCCAAGTTCGGCTGAGCACCCCAAGAACAGCTGCCCGAGAACGACCGAGAGCGGAGACCGCAGACCATGACCACCCAGGAGTTCACCATGCGCGACCAGTTCGCGCTGACCACCGCCGAGCTGCTCGACCAGGACCCGCGCACCGCCCTGGTGCTGGCCGACATCGGCGCCGCCCAGTTCCCCGAGGCGGCCCGCGCCCACCCCGACCGGGTGGTGAACGTCGGCATCCGCGAGCAGCTGCTGATCGGCGTCGCCGGCGGCCTGGCGCTGACCGGGATGCGGCCGATCGCGCACACCTTCGCCAGCTTCCTGATCGAGCGGCCCTTCGAACAGGTGAAGCTGGACCTGAACCACCAGGGCGTCGGCGCGGTGCTGGTGAGCGCGGCCGGCTCCTACGACTGGCCGGCCGGCGGGCGCACCCACATGGCGCCCGGCGACGTCGCCCTGCTGGACACCCTCCCCGACTGGCACGTGCACGTCCCCGGCCACCCCGCCGAGGCCGACCTGCTGCTGCGCCACGCCGTCGCGGCGGGCGACAGCCTGCAGTACGTGCGGCTGTCCGCCCAGCAGAACCGCGAGGCCCGGCCGATCGTCCCGGGCCGGTTCCTGACGGTCCGTGAGGGTGCCCGGGGCGTGGTGCTGGCGGTCGGCCCGATGCTGGACGCGGTGCTGGAGGCCACCGAGACGCTGGACGTGACGGTGCTGTACGCGGCCACCGTGCGGCCGTTCGACGCGGCGGGCCTGCGGGCGGCGATCGGCGGCCGGGCCGACGTGGTGCTGGTCGAGCCGTATCTGGCCGGCACCTCGGAGCGCGAGGCGCACCGGGCGCTGGAGCAACTGCCGCACCGCGTCCTCGGGTTGGGCGTGCCGGTGGCCGAGCACCGGCACTACGGGTCGCTGCCCGAGCACCTGGCGGCGTACGGCCTGGACGCGGCCCACCTGCACGCCCGGATCGCCGCCTTCCTGCGGTGAGCCCGGCCCGGGGCGAGTCAGGCCGTGCGCAGCACCGCCACCGCGTCCGGCCCGAGCAGCACCGCACCGTTCGCCCCGGCCTTCACCTCGCCGAACGAGGCCTCCAGGGCGGCGAGTTCGCCCTCCAGCGGGACGGCGGCGGGCTGCTCGCCGCCGAGCCTGGCCAGCACCCGGTAGCGGCCCCGGTGCACGGCCAGCCAGCCCTCCGCCGCGTCGTGCCGCACCCGCACCGCCGCCAGGTCGCCGGCCGCCAGCTCGGGCGCGGCGCGCCGCAGTCGGATCAACTCCCGGTGCCAGGCGAGCAGTTCGGCGTGCGGGGCGCGGCCCGGCTCGGACCAGTCCAGGGTGGAGGCGCGGACGGTGGCCGCGTCCTGCGGATCGGGGACGTCCTCGGCGCGCCAGCCGTGCCCGGCGAACTCCCGGCGCCGGCCCTGCCGGACGGCCTCGGCGAGCTGCGGGTCGGTGTGGTCGGTGAAGTACTGCCAGGGGGTGGACGCCCCCCACTCCTCGCCCATGAACAGCATCGGCGTGAAGGGCGAGGTGAGCACCAGGGCCGCCGCGGCGGCCAGCCGGCCGGGCGGCAGCGACGCCGACAGCCGGTCGCCGGTGGCCCGGTTCCCGATCTGGTCGTGGGTCTGCGCGTAGCCCAGCAGCCGGTGCCCGTAGGCCGACGGGAACGGGCGGCCGTGCGAGCGGCCCCGGAACGAGGACCGGCTGCCGTCGTGGAAGAAGCCGCGGGTGAGGGCCTTCGCGAGCGCCGCCCACGGGTCGGCCGCGAAGTCCGCGTAGTAGCCCTGGCTCTCGCCGGTCAGCAGCGCGTGCAGCGCGTGGTGGAAGTCGTCGCTCCACTGCGCGGTCAGCCCCAGCCCGCCGGCCTGCCGGGGCGCGGTGGTCCGCGGATCGTTCAGGTCCGACTCGGCGACCAGGAACAGCGGGCGGCCGGTGGCCTCCGCCAACTCCTCGACGGCGACCGCGAGTTCCTCCAGGAACGGCAGCGCCCTCTCGTCCGCCAGCGCGTGCACCGCGTCCAGCCGCAGCCCGTCGATCCGGTAGTCGCGCAGCCAGGCCAGCGCGCTGCCGATCAGGTACGCCCGGACCTCGTCCGAGCCCGGCGCGTCCAGGTTCACCGCCGCGCCCCACGGCGTCCGGTGCCGGTCGGTGAAGTACGGGCCGAACCGGGGCAGGTAATTGCCGGACGGGCCGAGGTGGTTGTGCACCACGTCGAGGATCACGCCGAGGCCGCGCAGGTGCGCCGCGTCCACGAACCGCTTCAGCCCGTCCGGGCCGCCGTACGGCTCGTGGACCGCCCACGGCGACACCCCGTCGTAGCCCCAGCCGTGCCGGCCCGGGAACGGGCAGACGGGCATCAACTCGACGAAGTCCACGCCGAGTTCGACCAGGTGGTCGAGGCGGGCGGCGGCCCCGTCGAAGGTGCCCTCGGCGGTGAAGGTGCCCACGTGCAGCTCGTACACCACCGCGCCCGGCAGCGGGCGGCCCCGCCAGGCCGTCCCCGACCAGTCGAACGCGGCGTGGTCGACGGGGCGGCTCAGCCCGTCCGGGCCGGACGGCTGGCGGGGCGAGCGCGGATCGGGCAGCGCCGGGCCGCCGTTCAGCCGGAAGCCGTAGTCGCCGTCCGGGCCGTCCCCGTGCCACCAGCCCGGGTGCGCCGGGTCGCGCTCCAACAGGTACGGGATCGCCCCGACCTCCACCTCGACCACCCTGGCCTCCGGCGCCCACACCCGGTACCGCATCACGCCCCCTTCGCCAGCAGCGCCACCGGCGCCTGCTGGAACAGATACGCCAGTTCGACCGTCCCGCCCGTGAAGTGGCGGCCCGTCAGCCGGTCCGTCCAGCGGCCCGGCGGCAGCTCCAGCAGGGTGCCGCGCCAGCCGCCCGACCGGAGCAGCCCGTACGGCAGCCGGGTCGCCGCCCCCACCACCTGCCGGCCGCGGGCGAACGCCAGCAAGTGCTCGGCCGCCGGGCCGATCCCCCTCAGCGGGCGGTAGGCGCCCAGCGGGCCCTCGCGGCGCAGGTGCAGGGCGGTGGTGGTCAGGTGCAGCTTCTCCCGGGCCAGGTCGCCGGGGCGCGGCGCGGCCGCGTCGGTCAGCCGCACCGCCAGCGCGTCCAGGTCCACCGGGGCCCGGTTGTCCGGGTCGACCAGCGTGTACAGCGGCTCCTCGCCGCCCTGGAACACGTCCGGCACGCCCGGCGCCAGCAGGTGCAGCAGCGCCGCCGACAGCGAGTTCACCCGGGCGAACGGCTCCAGCATGCCCACGAACCCGGCGATCCGCGGGCACAGCCCCGGATTGGCCAGCGCGTCCCGCACGTACTGGGCGAGCCGCTGCTCGAACACCTCGTCCGGCGCCGTCCACGAGGTGCGGCGCTTCGCCTCCCGCACCGACTTCAGCACCACGCCCAGCAGCCGCTCCTCGGTCAGCGGCCACGCCGCCAGCAGGGTCTGCCACAGCAGCCACGCCGAGGCCCGGTCCGGGCACGGCCCGGCCGCCACCGTCCACGCCGCGCACTCCGCCGCCCACGCCTCCGGCAGCTCCGCCAGCACCGCGAGCCGGGCCCGGGCGTCCGCGCTGCGCTTGGTGTCGTGCGTGGACAGCGCCGTCATCGCGTGCGGCCAGTGCTGCTCCTGCTGCTCGCACCAGCGGTGGAAGTCCGCCGGGGCGACGCCCGGGTGCTCCGGCAGGCCGCCGACCTCGTTCAGCGACAGCAGCGCGTTGAACCGGTAGAACGCGGTGTCCTCCACGCCCTTGGCCGCCACCGCCGAGGCGGTCTGGCCGAAGCGGTGGCAGAACTCGTCCTTCGCGGGGGAGCGGCCCAGCGCGCCGAGCGCGAGGCGGCGCACCAGCAGCTCGGTGTCCGACGCGCCCTCGGGCGGGGCGAGCGCCTCGGCGGCCTCGGCCGGGGCCGGCTCGCCGGGCACCACGTACGGGCGGTACACCGGGTACTCGGTGAGCAGGCCCTCCAACGCCCGGCGCACCGCCAGCGGCGAGTGGTCGGCCAGCTCCGGGCCGTCCGCGCAGATGCGCTCCACCAGGCGCACCAGCCGGTCGGTCTCCGCGGACAGCGCACCGTCCGGCGACACCATCTCGGCCCGGCCGATCAGCGCCGACGCCGCCGCGTCCGCCCGGTCGCCGACGTCGCGCCGGTAGGCGATCGTCAGCCGTTCCGCGCCCAGGTGGTCGGTCAGCACGCCGTCGATCCGGCGCAGCGCGTCGTAGCCGGTGGTGCCCGCGCACGGCCAGTCGGCGGGCAGCCGCTCCTCGCCGGTGAGGATCTTCTCCACCACCGTGTACGCGCCGTCGGTGGCCTCCGCGAGGCGCCGCAGGTAGCCGCGGGGGTCGGCCAGCCCGTCGGGGTGGTCGATCCGGAAGCCGTCCAGGACGCCCTCGCGGTGCAGCCGCAGCAGCACCGCGTGCGTCGCCTCGAACACCTCCGGGACTTCCATCCGCACCGCGATCAGCTCGTTCACGGTGAAGAACCGCCGGTAGTTGATCTGCTCGTCGGCCAGCTTCCACCAGGCGAGGCGGTACCACTGGCGGTCCAGCAGCTCCGGCAGCGGCAGGTGCGCGGTGCCGGGGCGCAGCGGGAACTCGTGCTCGTGGTAGCGCAGCACCTCGCCGTCCACCGTCAGCGCGCCGAGCTCCGCGCCGAGGCGGCCGCCGAGCAGCGGCAGCAGCAGGCGGCCGCGCCCGGGGGCGTCGACCGGGCCCGACTGGGCCGTCCAGTCGATGTCGAACCAGGCGGCGAACGGGTCGTCGGGGCCGTTCGCCAGCACCTGCCACAGCGGCCGGTTCAGTTGCTCGGGCACCGGCAGCGCCATGTGGTTGGGCACCACGTCCGCGATCAGGCCGAGGCCGTGCCGCCGCGCCTGCGCCGAGAGCTCGCGCAGCGCCTGCTCGCCGCCCAGCTGCTCCGCGACCCGGCCGTGGTCGACTGTGTCGTAGCCGTGCGTGGAGCCCGGCGCCGCCTCCAGCAGCGGCGACAGGTGCAGGTGCGAGACGCCGAGCGCCGCCAGGTACGGCACCGCCCGGCGGGCGTCGTGCAGGGTGAACTCCGGCTGCAACTGGAGCCGGTAGGTGGCCGTCGGGAAGCGGGCCGTCGAAGGGCGCGCGGCGACTGACGTCATAGCCGCATCCCTACCCGGACCGCCCGGCGCCTACCGCCCATTGCCCCGAACGGGGTGCTAGGCCGGTCGCTGCAGCACCAGCAAGGAGCGGTCCGGCAGGTGCAGGGTGTCGCCGGCCTTGGCGCGCGGGCCGGTGCCGGGCGCGGGGAGGGCGGGCAGCGAGGTGTCGACGACGATCTGCCAGGCCTCGCCGTGGCCGGCCGGGACGGTGAAGGCGATCGGCTCCGAGTGGGCGTTGAACATCAGCAGGAACGAATCGTCGACGATCTTGCCGCCGCGCCGGTCCGGCTCGGAGATGGCGTTGCCGTTCAGGAAGACCGTCAGCGACTTCGCGTACGAGGTCGACCAGTCCGGATCGGTCATCTCCTCGCCGCCCGGGGTGAACCAGGCGATGTCGGTCAGCGCGTCGTGGGTGCCGGAGACCGGGCGGCCGTGGAAGAACCGGCGGCGGCGGAAGACCGGGTGGTCGCGGCGCAGCCAGATCATGCCCTGGGTGAACTCCAGCAGCCGGCTGTCCGCCGGCTCGCCCTCCCGGCTCGGCCAGGCCACCCAGGTCAGCCCGGAGTCCTGGCAGTAGGCGTTGTTGTTGCCGTGCTGGGTGCGGCCCAGCTCGTCGCCGTGGGAGAGCATCGGCACGCCCTGGGAGAGCATCAGGGTGGCGATGAAGTTGCGCTGCTGGCGGGCTCGCAGCTCCAGCACGCCCGGGTCGGTGGTGTCGCCCTCCGCGCCGCAGTTCCACGAGCGGTTGAAGGACTCGCCGTCCCGGTTGTCCTCCCGGTTGGCCTCGTTGTGCTTGTCGTTGTACGACACCAGGTCGCGCAGCGTGAAGCCGTCGTGGCAGGTGACGAAGTTGATCGAGGCGATCGGGCGGCGGCCGTCGTCCTGGTACAGGTCGGAGGAGCCGGTCAGCCGGGAGCCGAACTCGGCCAGGGTCGCGGGCTCGCCGCGCCAGAAGTCGCGGACGGTGTCGCGGTACTTGCCGTTCCACTCGGTCCACAGCGGCGGGAAGTTGCCGACCTGGTAGCCGCCCTCGCCGAGGTCCCACGGCTCGGCGATCAGCTTGGCCTGCGAGACCACCGGGTCCTGCTGGACCAGGTCGAAGAACGAGGACAGCCGGTCCACCTCGTGGAACTGCCGGGCCAGCGTCGCCGCCAGGTCGAAGCGGAACCCGTCCACGTGCATCTCGGTGACCCAGTAGCGCAGCGAATCCATGATCATCTGGAGCACGTGCGGGGAGCGCATCAGCAGCGAGTTGCCGGTGCCGGTGGTGTCCTCGTAGAACCGCTGGTCCTTCGCCAGCCGGTAGTACGAGGCGTTGTCCAGACCGCGGAAGGACAGCGTCGGCCCGAGGTGGCTGCCCTCCGCGGTGTGGTTGTACACCACGTCGAGGATCACCTCGATGCCCGCCGCGTGCAGCGCCTTCACCATCGACTTGAACTCCTGCACCTGGTGCCCGCGGTCGCCCGTCGAGGAGTACGAGGAGTGCGGGGCGAAGAAGCCGATCGTGTTGTAGCCCCAGTAGTTGGACAGCCCCAGGTCCCGCAGCCGGTGGTCGCGGACGAACTGGTGCACCGGCATCAGCTCGATCGCCGTCACGCCCAGCTTCGCCAGGTGCTCGATCACCGCCGGGTGCGCCAGGCCCGCGTACGTGCCGCGGATCTCCTCCGGGATGCCCGGGTGCCGCCTGGTCAGGCCCTTCACGTGCGCCTCGTACACCACGGTGCGGTGGTAGTCGGTGCGCGGCGGCCGGTCGGTGCCCCAGTCGAAGTAGGGGTTGATCACCACCGAGTGCATGGTGTGCGGCGCCGAATCCAGGTCGTTGCGGCGCTCGGGCGCGCCGAAGTGGTAGCCGTACACCGACTCGTCCCAGTCGATGTGGCCGCTCATCGCCTTCGCGTACGGGTCCAGCAGCAGCTTCGACGCGTTGTGCCGCAGACCCAGCCCGGGCTGGAACGGGCCGTGCACCCGGAACCCGTAGCGCTGGCCCGGCTGGACGCCCGGCAGGTACGCGTGCCGCACGAAGGCGTCGGTCTCGCGCAGTTCGACCGCCGTCTCCGAGCCGTCCTCGGCGATCAGGCAGAGCTCGATCCGGTCCGCGCTCTCGGAGAACACCGCGAAGTTGGTGCCCGCGCCGTCGTAGGTGGCGCCGAGCGGGTAGGGCTGCCCCGGCCAGACCTGCATGTGTCCTCAACTTCCCCGTGCCAGACGCCAATCGGCGCTCCCACGGGTGGTCACCCGGTGGAGCGCCCGAGCATGTGCGGGCGTCAGTGGCGCGACGGGCGTGACGCACCGCACATCCGCATACTCCTCGCCGGACGGCCGAACCCGGCGTCCATCCGCCTCCATTCGCCCGTTGTTCGCCCGGACGGGTGTCCCGGCTTCCGGGCCGGACAGCCCGCCGTGGCCGGGCCGTGACGGACCGTCGGCCGCAGCGGTGCGCGCCGCGGTGCGTGCTGTCAAGAGGGCTGTGTCGCGGCCACCGAGGGCGATACCCTTGATCGTCCGGACCGCGAGAACCCCGGGCCCGTGTGCGGCCGGCGACCAGGGGCCGTCATGGTGGACCGAGTCAGCGGACAGCCCGTCAGTCGGCGGGCGGCGGGCGAGAGGTGAGGTGGCGGATGGCGTTCCCCGCCGACGGCGACGGACCCGACCCGCGGGCCGGCGGCAGCGAGGCCCCGACGCTGGTCGTCCGCACCGGCGGCCGCGGATCGCTGCCCCCGCAGGGCGGCCCCGCCGAGGGCGTGCCGCCCGCCTGGGCCGCCGACCAGTGGGAGGACGCCTACCGCCGGGTCCGGCTGGCCGGCCGCGCCTACGTCTGGCTCAACCTGGTCGAACAGCGGATGCGCGCCCTGGTCCACGAAGTGCTGCGCCCCGTCTACGCGCCCGTGCACGGCGAGGAGTGGGTCACCGCCGCCGCCGGACCGGTCGGCGAGGAGTGGGTGCACCGGGCCGCCGCCGTCCGCGAGGTCTCCCGCCGCAAGGGCTACCTGCTCGACCCCGTCGACGACGACCCGCTGGTCTTCCTCACCCTGCCGCAGCTGCGCGAACTCATGGTCCAGCACTGGCCGTGCTTCGAACCCCACCTGGTGGACCGCCGCGAGGTCGAGCTCGCCCTCGACGAACTCGAGGTCGCCCGGCACGTGGTCTCCCGCAACCGGGCGCTCACCCAGACCGTCCTCGACCAGACCGAACGGGCCGCCGCCCGCCTGCTCGCCGTGCTCGACGGCACGCTCGGCGGGGTGCCCGCCGACGTCGTCGAGGAACTCGTCGCCGGCCGCTACTCCGACGTGGTCGCCGTCCACCCCGACCGGGTCCGCCTGCAGCGCGACCTGCCCGTCGAGGACCTGCTCGACGGCGCCCGGCGGCTCGACGCGGTCGGCATCGGCCTCGGCATGCTCTGCCAGAACTACACCGGCAAGCGACTGGTGCGGCTCGCCACCGACGGCTGCCGGGTGCGGCTGCTCTTCCTCAACCCGGCGAGCAGTGCGGTGCGCCGCCGCGAACGCGAACTCGGCATCGGGCGAGGCGAGTTGGGCCGCTCGGTGGAGATGAACATCATGCACGTGCGCCGGGTGAGGGCCCGGCTGCGCGACCCCGGCAGCTTCGAGATCCGGGTGTTCGACGAACTGCCCCGGTTCACCGCCTACCTGGTCGAGGGCCCGCGGACCACCGGCGCGGGCGGCCGCCGGCGCTCCACCGACCTCGGCGTCGTCCAGCCCTACCTGCGCCGGGCCCGCGGCATCGAATCGCCCGCCCTGGTGCTGCGCGGCGGCGCCGGACAGGAGGCCGGCGGCACCGAACCCGGCCTGCTGGAGGTCTACCGGGAGGAGTTCGAGGACCTCTGGGGAGACTCCCGCGCGGTGTCCTGACCAGCAGGATCGCGCCCCGTGGAGCGGACGCGCCGTCGGCGCTGTCACAGCGGCAGGCGATGATGGTCCGCGTCTTGGCAGTGCCGACGGAAGGACACACCCCATGACCTGGTGGAAGGGGCCGCTCACCGGTTTCGACCTGGAGACCACCGGCACCGACCCGGAGGAGTCCCGGATCGTCACCGCCGCCGTGGTCGACACCCTCGGCGGCCGTGTCGAAGGGGCCACCAACTGGCTGATCGACCCCGGCGTCCCGATACCCGCCGAGGCCACCGCCATCCACGGCATCACCGACACCGAGGCCCGCACCCACGGCCGGCCCGCCGCCGAAGCCGTCGAGGAGATCGCCCGCGCCCTGCACCAGCGGCTCGCCGCCGGCCGGCCCGTGGTCGCCTTCAACGCCCCCTACGACCTGTCGCTGCTCGACGCCGAACTGCGCCGCCACGGCCGCCCCACCCTCGCCGACCGCCTCGGCGGGCCGGTCACCCCCGTGGTCGACGCCATGGTGGTCGACCGCGCCCTCGACAAGTACCGCAAGGGCTCCCGCACCCTGCAGCGGGTCTGCGAGGTCTACGGGGTCGAACTCCACGACGCCCACGAGGCCGGCAGCGACGCGCTCGCCGCCGTCCGGGTCGCCGTCGCCCTCGGCCACCGCTACCCCCAGGCCGGCGACCTGCCGCTGGACGAACTCCACCGGCGGCAGATCGACTGGTACCGGACCTGGGCCACCGACCTGCAGGCCTGGCTGCGCCGCAAGGACCCGGCCGCCACCGTCGACCCGCGCTGGCCGCTCAAGGCGGCGTCCTGAGGACGGTTCCGCGGCTGCCGATCAGTCGAGCGCCCGGCGGCGGGACAACAGGAACCGCCGCCGGGCCAGGTCGACCTCGGTGATCCTCACGGCCAGCGGGTCGCCGACCTGAACGGCCTCCCCGGCCGACTCGGCCGTGGGGACCAGCCCTTCGAGACCGTCCGGCCGGTCCTCGATCCGGACGAAGACACCGAACGGCACTGCCTTCGTCACCACGCCGTCCACCAACTCTCCGACGCGATCGGCCAGTTGCGTGAGCGGATCGTCCTGAAGGGCCTTCAGCGACAGATACAGCTCCTCGCGCACCAGGTCGGCGCCGAGCACCGCGGCCGTGACCTGCCGGCCCACCGCGACGACGGCCGACGGGTCGCCGATCCACCGCCAGGACAGCTCCGGCTGTCGGATCCGGGCGGTGAAGCCGTCGACGTCCACGAAGGTGACGGTGCCGGCGATCCCGGTGACCGTGCCGGTGACGGCCTGCCCCGGGCGCAGCGCGTTCAGGAACGCCCAAGTCCGGTCGCACGGCGACCAGGTGGTGCGCCAACGGGCCCGCAGGACGCCGTCCGGGTCGGGCAGCACCGCGGCGGACAGCGGCCGGTGCTCGTCGACCGTGGTCGGCAGCGCGGCGGCGGCCCGTGCGCCCGCCGCCAGGGCCGCCAACTCCTCGCGCTGCTCCCCGTTCACCCGGACGCCGGTGATCGTGCCCGCAGCGTCCGCGCGGACGAACTCCACCTGGCCGTCCTCGGGGACCGAGGCCAGCACGGCCGCCACGTCGGTGGACAGCGGCGGCCAGACGGTCAGCATCGCGCGCGGTGCGAGCCCCGCGCGCACCGCGTCGACGGTGTCGGGTGTCAGGCGGTGCCAACGGGAGACGTTCTGGATGGGCGACTCCTCCAGGACACCGGCCTGCCCCGAGGCGACCAACCAGTGCACCCGCGCCCAGAACTCCTCGTCGGCGGGCCGCTGCGGGCCGTCCGGCTCCTCGGGCTCCTCGGAGTAGGGCGACTCCGGTATCGGCTCCGGGAACAGGCCGAGCCGGCGGGCGCGGGCCGCGGCGCGCTCGCACGGCCGGTCGGTGCCGATGTACATGTACTGGTCGTAGCCGATGTGCACGAAGAACGCGTCGCCGGCCTCCAGCAGGCACCAGCCCTCGTCGCCGCGGAGCATCATCCGCACCAGCTCCAGCGCGACCTCCAGCGGGACCTCCGCGCCGTCGTGGAAGTCCCACAGGCTCGGGAGCAGGTCCTCCAGGCGCATCCCGTCCTCGTCGGGTTCGAGCAGGAACGCGCTCGGATCGCGGACGGACAGCCGGTCGACGCCGCACTCCTCGGCGAACGCGACCACGGCCTGCAGGTAGGCCGCCTCGATCGGCCCCCGGTCGCTGTCGACGTCGTCGTCGGCCAGGTAGTGGCCGCGCTCGTCGCGGTTGGCGGGGTCGTACTTGGTGACGCGGTGCACGAACTTCGGCACGCTGCTCCCGGGTCGGTCGGCGGACGGTGGCCCGCGCGACCTCGGCGGCGTCCCGACAGGCCGTCAGGACGCCACGGCCGAACGGCCGGTCAGGACTGCGGGAAGTCGAAAGTGTAGCCCTGCGCCACCATCCACGGCAGCAGCTGCTTCAGCGCCGCCACGGTCTGGCTGCGGTCGCCGCCGCCGTCGTGCATCAGCACCACGCTGCCCGGGCGGAGGTTCTGCTCCACGGTGTTGACGATCGACTGCACGCCCGGGCGGGACCAGTCGCGCGGGTCGACCGACCAGCCGAGGGACTTCATGCCCTGGTCGGCGCCGATCTTCTCGTTCTCGGCCGTGAAGTCGCCGCCCGGGGCGCGCCACCAGGTGATCTGCGCGTTGCCGCCGGCGGCGTTCTCGATCTGCGTCTTGGCGTCGGCGATCTCCGCCACCTGCTGCTGGTGCGACTGGGTGTGCATCGGCTGCGGGTGGTCGACGGTGTGGTCGCACAGGCGGTGGCCCTCGGCGACGATCCGCTTGACCGCCGCCGGGTTCGCCTTCGCGTTGTCGCCGATCTCGCAGAACGTCGCCTTCGCGTCGTACTTCGCCAGCAGGTCCAGCACCTGGCCGGTGGCCGGGCCCGGACCGTCGTCGAAGGTCAGCGCCACGGTCCTGCCGCCCGAGGCGGTGTGCGCCAGCACGTGCGTCGCCGGGGCGGGGGTGTGCTGCCCGCCGGCCGGCGTCGAGGGGCCGGAGCCCGGTGCGGACGGGGTGGTGGCGCCGGTCGCCGGCGCGGACGGCGGGGTGGTCGCCGCTGTCGACCCGGCGCCGCTCGGAGTCTGCCGGCTCGGCGAGCCGAACGGGGACGAGGAGACCCCGCTCGGGGTCGGCCGGGCCGCGATCGAGGAGCTCCCGCTCCCGCTCGGCGTCGTGCTCGTGCTCGCGCTCGGCGTCGCCGAGGGCTGCGCGGCGTCCCCCGCCGCGAGGGGGGAGCCGTGCGCACCGCACGCCGCCAGCAGGGCCGGGGCGAGCAGTGCGGCGGACACGCCGAGGAGAAGAGGACGACGACGGGCGGATATGCGGGACTTCACCATGGAACGACTCCTGACGTCGTACCGCGGCCGCCGATGCGGCGGGGCGTCTGGTGGGATACGACGCCGGGCACGAACGAGGTGGTTCCGTCCGGGTGTGCGCTGCGCCACAGGGCGGGCACCGAACGGAGCGGTCAGAACGCGAACCAGCGTACTGCCGCCTCGCCGTCACGCAGCGAGTCGACGCGGCGACGGAACTCGGCCCGGGCGGACGGGTTTCCGGCCGTCTGCTGGGCCACCCAGGCGGCGCTCGCGGTCTCCCGCGCGCCGCGCAGCACCGCGAATCCCGGCCACTCCCGGACGTCCCAGCCGTAGGCCGTGTTGAACGCCGCGACCTCCTCGGCCGGTACGCCGTACCGGTCCTGACTGAGCGCCAGCACCACCAGGTCGTGCTCGCGCAGGTCCGAGGCCATGTACTCCAGGTCGAGCAGCACCGGGCCGGCGGGGGTGATGTGCACGTTGCGGGGCAGGGCGTCGCCGTGGATCGGGCCGAGCGGGAGGTAAGGGGTCAATTCGGAAATAGCGGTGACAAAGGTCTCTTTCCGGTCACGGAGGAAGGCGGCGTCCGCCGGATCGATGTGACCATCCGCGGTCACCAGCCAGCTGTCCACCGGGGCGAGCAGGTCGCGCCGACCGAGCGGCGCCGGCGGCGCGGGCTCCGCGGGCAGGGCGTGCAGGGCGCGCAGCAGCGGGGCGAGGTCGGCGGGGCGGGCCGGGCGGACGGCGGGCTCCAGCCGGTGCCACAGCGTGACGGGGTGCTCCTGGGCGAGGTGCACGACGGGGTCGGCCGGGCGGACCACCGGCACGCCCGCGCCGTCCAGCCAACCGGCCAGCGCGAGTTCGCGGGCGGCGCGGTCGGCCGAGCCGGGGGTGCGGCCGACCTTGGCGACCAGGCCGAGCTCCGGCAGGTCGAAGACGGCGTTCTGGCCGAGCGAGATGAGCGCGGCCCCGGCCGGGTCGATGCCGGCCGGGGCGCACGCCTGCTGCAGGAGGGCCCGGGCCCCCGATTCGTCGAAGATCACCTGCTCATTGTCGGCGAACCGGGGGCGTTCCCGGAGGGAGGGGTGGGGTCAGCCGACCAGCTCGTGCTCGTCGCGGCCGCGGTGGGCGCCGGTGCCGGCCGGGGCGGCGGCGGGCGCCTCGCCCTCCAGCCGGGGCAGCCAGTGCAGCCAGCGCGGCAGGTACCAGTTCCGGTCGCCGAGCAGGGACATCACGGCGGGGAGCAGGACGGCGCGGATCACCGTGGCGTCGATCAGGACGGCGACGGCGAGGCCGACGCCCATCTGCTTCATCACCTGCATGGAGAGCGTCCCGAAGACCGCGAACACTCCGACCATGATCACAGCGGCGCTGGTGACCACGCCGGCGGTGGTGCGGATGCCGTGGGCGACGGCCGCGCCGGTGGGCAGGCCGCGGTCGTACGCCTCCTTGATCCGGGAGACCACGAAGACGTGGTAGTCCATCGACAGGCCGAACAGGATCACGAACAGGAACAGCGGGATCCAGCTCTCCACCGCGCCGACGCCGTCGGTGCCGATCAGCGAGGCGCCGATGCCGTGCTGGAAGACCAGCGTCAGCACGCCGTAGGCGGCGCCGACCGAGAGCAGGTTGAGCAGCACGGCGGTGACGGCGATGGACAGCGAGCGGAACGAGGAGAGCATCAGCAGGAAGGCGAAGGCGACCACGAACCCGAAGACCGGGAGCATCGAGCCGGACATCTGCTTGTTGAAGTCGACCGAGCCGGCGGTGCTGCCGGTGACCGGGGCCTCGGCGCCGGCGATCCTCCCGACCGTGGCGGGCACGACCTGCTCGCGCAGCACCTTCAGCGCCTCGGCGGAGGTGGTGTCGTTGCCGGTGCCGTAGAGCGGGATGTCGACCGTGGCGACGTTCTGCGCGGCGTGCACCGTCAGGCTGGTGGGGCCGTGCATCCGGCCGGTGGCGAGGGCCTTGGACTGGAGATCGGCGAGCGCCTGCGTCATCTCGGGCGAGGAGATGTCCTTCGCCCTGACCACCACGGTGGCGGGGGAGGGGCTGCCGGGGAAGGCGTCCTGGATCCGCTGCGAGATGGCCACCAGGGTGTTGTCCTTGGGCAGTTGCTGCTGGAACGTCAGGTTGGCGGTGTGCATGGTGAGCATCGGCGCGGCGATCGCCAGCAGGGCGGCGGTGGCCAGGCCGGCGGCGGCCAGCGGGTGGCGCAGCACCGGGGTGAGCACCGCGTTCCAGAACCGGCTGCCCTCGTTGGCGCCGCGGCGCAGGCGGTGCAGGAACGGGATCCGGCCCTTCTCCACCCGGTCTCCGAGCAGCGACAGCAGGGCGGGCAGCACCGTCAGCGAGCCGAGCACGGCGGTGATCACGACCAGGATGGTGGCGAAGGACATCGCCTTGAAGGTGGCGATGCCGGTGAGGAACATGCCGGCCATCGCGACCACGACCGTGATGCCGGAGACCAGCACGGCGCGGCCGCTGGTGGCGGCGGCGATCCGCAGCGCCGTCTCGGCGTCGTGCCCGGCGGCGCGCTCCTCGCGCTCGCGGCGCAGGTAGAACAGGCAGTAGTCGACGCCGACGGCGAGGCCGACCAGCAGCATCACCGAGGAGGCGTCGTTGCTGGTGTGCAGCAGGCCGGAGGAGAGCGCGACCAGGCCGGAGGCGGCGACGAAGGCGGTGAGCGCCAGCACCACCGGGAGGACCGCGGCCACCAGCGCGCCGAAGGCGACCAGCAGGATGCCGAGGGCGAGCGGCACGGCCGTCCACTCGGCGCGGGCGAAGTCGTCGCTGAACTGCTCGTTGAACCACTTGCCGGCGCTGGCCTCGCCGAACTCCTCGACCAGCAGCTCGGGGTGCTGCTTCCGCACGGCCGTCACCGCGTCCATCACCGCGGGCACGTTGGCCACGGCCGTCTCGCGGTCCTCCCCCTTGACCGTGAACTGGATCAGCGCCGAGTGCTTGTCGCCGGAGACCGCGCCCGTCTCGTACGGGCTGTGCAGCTCGCCGGCCTTGCCGGTGGCCCGGACGGCGGCGCCGACCTGCTCGACGACGGCCTTGAACGACGGGTCGTCGGCCGTCAGCGTGCGGCTCTGCACCAGGACGGTCTCGCCGGCCGGCGACTTGATGCCCGCGTCGTCCAGGATCTTGGCGGCCTGCGCGACCTGGCCCGGCATCTGCTCGGCGTCGGTGACCTTGGTGGCGCCGTGCACGCCGCCGAGGTAGGCGGCGAGGACGACGAAGAGCAGCCACCCGAAGACCGCGGTCTTTCTGTGGCGGGCGCTCCAGGCGCCCATCGTGGCGGCGATTCCATGCTTCACGGTAGGTGTTCCCCCAGGGGTGTCGGACGGGTGCGGGCCGCCCGGGTCGATGGGCCGCCGGGCTGCATCCGGCGGCACAACAGACGCTATGAGCTGGGGATCTGAGGAACCATCCGGCTAGTCACCGACTTTTCCCTGGTCCTTTCCTCAGGGGTGAATAGGGGGTTAGCCCTACCCCCGGGCTCGGGTTCTCCTCCTTGAGGGCAGCCGGACGTCCACCCTGAGGGGGAGCGATCTCCACCCCGGGCACGAGGTGGGAAGGGCCCCGGCCGGGTGACGATGGATCAGGGCCGGCTCCGTGGCCGCCCTGGGGGGCACAGACGAAACCCACTTGCCGGGCGGCAAGCAAGGTCCCGTAAGATGTGCTCACTCATACTTACCTGCCGACCGGCTAGGCCCTGCCGAGGGTTTCGCGTGCCGGTCCTGCCGTTGCCCGGTACCCCGTCCCCCGGCTGCGGTGAACCATGCCCAGGGGAGGCATTTCCAGCATGTTCCACCGACTTGGACACTTCGTCGTCAAGCGGGCCTGGTGGGTGATCATCGCGTGGGTCATCGGCTCCATGGCCTTGATCTCCCTCGCTCCGAAGATGAGCGCCTCGACCGACGAGTCAGAGTTCCTGCCGAAGCACTACGAGTCCATCCGGGCCGCCGTGGTCCAGCAGGACAAGTTCCCGGCCGAGTTCACCCCCAGCGCGATCCTGATGTTCGAGCGCACGGACGGCGGCGCGCTCACCGACGCCGACAAGGCCGACATCGCCAAGATCACCAAGGGCCTCACCGACAAGCACATCCCGCTGGTCGAGCAGGTCATCCCCCCGATGGAGGGGCGGACGATCTCGCAGGACGGTCACTACGCGATGGGCATGGTCTCCATCGACAAGACCAAGATGCAGACCGACGAGTACCTGACGGCCGCCAAGGACGTGCGCGACCAGGGCAAGGAACTCGCCAAGGGCACCGCGCTGAAGTACCAGGTCGGCGGCCAGGCCGCGATGGGGCTGGACCAGAAGGAGTCCTCCAGCGCCACCGACGCGATCACCATGGTCGCCACCGTGGTCCTGATCGTGGTCATCGTCGGCGTGATCTTCCGCGGCATCCTGGTCGGCTGGCTGCCGGTGCTGCTGTCGATGTTCCCGATGATCGCGGCCTCCGGCCTGATCGCCTTCGTCACCAAGCTGTTCGACCTGAAGTCCTCGCCGATCGCCTCCGCGATCGACATCGTGGTGATCCTCGGCGTCGGCACCGACTACTTCCTGTTCCTGATGTTCCGCTACCGCGAGCGCCTGCGGGCCGGCGACGACCGCAAGGCCGCCGTGGCCAACGGCGTCGGCCGGGTCGGCGAGGCGATCGCCTCGGCGGCCGGCGCGGTCACCGTCGCCTTCGCGGTGCTGCTGCTCTCCGAGCTCGGCATGTTCACCGCGCTCGGCCCGGCGCTGGCGATCTCCGTCGTCGTCACCGCGCTCGCCTCGCTCACCCTGACCCCGGCGCTGCTCGCCGTCATCCCCGCCAAGGCCACCTTCTGGCCCGGCCGCAAGTGGATGCAGGAGCCGGAGGGCGCCCGCTTCCACAAGCTCGGCCGCGCGGTCGGCCGTCGCCCCGGTCTGATCGCGCTGGTCTCCGGCGGCCTGCTGGTGGTCCTGTCGCTGGCCGGCCTCGGCTACCAGGGCACCTTCGACATGGCGAAGAGCATGATGCCGAAGGACAAGGAGTCCATGGTCGTCATGGACGCCATCGGCAAGGGCTTCTCGGCCGGTGCGGCCGACCCCACGCACGTCTTCCTGACCACCGGCACCAAGGGCGGCGGCAAGCTCGACCCGAACGCCCTGGGCGGCTTCGGCGCCAAGCTGGGCCAGGTCCCCGGCGTCGCCACCGTCCAGCCCGAGCCCAAGCTCAGCGAGGACGGCACCACCGCCGACTTCGTCGTGATGCTCAAGGACTCCGCGGCCAGCAACGCGGCGATCGACACCGTCACCGAGGTGCGCACGGCCGCCCACGCGGCCGCCCCCGCCGGCTCCGAGGCGCTGGTCAGCGGCACCTCGTCGGTGTACAAGGACATCAACCTGGCGATGGCGCACGACTACAAGCTGGTCTTCCCGGTGGCGGGCGTGCTGATCCTGCTGATCCTGGGCCTCCAGCTGCGCAGCGTGGTCGCGCCCTGGTACCTGATGGCCTCGGTCGGCCTCGGCTTCGCGGCCACGCTGGGCGCCACCACGGTGGCCTTCCTCAAGCTCGGCTCCGAGTCCGGCCTGATGTTCATGCTGCCGATCTTCATCTACCTGTTCGTGGTGGCGATCGGCACCGACTACAACATCCTGATCATCGCCCGGCTCCGCGAGGAGGCCCGCGAGGGCCGCAGCCCCCGCGAGGCGGCCAGCGAGGCGGTCCGGCACGCCGGTCCGACCGTCGCCGCGGCCGGCTTCATCCTGGCGGCGTCCTTCGCGACCTTCATGCTGGCCGGCAACGTGCTCTTCGCCGAGCTGGGCTTCGCGCTGGCCATCGGCATCGTGCTGGCGGCCTTCGTGATGGCGATGTTCTTCACCCCGGCGATCACCGCGCTGCTCGGCAAGAAGGCCTGGTGGCCCGGTCACGGCGCGATGCCCGAGCCCGGTCGCGAGCCCGTCGGCGAGTACGAGCCGCAGCCCGTCGGCAGGGCCTGAGCGGCTGCCCGCGGGTAGCCGCGGGCAGCACCGGGTGAGAGGGGCATGCGGTCCGGCCGGACCGCATGCCCCTTCGGCGTCGCGGCGAAACACGGTGTGACCAGCGGAACTTTTCCCGCCGTTGACGAGGGTGGCCGTGCTATTGTCGAAGCAGTTGCAGTATTGGTTCCCATGAACGTGTGTGTGCGCCTGCTGGTTCCAACCGACAGGCGCATTTGTTTTGTCCGGTGTTTAGTCTCCGGATGGGGATCGCGGCTACGTGGGGCGCACGAGGTGTGTGTCCCAACGCCCCAGTGAAAGTGGAGACGGTTATGGCTACCGGCACCGTGAAGTGGTTCAACAGCGAAAAGGGCTACGGCTTCATCGAGCAGGACGGCGGCGGCGCTGACGTCTTCGCTCACTACTCGAACATCCAGTCCCAGGGCTTCCGTGAGCTCGTCGAGGGCCAGAAGGTCGAGTTCGACGTGACCCAGGGCCAGAAGGGCCCGCAGGCGGAGAACATCCGCACCATCTGAGTCCCGGCCTACGCCGACTCAGTTGTCGCAGGCGAGGGCCCGTACCTCCTCAGGTACGGGCCCTCGTCCATGCCGCCCGACGGCCGGGGCGGCCCTCCTCCTCCTCGTCGGCCGACATCCCGCCGCCGCGCGTCCCGCGCGTCGGCCGACGGCCCTCCAGGAAGAGGAACACGCATGCCCGAGCAGTCCCGTCCGCAGTCCGGCCCGCAGTCCGCTCCGCGTGGTGACAAGCCGCGCACCCGCAGCGGGAAGCCGCGCACCGGCGCCGCCCGCGGCGAGGGCCGCGTCGGCGCGCCGCGCACCGGCGGTTCGCCCCGTGGCGGCGAGCAGGCCCGTACCGAGCGCCCGCGCCGGCCGCGTCGGGGCGCCGCCCCGGTGGCCGCGCCCGCCGAAGACTTCACGCCCGTGCAGGGCACCCCGTCGCGTCCGCCGGCCGCGAGCTTCGCCGAGCTGAACCTCTCCGCCGGACTGCTGAAGGAACTGGGCGCGCAGGGCGTCACCGAGCCGTTCCCGATCCAGGCCGCCACCCTGCCGGACGCGCTGGCCGGACGCGACGTCCTCGGCCGCGGCCGCACCGGCTCCGGCAAGACCCTGGCGTTCGGCCTGCCGCTGCTGGTCCGCACCGCTGGCAAGCGGGCGACCGCCCGCCACCCGCTGGGCCTGGTGCTGGTGCCCACCCGCGAGCTCGCCCAGCAGGTCACCGAGGCGCTCGCCCCCTACGCCGGGGTGCTCGGCCTGCGGATCACCACCGTGGTCGGCGGCATGTCGATCACCCGCCAGTCCAACCAGGTCCGCCGCGGCACCGAGGTGCTGGTGGCCACCCCCGGCCGGCTGGACGACCTGATCCAGCGCGGCGACGTGCGGCTCGACGACGTGGCGATCACCGTCCTCGACGAGGCCGACCAGATGGCCGACATGGGCTTCCTGCCGCAGGTCGTCAAGCTGCTGGAGCAGGTCGCCGAGGGCGGGCAGCGGATGCTGTTCTCCGCCACCCTGGACCGCAACGTGGACCGCCTGGTCAACCGCTTCCTCAGCGACCCGGTCACCCATTCGGTGGACCCGTCGGCCGGTGCGGTCACCACCATGGACCACCACCTGCTCCAGCTCGACCCCGCCGACAAGGCCGAGACCACCGCCCGGATCGCCGCCCGCGAGGGCCGAGTGATCATGTTCGTGCACACCAAGCACGGCGCGGACCGGCTCGCCAAGCAGCTGCGCGCCCACGGCGTGGTCGCCGCCGCACTGCACGGCGGCAAGTCGCAGCCGCAGCGCAACCGGGTCCTCGACCAGTTCCGCGACGGCCAGGTCACCGCGCTGATCGCCACCAACGTCGCCGCCCGCGGCATCCACATCGACGGCCTCGACCTGGTCGTCAACGTCGACCCGCCGATCGACCACAAGGACTACCTGCACCGCGGCGGCCGCACCGCGCGGGCCGGCGAGTCCGGCACCGTGGTCACCCTGGTGCTGCCCGAGCAGCGCCGCGAGGTCAACCGCCTGATGAGCATCGCCGGCATCCGGCCCACCATCACCAAGGTCCGCCCCGAGGACGGCGAGCTGAAGCGCATCACCGGCGCGCGGACGCCGTCCGGCGTGGCGGTCATGCTCCCGGTTCCGGCGACGGCGATCGTCGCGGCCGCGCCCGAGCAGACCGAGAACCGCGGCCGCGGGCGCGGCGGGGCGAAGCCGGCGGACGGCGAGGCGCGACGACGCCCGGCGAAGCGTTCCGGCGGGCTGCCCAAGGACGTCGACATGAGCGGCAACCCGCGCCGCCCCCGGCCCAAGCAGCGCCCGGGCGGCGGGAGTTCGCAGATGGCGGCGGGCTTCATCGGCAAGTCGTCGGGGCGGGCGAAGCCGGGCTCCGGGACGAAGAGCGGCTCCAACTACGGGACGGGGCGGCAGCGGCGCCAGGCCGACTAGTCGGGCGCGAAAACCGGGGGCGCGTGGGGTACCTCCCGAGCTGGGAGGTACCCCACGCGCCCCCGGTTTTCGCGCTCTGTCAGCGCGTCGGCTGCGTCGCGCGGACGGTGGCGACCAGCGGGGCCAGCTCCGGGCGCTGTTCTGCGGTGGTGAGGGCCTCGGCGAGGGCCTCGTCGTTTGTGGGTCGGGCCTTGGCGAGCAGGTCGAGGCCGGCCGGGGTGACGTTGGTGTAGATGCCGCGCCGGTCCGTGGGGCAGAGGTAGCGGGCGAGCAGGCCGCGGTCCTCCAGCCGGGTGACCAGGCGGGTGGTGGCGCTCTGGCTGAGCACGACCGCGTCCGCGAGCTGGTTCATCCGGAAGTGGCCGCCGTCGCCGTCGTGCTGCTCGCTGAGGACGTCGAGGACGGAGAACTCACGGACGCTGAGCTCGTGTTCGGCCTGCAGGGCACGTTCGAGGTGGGCCTCGATCCGACCGTGCAGAGCGGTCAGGGCGCACCAGCCGTGCGCCAGGGCAGGATCCGGGCGGGTCATCGGCCGCGCTCCCTTCCAAGTGGTTTCACTTCGTACAAGCTTAGTCGAGATGTGCAAATTCCCGCGCCTGCAAGTATCGGGGTGGTCGTTCGCGGGAGGCCCGGGCGGAACGCGAGGAGACGGTCGATGGAGCAGCACGCGCGCCTGGACGCGCAGGAGGCGGCGCTGGACGCCCTGCTGGAGGCTCTCGACGTGCCGGCGGAGGTGCCGCAGGACGACCGGGTGGCGCGCCTCGCCGAGCGGGCCCCGGGCTATGCGCAGTACCACCGGATCGGTCACAAGCGGCAGGCCGCGTACCGGCGGCTGACGGCGGACCGGGCGGCCGCGCACCACGCGTACCCGCTGGTGCTGGCCGCGCTGCTGACCGACGACGACCCGTCCTCGCCGCGCTGGTTCGCGCAGGTGCTGCTGACGGCGGGCGGCCGGCGGAGGCTGCAGGAGGAGCTGGTGGCGGCGGTGGCGGCCGACGACGCGCTGCGGCAGGTGTGCGCGGTGGGCGCGTGGCGGTGGGCGGACGCCGCGGACGGGCCGCTCGCCGAGCGCTTCCCGGCGGCCCGTCGGGAGGCGGCGGCACGCTGCGTCGACCCGTGGGCGCGCGAACGGCTGGCCGAGCGGCCGACCGGGCGTCAATAAACCGCAGCGGGCTACCTCTTGAGGGCGACGCCGTGTTAGCTTCTTTGCCAATTCATGGTCCTCGCATGGGGTGGCCTATGCCGTCGCCCGCGTCGCGGACCCTGACAACGGGGAAGAGGTACGCCGACATGGCGGGGGAGTTCACGGTCGACCCGGACGCGCTGCGCCGGTTCGCCCGCACCAGTGCCGAACGGGCCGAGCGGCTGCGGGCGATCCGCGCCGAACTCGGCGGACACCAGCTGTCGCCGTCCGCCTTCGGGAAGCTCCCGGAGTCCGACGAGACCGGCCGCGACTACGTGGAGCGCTCCGAGGCGGCGATCGACAACGCCGGGGCCGCCGCCGACACCATGGACCGGATCGCCGAGTACGCCGACGGCATGGCCGGCGCGTACGAGCGCACCGACGAGGGCATCGGGCGGACCATGCAGGCGATCGCCGGAGGGCTGGGCGGATGAGCGGCCCCATCGCGGGCGCCGTCGACGCCTACACGAAGATCAACGACTGGATGACCCCGCTGGGCAGCGTGATCGACGAGATCATGCGTCCCCTCGTGGAGCCGCTCGCCGAGCCGCTGGAGTTCGTCACCGGCGACCCGGAGGGCCTGGAGGCCGCCGCCCAGCTGTGGCAGAAGCAGGCCGAGCAGCTGCGCGAAGTGATCGCCGACCAGCGCCGCGACCGGGCCGCCCTCGCGGGCGAGTGGCAGGGCGCGGCGTCCGAGGCGTTCCAGCGTGAACTCGCCGAGTACGAGCAGGCGCTGGAGGACGAGGCGGAGGACATGGCGGGCACCGCCGAACTCCTCACCGAAGCCGCCGCCGAGGCCCGGATGGCGCAGGACCTGGTCGAGACGATCATCCGCGAGCTCATCGAGTGGGCGATCATCACGCTCGCCGCGTCGCTCGCCTTCAGCGTGATCACCGCGGGCATCTCGCTGGCCGCCGAAGCCGCCGCGGCCGCGGCCGAGGGCGCCATCGCCAGTGCCCGGATAGCCAACCTGGTGCGCAAGCTCGCCGGCGCGCTGAAGAAGATCGCCGACGCGATGAAGGCCCTCAAGGCGGTCTCCAAGCGCCCGCACCTCAACCCCAAGAAGCCCTGGACCTGGAACAAGCCGCTGGACGTCGAGGCGTACCTGGCCAAGACCGCCGTCAAGACGGTCGGCAAGGCCGGCCTGCACGGCATCGGCCTGACCGGGAACCCGGCCGGCGAGGCGCTCCAGCAGATCACCCAGAGCGGCGCCGGGATCCTCGCCGACGAGGCCGACGACCGGATCAGCGGCAACCACGGCCCCAGCACCGGCCTGCGTCAGCGCACCGGCATCGCCCAGCCCGCCCAGGCGCCCGAACTCAGCCCCGAGGAACGCCGCCGGCGCTTCGAGGACGCCTTCGGCTGAGCCGACCACCTCAAGGAGAACCCACGTGCTCGACCGGGACCGCCAGTTCGCCGCCCCGTTCCTCGCCGCCGACGAGCGGCTGCTCGGCGCTGCGCCCGTCTCGCTGGCGCCCGGCGTCCCGCGCCCGCCGGAGGAGTTGCTGACGCCGCGTCGGCCCGGCGAGCTGGAACAGAAGCTGGCCGGGCCGTTCAGCCTGCTGCGGCGCGCGTACGCGGTGGTCAACCCGGTGTCGGCGGGCGTCGGCGCCGTCGAGGACCGGATGATGGACGCCGTGCCGGACTCCGTCTGGCACGGCAAGGGCATGGCCGGCGACTGGCACACCACCGCCGGCCGCCTCGTCGTCCGGCTCCACGAGGACGGCGCGAACGGCGGCGCCCTGCTCGCCCTCACCGACCGCCGCCTGTTCCTGCTCGCCGACCGCGCCAAGCTCTGGCAGCTCACCGAACAGCACGCCCTCCAGTTCGAACTCCCCCGCCACGAGGTCGCCGCCGCCCACCGCAACGCGAAGGGCGTCACCCAGCGCGGCCGCCTCGACCTGCACTTCCGCGACGGCTCGTGGGTCGGCGTCACCACGCCACTGCCGTCGGCGGCCGACGAGCTGGCGGCCGCGTTCCAGGCATTCGGCTCCTGAGGGCCGGGGCCGGGAGGGTGACGCCGACCGTGTACGACGTGACATCGACTGTCGGCCGGGCGGGGAGCCGATCCCACTGGTCGGGCGAGAAGGCGATGAGCGCTGCCCGTGCGGCGGCCCTGGTGGTGGCGGCGGAGATCGACTGGGACGGTGACGCCGGCGAGGACTGGGTGAGCCTCCTGGTGCGGGGCGTCCCGGTCCTGATGATTTCCGCGAAGGTTCCGTTGGCCGTTTCGCTGGAGGGATCGCGCTGGGCGCCGGTGGGGATCGAGGTCGTTTCCGTCCCCTCGTTCGAGGCTCCGCTGCTGCGCTGTGAATTCGCGGTCCTGAGCGAGGTGTTGGGTGACGGCCGAGCGGCTCTCGCGCTGGACGCCGATCGATTCTCGGCGAGCGACCTCTGGTTCGCCACTGTTTGAGGCTGGATCAGACGCTGGTGATCCGATCCGTCAGGCGGTGCGGGCCGCCGAGGTCGCGATCGCCGCCTCGGCGTGGCGGGCGAGGACGAGCCGGGCGAGTTCGGGCGCGGCGCCGAGGGTGGGCGCGAGGTGGTCGGCGCCGGAGGCCGTGGCTGCCGTGGCGATCCGGTCCGGGAGGAGTCCCGGGGCGAGGAGGTACGGGGCGACGGCGGTGGCACGGACGGCCGGGTCGGTGCGGAGGGCGGTGAGGGCGTCCGCGACGGTGGGAGCGGTGGCGGAGGCGTAGGCGGCCTTGACGGCGGCCCAGCCGCGGGTGCGCCGCCAAGTGGCCGCCACCGCACGGGTGGTGGCGTTCGCGGCCGGGTCGGAGGAGCCGGCGGCGGCCAGGACGACGCCGGTGCGGGCGCGGACGGCCGGGTCGGTGACGTCGAGCCCGGTCTCGGCGAGGCGCCGGTCGAGGGCGTCGAGGAGCAGCGGGGACGGCCCGAGGACGTCGGCGACCGGGATGGCGGAGCCGGCGGCGCGGAGGGCGGCCGGGATGTCGTGCTTGGCGTGGAAGGCGCGGTTGAGGAGGAGCGGGACCGCGATGGCGTCGGTGAGGCGGGGGGCGACCTGGGCGATGCGAGGGGCGCAGTGGTCCAAGTAGGCGGTGGCCACGGCGAGTTCGGGGCGCAGCGCACGGATCTCGTCGGCGAGGGCCTCGACGGTGGCGGCGTGCCGGGGGTCGCGGGAGCCGTGGGCGAGAAGGAGAAGCGGTGCGGCGGCAGCGGGGCGCGAGCGGTGGGTGGGGGTGGGCGCGGTGCCCGGCTGCGGCAGGTCGTCTTCCGCTGCGCGCAGTTCCCCGCGCCCCTGACGGGGCGCGGGGCTGCTGTGCGTCGGGTTGCTTCGCCCCTGGCGGGGCGCCGCGGCCGCAGGTGCCAGGGCGCTGCGCTCCTGACGGGGTGTGGACCGCGTCAGGGCGCTGCGCTCCTGGTGGGTGGGTGCGGTGCGGGGAGGCATCGGTTTCAGCGGGTGGTGACGAGGAGGCCGCGGCTGCGCAGGACGCGGCGCTCCAGCGGGGAGAAGAACAGCAGGTCGATGGCGACGCCGACGGTGAGGATGAGGAGGATGCCGAGGAGGACGCCGGACATGTTGGTGAACTCGCGCTGGTTCTCCAGGTAGCGGCCCAGGCCGAGGCCCAAGTCCGGGGAGGACGCGATGAGTTCGGCGGCCATCAGGGAGCGCCAGGAGAACGCCCAGCCCTGCTTGAGGCCGGCGAGGTAGCCGGGGAGGGCGGCGGGGAGCAGGATGTGGCGCGCCCCGCGGAGCCCGCTGGCGCCGAGGGTCTGGCCGGCCCGGAGGAAGAGCGGGGGCACCTGGTCGACGCCGGCGATGAGGCCGTTGGCGATCGAGGGGACGGCGCCGAGGAGGATCACCGCGTACATCGCCGAGTTGTTGATGCCGAGCCAGATGACGGCGGCGGGGACCCAGGCGACCGAGGGGAGGGACTGGAGGCCGGAGAGGACCGGGCCGAGGGCGGCGCGGACCGGCTTGACCTGGGCGACCAGCAGGCCGATGGGGGTGCCGATCACGACGGACAGCAGGAAGCCGGACAGGCCGCGCCAGACGCTGGTCCAGACGATGGAGAACAGCGTTCCGGCGTACCAGAGTTCGGTGAGTGAGTCCCAGACGTCGGCGGGGCTGGGGAGCTTGTCGGGGGTGGTGAGTTCGAGGGTGTACGCGAGCTGCCAGACGGCGAGGACGAGGACCACACCGAGGACGGGCGGGAGGACCGAGCGGCGCAGGACGGTGGTGAGCGGGGTGCGCTGGGCCTGGACGGTTTCGAGTGCGTCGAGGCCGGCTTCGACGCCGGCGGAGTCGTCCGCCGCGGTGGGCAGGGTCTCAGTGCTGGACATGGCGGCGGATCTCCCCACGCAGTTCTTCGGTGATCTCGATGGACAGATTCGCGGCCCCGGCGGACTCGATGCGGCGCGGCCGCGGCAGGTCGACGTGCCACTCGCGGGCGATCCGGCCGGGGCGGGAGGAGAGCAGGACGACGCGCTGGGCGAGGCAGACGGCTTCGCGGACGTTGTGGGTGACGAACAGGACCGTGAGTTGCCGCTCGGCCCAGATGCGGGTGATCTCGTCGTGCAGGACGTCCCGGGTGATGGCGTCGAGGGCGGCGAACGGCTCGTCCATCAACAGGACCTGGGAGCCCTGGGCGAGCGAGCGGGCGAGTGCGACGCGCTGGCGCATGCCGCCGGAGAGTTCGTGGACGCGCTTCTTGTAGGAGCCGGTGAGGCGGACCAGTTCGAGCAGGCGCTCGGCCTCGGTCTGCCGGTCGGCCTTGGCGACGCCGGCCAGTCGGAGGGCGAGTTCGATGTTCTTGCCGGCGGTGAGCCAGGGGAAGAGGGCGTGGTCCTGGAACATCAGGGCGGGGCGGCCGCCGGGCACCTCGATGGTGCCGGAGGTGGGCCGGTCGAGGCCGGCGACCAGGTTGAGCAGGGTGGACTTGCCGCAGCCGGAGGCGCCGAGCAGGGTGACGAACTCGCCGGGGGCGACGTCCAGGCTGATGTCGTCGAGGACCGGGGCGGCGGTGCCGGGTCGGCCGAAGGTCTTGTGCACGTGCGAGAGCCGGACGGCGAAGTCGCCGACCGGGTGGCCCGCGCCGGGGGCGTCGGGCGAGGTGGTCAGTGCCGTGGTCACGGGCACCTCCTGCGGGTCTGGTCTGGTCCGGGCAGGGCGGGAAGCGGCAGGATCGGTGTTGTCCGGGGTCCGCCCCGCGCCCGCCCGCTGAGTGGGCATCGATGGGCGGGAACGAGGCGGAACCCGGGGCCTGGAGGGGCTACTTGGCGCCGAGGCCGGCGTCGGCGACCTCGGGCCGGCCGGCGGCCTTCAGCACCTTGTTGAGCAGGGTCAGGTCGTAGATCCCGGCCAGGTTCGGCTTCTTCAGCAGGCCGGCGGTGACGGCGTGGTCGGCTTCGGCCTGCAGGGTGTTGGCCAGCGGGTCGTCGATGAAGTCGATGTCCTGCCAGGCCGGGTCGAGGACGGCGGCGTCCAGCGCGTTGCCGGCGTCGGCCTTGATCTGCTCGTTCGCGACGGCCTTGGCCTGGTCCGAGTTGGCCTTGATCCAGGCGTTGGTCTTCACCGAGCCGCGCAGGACGGCCTCCACCACGTCGGGGTGCTCGGCGAGGAACTTCTGCGACACGATGATGTTGGTGATGACGAACTTCTTGTCCGGCCAGACGTCCTTCTCGTTGAGCAGGACCTTCGCGCCGAGGGTGACCAGCTTGGAGGCGGTCGGCTCGGGCACCCAGGCGCCGTCGATGGAGCCGGACTTGTAGGCGTCGGGGGTGACCTTGTTGTCGCTGCGGATCACCTTGACGTCGCCGTCGCCGGTGTTCGGGTCGACCTTCAAGCCCTTGCCCGCGAGGTAGTTGAGCAGCGCGACGTCCTGGGTGTTGCCGATCTGCGGGGTGGCGAGCCGCTTGCCCTTGAGCTCGTCGACCGAGCCGATCTTCGCCGGGTTGACCACCAGCTTGACGCCGCCGGAGGCCGAACCGCCCACGATCTTCAGGGACTTGCCGCCGGTCTGGGTGAAGCCGTTGATCGCGGGGGAGGGGCCGATCCAGCCGATGTCGATCGAGCCGGCGTTCAGCGCCTCGATCTCCGCGGGGCCGGCGTTGAACACCTGGGTCTTGATCCGGGTGCCGCCGAGCTCCTGCTGGAGGATGCCCTGCTTGAGGCCGACCAGGGCGGTGCCGTGGGTCAGGTTGGCGAAGTAGCCGATCTTCACGGTGTCGGCGGAGAGCTTCGCGCCGGACGCGGCCGGGGCGGCCGAGGACTTGTCCTCGCTCTTGGAGCCGTAGCCGCAGGCGGAGAGCAGTCCGGCCGCGGTGAGGACGGCGACGGTCGCCACGGCGGCCCGTCTGATCCGCCCGGCGGCGGGGCGGGCGTGGCTATGGGTGGGCAGGGCGCTGGAAGCCATGAAAGGTGTCCCGTTCGTGGAGAAGGATGAAGTCGTGCCTGACCGGGGCCGGGCCGCCCCGCCGTACCCGCTGTGGACAGGTGCGGCGGGCCGGGCCCGGTGACAGGGGCTCAGCGCCCCTGTCCGCCCCCACATCGCGTCAGGCCGCCCTGGCCGCTGCCGAGGACGCCGCTGCCGATGCGGCCGCCTTCCTTGTCCATGCCCGAGAACGCCTCGCTGGGCATCAGACCCAGTCCTCCTCAATGGAAGCGTCGGTGGTGCTGACGATGGTGTCGAACGCCTCGCCCGCCATGCCGGCGGTGAGCGTGGTCCCGTCGGCCGGGTCGATCAGGATGAACGAGCCGGTCCGGCGGTTGTCGTGGTACGTGTCGAGGGCCAGCGGCTCGGCGGTGCGCAGCACCACGTGGCCGATGTCGTTGACGTTCAACCCCTCGGCGCCGGAGCGCTGTTCGAGGGTGTCGATGTCGATCCGGTAGGAGATCTCCTTGACCAGCGCGCGCACGGTGCGGGTGGTGTGCTTGAGCAGCACCCGCGCGCCGACGTTCAGCGGACGCTCGTTCAGGTGGCAGACGGTCGCCTCGATGTCCTTGGTGGGCGTGGCCGCGGGACCGGCGGCGATCAGGTCGCCGCGGGAGATGTCGATGTCGTCCGTCAGGCGAACCGTCACCGACTGCGGGGCCCAGGCGAGTTCGGTCGGGACGCCGAGCGCGTCGATCGCCGCGACGGTGCTGGTGTGGCCCGAGGGCAGCACCGTCACCGGGTCGCCGACCCGCAGCACGCCGGAGGCCAACTGCCCGGCGTAGCCGCGGTAGTCGTGGAACTCCTCGCTCTGCGGCCGGATCACGTACTGCACCGGGAACCGGGCCGGCTCGACGCCCGGGTCGGAGCCGACCGGGACGGTCTCCAGGTGCTCCAGCAGGGTCGGGCCGCCGTACCAGTCCATGTTCCCGGACGGCTCGACCACGTTGTCCCCGGCGAGCGCCGAGATCGGCACCGCCACCACGTCCTTGACGCCCAGCGAGGCGGCGTACGCGGTGAACTCCTCGGCTATCCGCGCGAAGACCGGCTCCGCGTACTCGACCAGGTCCATCTTGTTGACGGCCAGGACGACGTGCGGGACGCGCAGCAGGGCGGCGACCGCGGCGTGCCGGCGGGTCTGCTCGACCACGCCGTTGCGGGCGTCGACCAGCACCACGGCGAGTTCGGCGGTGGAGGCGCCGGTCACCATGTTGCGGGTGTACTGCACGTGGCCGGGGGTGTCGGCGAGGATGAACCGGCGGCGGGCGGTGGCGAAGTAGCGGTAGGCCACGTCGATGGTGATGCCCTGCTCGCGCTCGGCGCGCAGACCGTCGGTGAGCAGCGCCAGGTCGGGTGCGTCCTGACCGCGGCGGCGCGAGGCGTGCTCGACGGCCTCCAGCTGGTCGGCCAGCACCGACTTGGAGTCGTGCAGCAGCCGGCCCACCAGGGTGGACTTGCCGTCGTCGACGCTTCCGGCGGTGGCGAAACGCAACAGCGAGGTGGCGGTGCCGGTCTGGGAGATGTCGGCCTGGGTGGTGCTCATCTCTAGAAGTACCCCTCGCGCTTGCGGTCTTCCATCGCGGCTTCGGACAGCTTGTCGTCGGCCCGCGTGGCGCCTCGTTCGGTGAGGCGGCTGGCGGCGATCTCGGCGATCACGGCCTCGATGGTGCCGGCGTCGGAGTCGACCGCGCCGGTGCAGGACATGTCGCCGACCGTGCGGTACCGCACCAGGCGGTTCTCGACGGTCTCGTGCTCCTTCGGGCCGCCCCACTCGCCTGCGGTCAGCCACATGCCGTCGCGCCGGAACACGTCGCGATGGTGGGCGTAGTAGATCTCGGGGAGGGCGATCTCCTCCCGCTCGATGTACTGCCACACGTCCAGCTCGGTCCAGTTGGACAGCGGGAAGACCCGGACGTGCTCGCCGACGGCGTGCCGGCCGTTGTACAGCGACCACAGCTCGGGCCGCTGGCGGCGCGGGTCCCAGGCGCCGAACTCGTCGCGCAGCGAGAACACCCGCTCCTTCGCGCGGGCCTTCTCCTCGTCCCGGCGGCCGCCGCCGAAGACCGCGTCGAACTTGCCCGACCCGATGGCGTCCAGCAGCGGCACGGTCTGCAGCGGGTTGCGGGTGCCGTCGGGGCGCTCGCGCAGCACGCCGCGGTCGATGAAGTCCTGGACGGAGGCGACGTGCAGCCGCAGGCCGTGCTGCGCCACCGTGCGGTCGCGGTACTCGATGACCTCGGGGAAGTTGTGGCCGGTGTCCACGTGGAGCAGGGCGAACGGCACCGGCGCGGGCGCGAACGCCTTCAGCGCCAGGTGCAGCATGACGATGGAGTCCTTGCCGCCGGAGAACAGGATCACCGGCCGTTCGAACTCGCCCGCCACCTCGCGGAAGATGTGCACCGACTCGGCCTCCAGCGCGTCCAGGTGGGACAGCGCGAAGGGGTTGTCGTCGGTGCGGACCGGGCTGTCGGTCACCGTGGTCACGCGAGGCCCCTCTCGATCAGGAAGGCGTGCAGTTCGGCGGCGGACTCGGCCACCGCCCGACCCTGCGTCTGCAGCCGCAACTCCGGCTTCTCCGGCGCCTCGTACGGGTCGTCGACGCCGGTCAGACCGGAGATCTCGCCGGCCGCCTGCTTGGCGTACAGGCCCTTCACGTCCCGCTCCGAGCAGAGCTCGACCGGGGTGGCGACGTGGATCTCCAGGAACTCGGTGCCGTTGGCGGCGTGCCGCTCGCGCACCGCGGCGCGGGAGTCCGCGAACGGGGCGATCACCGGCGCGAGCACCTTGACGCCGTTGGCGGCGAGCTTCTCGGCGACGAAGCCGATCCGGGTGACGTTGGTGTGCCGGTCCTCACGGGAGAACCCGAGGCCCTTGGAGAGGAACTCGCGGATCTCGTCACCGTCCAGCACCTCGACCCGGTGGCCCTCGGCGCGCAGCCGCTCGGCCAGCGCGAACGCCAGCGTGGTCTTGCCGGCGCTGGGCAGGCCGGTCAGCCACACGGTGGCGCCGCGCTCGCGGCCCGCTGCCTGCGTGTCGGCGGTGGTCACGGTGGTCACGGTGGTAACTCCTGACGGTCGGTGACGGTAAGTCGGTCGCGTTGCTCAGAGATGGATGCCGCACTCGGTCTTGCCCGAGCCCGCCCAGCGGCCGGCCCGGCCCTGCTCGCCCTCGCCGGGCTTGGCCGTGCAGGACAGCGGCGAGCAGCCGATCGAGGTGTAGCCCTCCCAGAGCAATGGGTTCATCAGTACCCCGTTGGTCTGCGCGTACGCATCGACGTCGTCCTGCGTCCAGCGGGCGATCGGGGAGAGCTTCACCTTGCGGCGCTTGGCGTCCCAGGCCACCACCGGGGTGTTCGCCCGGGACGGCGACTCGTCGCGGCGCAGCCCCGTGGCCCAGGCGTCGTAGCCGGCCAGGCCCCGGTTCAGCGGCTCGACCTTGCGCAGCGCGCAGCACAGGTCCGGGTCGCGGTCGTGCAACTGCGGCCCGTACTGGGCGTCCTGCTCGGCCACGGTGAGCTTCGGGGTCAGCGTGATCACGTTGACCGGCATGGTCGCGGCGACCGCGTCCCGGGTGCCGATGGTCTCCGCGAAGTGGTAGCCGGTGTCCAGGAACACCACGTCCACGCCGGGCAGCACGGTCGACGCCAGGTGGGCGACCACCGCGTCCTCCATCGAGGAGGTGACGCAGAACCGCTTGCCGAACGTGTCGGCCGCCCACTGCAGGATCTCCTGCGCGGACGCCTCCTCCAGCTCCCGGCCGGCCTTGAGCGCGACCGCCTCGTAGTCAGTCGTGGTCGCCATGCCCGGTCCCCCCGTCGGAAGTCGCCAACAGCCCGAGGAACTTCAGCTGGAAGCCCCGACGGCAGGCCCGGCACTCCCAGGAGCCGTGGCCGCTCTCGGACGGGCGCAGGTCCTCGTCCCCGCAGTACGGGCAGTAGAACGGTGCAGCGCGCTCGCTCACGACAGCTGCTCCTCGGTGGCCCGCACCGCCCACTGCGCGAAGCGCTCGTCGTCCTGCCGGTCCGCCTGGTAGCGGGTCAGCAGGCGCTCGACGTAGTCGGGCAGTTCGGCGCTGGTGACCTTCAGACCGCGGATCTTGCGGCCGAACGCGGCGTTCTCGAAGCCCAGCGAGCCGCCCAGGTGGACCTGGAAGCCCTCGACCTGCTGCCCGTTCTCGTCGGTGACCAGCTGGCCCTTGAGACCGATGTCGGCGGTCTGGATGCGGGCGCAGGCGTTCGGGCAGCCGTTGATGTTGATGCTCAGCGGCTCATCGAACTCCGGCAGGCGGCGCTCCAGTTCCTCGATCAGGGTGCGGCCGCGGTCCTTGGTGTCGACGATCGCGAGCTTGCAGTACTCGATGCCGGTGCAGGCCAGCGTGCCGCGCCGGAAGGTGGACGGGTTGACCCGCAGGTCGAGCGCCTCCAGCCCGGCCACCAGCGAGTCGATCCGGTCCTGCTCGACGTCCAGCACGATCAGCTTCTGCTCGACGGTGGTGGCCACCCGGCCCGAGCCGTGCTCGGCGGCCAGGTCGGCGACCTGCTGGATCAGCTTGCCGTTCAACCGGCCGACCTTCGGCGCGAAGCCGACGTAGAACCGGCCGTCGTTCTGCGGGTGGACGCCCACGTGGTCGCGCCAGCGGCCGGCCGGCTGCTCCGGGCCCGGGCCGTCGGTCAGTTCGCGCTTCAGGTACTCGTCCTGGAGGACCTGCCGGAACTTGGCCGGCCCCCAGTCGGCGACCAGGAACTTCAAACGGGCCCGGTTGCGCAGGCGGCGGTAGCCGTAGTCGCGGAAGATGCCGATCACGCCGGCCCAGACGTCCGGGACGTCGGCCAGCGGCACCCAGGCGCCGAGCCGGACGCCCAGCTTCGGGTTGGTGGACAGGCCGCCGCCGACCCACAGGTCGAAGCCCGGGCCGTGCTCGGGGTGGACCACGCCGACGAACGCGATGTCGTTGATCTCGTGGACCACGTCCAGCAGCGGGGAGCCGGAGATCGCGGTCTTGAACTTGCGCGGCAGGTTGGAGTACTCGGGGTTGCCGATGTACTTGCGGTTGATCTCGTCGATCGCCCAGCTGCCGTCGATGATCTCGTCGGCGGCGATGCCCGCCACCGGCGAGCCGATCACCACGCGCGGGCAGTCGCCGCAGGCCTCGGTGGTGGACAGGCCGACGGACTCCAGCTTCTCCCAGATCGCCGGGACGTCCTCGATCCGCACCCAGTGGAACTGGACGTTCTGGCGGTCCGTCACATCGGCGGTGCCGCGGGCGTACTGCTCCGACGCCTCGCCGATGGCGCGCAGTTGAGCGACCGTCAGCTGGCCGCCGTCGATGCGGACCCGGAGCATGAAGTACTCGTCCTCGAGCTCGTGCGGCTCCAGGATCGCGGTGCGGCCGCCGTCGATGCCCTGGCGGCGCTGGGTGTACAGCCCCCACCACCGCATCCGGCCGCGGAGGTCCGCCGGATCGATCGACTGGAAGCCCGACTTGGAGTAGATCGTCTCAATACGTGTCCGTACATTGAGACCGTCGTCGTCCTTCTTGAACTGCTCGTTCGCGTTCAGCGGGGTGTAGTGCCCCATCGCCCACTGGCCCTCGCCGCGGTGACGGGTCACCTTACGGGCAGCGGGGCGGGCCGCGTCGGCGGCGCCGGCCTGGGGCTCGTCCGGCTCGGGAGTGCGGGCCATGATGTCAGTCCTTTGAGCGGCGTGGCAGGAGCGGGAAGACTGCTGATCCCGGGCGCGCACCGCTCCCACCTGCGGATATCAACAGGCGGCGGGTGGGGTGACGCTGGGCCGGGGAGGGTGGAGCGCGCATCCGCGACGGCGGGGATGGGCGAGCAGGGCGCCGATGCGGAGGCGGCGTGCGAGTGGGGCTCAGGTCACTGGACAGATGGCGCTGGACACGCGAAGGAGGTCGACGTGGAGTCGGCCAACTAGGGTGGTTCCGGCGCTAGACATGGCAAGAGATTCGCACGGCGAGCGACTCGCGGTCCACTATCGTCCGAATCCTGGACTCTGACGTTTCGCATGCTGGGACGACAGGGAGAGTGCTGCCGCTCCGCACCCTGCGGCCCGTCAGTTCCCGGCGGCGGCGCACCGGCCCACGAGTACGGGCCGATACCGTAGGGGCGTGCAAGCAGCAGGCAGTACTCCGCATCCACCCGGGGGGACCGGGGCGACCGGCGACCGGCCCTCCCGCCACCGCGGCGGACGCCGCCGCGCCGCCAAGCGAACCACCTGGTACCGCACCCTGTGGGCACTGGTGAAGGACACCACCAACACCTGCGTCGAGTACCGGGTCACCGGCCTCGCGGCCGAGGCGGCCTTCTTCACCCTGCTCTCCATCCCGCCGCTGCTGCTCTGCCTGGCCGGCACCCTCGGCTACCTCGACGACATCCTCGGCGCCGGCACCATCGTGCGGCTGGAGGCGGACATCGTCTCAGCAGCTGGGACGGTGCTCTCACCGAGCTCCATCGACCAGATCGTCCAACCGCTGCTCACCAGCGTCTTCGACAACGCCCGCCCCGACCTGATCTCGATCGGTTTCCTGCTCTCGCTCTGGTCCGGCTCCCGGGCGCTGTACATCTTCATAGACACCATCACCGTGATGTACGGCCTCGACGGCAAACGCGGCCTGGTCAAGACCCGGCTGATGTCGCTCGGCCTCTACCTCGGCGCGCTGGTGATCGGCTCGCTGGTGCTGCCGCTGCTGGTGGTCGGGCCCGGGCTGCTGATCAACACCTTCCAGGCCTGGGCCGGAGTGATCAACTCCCTCTACTGGCCCGCCGCGATCCTGCTGCTGGTGGTCTTCCTCACCACCCTCTACCACGTGGCCGTCCCGGTCAGCACGCCCTGGCGCGAGGACATCCCCGGCGCCCTCGTCGCCCTGCTGGTCCTGGTGGTGTGCAGCGTCGCCCTGCGCGTCTACCTGGTCTCCTCCGTCGAGGGCCACTCGGTGTACGGCTCGCTCGCCGCACCCGTCGCCGTGCTGCTGTGGATCTTCGTGGTGGCGCTCGCCGTCCTGATCGGCGCCGCGATGAACGCCGCCATAGACCGCCGCTGGCCCGCCGTCGAGACCGCCGACGCCCGCGCCGAGGTCGAACGCCTCACCGAGGACGCCGCCGTCCAGCGCGGCCGCGAGGCCGCCGCCCGCCGAGCCGCCGAACGCGCCGAACGCACCCGCCAGTTCGGCCTCGCCGAAGGCCACGACGACGACCTTTTCGACGAGGACGACGACGAGCCGGTACCGAGCGAATACCCCGAACGCTGGGCCGGCTTCCTCCCGCACGACGACGTCCGCCGCCGACTCGGCAAGGTCCGGCGCGGCCGCAAGTAACGGGCGTCGGTGGGGTGTTCCGGCGTCCGTCGAAGGGTGGCGGAAATTCGGTGGCGGCCGGGGCGGGCGGGTACTAACGTGGCGTACGCCGATCGAGGGCGCCCCAGGGCGGGGTGCGCGAGGCGCGTCGCAGCAGAGGAGGTGAGGACCCGTGAGGCCTGTTCTTGCAGGTGTTGTTCCCCGCGTTCAGAAGACCACCGAGTCCTGTACCCCCAGGTCCGCGGCCGACCTCGAACCGGTGTCGCCCATACGCTGACACTGCCGTCGTCCGGCCGGGGCCGCGTGTTCCCCGAAGGGTTCACCCCGTGCTTTCCGCCACTTCCGCTGCCCACCCGCTCTCCGGCCTCGGCTGGGACGAGGATCGGGCCGCCGATTTCCACCCGCTCGCCGAGGCAGGCCTGCTCGCCGGGCGGATCACCCGCATCGACCGGGGCCGTTGCGACGTGCTGCTCGTCGATCCCGAGACCGGCGAGCCGACCACACTGCGCGCCGACACCCGGCCGGTCACCGGCGCCGACACCGTCCACAACCCGTGCACGGGCGACTGGGTGGCCGTCGACCCGGCCGCCCGACCACTGCCAGCCCTCACCGCCGTGCTGTCCCGCACCACCGCGATCATCCGCAAAGGCGCCCACAAGCGCTCCGAAGGTCAGGTGCTGGCCGCCAACATCGACACCGTCCTGATCGCCGTCTCACTCGCCGCGGAACCCGACCTGGGCCGGATCGAGCGCCTGCTCGCCCTCGCCTGGGAATCCGGGGCCGACCCGCTGATCGTCCTCACCAAGTCCGATTTGGTGCACGACGGCGAATTCGTCCGGGCGGACGTGGAGGCGGTCGCCCCCGGGGTCACCGTGTTGACGGTCAGCGCCGAGACCGGAGCGGGCATGGACGCCCTGCGCGCCCTCACCACCGGCTCCTGCGCCCTGATCGGCCAGTCCGGCGCCGGCAAGTCCACCCTCACCAACGCCCTCGCGGGCACCGACACCATGACGGTCCAGCAGGTCCGCAGCGTCGACGAGAAGGGCCGCCACACCACCACCACCCGGGAACTCGTCCCGCTCCCCGGCGGCGGCGCCATCATCGACACTCCCGGCCTCCGCGGCGTCGGCCTCTTCGGCGGCGAGGGCATCGACCTCGCCTTCGCCGACATCGACGCCCTCGCGGCCGGCTGCCGTTACGACGACTGCTCCCACCGCACCGAACCCGCCTGCGCCGTCCGCAAGGCCCTCACCGACGGCACCCTCCCCGAGCGCCGCTGGGAGTCCTACCTCAAGCTCCAGCGCGAGAACGCCTTCATCGCCTCCCGCACCGACGCCCGCCTCCGCGCCGAACGCGCCCGCCACCACAAGTCCCGCACCAAGGCCGCCCGCACCTCGCACCGGCCCTGACACCCGAGCGGGGTGACGGCAGCCGTTCGCCGGGATCCCGTCAACGCCCCGGCGCATCAACGTGCCGGGGCGTTCTCGCGTCGCTGTGCTCGACCGACATCGGGCTGACGAGCAGTCAGAACAGCTGCCCCGACTCCTCGCTGCTCTCGTGGGCGAGGAGCCAGCGCTTGGCGTCGATGCCGGCGGCGAAGCCGGTGAGGTTGCCGTTGGCGCCCATGACGCGGTGGCAGGGGCGGATGACGAGGAGGGGGTTGGCTCCGACGGCGCCGCCGACGGCGCGGACGGCGCGGGGGGACTGGCCTGCGGCGTCGGTGAGTCGGCCGTAGGTGGTGGTGGTGCCGTAGGGGATGTCGTCGAGGGCGTCCCAGATCCGTTGGCGGAACTCGGTGCCGACGGGGGCGAGCGGCAGGTCGAAGGTGGTGCGCTCGCCGGCGAAGTACGCGGTGAGCTGTTCGACGGCGGGGGCGAGCGCCTCCGCGTCGGGCTGCCAGTCGGCGGCGGGCTCGGCGAGCGCGCCCTTCTGGCCCGGGGCGGTGACGGCGGCCAGGGCGAAGCCGTCTTCCTCGTCGAGGGTGCCGCTGAGCAGCAGGGTGCCGAGCGGGCTGTCCATGGTGGTGAACACAGTGGTCATGCCGGTTCCTTGCGGGTGTCACGGGTGGTCCGGGCCTTGGCGGCGCGGTTGGCGTGGTGGGCCCCGGCGGCCGACCACAGGTGGTGCAGGGCGTAGGAGCGCCAGGGCGCCCAGGCGGCGGAGCGCTCGGCGGCGCTGCGCGGGTCGCCGCTCTCGCCGAGGGAGCGCAGGCCGTCGCGGACGCCGATGTCGGTGGGCAGGAAGACGTCCGGGTCGGCGAGGGCGCGCATCCGCAGGTAGCCGACCGTCCACGGGCCGATGCCCGGCAGGGCGAGCAGGTCGGCGGCGGCCTGCTCGCGGTCCACGCCCGGATCGAGCCGGACGGTGCCTTCGGCGAGGGCGGCGCACATGCCGAGCAGCGCGCGGCGGCGGGACTGCGGCATCTTCAGGTGCTCGGGATCGGCGGCCGCGAGGGCGGCGGCGGTCGGGAACAGCAGGCGCAGGCCGCCGTCGGCGGCGGGCAGCGGAGTGCCGTACGCCTCGGCGAGCCGGCCGGCCAGGGTGCGGGCCGCGGCGACGGTGATCTGCTGGCCGAGGACGGCGCGGACGGCGAGCTCGTGCGGGTCGACGTGGCCGGGGGAGCGCAGCCCGGGCCGGGCGGCGGCGAGCGGGGCGAGCAGCGGATCGGTGGCGAGCCGGCCGTCGACCGCGTCCGGGTCGGCGTCCAGGTCGAACAGGGCGCGCAGCCGGTGCACAGCCGTGGTGAGGTCGCGCAGGTCGCTGAGGGTGAGCCGGCAGTCCAGCCAGCCGCGGGTCCGCGGGTCGTCCGGGGCGAGGCCGTCGACCTCGGCGATGCCGTGCCCGTACGGCAGGGTCAGGGTGCGCCGGTAGGTGCGGGTGCCGGGGTACGGGCCGGGGACGACCTCCTCGACGCCCGGGACGGCTCGCAGCGCGAGGAAGTCCAGCAGGTGATCGGTGTCGACGGCGCCCCGGTAGGCGAGCCGCAGGGCGAGCGAGCCGGCCGCGACGGGGGAGCGGCGGTGGCCGCCGTGCTCGGTGCGCAGCGTGCTGGGGGTCCGGTCGTAGACCTCGCGGATGGTGTCGTTGAACTGCCGCACCGAGGCGAAGCCCGCCGCGAACGCCACTTCGGTGACCGGGAGTTCGGTGGTCTGCAGGAGCAGCCGGGCGGTCTGGGCGCGCTGCGCGCGGGCCAGTGCGAGCGGGCCGGCGCCGAGTTCGGCGATCAGCTGGCGCTGGAGCTGGCGGGCGCTGTAGCCGAGCCGGTCGGCCAGGCCCGCGACGCCCTCGCGGTCCACCACGCCGTCGCCGATCAGCCGGACGGCCCGGCCGACCAGGTCGGCACGGTGGTTCCACTCGGGCGAGCCCGGCACCGAGTCGGGCCGGCAGCGCCGGCAGGCCCGGTAGCCGGCGCCCTGGGCGGCGGCCGCGGTCGGGAAGAACGAGCAGTTGCTGCGCTTGGGGGTGGTGGCCGGGCAGCTCGGACGGCAGTAGATGCCGGTGGTGCGGACGGCCGTGAAGAACACCCCGTCGAAGCGGGCGTCCCGGCTGTGCACGGCTCGGTACCTGTTCTCGTCGTCGATCACGCCATCCAGTCTGCGCCATCGTCAGGGCCGCGACTGGCGGGAATCGGACGTCGCCATGGGGTGGACCGCCGACGTGTCGACGGGACCGGCCGGCGCCCGTCGGGGTCTCGGCGGGCTGGCGCCCCGGCGGGTCGGTCGACGCCCGGCGGGCCGGCGTTCCGGCGGGGCGGCGTCTCAGCGGGCCGGGTCGGTGCCCGCCAGGGCGTGGGCGAGGTGGTCGAGCCCGGGGAGGGCGTGCATGACGGCTTCGCGGTCGGCGGGGGTGAGGCCGGCGAGGGCGGCGGCGAGGCGGCGCTCGTGGGCGCTCTGCCAGTCGCGGAGCTGTTGGTGGCCGGCCTCGGTGAGGGCGATCCGGGCGGTGCGGCGGTCGCCCGGGTCGGGTTGGCGGTCGACCAGCCCGGCGTCGAGGAGCTTGGAGATCAGGCCGCTGACGGTGTTGGGCGCCAGCCGTTGCCGAGCGGCGAGTTCGCCGACCCGCATGGGGGCGACGGCGAGGGTCTGGAGGAGCTCGACCTGGGCCATCGGCAGGGCCTCCCAGGGGAACTCGGACCGGATCGAGCTGCGCAGCGCACGGCGCAGCCGGGTGATCACGTCGGTGAGCTGCTGGGCCCCGGCGAGTGCGTCGGTGTCCGGTGCGAGGGGGCCGGGCGCGGGCTGGGGCTGCGAGGACATGGCGGACAGCGTAGCGCCAGGTGGTGTCGGTGCTGTCCGTCGTCCGTTCGGTGACCAGCGGGAACGGTTGTCGGCCGCAACCAGATGGCTCGGCTCCGGAAAGAGTCCTTGAGCGATTATGTCTGCGGCCGATATATTCGGACCATGGCCGAACCCGCCCTCGCCCCACGGCTGCTCGACACCCTGCAGGACGCCCTGCAGCGCGCCGAACGCCCGCGCCCGCGCGCCGTCGCGCGCTGGCCGCACGCGCACTGGCTGGCCGTCGGCACGGTCTGCCTGGGCGCGTTCCTCGGCCAGCTGACCGCGAGCGTCACCTCGCTGGTGTTCCCCGCGTTGGAACAGCGGTTCGACGCGGGCTTCGCCGCCGTCGAGTGGGTGTCGCTGTCGTACCTGCTGGTGCTGGTCGCCCTGCTCGCCCCGGTCGGGCGGCTGTCCGACCTGGTCGGCCGCAAGACCATGTACCTGGGCGGCTTCGCGGTGTTCGCGGCCGCGTCGCTCGGCGCGGGACTGGCCGGCAGCCTGGCCGTGCTGGTCGCCTGTCGCGCGGTGCAGGCGGTCGGCGGCGCGATGATGCAGGCCAACAGCGTGGCGCTGGTCGCCCGGGGGGTACCCGAACGGGCGATGCGCACGGCGCTCGGCATCCAGGCCGCCGCCCAGGCCCTCGGCCTCGCCCTCGGCCCGACCCTCGGCGGCCTGCTGGTCACCCACGCCTCCTGGCGCTGGGCGTTCTGGGTCAACGTCCCGATCGGCTTGCTCGGCATCCTGGCGGGCTGGTTCCTGCTGCCGCGCACCTTCCCCGACGGTCGCCGCCCGGCCCGCCCGGCCCGTTCGAAGGACGCCGGCGGACGCTTCGACCTGGCCGGACTGCTGCTGCTGGCCGGCGCGTCCACCGCGCTGCTGCTGGCGCTGTCCGCCGCGTCCGGGCTGCCGCTGCCCGGGTGGGCGGTGGCCGCGCTGGCGGTGCTCGCGGTCCTCGCCGCGGCCGGGCTGGTCCGGCAGGAGCGGCGCGCGGACCGGCCGATCGTCCCGCCCGGGCTGGTGAACACCCCCGGCATCCGGGCCGGTCTGGTGGTGGCACTGATCGGCTACCTGCTGCTGTTCTGCCCGCTGGTGCTGGAGCCGGTGGTGCTGGCCGGCCGTGGCGTGCCCGCCGCCACCGCCGGCGTGGTGATCACCGCGCTGCCCGCGGCGTTCGCGCTGGCCGCCACGGTCGGCGGCGGGCTGCTGCCGCGCGGCTGGAGCGACGCGGTGCGCTGCCGGGCCGGCGCGCTGCTCGCCGCGGCCGGACTGCTGGTGCTCGCCGTGCTGCCCGCGCCCGGCGCCGGCGCGGCGGTGGGGCCGCTGCTGGCGGCCGGCTACGGGCTCGGACTGCTGCTGCCCGCCAACAACGCCCTGGTGATGCGGGCGATACCCGCGCAGAGCTCGGCCGTCGGCGGCGGCCTGGTGAACATGGTGCGCAGCCTGGGCACCGCGCTCGGCACCGCCCTGCCGGTGCTCGCCGTCCACCTCGCCGGAGCGGCGTCCGGCGGCCGGGCGGTCCTGCTGCTGCTCGCCGCGGTCGCGGTGCTGGCGGCCAGGCTGTCCGCTCGCTGAGGGATCGGCGGGTGGTGCCTGCGGTCCGGTTCTCCGCCTGCTGAGGGATCGCCGGGTGGTGCCCGTGGCCCGACTGTCCGCTCGCTGAGGGATCGCCGGGTGGTGCCCGTGGCCCGACTGTCCGCTCGCTGAGGGACTGCCGGGTGGTGCCTGCGGTCCGGCTGTCCGCTCGCTGAGGGATCGGCGGGTGGTGCCTGCGGTCCGGCCCTGCGTCCGCCGAAGCGTCGCCGGTACGACAGCAGGGGCGCCGCCCGGGTGGTCCCGGACGGCGCCCCTGGTGCTCGGAGGGTCAGGGCGTCGGCTTCGCGCCGCGCTCCGTGAGCATGCTGCTGATCAGGTCGATCTCCGCCTGCTGCCCGTTGACCATGGTCTGCGCGAGCCGCTTCTCGACGTCGTTCTTCGCCGCGTCCACGTACGCCTGGGCCATGTCCATCCCGCCCCGGTGGTGGGCGAGCATCAGCTGCAGGTAGAACACCTCGGCGTCCCGGCCGCTGAGCGTGCGGAGCCGGTCCAGGTCGGCGTTGGTCGCCATCCCGGGCATCAGCGAACCGTCGTGCGCCTCGTACGTGTGCCCCATCCAGGCCATCGGCTTGGCCGCGCTGGCCTGGGTCAGGCCCCACTGGTCGAGGAAGCCCATCAGCATGCCGCGCTGGTTCGCCTGCGTGTTGATGATGTCGAACGCCAGGGTGCGGACCGCCTGGTCCTGGGTGCGGTCGCGGACGATGAACGACATGTCGATCGCCTGCTGGTGGTGGGTGGCCATGTCGCGGGCGAACCCGGCCTCCGCCGAGTCGGTGCTCGGCGCGGACGAGGAACTTCCGGACGCCGGGGTGCCGCTGGAGACCAGCGCGGGCACCCCGAGGCCGAGCGCGACCACCGCCGCCAGCGCGGCCGGCCACCACAGCTTCCGACGGCTGCGGCCGCCGGACCGGGCCTGCTCCGCCGTCGACTCCTGGTCGCCGGTCACATCGCGCCCGAGCTGCAGGAGGCGCCCGGCTCCTGGGTCTGCGGGCCCTGCACGTACTTGGTGAAGAACTTCTCGATCCGCGGGTCCTGCGCGGAGTCGACGATCAGCTGGGTGCCCCAGGCGCTCAGCGTGATGGTGCCCTGCTCGTCCGGGTACGGGCTCATCAGGCTGTACGGGGTGGCCTTGACCTTCTCGCTCAGCGCCTTGATGTCGTCCGCGCCGGCCTTGCTGTTGTAGGTGACCCAGACCGCGCCGTGCTCCAGCGAGTGGACCGCGTTCTCGTTCTTCACCGGCTGGTCGTACACGGTGCCCATGCAGGTCGCCCAGACCGGGTTGTGGTCGCCGCCGACCGGCGGGGCCTGGTCGTACTTGACCTCGGTCTGGACATGGTTGCGGGACAGCTTGTCCCAGGTCTTGACGCCGTCGATCGGCGCCTTCGCGGCCGCGGCGTCCGCGTCCTTCTTGTGCTTGGCGTCCAGCGCCAGCCAGGAGCCGCCGCCGATCATGGCGAGCACCAGGGCGGCGGAGATGCCGATGGTGAGGAACTTGTTGCGGCGCTCACGGCGCTGCTCGGCGGCGCGCAGCTCGGCGATCCGGGCCCGGCGGTCGGCCTGCTGGGCGGACTTGCTGCCCGGCTTGGGCTGCTTGCCGGTCGGCTGGGACGACTGCTTGGAGGCGGAACCCATGAATGATGTCCTTGTCCCCGCCGTGCGGCGCACGGCGGTCTGCGGTGAGGTTGGGGCAGCGGAGCCGCCGACCGCCCGGGAGCCGGGGAACGGGTCGGCGGTGGGTTCCGCTCAGGACCGGTGAACCTGGAGTGCGTGCAGGTCGGGCGCATGGTGCGGCGCCGGTCGGACGTCGGCCGCCGGGACGGCGGGCGACGCGGGTGGGGCCACCAACTGCGGCAGGACGACCGCGCCGGGCTGAGGGGGCGCGTTCGGGAGCTGCGACTCCGGGCCGCAGAAGGAGTGACTGGAACAGCCGTGACCGGGCAGCCGGTTCGGGCCGTCCGCAGTGCAGAGGATGAGCACGCCGGAGCTCTCCGGCGCCAGCGCGTGCTGGTGGCCGGCGACAGTGCCGGCCCGGTCCGGGACGGCGATCGCGGCCGGGACGACGGTCGACACCGCCCGCACGGACGTGACGGCCCCGGCCGGCGGGGAGCCCGCGGACCGGGCGTTCGCCGTGCACGGCAGCAGCGCCAGCAGCGCGGCCAGCAGGACCGCCCACAGCATCGCCACCGGGCGGAGCACCGCGTACGCGGTCCCTCCTCCGGGACGAGTGCGAAGTCCTGGCGCGGTCATGCGCACATATTAATCAGCCGATCGGGTGAAGCGATGCCCCCCTTGGGCTCCGAATTTCCGTCCCGGAGCCATTGCCGTGGCTCATTCGAGCCCGTCAGCGGACCGCCGGTGGCCGGAACCTCCCCCGTGCGTCGGTGCGATGTTCCGATTCCCGGACAGCGCCGTTGTGCTTCGGAAGAATGACGTCACGTCCGGCATTCCCACGGATCGATCAGGAGCCGTCAGTTGAACGAGCAGGGCGCACCCGGGCCGACCCGATCCGACGACGCCTGGTGGCACACCGTCTACACGGGCCCCGCCGGCACCCTCCCCGACACTCCCGACGCCGTCGCCGACACCACCTCCGTGGACGACTGGTTCACCGCCGCCGCCGGCCTCTTCGACCCCCGGCACCGGCCCGCCGAGGACACCCCGCCCCCGACCGGCACCGACCTGGAAACGGACCCGGACACGGCGCACGCGGTACCGCCGCAGCGCAGCTGGGCCGAGGCCGCCTGGCCCGAACTCCGGCCCACCGAGGACGCACCCGACGGGGGCGCGCGCGACGAGCAGCCGCATTCGGTCGAACCGCCGGTCGTCCAACCGCCGGTCGTCCAACCGCCGGTCGTAGCACCGTCCGTCCTGGCGAAGCCTCCGCGGGCGGAGGCACCGCCGGCGGAGCCGCCGCGAGCGGAGGCGGCGCCGGAGCCCGAGGTCCCGTCGGCGCCGCCGTCGGATCGCGGTGCGCCGTGGCGGGAACCGGAGACGCCGACCGTGCCGCACGTCGGGGAGCGGCCGCCGACGTACGCCGCCGAGCCGACCGCGCTGCCGGTCAGCGACCCGGACGCCCTGGGCGCGATCGTGCCGGACACGGCCGTCGACGGCGCCCGGTTCGCGACGACCACCCTGCGGGCCGTGTCGATCCGCGGGGACTCCGCCCGCTACCGGGGCGAGCCGCGACGCGACGCGCTGCTCACCGTCCGGTTCGGGGACGCCGAGGACGGGCTGGTGCTGACCGTCCTCGCGGGCCCCGCCCGACCGGCCGACGCCGGATGGGGCTCCGCCGCGGCGACGGACGCGGCCCGGCAACTGGCGGCGGCGATCGGGCGCAGCCGCGCCGAACTCGCCGCCGACCTGCGGGCCGGCGCCCGTGACCGGCTGCGGTACGGCCTCCAGCGGATCGCCCTCCAGGCGGCGGCCCGGCTGCGCGGCGAGACCGGGAGCGCGGAGGACGTTCCACCGGAGCAGGCGCTGCCGCCCGAGGAGACCGCGTCGCTGCACTGCCTGCTGATGTCGACCGACCCGGCGGCCACCCACCGGGCCGCGTTCGGCACCGGCCCCGGCGGGCTCTACCTCCTGCGCTCGGGCCACTGGATCGACGCCTACGCGGCCCGCCTGCTGCACCACCCGGACGGCCAGCCGCCGTTGCCCCCGGCCGCCCGTCCCGCCCTCCGCCCCTTCCGGTTCCGCCTCGTCCCCGCCACCGCCGGCGACATCCTGCTCCTGTGCACCCCCGGCCTCGCCGACCCGATCGCCGAAGAACCCGCCGTCGCCCACTTCCTCTCCAGCCACTGGGCCCACCCCCACCCCCCAGGCACCGTCGACTTCCTCCGCCAGGTCCAGGTCCGCGCCAAGGGCTACGCCGACGACCGCACCGCGGCGGCGGTCTGGACGGACTGACGCCCACGCGCCGAAGCGGCGTCCAACCGAGGCGGCACGCCGCAGGCGCCGGCTACTTCGGCGGGACGCCGAGGAGGGCGTGGGCCGCGGAGGCGGCCTGGGCGGTGGCCTGGTCGCGGGTGGTGGCGGGGATGCCGATGGCCAGCGGGACGGCGAGGCCGTCGAGCAGGGCGCGGAGCTGGGCGGCGCGGTCGGCGGCGGGGGCGGTGGGGGTGAGGACGCCGGTGGTGCGGCCCTCGGTGATGAGCGCGGTGAGGTCGTTCTGCCAGGGGGTTTCGATGTCGAGTTGGCCCTGGCGGAGGTCCGCGGTCTCGGGGGAGCGGCTCCACACCTCGATCCACAGGATCCACCGGGGGTCACCGGGGCCCTCGGGGAGGTAGAGGTCGATGTAGCGGGCGAGCCGTTCGAGCACGGGCAGGTCGTGGCGGGCGAGTTCGCGGGTGCGGCGTTCGCCCAGCTGGGTCTCGCTCCACCGGAGGGTTTCCAGCAGGAGCTGGTCCTTGCTGCCGAAGTAGTAGAGGAGGTGTCCGGCGCTCATGCCGAGCTGCTGGCCGAGGCCGGCCATGGTGAGGCGGGCGAGGCCGTGTTCGGCGATGGCGGCGCGGGCGGCCGCGTACACCTCTTCCCGCGGGCGGGCCGGGCGGCGGGTGCGTGGCGGGGCCATCCGCTCTCCTCGTTGCTGGCTGTCCGGGGTCCAGTCTCCCGTACGGGAAGGGCGGGACGTGCGGGCGGGGTCACCAGCCGCCGTGTTCGAGCCCTTCGACGTGTTCCTGCCGGCCGTGGTCGAGGCCGGCCCGGTAGGCCTTGCGGAGGACGGCGGCGGCCTGTTCGCGGTCGAGTGCGGGAGCGAGGCGGAGCAGTTCGTCGGTGAGTTCGTCGAGCGAGGGGGAGGTCATGGGTCCATGACATCGCGTCGCGGCCGGGCCCGCCCCTCCGAGGACGCAGGGGCGGGCCGGACGGTCGGTCAGCCGAGGGTGGCGGCGTAGGAGGTCTCCGCGCCGAAGCCCCAGGCGGGGGTGGCGTCCCACGGGTTGTCGAGGACGTCGTCGGTGGCGTACGCGTACCCGGCGCCGCGGGTGAACGCGGTGCTGAGGGCGGTCTTCATGGCGGTGGCGTTCGGGACGGCGTGGATCAGGTGCCAGTAGGAGGTGCCGTTGGGGTCGAACCCGGCGCCGGGGTAGTAGCCGACGGTCAGGTTGAAGACGTTTCCACCGAGGTAGCTGTTGGTGTAGGCGTCGTAGGTGCCTTCGAAGGTGACGAAGGTGTCGGCGGTGCGCTTGCCGGGCTCCAGGAAGCAGTCCTGGACGGCGGTGCCGGGGTTGTCCACCACCAGCTCCTGTGCCGCCGGGTCGATGGAGTGGATGATCCCCTGGACCTGCTGGCGCAGGTCGAGGTAGAAGTCCCGCTCGACGTTGTTGACACCGCAGTTGCGGCTGCTGGTGTCGAAGAAGATGCCGTCGACGTGCAGCTTGCCGTCGGCGGTGACCAGGTAGTTGCGGACATCCTTGAGGACGGCGGCCCGGTCGCGCTTGGTGGCTTCGGTGTGCACGTAGCCGAGCACCTTGGTGTGCTCGCCGGTGGCGGTGGTGCGGGCGCGCAGCGCGTCGGCGCGGGCCTGCCAGCTGGCGTCGAACGGGTCCTCGCCGTTGTTCGGGTTGAGGATGACGACGGACGGCGCGGGCTGGGCGGCCTGGACGTCCAGCATCATCGGGTAGTTCGGGAAGGTGTAGGCCGGGACGCCGATCTCCAGACCGCGGGTGGCGGTGGTCGCGGTGGCCGGGGTGGTGTTGGCACCGGCCTGCGGTGCGGCGGTGGCGCCGACGGCGAGCAGAGAGCCGAGGAGCAGGGCGGTCAGCCCCTTCGCGCGGATGCGCATGCGTGGTTCCCCCAATGCTGGGCGGGCGTCCCCCTGACGCCGCACGGGCATGCTAACTGCCGACAGGCGTACCAAGGTCGAATACCGGAGATCGTTCTCAGGAGTTCACCGGCGACCGGACGGCCGGTCGGTGACGGGGCGTCCGCCGGACGGATGGATCGACTGGGCCAATCGGGTGAATACCTGTCATTTCAGGTCGCGTCACCGCCACTTGCGATCCTGATGCCCGATCAACTGCCCGGTATGCGTACTCCCCTTCGGGCCGGGCGGATCGGCTCCGTGCTGGCACTCCTGGCCGGATCGCTGTTCGGCAGCGGTGTCCTGGCCGCACCCGCGCACGCCGCGATCTCCTTCGTCAAGAACGTCGACAAGTTCACCGCCGCGCCGGGGGAGAACGTCACCTTCACCCTGCAGTACACCTGCTCGGTCACCGAATGCGTCAACGGTCGGATCACCGACACGCTGCCCGCGTCCATGGAGTTCGTCGGCTGGACGCCCGACCCCACCACCGTGGACGTGGCCGGTTCCACCGTGCCCGCCGCCGGCACCACGGGCGGCACGCTCGACATCAGGCTGCTCAACCTCAGCCCGGGCACCACGGCCGCTGTCAGCGTGGTGGTGCGCTTCCCCAACTGGACGACCGCGGACGGCACTTCGGCGCTCAACTCGGCGCAGCTGACGGTCGACGGGGAGACCCCGCAGAACGGCTCCGCCTCCGTCACGGCGCACGTCGAGCCCGCCTACCAGGTCACCAAGGGCGTGCAGACCGCCAGCGCCGACGGACGGACCGTCACCTACCAGTTCAGCGCCTGCTCGACCTCCGGCCCCAACGTCGACCTGGACGCCAGCCGCCTGCTGGACACGCTGCCGCCCGGCGCGGTGGTCGACACCGCGCGCTCGCCCGGCTGGAGCCAGGTCGCGCCCGGGCCGAACACCTGGGGCTACGACATCGGCGAGTTCCGGGCCGCCAACGGCCAGGCCGGCTGCCGGATCCCCGGCGTGCTGGTGGTGAACTACCCGGACCCGACGTTCCCGTCCGGCACCACCTCCACCAACGACGTCGAACTGCTCGGCGACCCGCTCGGCACCGCCCCCGAGCAGAGCCTGTCCACCGCCGAAGCCACCACCGGCGCCTTCCAGGAGCCCGCCACCGGTGTGCAGGTCAGCGCCGCCAAGTCCTGGGGCGAGCGGAGCGTCTCCGGCGACCTGAACAGTTTCAGCCTGTTCGCCACCAACACCTCGGCGCCCGCCACCGAGCTCACCATGACCGACCCGGGCACCGGCACCACCGACAGCCTCTACAACTGGCTGTTCCCGCAGACCGTGCAGCTCGACGCGTGGAACCCGCCGGGCATCCGACTCACCTTCCAGTACCGGTTGAACGGCGACCCGACCTGGCTGACCTTCACCCCGGGCACCCCGTTCGACGGCTCCACCACCCGCCGCATCACCTTCGTCGAGGGCGCCGGCGACCCCGCCGCGGACGAGCTCGGCCTGCCCGCCGGCCGCTGGCTGGACGGGCTGCACCTGACCTGGAACGGCCCGCTGCCCACCGGCTGGGCCCCGGGCAGCGGCGTCCAGGTGGTCACCCAGGTCGTCACCCCCGGCCACGACGGCCGCCCCGCGCCCGAACTGCTCACCAACTGCGTCGACAACACCGCCACCGACGGCGCCACCACCGCCCGGGCCACCGGCTGCGCCGAGACCACGGTCGTCGCCGCCACCAACCTCGGCGCGGCCAAGAGCACCGTCGCGGGCGCCGTCACCAACGCCGGCGGCCGCGCCACCTTCGAGGTGATCCCGTACAACCGCAACGGGCGCGCGCTGGACCGGCCGCTGGTGCTGTACGACGTGCTGCCCACCGGGCTGGTCTACCTGGACGGCTCGCTGCGCACCGACCCCAGCTACCCGGACGCCAAACTCCCCGAGTCCGTGCAGGTCACGCCCGGTGCGGACGGCCGACAGATCGTCAAGATGACCTGGCCGGCCGGTGCGCCCGACATGACGTACCTGAACGACGCGCTGGCCTACCGGGTGCTGTTCGACGTCCAGGTCGCCGACAGCGTCCGGGCCGGCGCCCTCACCAACCAGGTGTTCGTCACCGCCGACCACCCGACCGAGCCCGTCACCTGCTACTTCAGCGGCGTCAGCCACGGCGTCCCCGACACGCTCGACCTGAACGGCAACGGCGACCTCACCGAGACCATGTGCCACGCCACGTCGCAGGTCGAGGTGCAGGTGCCGAGCGTGCTGCGCTCCTACAAGGAGGTCCAGGGCGACCTGGACTCCGGGTACGGCCCGATGGGCGCCACCACGCCGGGCGGCGCGCTGTCCTACCGGATGACCGTCCGCAACGACTCGGCGGACCCGGTCACCGAGTTCGTCGCCTACGACAAGCTGCCCACCCCCGGCGACGGTTACGTGCTGACCCCGGACGCGGCCCGCGGCAGCGCCTGGGCGCCGTCGCTGAGCAGCCCCATCACCAGCTCCGACCCTAGCGTGACCGTCGAGTACACCACCGACAAGCACCCCTGCGTGCCCGCGCTGGTGCCGCCCGCCTCCGACCCGGGCTGCAACCCGAACGCGGTGTGGACGGCGACCTTCCCGGGCCCGGGCACCGCCACCTGGTTCCGGATCGAGCGCCCCGGCACCCTCGCCCCCGGCGACTCCTTCACCCTGGGCTGGCCGATGGTCGCCCCGTTCGACGCCCCCGAAGGGGCGTACGCCTGGAACTCGTTCGCCTACACCGCCATCGACGCGACGGGCCGTCAGCTGCTGCCCGCCGAACCCGCCAAGGTCGGCGTGGCCGTCGAGCAGACCCGCCCGTCCGACAACGCGCTCGGCGACTTCGTCTGGGACGACCTCAACCACGACGGCATCCAGCAGCCCGGCGAGCCCGGCGTCCCCGGCGTGCACGTGGACCTGCTGGACGGCAGCGGCCAGCCCGTCCGCGACCTGCACGGCAACCCGCTCACCACCGTCAGCGACAGCGGCGGCCACTACCTCTTCGACCACCTGCCGGACGGCGTCTACCGGATCCGCTTCGAGCTCTCCACGATCCCCGCGGGCGCCACCGTCACCCTCCGGCACGCCGGCACCGACCCGGCACTCGACTCCGACGCCGACCCCGCCACCGGCCTCACCCAGACCGTCGACCTGGCGGGCGGCCGGCGCTACCTCGACCTGGACCTCGGCCTGGTGCTGCCCCACACCAGCCCGAGCCCCAGCCCGTCGCCCTCGCCCTCGACCTCGCCCTCGACCGGCCCGGAGCCGTCGCCGTCGGCCGGGAAGCCCAGCGAGGGGGCGAAGGGCGAGCACGGGATGCTGCCGCACACCGGCAGCGACCTGCCCGGCAGCCTGCTGGCCGCAGTCGCCGGACTGCTCACCGTCGGCGGTGCGGCGCTCTGCGCGGTGACCTGCCGCCGCCCCCGGCGCCGCCACTGACCGACCGCCGGACACCCGAACGGCCGCGGGCCGGAACCTCGTTGTGAGGTTCCGGCCCGCGGCTGTCGAGGCGTCAGGCCTTCGGCTGCTGCTGGGTGATGCAGTGGATGCCGCCGCCGTTGGCGAAGATCTCGCGGGCGTCGACCAGTTCGACGGTGCGGCCCGGGTAGGCCTTCTCCAGGACGGCCTTGGCCTGCTCGTCGCGCGGGTCGTCGAAGGCGCACAGCACGACGACGCCGTTGGCCACGTAGTGGTTGATGTAGGAGTAGTCGACGGGCTCGCCGTCCTCGTCGAACAGGACGGTGGGGGCCGGGAGTTCGATGACCTCAAGCTGCCGGCCCCGGGCGTCGGTGGCGGCGCGGAGGGTCTCGGCGAGCTCCTGGCAGACCGCGTGGTCGGGGTGCGCCGGGTCGGGCTGGGAGTGGACGACGACGGTGCCGGGGCGGACGAAGGAGGCGACGATGTCGATGTGGCCGCGGGTGCCGAACTCGTCGTAGTCGCGGGTCAGTCCGCGCGGCAGCCAGATCGCCTTGGTGGTGCCGAGGTGCGCGTGCAGCTCGGCCTCGACCTGCTCGCGGGTCCAGTCGGCGTTGCGGCCCTCGCCGAGCTGGACGGTGTCGGTGACCAGGACGGTGCCCTCGCCGTCGACGTGGATGCCGCCGCCCTCGTTGATCAGCCGGGAGGCGAACCGCCGGACGCCGGCCAGTTCGGTGACGTGCTCGGCGATGTGCCGGTCGTTGTCCCAGCGGGCCCACGACTGGGCGCCCCAGCCGTTGAACACCCAGTCGGCGGCCGCCAGTTCGCCCTTGTCGTCGATCAGGAAGGACGGGCCGATGTCGCGCATCCAGGCGTCGTCCAGCGGGCGCTCGACGATCTCCACCTCGGGGGAGAGGTAGGGCCGGGCCTGCTCGGTCTCGCCGGTGTTGACCACCAGGGTGAGCGGCTCGTGGCGAACGATCGTGTTGGCGACCTCGGCCCAGGCGCGGCGGGCCGCGTCCAGCTGCTCCGCGCCGTCGAAGGTCGGGTTCGCGGTCGGGAACGCCATCCAGGTGCGCTCGTGCGGGTGCCATTCGGCGGGCATCCGGAAGCCGAGCTCGGCGGGGGTGGGGGTGGTCATGGGGATCAAGTCCTAGCGGGGTGAGGGGAGTTCAGAGGAAGTAGAGGCGGCTGAGGGAGACCGAATCGGCGGGCGCGGAGCGCAGTGGCTCGCCGTCCAGCGAGACCAGGCCGGTCGCCGAGACGTCGACCTTCCCCAGGCGGCCGTTGCGCAGCATCGAGCTCGGGCCGATGCCCCGGGTGCCGCGCACTCCCACCCGCCGCCTGCGGGTGGGCAGTTGGTCGCCCGCCACGTCCAAGTAGGCGGAATCGGCGGCGGCCTGGGCGACGAACGCCACCGAGATGTCCGCGGCGGTGGCCCCGTGCGCGCCGAACTGCGGCCCCAGCACCAGGGGTTCGCACCGGTCGGTGGAGGCGTTCGGGTCGCCGACCACGCCGTACGCGGGGAAGCCGGCCTTCAGCACCAGTTGCGGCTTGGCGCCGAAGTGGTCCGGCCGCCACAGCACGATGTCGGCCAGCTTGTCGACCTCGATCGAGCCGACCTCGTGGACGAGCCCGTGCGCGATGGCCGGGTTGATGGTCAGTTTGGCGATGTAGCGGAGCACTCGCTCGTTGTCGTCGCCGCCCTCGGCGGTGCCGTAGGAACCGGCGCCGTCGAGCGGGCCGAGTTCGGCCTTCATCTTGCCGGCCATCGCGAAGGTGCGGCGCACGGTCTCGCCGGCCCGGCCCATGCCCTGGGCGTCGGAGGAGGTGATGCCGATGACCCCGAGGTCGTGCAGCACGTCCTCGGCGCCCATGGTGCCGGCCCGGATCCGGTCGCGGGCCATCGCGGCGTCGCCCGGCAGGTCGGGCTTGAGGTCGTGCGCGGAGACGATCATGTCGTAGTGCTCGCCCAGCGCGTCCCGGCCGAACGGCAGGGTCGGGTTGGTGGAGGAGCCGATCACGTTCGGCACGCCCGCCATCTTCAGCACGTTCGGCACGTGGCCGCCGCCGCAGCCCTCGATGTGGAAGGCGTGGATGGTGCGCCCCTCCAGCACCGCGAGGGTGTCCTCCACCGACAGGCACTCGTTCAACCCGTCGGTGTGCAGGGCCACTTGGACGTCGTACTCCTCGGCGACCCGCAGCGCGGTGTCCAGCGCCCGGGTGTGCGCGCCCATGTCCTCGTGCACCTTGAACCCGGACGCGCCGCCCTCGGCGAGCGCCTCCACCAGCGGTGCGGCGTCGGAGGACGAACCGCGGCCCAGGAAGCCGATGTTGACCGGCCAGGCGTCGAAGGCGTTGAACGCGTGCCGCAGCGCCCACGGCGAGTTGACGCCGACGCCCCACACCGGGCCGAACTCCTGGCCGATGATGGTGGTCACGCCGGAGGCCAGCGAGGCCTCCATGATCCGCGGCGACAGCAGGTGGACGTGGGTGTCGATGGCGCCCGCGGTGGCGATCAGACCCTCGCCGGAGACGATCGTGGTGCCGGTGCCGACCACCACCTCGACGCCGTCCAGGGTGTCCGGGTTGCCGGCCCGGCCGATCGAGGCGATCCGGCCCGCCCGGATGCCGATCGAGGTCTTCCGGATGCCCTGGACCGCGTCGATCACCAGCACGTTGGAGATCACCACGTCGCAGGTCTCGCGGACCGCGGCGGGCTTCAGGTGCAGCCCGTCGCGGGCGGTCTTGCCGAACCCGGCGAGGAACTCGTCGCCGGGGGCCTGCGAGTCGGACTCGACCCGGACGATCAGTCCCGAGTCGCCGAGCCGGACCCGGTCGCCGGCGCGCGGGCCGTGCACCGAGATGTAGTCGTGCGGGGAGATGGCGCTCATGCGCAGGTGTCCTTCCTGGTGCGGCGGGGGTGGGCGGTCACTGGGCGGGCTCCGCGTCGTCGTACGTGTCGTCGAACTCGGTCAGGTAGCCGGTCGCGCGGGCCTTGGCCAGCGCCGCGTCCTTCGCGCCCGGCGCGTCCAGCGGCCCGTCCACCAGGCCGGCGAAGCCGATCGCCACCCGCTCGCCGCCGATCGGCACCAGGCCGACCTCGACGGTGGCGCCCGGGTCGAAGCGCACCGAGGAGCCGGCCGGCACGGCCAGGTGCATCCCGTACGCGGCGGCGCGGTCGAAGGCCAGGCGCGGGTTGGACTCGAAGAAGTGGAAGTGCGAGGTCACCGAGATCGGCACCGAGGCGGTGTTGTGCACCGGCAGCAGCAGCGACTCCTCCACCGGGTCGTAGCCCGCGCCGGAGCCCGGCAGCGCCGCGCCGGGCGCCCCGTCGCCCAGCGAACCCGCGCCGCGGAACGGGTCGCTGACCACGGCCAGCCGCGTCCCGTCCTCGAACACCGCCTCGACCTGGACCACCGTCACCACGTCAGGCACGCCCGGCAGCACGTCCTCGGCGCTCAGCACGGTGCGGCCGGCCTCGATCGCCTCGGCCAGGCGGCGGCCGTCGCGGGCCGCCTCGCAGACGGTGTCGGCGATCAGCGCCGTTGCCTCCGGCACGTTCAATCGCACGCCGCGTGCCCGTCGGGCGCGGGCCAACTCGGCCGCGGTGAAGATCAGCAGCCGGTCCCGTTCGGTGGGGGTCAGTCGCACGGTGCCTCGCTCGTCGGGGGTGGGCGGAGGGTGGTCGGTGAAGAGTTTAGAACGACGTTCAAACGCGTGGGCCCCATTGAACCCGCGGCCGCCCGTCGTGTCCAGCGTCCGGCCGCAGGCCCGGGACGCCCGGCAGGCGCACGGAAGGGGTGTGGAAGGAGCGGGGAGAAGATGTGAGGGAGTGGTCGGCGGGGACGATCATCGGATCGGGCGAGGGTTTCGGCCACCGGGTCGCCGCCGTCGCTGCCTGCCTGGAGAAAGCTTTCGCCGGAGCCCCCGACCAGGGCGGGCACCCCGGCTCACCCGCGTGCCCGCGCACGCCCTTGCGCACCGTTCACCACGGGCGTAGGGCCGGATCACTGTTGCAAACGCCGCCGAGTGGGCATGAGGATGACCAGAAGTGGCCGCCGAACCGGTGGGGGACCGGAGCGGCCGTCCGGAACGAGGGCGGGGGCTGACGAAGTTGATGGACGGTCAGGCAAGGTTCCCGCGGCAGCGCTCGGCCTCGCGCCGGGAGCAGCTCGACCAGGGGCCCGCACCCATGCAGTCGAAGCCGCAGCCACAGCCGCAGAGCGCGGCCCCGGCGCGCCAACCGGAGTGCGCCCTGCACCGCCGGCTGCACGCCTCCCTGGAAGCGGCGGACCTGCCCGCCGTCGGCACCGTCCGACGCCGCCTGCGGGCCGCGCTCGACCACTGGGGTGTGCCGGAACTTGCCGACACCGCCGAACTGCTGACGTCCGAACTGGTCACCAACGCGCTCGTGCACACCGGCAAGGGCGCCGAGTTCGACGCCCAGCTGACCGCCGAACAGCGCCTGCGGATCGAGGTGCACGACCGCACCAGCCGGCTCCCCGGCCGCCGCCACCCGAACGAGGACGCCACCTCCGGGCGCGGCCTGCTGCTGGTCGAGGCGCTCGCCGACGACTGGGGAGTGCAACTGCACGGGGACGGAAAAGTCACCTGGTTCGAGCTGTCCGCGCTCTGAGCGGGCCCGCCCCGAACCGGTGGGGCGAATTCCGGACCGGCCACCCGAGCGGGCCGTTCGAGTGAATGTCCCGGGCGGGATCGTGTGCGATCAGTACCGTCCGGGTCACCGGCATTGCCGCCTTGCCGAACATACGAGAGGGTAGTGAGAATGTGTGCCAGCAGGCACACGCAACCATCGCGGTCCGGCCGGCCCAGCAGGGGACACGGATATCCAGCGGCCGCCAGGCAAGGCACCGGCAGGAGAAGCATGGCCACCGAGCCCGAGGCGCCTGGGCCCGCCCGCCGCACCCCGCCCGCCCAGGCCACCCAGGCCACCCGGAACAGCACCCCCGCGAAGCCGCTGCGCACCGCCGCCGGCCGCGCCGTGCCGTCCACCGCCCGCGGCCTGCCCACCCGCACCGGCGACTCCACCCCCGAGTGGCTCGAACCGGCGATGGCCGCCAACGGAATCGGCTCCTTCGACTGGGACATCCGCCGCGACACCCTGGTCGGCGACCGGCGCGCCTGCACCATCCTCGGCCTGGCCGGCCAGAGCTTCGACCGCACCTCCGGCTCCTTCCTCGCCCTGCTGCACCCCGAGGACGCCCCCGTGGTGCGCCGCCGGGTCGAACGCGCCGTCGCCGAACTCGGCCAGTGCGGCGCCTACTACCGCACCGTCTTCCCCAACGGCGAACTGCACGCCGTGCGCTTCCGCGGCCGCGTCCTCGCCGACGCCTTCGGCCGCCCGTCCCGGATGGTCGGCTTCGTCTGGGACGCCACCGTCGAACTCCACAAGCGCGAACGCGCCGACGAGCTCGCCGTGCTGCGCGAGGAACGCTCCCGGTTCATCAAGGAAGCCGCCCGCGCCCTCTCCGAAGCCGTCACCGTCCGCGACGTCGCCCGGGTCTTCACCGAGCTCCCGCTGCCCGGCCTCGGCCCCGACGGCCTCGCCCTCGCCTCGCTCGAAGGCGGCCGGATCGCCCTGCTCGGCTCCAGCGGCTACCGCAGCACGCTCAGCGACCAGTTCGACCGGATCCCGCTCGCCCCCACCCACCCCGCCGCCGAGGCGGTCCGCCAGCGCGCACCGATCTTCGTCTCCAGCCGCGAGGAGTACCGCGAGCGCTACCCCGACGCCTGGGACTGGGCCGAGAACAGCGGACGCTCCTCCTGGGCGTTCCTCCCGCTGGTCGCCAGCGGCCGCCCCACCGGCGTCTGCGTGGTCTCCTTCGACGACGACCGCGAACTCGACGCCGACGAACGCACCCTGCTCTCCACCCTCGGCGGACTCGTCGCCCAGTCCCTCGCCCGGGCCCGCCTGCACGACGCCGAGCACGAGCTCGCCGCCGGCCTGCAACGCGTCATGCTGCCCCGCACCGTCCCCGCCGTGCCCGGCGTCACCACCGCCGTCCGCTACCTCGCCGCCGGCTCCGGCCTGCAGATCGGCGGCGACTGGTACGACGTCGTCCCGCTGCCCGGCGGCCACGTCGGCCTGGTCATCGGCGACGTCCAGGGCCACGACGTGCACGCCGCCGGCATCATGGGCCAACTCCGCATCGCGCTGCGCGCCTACGCCGCGGAGGGCCACCCGCCCGCCGCCGTGATGGCCCGCGCCTCCCGGTTCCTCGCCGACCTCGACACCGACCACTTCGCGACCTGCACCTACGCCGAGGTCAACGTCGACTACGGCGTGGTCTACGCCGTCCGGGCCGGCCACCTCGACCCGGTGGTCCGCCGCGCCGACGGCACCGCGCATCCCGTTCCGGTGGCGGGCGGGCTGCCGCTCGGCGTCGCGCCCGACGAGGAGTACCGGGTGACGCGGTTCAGCCTCGACCCCGGCGAGACCGTGCTGCTGTTCACCGACGGCCTGGTCGAGGCCCGCGACATGGACCTCGACACCGGCTTCGGCCGGCTCTGCGAAACCGTCTCCGAACACCTCGCCGCGGTCGGCGAATCCCCCCGCGAACCACTGGAGGAACTCGCCGACCGGATCGCCTCGCAGGCCGCCGACACCAGCGAACGCGAGGACGACATCGCGCTCCTGCTGCTGCGCTGGGACGGGCCCGCGGGCGGGCGCGCCGCGCAGCAGCTGCGCCGCCGGATCGGACAGGCGGACCTGGCCCGGATCTCCGAGCTCCGGGCCGAGCTCCGGGACGCGCTGCGCCGTTGGGGAGTGCCCGAACTCATCGACACCGCCGAGCTGTTGTCCTCCGAACTCGTCACCAACGCGATCCGGCACACCGACCGGGACGCGATGTTCACGGCCCGGCTCTACCAGGAGAGCGGGCGGGCCCGGCTCCGCGTCGAGGTCGAGGACGAGAGCGACCTCTGGCCGACCCGCCGCACCCCGGGCGAACAGGCCTCCTCCGGCCGGGGGTTGATGCTCGTCGAGGGGCTCGCGGACGCCTGGGGCGTGGAGCCTCGCGGCTCGGGCAAACGGATGTGGTTCGAGCTCAGCAGCTAGCGCAGGCGGGCGCGAAACCAGGGGCTCGGGGGTGCGAATTCAGGGGCCCGGGGAACGGCGGGGTCGTGTCTGCGGAGGGTCGGCAGGGCGCTCTGCGTTCCGCCGTTTCGGGTTCCTGTTCCGAGGCCCGCCGCAGCCATCGCCAACCGCTGTCTCCGGCCGCCGGCAACAGGACCTCGCCGTTCCCCGAGCCCCTGAATACTCACCCGAACTGCTGCTCCAGGTCCTTGAGCTTCTGTTCGAGCGAAGCGAGTCGCGGCATGGTGGTGGTGTCCTCGTCCGGGGTGAGGTCGATGCTGCGGTGGGCCGGGGTGGCGGGCAGGCCGGCGGGGGCTATGGCGGGCTCCGTGGAGGTGGTGGGGGCGGGGGCGGGTTCGAGTTGGCGGGTGTGGCGGGTGCGCCAACTGCTGCCGGGCTGGCGGCCGATGGCGCGGATCTCGGCGCGTTCCCGGCGGGAGGCCATCCTGCGGCGCTCCCGGTTCTCCGCCGCGGTGCGCTTGTCGTCGCGGACCTCCTCGACGGCCTCGTCCAGGGTGCGGACGCCTTCGAGGAGCATCAGCGACCACGCGGCGTAGGTCTCGCGCGGGGCGCGCAGCCAGCGGACCACGCGGATCTGCGGCAGCGGTCGCGGGACGAGCCCCTGCTCGCGCAGGGCGGCGACCCGGGTCTGCTTCAGGGCGCGGTCGAACAGGACCGCGGCCGAGAGCGACATGCCGGCAAAGAACTGCGGTGCGCCGTCGTGGCCGAAGCCACGGGGGGCGTGCACCCAGTTGAACCACGCCGAGGCCGCGGCGAACAGCCACACCAGCAGGCGGGAGCCGAGTGCCGCGTCGCCGTGGCTGGCCTCCCGGACGGCGAGGACGGAGCAGAACATCGCTGCGCCGTCGAGGCCGAACGGGACCAGGTACTCCCAGCCGCCGGAGAGGCCGAGGTTCTGGACGCCGAAGCCGACCAGTCCGTGGAAGGAGAGCGCGGCGGCGACCGCGGCGCAGCAGAACAGCAGGAGGTAGGAGGCGCCGCCGTAGAGGCTCTCGGTGCGGCGGCGGCGTTCCTCGGCGCGTTCCCAGGAATCCGAAGCGCCGTTGTTGGTGGCTGCGGCCGAGCGGCTGCGGGCGAAGGCCAGCAGGGCGACGGCGGCCACCAGGGCGGCCGTGCCGGCGACGACCCAGCCCAGCGGTATGTCCGACAGTCTCATGACCTGATCAAGCCTCGCTCTTCGCGTTTGATGGGGGGACCATCATGGCGGAGAAATGCGGCGAAACATGGCCGGATCGCGAGCAATACACTATTAGGGGGGAATTTCGGAATTACATCAACGGATTGTCAGATCTATTTGCTGCGGGGGCAGCTGAAGCACGGTTCGGCCGGCCGGACCGTGTAGAACAGGCAGCAGCTGACCCTGGTCCTGGTCCGGTGCCCGCCCTCCTCGCGGAAGCCCGGCGCGCCCACGAACGGGGCCGACGAGGCGTCGCCCGGCAGGAGTGCGGTCAGTTCGGCGACCGCCCGGGGCTCCTCGTCGAGCAGGGTGGAGAGGTACCAGAGGCCGTCCACCACGTCGTCGGTGACGAGTGCCCAGAGGGTGCGCGGGCCGCGTCGCACGCGGGGGCGGAAGGCGTCGAGCACCGGCGCGAGATGGTCGGCGAGCGCGGCGCGCAGCGCGGTGTCGAGCGCCGGGCGGTCCCGGGCGACCAGGGCGTCCGGGTGGGAGGCCGCCGGGTCGTCCGGCAGGCAGTGGAAGGCGAGCGGACGGGCGGTCAGTTCGCCGTTGGCGCGGTTGATGGAGATCTGCTCGACCGGGAGGACCGGGACCCGGCGCTCCAGGAACCACGGCAGGGTGAAGGCGAGGGCGACCGGCCAGGCGTAGCGGTGCAGGCTGAAACCGGCGGTGACGTCCGGGCGGGTGGGGGCGCCGTAGAGCTTCAGGCCGAGGCCTTCGTCGAAGGCGATGGTCGCGTCGAGCGCGGCCGGATCGGTGGCGAGGGCCGCGGCGGTGGTCCAGTCGGGGCCGGTGCGGGGGGCGGCGGAATGGATCCGGAGATCCGGGAAGAGCTCGGTCAGCCGCCGCCAACTCCCTTGAAGGGGGCGGGAGTCGGTGGCGGCGGGCGGGGGGCACTGGCCGACCTGGTGCGCGGTCACGCGGGCTCCCTGGGTGGTACCCCGGGAGCGGGGCCCGGGCACGGCGCGGTGGGCCTGTCCGGGCCACTGCTCGCCCCGGACAGGTAAGGCTCACCTTAGCTGATGCCGTGCCGCGGGTCGTGCACGGTGCCGCCGTCCGGTGCGGGCGATTGCGTCGGGAACATCCCCAGCCGCCGGGCCAGCCAGACCGGGACCCCGCCGAGCGCCTGCACCAGCCGGGACGCCTCGGCGCGCAGCCGCTCCGCCTCGGCCGGCTCCGACACCTCCGCCAGCGAGGCCAGCGCCGGTGCCACCCCCACCGTGAAGCCGAGCTGTTCACGCAGTTTCAGCGCGGTCCCGAAACCCTGCCGGGCCCGCTCCGGGTCGCCCGCCGCCAGCGCCAGCCCCGCCAGGTGGCACCAGGTCGAGGAGCGCAGCAGGTCGTCGCCGCGCTCCCGGGCGCCCTCGTGCGCCCGGGTGTACGCACTGTGCGCCGCCGCCGGGTCGTGCAGCAGGTTCTCCGCGACCAGTCCGCGCCGGAAGTCCAGCAGTGGCCGGCCCGGCGCCTTCGGCGGCAGCAGCGCCGAGGTGCGGCCCAGCGCGGCCTGGGCCTCGTCCAGCCGGTCCCGGCGGCCCAGCACGCTGGCCACGTAGGCCAGGTAGCCGCGGGCGCAGGAGGCCGCCGCACGATGCTCGGTGCCCGCGACCGAGGCTTCCGCCAGGCGCAGGGCGTCCTCCGCGCGCTCCCAGTGGTCCGCGGTGAACAGGCACTGCTCGATCAGCAGTTCGGCCCGCTGCAACGCTGCCGTCGGATCCCGGCCGGCCTGCGGGCGGAGCAGGTCCGCGGCCTCCTGCCAGCAGCCCCGCGACCGTAGTCGCCAGACGACGTCCGCCATGCCCCCCGGGGCAGTCCCGTGCACCGACAACGCCACCTCCTTGTGCGCGCCATGCAGTGACCGGCGGACCCTCCCCAATCCCCAAGGGCCCGCGTCGTGGCGGCAATTCAACACGCGCGGGAGCTTGTGCACCAGATCACGAGCGTGAGGAAATCCGGAGTCGACGCTTCCGGTTGACGGCGGAGTGGCGGCGCGTCAGGACGTCCAACCGGTCTCCATCAGGGCCTCGGCGGCGCCGTTCGAGGGCTGCGGGATGCCCGCCGCGTCCAGCGTGAACAGGGCGACCAGCAGTTGCTCGCCGCGCACGGTGGCCTGTCGGGAGAAACCGGAGACGGTGAACATCGCCGCCGCGACCTGCTCGCTGTGCAGCGTCTCCAGCCACAGGCACTCCACCGCCTTGACGTCGGCGGGCTCCGTCCAGGTGTCCACCCGGGCCACCATCTGCCCGCCCAGCAGGGTGGTCGAGTCGCGCTCCTGGCCGGGCGTCAACTCCAGGTCCTCGAAGCCCAGCCACTGCAGGTAGCGGGCCGCCGTCAGCACCGCGTCCTGCGGGGTGCGCACCGGCTGCGGGCGGAACGGCGGACGCAGCACCCGGGCCGGGCCCGAGCCCGTCGCCGGCGGGTCCGGCGGGGCGACCGGCGGCACCGCCGTGGTGTACGGGCGGGCCGCCTCGGCCGGGCGGGTCGCCCGTGGGCCCGCGCTCTGCAGCTTCGGCGCCCGGTCCACCGGCAGGCGGACCGTCGCCCCGCAGTCGCAGGTGAACTCCGGCTGCGGCCACTGGTCGCTGCGGCCGCAGTGCGGACATCGCATGCTCACCCAGGAGTCCTCCCAGGAGCGGAACCGCACCTGCACCGGAACCCCGCCGCGCAGCAGCGGCACCCGCAACTGCGCGCCGCACGGGCACGGCAGGCTCGGCGGCTCGTAGCGGTGCTCGCGTCGGCAGGCCGGGCAGCGCAGTTCGCTGGCCCCCGACGGCGAACCGGGGGAGAACCGGGCCGGGTCTGCGGCGTCCTCGGGCAGCGGCATGGCTGGTCACCGTCCGTTCCGGTCGGGCTGGCAACGATCCGTTCCATCCTCGCCGATCGGGATCCTGGCCGGTGCGGAATGAGGTAATCCTGCACCGCAGTTGAGGTGGCGGAAAGGTGCGGCGCGAGCCGTGCGCCGGGCTGACGGAGCGTCAGTCGATGCCCCAGCGGGCCAAGTCCGCCGGGGTGTCCAGGTCGTCGGGGACGGCCACGTGGGTGCAGTCCACCAGCGTGACCGGGTGCCTGGCCAGCAGCGCGCGGGCGCCCGCGTCGCCGGTCGAGGTGGCCAGCAGCTCCGGGAAGTGCGCGGCGCCGATCAGGACCGGGTGCGCCCGGCGGCCGGCATAGGCGCACGCTGCCAGATCCGTGCGCCCGGCGTGCGCTGCCAGCAGTCGGCGTACCGCCTCCGCCGTCACGCCGGGGGTGTCCACCAGCAGTACCAGGACCGCGCTCGCCCCCGCCGGCAGGGCGGCCAGGCCCGCCCGCAGCGAAGAGGACAGCCCCGTGCGCCAGTCGGGGTTGTCGACCAGCAGGCAGTCGCCGGTGTCGGCGCGCTCCCGGACCTCCGCCGCGGCGGCCCCCAGTACCGCCACCACTCCGTCGCACCCGCCGTCGCGGGCCACCGCCAGCGCGTGTTCCAGCAGCGGGCGACCTCGGTACGGCAGCAGCGCCTTCGGGCGCCCGCCCAGTCGGGACCCGCCGCCCGCCGCCAGCACCAGGGCCGGCACCCGCAACTCCGTCATGCCGTCAGTCTGCCCGGGCCGGCGCCGTCCCGGGGGCGTCCCGGCGCGGTCGGCGGAACGGTTCGCACCGGTCGGAGTTTTGCCCGGATTGTGAGGTGCGTCATGCTGCGGCGTGGCCGCCTTGACCCGCCCTTGACCGGCTGGTCTTCTGGTGGGCCGTCAGAGTCGCCCACCCACAGAGGAATACCGTGCGATCCCGCCGTACCGCCGTAGTCGCCGCCCTGTTGCTCGGATCGCTCGCCCTCGCCGGGTGCAACGGAGCGGACAAGTCGTCGAGCGACAGCGCCAAGTCCAAGCCCCAGTCGGCCTCCAAGGGCACCAACCCGCTGCAGAACCCGGACGGCACCAAGCCCGGCCTGGCGCCCGTCACCGACGACGCGGACCGCAAGGCCGGCCGGGACCTGATCGCCAAGGTGAAGACCGCCGACCCCGGCCCGAAGACCGGCTACGACCGCGACCAGTTCGGCCCCGCCTGGACGGACAACGTGGACGGCATACCGATGGGCCACAACAGCTGCAGCACCCGTGACGACATGCTGGCCCGGGACGGCCAGAAGGTGGAGCACAAGGACGGCTCCCAGTGCGTCGTCACCGGAATGACCATCTGGGACCCGTACACCGGCAAGACCGTGGACTGGAGCAAGCAGCAGGCGTCGAAGATACAGATCGACCACGTGATGCCGCTGTCCTACGACTGGCAGCAGGGCGCCTCCCAGTGGGACAAGCTCAAGCGGGTGCAGATCGCCAACGACCCGCTGAACCTGATCCCGGCGGACGGCTCGCAGAACGCCTCCAAGGGCGACTCCGGCCCGGCGAGTTGGCTGCCCGCCAACACCGAGGTGCACTGCTCGTACGCGATCCGCTGGGCGCAGGTCTCGCTGAAGTACCAGCTGCCGGTGACGCCCGCCGACAAGAAGACCATGCTGTCGCTGTGCGGCGGCTGACGGGTCGTTGACCGGTTGACCGGTTGACGGACTGAGCGACTGACCGACTGACCGACCGGGCGCCTGTTGACGGCGCGTCGGCCCGCGGCCGCGGAAGGACCCGAGGCCGTTCGAGCTCCTCTGGGGGAGGGGGAGTCGAACGGCCTCGGGCGTCGTGGGAGCGGGGTGGGTCAGCCCGCGCTCTTCGGTGCGGCTGTCAGGTCGTACATGGTGGTGCTGCCGACCGTCTTCGCGGTGTAGGTGGACTCCACCCAGGAGGCGATCTCCGAGGAGTAGTCGGAGCCGCCCATGCTGCGGCCCATGCCGCCACCGCCGATGAACCAGTGCACCCTGCCCTCCGCGACCAGCTGCTTGAAGCCGTCCAGCGCGAGCGAGGGATCGCTGCCGTTGAAGCCGCCCAGCGCCATCACCGGCTCGCCGGTGGCGAGTTGGTAGCTGGCCTGGTTCTGCGAGCCGACCGCGGCGGCCACCCAGGTGTACTTGTCGGCGTCCTGCTTCAGCAGGTCCGCGACCTCGGACGGGACCTTCGCACCCTCCAGCAGGCCGCCCGTCCCGCCGCCGAAACCGCCGCGGCCGGTGCGGCCGTCCTCGGTGCCGGTGCCGGGGAAGCCCTGGGAGCCGGGGAGGTTCGGGAACGCGCCGTCCTGGCCGCCGTTCTGACTTCCGTTCTGGCCGCCCGGGAAGGCGCCGCCGGGGAGGCCATTGCCGTTCTGGCCGTTCTGGCCGCCGGGGATGCCGCCGCCCGGGAAGCCGCCGTTCCCGCCGCCGTTCATTCCGTTCTGCCCGCCCGGGAAGCCCGGGAAGGCGCCGTGCGCCTTGCCGCGACCGCCGCCGGGGCCGAAGCCCTCGCCCTTGACGCGCGGTCCGGCGGTGACGATGGAACCGGTGTGGCCGGTGGAGACGGTGTCGAGGGCGTACGCGGCCGGCCCGGCCAGGCCCGCCGCCAGTGCGGTGAGTCCGGCGGTGGCGGCGATCCGGCCGCCGATCGGTCCGGTGATCCGGCCCGCGGCGAGCAGTGCGACGGCGGCGAGCAGCCCGCCGATCAGCACGGCCCAGCGCAGCCACGGCACGAACTCGGCGCTGCGGCCCAGGAGTTGGTGCGACCACCAGGCGGTGACGGCGAGCGTCGCGGCCAGCACCGCCGCGTACGGCAAGCGGTGGCGGGCCCGCCACAGGCCGTCCGTGCCCATGCCGACCAGTGCGGCGATCGCCGGGGCGAGGGCCACCGTGTAGTACTGGTGGAAGATCCCGGACATGAAGCTGAACGTCAGCCCGGTGCACAGCAGCCAGCCGCCCCAGACCAGGAAGGCGATCCGGGCCGAGTCGGTGCGGGCGTGGCGACGGGTCGCCCACAGGCCGAACACCAACAGGATCAGCGCGGCGGGCATCAGCCAGGCGATCTGCCCGCCGATGTCGCCGTCGAACAGGCGGGTCGGGCCGGTGGAGCCCCACATGCCGCCACCGGGCATGCCGCCCCCGCCGCCGCCCATCCGGTTTCCGCCGCCGACGCTGCCGGTCTCGTTGCCGGTGATCCGGCCGAAGCCGTTGTAGCCGAAGGTGAGGGAGAGGAAGGAGTTGTCCTGCGAGCCGCCGATGTACGGGCGGGCGGAGGCCGGCATCAGTTCGACGATCGCCACCCACCAGCCGCCCGCGACCACCATCGCCACAGTGCCGTACAGCAGTTGGAGCCATCGGCGGCCCCAGCCGGCGGGCGCGGTGAACAGGTACACCAGGGCGAACGCGGGTAGCACCAGGAACGCCTGCAGGGTCTTGGTGAGGAACGCCAGCCCGAGCATCACGCCGACGAACACCAGCCAGCGGGTGGACGCCGTCTCGGTCGCCCGGACGGTGCCGTACGCGGCCAGCGTCAGCAGCAGCACCAGCAGCGCGTCCGGGTTGTTGAAGCGGAACATCAGCGCCGCCACCGGGGTCAGCGCCAGCGCCGCGCCCGCGACCAGGCCGCCGAGCGCGGAGGACCGGCGGCGCACCGTGGCGTACACGGCGGCGACCGTGCCGACGCCCATCAGCACCTGCGGGGCCAGCACGCTGAACGAGTTCAGGCCGAGGATCCGGGCGGAGACCGCCATCGGCCACAGTGACAGCGGCGGCTTGTCGACGGTGATGAAGCTCGCCGCGTCCGAGGACCCGAAGAACATCGCCTTCCAGCTGACGCTGCCGGCCTGCACGGCCGCCGAGTAGAAGGCGTTGGCCCAGCCGGAGGCGGTCAGGTTCCAGAAGTAGAGGACGGCGGTGGCCAGCAGCAGCCCCAGGAACGCCGGCCGGACCCACCTCGGGTCGTCCTCGCGTCCGCGCCAGGTGCGCCCGGGCAGGGTGCGCAGCCGGCCGGCCCAGGTGGCCGGGCCCTTGGGGCCGACGGGCGGCAGTGCGACGGGCGGGAACAGCGGCTCGGCGGGTCGCTCGCGCCCGGCGGGCCGTTCGTCCCCGGCCCCGGCCCCGGCGGGCGGCGGCGCCGGCCAGACGGTCGGGCCGGACGCGGCGGCGTCGGCCGGGACCGCCGGTGGCGGGTGGTTCGCGGCGTCGGGCCACGGCTCGCTGGTCGGAGGAACGGAACTGGGCGTGGTCATGGGAGACACGCTGCGTGGCGCGGCTGAGAACTCCATGAGACCCGACTGTGAGCGGGCTCTATTCTCCGCGGGCCTTCGCCCGACGGTCCGTCAGGCCGGTCCGGCTGCTCAGCTCGCGGGGGCCGGCTGCGGCTGCGGGAGGCGGCTGCCGAGCCAGGTGAGGGCCGGGGGGATCTCCCGGGTCCAGGTGTGGAAGTTGTGGCCGCCGGTGTCCAGGGTGATGGTGGACAGCCGGGTCGGGGCCTTGAACGCGGCGACCATCTGCTGCGTCGCCGGGTAGTTCTCCTCGTTGTTGCTGGTGGCGAGCAGCAGCGAGACCGGCGGTGCGGGCTTGTTCTGCAGCCGCCACAGCAGGTCGTTGTCCTGCTTGACCTCGGCGCTGCCGCCGAACAGGTCGCCGGTGGTCGGGTCGTTGTGGACCTCGTAGTAGCCGGACAGCGCGATCGCCGCCCGGTACGAATCGGGCTTGCGCACCGCGAACTTGACGGCGCAGTAGCCGCCGGTGGAGTCGCCTATCACCGCCCGCGCCTCGGGCCGGTCGTCGACCCGGTAGGAGGCGGACATCGCCTTCGGCAGGTCCTCGGTGAAGAAGGTCTCCGCCTGCGGGCCGTTCGGGACGTCCATGCACTCGGTGTCGCGGTTGGCGACCAGCGTCGGCCGCATCATCACCAGCACCGTCGGCGGCATCTCCTTGGCCTCGATCGCCTTCAGCGTGGACGCCGGGTACTGCAGCAGCGAGATCAGCTTCTCCGGCGTCCCGGGGTAGCCGGACAGCGCCAGCAGCATCGGGAACTTCGTCCCCGCGTAGGCCGGCTGGAAGTACTGCGGCGGCAGGTACACGTACGCCGGGGTGCCGGTCAGCCCGGAGCGTTCGCCGTGGATCTCCACCTTCTGGATCACGCCGGAACGGTCCTGCGCGGCGCCCTGCGAGGAGTACATCTTCTGCTCGCCGGTCACCGAGACGGCCTTGCCGCCCGGTTGGTGGTCGACCACCGTGCCCGGGCTGCCGTCCAGGCCGAGCAGGTCGCTCCAGGTCGAGTAGAAGCCGAAGTACGAGTTGGCGACCAGCCCCATCGCGGCCAGCACCGCGATCTGCGTCCCGAAGAACGCCCCCAACCGCCCGAGCCACGCCCGCCAGCTCCGGCCACCCATCCGGGGCCACAGCCACATGGTGGCGGCGAAGGCGAGAACGGCCAGCAGGCTGGCGATGATCTGGATCGGGGCTCCGGTCAGGCTCGGCACCCGATGATCGTAAGGTACGGCTTCATCGAGCTCACAGCCGCCTCCCAGCACCTTCCCGGGTTTCCAAAGCCCCCCTCAAGGGCAGACCAACTGATTCGCCTGTCGGAACTCCCGGCTAGCCTCCTGCGCTCGTGAGATCACCTGAGGAACTGCACCTGACCGACTGGGCATCGCTGGAGCACTCGTACGGGAGCGGCACCGACGTCCCCGGCTGGGTCCGGGCGTTGTACGCCGAGGACGAGGCGGTGGTCGGCAAGGCGCTCGGGGAGCTGTTCGACCGGGCTCTGCATCAGGGGACGGTGTCCTCGGCGGGGGCCGCCGCCGTCCCGTACCTGGCGCATGCCGCGGTGCACGCCGTTCACCGGCGGGACGACGTGCTGGCGTTCATGGCGACGACCGGCGGGGCCGAGGAGGAGTACGAGGGCGAGGAGGAGGAGAGCGGGTTCGAGGACAAGGTGACGGGGCGGACCCTGGCGTCCCGGGAACTCCCGGGCCTGTTGGGCCTGTTGCGCGGCGATCCCGACCCGGAGGTGCGCCGGCAGGTCGTGCGGGTGGCGCGGTGGGCGGCGGGGGAGAGCCGGTCGCTCGCGCTGGACGCGTTGGCGGCGTGTCACCGGGAGGACCCGTCGCCGGCGGTGCGGGCCGAGGCGTTGACGGTGCTGGGCTTCCTCGACGCCGACCCCGGCGGGCGGTTGCGGGCGGCGCTGGAGGACCCCGAGCCCGCCGTCCGGGCCACGGCCGTGCTCGGACTGCTGGAGGGCGCCGGAGCGCCGTACCCGGCGGAGCTGGTGGCGGTCCTGGTGGAGGACGGCGGCGTTCCGGACTTCCGGGTCGGGTGGGGCGAGTGGTTCCCCGGCGTCGGCAACACCGACGACCGGCTGCAGCGGCTGCTCGACGCCGACCCGGAGGCCACCCGGGCCGTCGCCGCCGCCTGGATCGCGGCCGGCGACCACGACGGACGCGGGGCCCGCCGGGCGCTGCGGCTGGCCGCCCGCTGGTACGGCTACCGGGACGAGACCGTCGCGCTGCTGATCGCCGCGCTGCCGCACCAACGCGAGTGGTACTGGCGGATGAAGGTGCTGGACGGCCTCGCCGGCCTGGTCGCGCGCTGCCCCGAGCCCGGCCCGGTCGTCGAGGCGGTGCTGCCGCACACCGTCGACCCGGACCGGCGGATCTCCCGGCCCGCCCAGCTCGCCCTCGGCCGGGCCGGCGACATCCGCCTGCTCACCGCCGTCCCCGAGCCCGACGCCGCCGCGCTCGACGCACTCGCCGCCCGGACCGACGACCTCGCCCTGCGCCGCCGGGCCCTCGCCCCGCACCGGTCCCCGTACGGCGGCGCACTCCACAGCGGCGCGGACGAACTCCTCGACGCGCTCACCCCGGAGAGCGCCGCGCCGCTGCTGCCCGAACTGACCGCGCTGCTGCGCACCTGCCCGGACCCGAAACTCGTCCGCTTCCTCGGCGGGTCCGGCCTCGACGACTCCGAACTCCGTCGAATACTGGGCGAGTTGGCCAATGGCGACGACCGCTGCCTGGCCCCCGCGGCCGCCGTCGCCGCCGCCCGGCTCGGCGCGGACCCCGAGCCCGCGCTGCGGCTGCTCGCCGAACGCGCCGACTGCCTGGCCGAGGCCGCCCTGCTCGGGCCGCTCGGGGCGCCCCTGCTGCCCCTGGTGGAGCGCTGCCTGACGGAAGGCCATGTCCGGCGGCGCGTGGAGGCCGCCGAGGCGCACTGGCGGATCACCGGCGATCCCGCCCGGGCCGTCCCCGTCCTGCTCGCCGCCCTGGACCGGACCGCGGCGGGCGCCTGCGCCCTCGCCGTGCTGCGCCGGATCGGCCGGCCGCTGCCGGGCGAACAACGGGCCCTGGTCGAGGGGTGGTTGGCCACGGACCGGAGTCGGCCGGTCGGCCGGGACCACTACTGGAGCGTGCCGGAGGAGGACCGCCTGCGCGAGGAGGCCCGGCTGCTGCTCGCCGTGCGGGGCTGACCATGGTGACGGCCCGCCGCACCCATGGGGAAGATGCGGCGGGCCGTCCGTTCAGGATCCGACGAGGCGTCAGCCCAGGCTGTTGTAGATGGTGTTCAGCAGGGTGTTGGAGTCGTCGTCGTTCTCCAGGGCGAAGGCGAACATGCCGCCCAGGCCCTTGGACTTGGCGTAGGCCGCGCGGGCCTGGATGGCCTTCGGGTCGTCACCGGTCCAGAAGTTGGTGCCGTCGTAGACCCAGGTGGACTCGGTGATCGGGTCCCAGTGGGTGTTCTGGGCGGTCAGGGTGAGTTCGCGCCAGCTGGCGAGGCCGGCTTCCTGGCTGCCGGGCTTGGCAGGGGTGGCGCCGGTGGCCTTCTGGTAGAGGCCGTAGTTGTTTCCGGCCTGGACGCCGGTCCAGCCGCGGAAGTAGAACGGGATGCCGAGGATGATCTTGTTGGCGGGGAAGCCGCCGGTGATGCCGTACTCGGGCAGGCCGGTGGTGTAGGCCGCCAGCGTGGTGTCCACGTTGTACTTGGCGGTGCCGGGGGTGATCGGCGTGGTCGGGTCGGCGGGGCTGTCGTGCAGCGGGTCCTGGAGGTTGGTCGGACCGGTGGCGTCCCACGAGCCGTGCATGTCGTAGGTCATGACGTCGGCGTAGTCCAGGTACGCGCCGATCTTGTCGGTCTCGATGTACTGGATCTTGTCCTGGCCGGACGGCAGCGCCGCGGTGAGCAGGAACTTCTTGCCGACGCTCGCGCCGTAGCCGTCCAGCTGGCTGCGGAACTCGGCGAGCAGCGCGGTGAAGTTCTGCTTGTCGGCCGCGGAGTAGTGGTTGCCGGTGTGGCCGCCGGCCGAGCCCGGGTACTCCCAGTCGATGTCGATGCCGTCGAAGATGCCCGCGGCGCTGGCCGCGCCGCCGGAGGCGTCACCGGCGACACCGGTCGGCAGGTTGCCCTTGAGGAACATGTCGATGCAGGAGGAGACCAGCTTCTTGCGCGAGGCGTCGGTGGCCGCCGCGTCGGAGAAGTACTTGGAGTAGGTCCAGCCGCCCAGCGACAGGGTGACCCGGAGGTTCGGGTTCTTCGCCTTGAGCTGGCGCAGCTGGTTGAAGTTGCCCTTCAGCGGCTGCTGCCAGTCGTCGGCGGAGCCGTCGACCGAGATCGCGCCGGAGTAGTCCATCTGGTAGTCGGCGTACGCGTCGGCCGCGCCGTCGCCCGCGTTCGGGTTGTCCTCGTGGGTGGCGTCGGAGGCCTTGACGGCCTCGAAGCAGTTGAGGTTGGTCGGGTGGATGTTCTCGAACGCGTAGGAGATGACGTCCAGCTTGCCGGCCGCGCCCGAGGTGTCGACGTTCTTCGGGTAGTAGGCGGCGTCGTACACCGACCACTGGTCGAAGTACGCGGACTTGTACGGCTTGGCGGTGGCGGGCGCGGCGGCGGTGGAGGTGGTCACCGCGGCGGACTGCTGGGAGGCGTGGCCGGCCTTGTCGTACGCCTGGACGGTGAAGGTGTACGAGGTGTTCGGCAGCAGCGAGGAGATCGCGATGGAGGTGCCCATCGAGGTGCCGACCAGCTGGCCCTTCGACCAGACCTTGTAGCCGACGTAGTTGTCGGTGGAGTCGGTCGAGGCGTTCCACTTCAGCACCACCGCGTTGGCGGTGGTCTTCGTGACCGTCACTCCGCCCGGGACGGTGATCTTGCCGTCGCCGCCGGGGCCGTTGCCGGTGCCCGAGCTGGAGCTCGCGGACGGCGACGGCGAGGAGGAGGCGGAGGTGGACGGGCTGGGGGAGGCGCTCTGCGAGGGGCTGGCCGACGCCGAGGCGCTGGCGCTGGAGCTCGCGGAGGTCGAGGGGCTCGGCGAGCCGCCGGTGCCGGGGCCGGTCAGGGCGAGGTCGTCGGCCTGGTAGGCGCCGGCGCCGTACCAGCCGTGGGTGAAGACCGTCACCGAGGTGGTGGTCGCGCCGGTGGTGAAGGTGGTGCTCAGCTGCGTCCAGTTGGTCGCGGCGGGCGTCCAGGTGGAGGCGTTGACGCCGGTGCCGGTGGCGCCCAGGTACACGTAGTTGCCCTTGAGCCAGCCGGCCAGGGTGTACTTGGTGTTCGGCTGGACGGCGACGGTCTGCTGGCACTGGCCGGTGTCCGAGGCCGTGGCGTTGGCGTTCAGCGCGTAGGACCCGCCGTGCACGGGGGTGGTGACCACCGAGCCGTTGGTGCAGGTCCAGCCGCTGAGCGAGCCGGCCTCGAAGTCGCCGTTGGCGAGCAGGTTGACGGTGGCCGCCGAGGCGCTGCCGAGCGAGAGCGCGAGCGCGGTGGAGCCGACCGTCATGGCGGCGGCCACCACGAGGGCGCCGGCGCGTCGCCGGGAGGGGGCCCGGCGCGTCGACCCGGGTGCGGGCGTGGCCCGTTCAAGCATGGAGGAACCTCCGGAGTAGTGGGGTTGTCCGGTAGGTGCGGCGGCCCGACGGGCCCAGGTGGGAGCCTGTGCGCTTGGGGTGAGCGCGTCACCTAGATTGGACTGGACCAATCGCCCGGGTCAAGGATTTCGACTCACGAACCGTCAGGAAGCTTTCCGATCATTCGGGTTGGGGGCGGTCGCGGCCGCGGAACGCGGGCGGGGAGTTTCCCGCCGTTGTGCGCCCTTGGCTCTCAGTTGCATATGACTTGCAATTGCGAGCGGATCGACGGAAGGATGATGCGGCTCACCACCGTCCGGAAGGAAGATCCCATGCCAGCGCCCAGCCGTCTGCGTGACCGGCTCACCCGCGAGGAGTGGATCCGGCTGGCCGGAATGGCCGCGTTCGTCCTCGCCCTGCACGTGGTCGGGTGGTTCACGCTGCTGGCGGTGATCGCCCCCAAGCACTACGACGTCGGCGGCCAGGTGTTCGGCGCGGGCATGGGCCTGACGGCGTACACGCTCGGCATGCGGCACGCCTTCGACGCCGACCACATCGCCGCCATCGACAACACCACCCGCAAGCTGATGGGCCAGGGCAAGCGCCCGCTCTCGGTCGGCTTCTGGTTCTCGCTCGGGCACTCCTCGATCGTCTTCGGCCTGTGCGCCCTGCTGGCGTTCGGCATCCGCTCGCTGGCCGGGCAGGTGGAGTCCGACGACTCCGCACTGCACACGGCGACCGGCCTGATCGGCGTCACCGTCTCCGGCACCTTCCTGGTGCTGATCGGCCTGATCAACCTGGGCGCGTTCAACGGCATCCTGAAGGTGTTCCGGCGGATGCGGCAGGGCGACTTCGACGAGGCCGAGCTGGAGCGCCAGCTCGACAAGCGCGGCTTCCTGAACCGGATCCTCGGCCGGGTCACCCGGGCCGTCACCAAGCCCTGGCACATGTACCCGGTGGGCCTGCTGTTCGGCCTCGGCTTCGACACCGCCACCGAGGTGTCGCTGCTGGTGCTGGCCGGCGGTGCGGCCGCGTTCTCGCTGCCCTGGTACGCGCTGCTGGTGCTGCCGATCCTGTTCGCGGCGGGCATGAGCCTGCTGGACACCATCGACGGCTCGTTCATGAACTTCGCCTACGAGTGGGCGTTCTCCAAGCCGGTCCGCAAGATCTACTACAACCTCACCGTCACCGGCCTGTCGGTGCTGGTGGCGCTGGTGATCGGCGTGATCGAGCTGGTCGGCCTGCTGGCCGAGAAGCTGGACATCACCTCCGGCCCGATCGGCTGGATCGGCTCGCTCGACCTCAACCTGGTCGGCTACGTGATCGTCGGCCTGTTCGTGGTCACCTGGGCCGGCGCGATGGCGTTCTGGAAGTTCGGCAAGGTCGAGCAGAAGTGGTCGGCGGGCCTGCGCGAGCAGTCCTGACCGACGCGGCGTCAGCCGGCAAGGGGCACCCGGCGGGTGCCCCTTTCGCATGTGCGGGGGCCGGAACGCTCCGGGCCGGGCGCCCCTTTCGCACGCGCAGTGGCCGGAACGCTCCGGGCCGGGTGGTCAGGCGTACCCGCTCGGTGGCGAGAAGTTCACGTCAAGACCCTTGTCGGGTCAACTTCTACGCGCGTATCTTTCTGGCTGGATCTACGCGAGTTGCTGTTCGGGGCCCGCCCGGCAGGGCCGGAGAGGCCCCGGCAGTCAGCATCCTGACGAACCCTCAACGCCACCCGGCGCCCACGTGACGGCGACCGGGACACGGTCCTGCCACGAAGGAGCCCCGCCAAGGTGCCCAGCCCCACCCCCGCCCGCCGCTCCCGCCGCGCGCTGCTGCGCGTCACCGCGCCGGTCGCGGTCGCCGCCTCCCTGGTCCTCGTCCCGCTGCCGGGCGCGTTCGCCGCGCCGTCCACCGGCGCGGTGATCGCCGAGGTGTACGGCGGCGGCGGCAACTCCGGTGCGACGCTGAAGAACGACTTCATCGAGCTCGGCAACCCGACCGGCGCCGCCTTCGGCCTGGCCGGCTACAGCGTGCAGTACCTGCCCGGCAGCCCCGGCGCCTCCACCCAGTGGGGCGTCACCCCGCTGAACGGCTCGATCCCGGCCGGCGGCCGCTACCTGATCGCCGAGGCGCCCGGCGCCGGCGGCACCGTGGACCTCCCGGCCGCCGACGCCAGCGGCAGCCTGGCGCTGTCCGCCACCTCCGGCACCGTCGCGCTGGTCAACGGCACCGCGCCGCTGAGCTGCAAGACCGCCGCCGACTGCGCCGCGGACTCGCGGATCGTCGACCTGGTCGGCTTCGGCACCGCCGTGGTCCGCGAGGGCAGCGGCCCGGCCGCGGGCGCGTCCAACTCCGCCTCGGTCGCGCGCGGTTCCTCGCTCGCCGACACCGACGACAACGCCAAGGACCTCACCGCGGGCGACCCGACCCCGGTCAACTCCAAGGGCCAGACCACCGGCGGCGGCACCGTCCCCGGCGGCGGTGGCACGCCCGTCCCCGGCGACGTGCGCATCCACGACATCCAGGGCACCACCCGGATATCGCCGCTGAACACCAAGACCGTCACCAACGTGCCCGGCATCGTCACCGGCGTGCGCGGCTACGGCACCAAGGGCTTCTGGATCCAGGACCCCAACGCGGACGACAACCCGGCCACCAGCGAGGCCGTGTTCGTCTACACCGGCTCCGCCAACCCGACCGTCAAGGTCGGCGACTCGGTGCTGGTCACCGCCAAGGTGAGCGAGTACTACCCGAACAGCTCGGGCGGCTCGCAGTCGGTCACCGAGCTGACCGGCCCCAAGGTCACCGTGCTGTCCTCCGGCAACGCCGTCCCCGCGCCCGTGGTGCTGGACGCCGCCGCCATCCCGGCCGCGTACGCGCCGGACGCCGCCGGCGGCTCGATCGAGAACCTGCCGCTGGACCCGTCGAAGTACGCCCTCGACCTGTACGAGTCGCTGGAGGGCATGAACGTCGAGGTCCGCGACGTGCCCGTGGTGCAGGCGACGGACAAGTACCACGAGCTGTGGGTGGACGCCGCCTCGACCGACCCGCGGACCAACCGCGGCGGCGTGGTCTACCTCGGCTACGACAAGCCGAACAACGGCCGGATCATGATCCAGTCGCTGCCGCCGCTGACCGAGCAGCCGTTCCCGGTCGCCAACGTCGGCGACAAGCTGACCGGCTCCACCGCCGGCCCGCTCGACTACAACCAGTTCGGCGGCTACACCATCGCCGCGAACACCGTCGGCACCGTCCAGGACAACGGCCTGCAGCGCGAGGTCGCCGACCGGGCGCTGCCCAGCGAACTCTCCATCGCCACCTACAACGTGGAGAACCTCGCCCCCGGCGACGCCGACGCCAAGTACACCGAGCTCGCCCAGGCCGTGGTCACCAACCTGCGCTCGCCCGACATCGTCGCCCTGGAGGAGATCCAGGACAACAGCGGCGCCGTCGACGACGGCACGGTGGACGCCTCGGTCACCGTGCAGAAGTTCATCGACGCGGTCAAGGCCGCCGGCGGCCCCGCCTACGACTGGCGCTCCATCGACCCGGTGAACGACAAGGACGGCGGCCAGCCCGGCGGCAACATCCGCCAGGTGTTCCTGTTCAACCCCGACCGGGTCTCCTTCACCGACATCCCCGGCGGCGACTCCACCACCGCCGTCGACGTCACCGGCACCGGCAAGCGCACCTCGCTGACCGCCTCGCCCGGCCGCATCGACCCGAACAACGACGCCTGGAACAGCAGCCGCAAGCCGCTGGTCGGCCAGTTCAGCTTCCACAACAAGGCGGTCTTCGTGATCGCCAACCACTTCAACAGCAAGGGCGGCGACCAGGGCATCGACAGCCGCTTCCAGGCCCCGAACCGCAGCTCCGAGGTGCAGCGGCAGCAGCAGGCCGCCGTCGAGCAGGCCTTCGTCGCCAAGCTGGAGGCCGCCGACCCGGACGCCCGGGTCGTCTCGCTCGGCGACTTCAACGACTACCAGTTCTCGCCCGCGCTGCAGACCCTCACCAAGGGCGGCGTGCTCCGCGACCTGGTGAACGACCTGCCCGCGAGCGAGCGCTACTCGTACGTCTACCAGGGCAACTCGCAGGTGCTCGACCACATCCTGGTCAGCCCCGCGTTCAAGCGGCAGCACGTCCGCTACGACGTGGTGCACATCAACAGCGAGTTCGCCGTGCAGGCCTCCGACCACGACCCGCAGGTGGTCCGGGTCAAGCCCTGACGGCTCGCCGGGCCTTCGTCGGGAGCCCTCGTCCTGCTGCTTCTCGGGCGGGGCGGGGGCTCCCGCGTTGTTACCGGTGGGTTGACCTGGGGGCCGGGTGGCCGCAGGATCGGGGCTCACTGTCTTTGGGAAGGATCCCCGGATGGCCCTCGACGCCGACGTCATCGTGATCGGAGCCGGCCTGGCGGGCCTGGCCGCCACCGCCGAACTCGCCGACGCCGGGCGGCGCGTCATCCTGCTCGACCAGGAACCCGCCGGGTCGCTCGGCGGCCAGGCGCACTGGTCCTTCGGCGGGCTCTTCCTGGTCGACTCGCCCGAACAGCGCCGGATGCGGATCAAGGACTCCCGCGAACTCGCCTGGCAGGACTGGCTCGGCACCGCAGGCTTCGACCGCCCCGAGGACGCGTGGGCGCGCCGCTGGGCCGAGGCGTACGTCGACTTCGCGGCCGGCGAGAAGCGGGCCTGGCTGCACGGCCTCGGCGTGCGGCTGTTCCCGGTGGTCGGCTGGGCCGAACGCGGCGGGCTGCTGGCCAGCGGCCCCGGCAACTCCGTCCCGAGGTTCCACATCACCTGGGGCACCGGGCCCGGCCTGGTCGAACCGTTCGTCCGCCGGGTCCGCGACGCCGTCCGGGCCGGCCGGGTCACCCTCCGCTTCCGGCACCGCGTCACCGGCCTCTCCGCGAGCGGCGGCTCGCTCGACACCGTCACCGGGGAGATCCTCGCGCCGTCCGCCGTGCCGCGCGGCGAAGCCAGCTCCCGGGCCGTCGCCGGGCAGTTCGAACTGCGCGCCCAGGCCGTGATCGTCGCCTCCGGCGGCATCGGCGGCAACCACGACAAGGTCCGCGCCGCCTGGCCCGAACGGCTCGGCACCCCGCCCGCCCGGCTGCTCTCCGGCGTTCCCGCGCACGTCGACGGCCTGATGCTGGACGTCGCCGCCGCGGCCGGCGCCGGCCTGATCAACGGCGACCGGATGTGGCACTACACCGAGGGCATCGAGAACTGGAACCCGATCTGGGCCCGGCACGGCATCCGCATCCTGCCCGGCCCGTCCTCGCTCTGGCTGGACGCCACCGGCGCCCGGCTGCCCGTCCCGCTGTTCCCCGGCTTCGACACCCTCGGCACCCTCGACCACATCATGCGCACCGGGTACCAGCACACCTGGTTCGTGCTCACCCAGAAGATCATCGAGAAGGAGTTCGCGCTCTCCGGCTCCGAACAGAACCCCGACCTGACGGGACGTTCGATCCGGCGGGTGCTCGGCCGGGCGCTGCCCGGGGCGCCCGGGCCGGTCGAGGCCTTCAAGCAGCACGGCGCGGACTTCGTGGTGGCCGCCACGCTGGAGGAACTCGTGCGGGGCATGAACGAGCGCCAGGACGGCGCCCCTCCCGTCGACGCCGTCGCGCTGCGGACGGAGATCGAGGCCCGCGACCGCGAGATCGCCAACCCCTTCGGCAAGGACCTCCAGGTCACCGCCATCCACGGCGCCCGCCGCTACCTCGGCGACAAGCTGATCCGCACCGCGACCCCGCACCGCCTGCTCGACCCCGCGGCCGGACCGCTGATCGCCGTCCGGCTGCACATCCTCACCCGCAAGTCGCTGGGCGGCCTCCACACCGACCTCGACTCCCGCGTCCTGCAGCCGGACGGCTCGGTGCTGGACGGCCTCTACGCGGCGGGCGAGGCGGCCGGCTTCGGCGGCGGCGGCATCCACGGCTACCGCTCCCTCGAAGGCACCTTCCTCGGCGGCTGCCTCTTCACCGGCCGCACCGCCGGCCGGGCCGCGGCCGCCGCCACCGCCTGATCCCCCGCTACCGCCCGGTCGCGCCGTCGATCTGCTCCCGCAGGATGTCGGCGTGACCGGCGTGCCGGGCCGTCTCGCCGGTCATGTGGGCCAGCACCCACCGCACCGAGAGCAGCTCGTCGTTGACCGGCACCGCCACCGGACGCGACAGGTCGGCGGACGCGCCGATCACCGCGTCGCTCGCCGCGACGGCCTCCGCGTAGGCGGCCAGCACCTGCTCGGCACCCACCCCGGCCGGCACGTCCATGGTGAAGTCGACCTCCGCGTACGTCAGGTCGCCCGCCACGTGGTGCCCGAACCAGTACCGCTCGGACGCGGTGAGGTGCTGCACCAGACCCAGCAGGTTGGTCCCCGTCCCGACCAGGACCCGGCGCAGCTGCTCCTCCGTCAGCCCCTCGGTCTTCTTCACCACGCACTCCCGGGCGAACCCCAGGAAGGCCAGCGAGGTGTCGAGTTCGCTGCTGTCGTTGAACGGTACGGGGCGGCGCTGGGTCTCGGTCGCAGTCATCCCGCGAACCTATCCGTCCCGCCGCGCGGGTCGCACCGGGATTTCCGGGCGGTCGGCGGGCGGTGCCGCGTGGGCGGCCCTGCGGGCGCGGAGAATGGGGGCGTGAGCGAAGGAGTCGTGGTGGCGGAGTTGGACGGGCGGCCGGTGGCGGCCGGGGAGTTGCAGGCGCTGGCGCTGACGAACTACGGGCACTTCACCACGATGCTGGTGGAGGACGGCCGGGTGCGGGGGCTGGAGTTGCACCTGGCGCGGTTGGAGCGGGACTGCGCGGCGGTGTTCGGGGCGCGGCCGGACCGGGGGCGGGTGCGCGAGTTGGTGCGGCGGCAGGTGCCGGCGCGCGGGGCGGTGGTGGTGCGGGTGACGTTGTTCGATCCGGGGATGGACCTGGGGAGCGTCGGGGGACCGGCCGATCCGCGGGTGCTGGTGACGGCGCGTCCGGCGGGGAGCGGGGCGCCGGGGGCGGTGCGGGTGCGGACGGCGGGGTACCGGCGGGACCTGCCGGAGGTGAAGAGCGTGGCGCTGTTCGGGGTGCTGCGGCAGCGGCGGCTCGCCCGGCAGGCGGGGTTCGACGACGCGCTGTTCGTGGACGCGGAGGGCGGGTTGACGGAGGGCACGACGTGGAACGTCGGGTTCCTGCGCGACGGCGAGGTGGTGTGGCCGCAGGGGGAGTACCTGACGGGCACCGCGATGACGCTGCTGCGCGGGGCGTGCGGCGGGGAGTTCGCTAGGGTGGGGAGGGAACTCGCGGGCGTGGACGCGGTGTTCGCCACCAATGCGACGACCGGCGTGCGGGCGGTCGCGGCGGTGGACGGCCGGGAGTTCGACGTCCGGGAGGCCGAGGCGGCGGGGCTGGCGAGGCTGCGGGCGGCGTACCTGGCGGTGCCGGGCGACCCGCTGTGAGCAGCGACGATGCGCCATGATCGGGCCGGTGCGCGCTTCGCGTCGGCAGCTTTACCAACACATGGTCTGATCATGTGCTCGGCCAGACCGACACGATGACGGTCGTTCACCGAGCATCAGGGTGACGGCCATCGGCCGCTGGCAGTCTCCCGCGCATGGATATCCCGAACATGGGCGTGCCCGCCCAGCTGGCCGCCCGCATGAACATGGCGGAGCAGCACGAGTACCTCCGCAGCAAGCTCTCCCGCCGCACCCTGCTGCGCTCCAGCGCGGTGACGGTCGGCGCGCTGGCCGTCGGCGGGGCGCTGGGCTCCGGCACGGCGTTCGCCGACCCGGCCGTGAAGCAGAGCGGCACGACGGACGCGGTGTCCGGTTCGCTGGTGGCCCCGGTCGGCCGCCACCTGCAGTTCGGCGCCGACGCCGACACCCAGATGCGGGTGTCCTGGCAGGTGCCGGCGCCGGTGAAGAAGCCGTTCCTGCGCTTCGGCCGGCACCCGTGGGAGCTCAGCCACAAGATCGAGGCCGAGGTCCGGGCGCTGCACACCCCCGCGCTGGTCGACGGCGCCACCCCGGTCGACCAGTACTACCTGCACGTGGAGCTGAACCACCTTCAGCCCGGCACCACCTACTACTACGGCGTCGGCCACGAGGGCTTCGACCCGGCCTCGCAGCAGGCGATCTCCACCCTGCAGACCTTCACCACCGCGCCGTCCCGCCACGGCCGGCGGGGCCGTCCGTTCGAGCCGTTCACCTTCACCGCCTTCGGCGACCAGGGCGTCTCCTCGCACGCGGCCGGCAACGACCACGTCATCCTGGCCCAGCAGCCGGTGTTCCACCTGCACGCCGGCGACATCTGCTACGCCGACCCGATGGGCCAGGGCAAGGACAGCGACCGGGTCGCGTTCAACGCGCTGACCTGGGACGCGTTCCTGGCGCAGACCGAGACGGTGGCGGCGAAGGTCCCGTGGATGGTCGCCTACGGCAACCACGACATGGAGGCCTGGTACTCGCACAACGGGTACGGCGGCGACGACGCCCGCTTCACCCTGCCGACCAACGGCCCGGACCCGCGCACGGCGCCCGGCGTCTACTCCTTCACCTACGGCAACGTCGGCGTCGTCTCGCTGGACGCCAACGACGTGTCCTACGAGATCCCGGCCAACCTGGGCATCACCGCGGGCCGGCAGACCGAGTGGCTGGAGCGCAAGCTGCGCGAGCTGCGCGCGGACGAGGCGATCGACTTCGTGGTGGTGTTCTTCCACCACTGCGCCTTCTCCACCACCCACCAGCACGCCTCCGACGGCGGCGTCCGGGACGCCTGGGTGCCGTTGTTCGAGAAGTACCGGGTGGACCTGGTCATCAACGGCCACAACCACGTGTACGAGCGCACCGACGCGATCCTCGGCAACAAGGTCAACAAGGCGGTGCCGAGCGGCGCGAGCATCGACCCGTCCAAGGACGGCGTGGTGTACGTGACCGCCGGTGCGGCCGGCCGCAGCCTGTACTCGTTCGACGCCCCCGACACCTACGAGGGCCACGAGAACCACCAGGACGAGGTGGTCACGTACCACTTCGACAAGGGCAGCGTGAAGGTCGCGGAGACCGTGCAGTGGTCGCGGGTCCGCTACACCGGCTACTCGTTCATCAAGGTGGACGTCACCCCGGCGCACCGCGGCGCGACCAGCAGCATGAAGGTCACCGCGCTGGCCGAGGACGGCACCCGGATCGACCACTACTCGATCACCCGCCGGGCGGGCCGCAGCGAGCACGGCCACTGAGGGCCGGCGAGGTCCCCGGACCCGGTGCTGTCGGGCCCGGGGACCTCGCCGTCTAGGGTGGTGCGGTGAGTACCGTCCGCTCGATCACGTTGTTCACGCTGGCCGCGCTGCTGGAGATCGGCGGCTGCTGGCTGGTCTGGCAGTCCGTCCGCGAGTCCCGCCCGTGGTGGCTGGCCGGTCTCGGCGTGCTCGCGCTCGGACTGTACGGCTTCACCGCCGCCCTCCAGCCGGACGCCAACTTCGGCCGGGTGCTGGCCGCGTACGGCGGCGTCTTCGTGGCGGGCTCCCTGCTGTGGGGCGTCGTCGTGGACGGCTTCCGCCCCACCCGCTGGGACGTGCTGGGCGCGCTGATCTGCCTGGCCGGCGTCGGTGTGATCATGTACGGCCCGCGACGCTGACCGACCGTCAGCCCGCCACCCAGCGCCAGCCGTTCTTGTCCTCGCACCGGATGGTCCGCCCCGAGGCGTCCGTGCCCGCCACCCCGTGGTCCGAGGCCCGGCAGAACTGGCCCGCCTTGTAGCAGTTCCCCGCGTTCGACAGCGGGTGGCAGCCCGCCTGCTCCGGCGCGTGGGTGGGGTCGGCCGGCGGCTTGGCGGTGGTGGCCTTCGGTGCCGGCTCCGGCGCCTTGGTGGTCGGCGCCGGCGCCGGAGCCTGCGTGGTCGGCTCGACGGTCGGCGTGGGAGTGGGGCTCGGCGACGGCGTCGGGGACGGGCTCGGACTCGGGCTCGGCGGCGGTGTGGGGGAGTCGCTGGGGGACGGCGCACTGCTGCTGACAGCAGCGGGCGAGCCGGTCGTGGCCGGCGCGACGTCGGTGGGATCGCAAGCGGTGGCGAACAGCGCGGCGGCGAGCAGCGCACCGGCCGCGGAGGCCCGGCGCAGGCGGAGGGAGAAGGACAAGACGGCTCATCTCGGAGGGTCGGCGTGGACGGGACGCCATCCTTCCGAGTGTGCGCGAGCCGTGGAGTTCGAGTGATGGGTTCGTTATCGATCGGCAATCCGGTCGCGGCGCAGCAGTCTTGAGGCGTCGGGGACCGGACGCGTCCACGGCTCGCTCCGATCAGTGGTGATGCCTCCGTCGGTGACGGGAGACACCTCCGACCGGGCGACGATGCAGCCGCGTCTCACCGGGTTGGGGAGGATGATCGGATAGTTCCTTTGCATGACCAACTCCAGGAAGTACCTCGCAGCTGCCGGCCTCACTGCCGCGCTTGTCGTCCTCCCCACGAGCTCCGCCACCGCCCATGGACACGGTTCCGGCCACGCCGCGTCCGCCTCGCCCGTGGGCACGTTGTGCATCAACTCGGGCGACGCGGTCGCCAATGGCATCGCCGCCGGATCGCCGGGCGTGCTGTCCGGCAACCAGATCCAGATCCCCGTCAACATCCAGGCCAACGTCTGCGGCAACACCATCGACATCGTCGGCCTGCTCAACCCGGGCGGCGGAGGCGGCAACGGCGGCGGCGGCAACAACGGAGGCGGCAACGGTGGGGGAGGGAACAACGGCGGGGGCAACAACGGCGGGGGCAACAACGGCGGTGGGAGCGGGAACAACGGCGGGGGCAACAGCGGCGGGGGCGCGAACAGCTAGTAATCCAGCTGCGCCTCTTCGTTCCTGCTGGTCAATGGCCTCGGAGTGGGGCGCAGCGGTGTGGAGGCGTGCCGGGGACGGCCCTGCCGGGCATGGACGGTCGGGGCCCGGCCGGGACGGCGGGCGCCCCGGCCGTCGGCTGACCGCCGCCGCGGCTATTGGCGGTAGGTGGCGAGGAAGCGGCCGATGCGGTTGATGGCCGTCTCCAGGTCGTCGGCCCGGGGGAGGGTGACGAAGCGGAAGTGGTCGGGGCGGGGCCAGTTGAAGCCGGTGCCCTGGACGATGTGGATCTTCTCGCGGAGCAGCAGGTCGAGGACGAAGCGCTCGTCGTCGACGATCCGGTGGACGGCGGGGTCGAGCCGGGCGAAGGCGTACAGCGCGCCGCGCGGCTTGACGCAGGAGACGCCGGGGATCTCGTTCAACGCGCGCCAGGTGACGTCGCGCTGCTCGGTGAGGCGGCCGTTCGGCAGGACGAGGTCGTCGATGGACTGCCGGCCGCCGAGCGCGGCCTGGACGGCGTACTGGGCGGGCACGTTGGGGCACAGGCGCATGCCGGCCAGCATGGTGAGGCCCTCCAGGTAGTCCTTGGCGTGCTGCTTGGGGCCGGAGACCACCAGCCAGCCGCTGCGGAACCCGGCCACCCGGTAGGACTTGGAGAGGCCGTTGAAGGTGAGGGTGAGGACGTCGTCGGCGAGGGCGGCCAGGCAGTGGTGCTCGACGCCGTCGTAGAGGATCTTGTCGTAGATCTCGTCGGCGAAGACCATCAGGTTGTGGCGGCGCGCCAGGTCCAGCAGGCCCTCGAGGAGTTCCTTCGGGTAGACCGCGCCGGTCGGGTTGTTCGGGTTGATCACCACGATCGCCTTGGTGCGGTCGGTGATCTTGGCGGCGATGTCGTCCAGGTCGGGGAACCAGTCGGACTCCTCGTCGCACAGGTAGTGCACCGCCTTGCCGCCGGCGAAGGTCACCACCGCCGTCCACAGCGGGTAGTCCGGCATCGGGACGAGCACCTCGTCGCCGTTGTCGACCAGCGCCTGCACGCTCATCTGGATCAGCTCGGAGACGCCGTTGCCGAGGTAGACGTCGTCCACGGTGACGCTCGGGACGCCGCGCTGCTGGTAGTACTGCACCACGGCGCGGCGGGCCGGCAGGATGCCGCGGGAGTCGCTGTAGCCGTGCGCGTTGGTGAGGTTGCGGATGATGTCCTGGACGATCTCCTCGGGGGCCTCGAAGCCGAACGGCGCCGGGTTGCCGGTGTTCAGTCGCAGGACGCTGTGGCCGGCCTCCTCCAGGGCGTTGGCGGTGTCGACGACCGGGCCGCGGATCTCGTAGCAGACGTCCTTCAGCTTGCTGGACTGGCGAAACTCCATCAGCGGCCTCCCGACCCGTCACCGAGCCCCTGCGGCCGGCTTGCTTCGTTCTACCAAGTAGGGACTTGGAAAGTCCAACCTCTTGGCTATGCTGACGGCATGCCACGCCGAAGCTACGACCAGTACTGCGCCGTCGCCCGCGCCCTGGACGCGGTCGGAGAACGCTGGAGTCTCCTGATCGTCCGTGAACTCCTCGGCGGACCGCGCCGCTACACCGACCTGCACGCCGACCTGCCGGGCGTCTCCACCGACATCCTGGCCACCCGCCTCAAGCAACTGGAGGCCGAGGGGCTGATCGAGCGCCGACGGCTGGAGCGCCCCGCCAACGCCACGGTCTACCAGCTCACCGACCGCGGCGCCGAGCTGCGACCCGTCATCGAGGCGCTCGCCCACTGGGGCGCCCCGGAACTCGGCGAACCCCGCCCCACCGACGCCTTCCGCGGCCACTGGTATGCCGTCAACTGACTTGTGAAGGCGACTATTTGGGTACGCTGAGAAGGTCCGGGCGCAACCGGTCGTCCGGAGACGAACGGGGGTCCACCATGCCACGGCTGATCGAAATCGCCGTCTCCGCCGCCCGCGCGGCCGCCCGCCCCTTTCGCAGTCGGCGCCCCGCCCACGACCACGCCGAGGCCCACCGCGCCGAGGTCGCCCGGGACGCCGCGGCGGCCCGCCACCACCGGTCCGCCAACCACAGCTGGACGGGCGGCGGGCCGGCCCAGTAGCGGCGGTAGACAGGTGTCGCGGCGAGGGTGGAACGGGACATGAACGCCCTCCGGGAGGGGTCGGGCTGCGCCCCGTCGCCGACGGCCGGAGCGGGCCATCGACCGGGCGGGCGCGGTGCCGAGGTGGTCCTTGCGCGTCGTTCGCAGCCGGACTGACTGCTCGTCGGATCGAAGTGGGCGGCCGACCCGGAGCGCGCGGCGGGCCGTCGGAGCCGTGTGCTTGGCTGGCCGCCATGGACGACTCCTCACGCATGTGGATCACCGCCGTACCGCCGTTCGGCCCGGACGACGTCGGGGTGCTGCTGTCGGTGGACACCGACTCGGCCGACCCCGGGGAGCGGATCGCCTGTCAGCTGCTGAACCGCGGCCACGAGGGCGAGGAGGGCGTGTTCTACCTGCTGCCCTTCGACCTGTCCGCCCGCTACGCCCGGACCGGCGACCGGCTGTCCGTCGCGCTGGTCGCGCCGCGGGCGGTGCTCGGCGAGGAACTGGCCGAACAGGCCGAGCTGTTGGACGCGTTCGCCGATGCCCCGACTGAGGGCGAGGAGGAGTGGGTGACGCTGCTGCGGCGCGAACTGGTCACCGACTTCGTGCCGGCCGAGCAGGACGGCGAGAAGCAGGCGGTGCTGCTGATCGACCACGTCGGGCCGGTGGATACGCCGGCCGGGCTGTTCGACCGCTTCGAGGCGGGGGAATCAGGGATGGCGGTGCTCAACGCCCAGTAGCGGGGCGGGATGTGGGAACGGGGGAGACTCGTGCAGGAGACCGATCGGTCGCGCGCGCTGGCCGGGTTCACGGCCGCAGCCGTCGGGACGGGCATCGGGCTGGCCCTGATCCTGCTGTTCTGGGCCGGCTCTGCGCTGTTCGGCGACGGCGGGCTCCCGTCGTCGATCGTGGGCCTGACGATCCTTCCGGTGGGCGGTCCGATCAGCTCGATCTGGGAACGCCGGCCGGTGAACCGGCGGCCCGCCCTGCTGGTCGCACTGCTCCTGTTCCTGCTGGTCACCGTGGTCCTGGCCGCCCTCGGCGACACCTACGCCGAGGACGGCGAGGCGGGCCTCGGTTGGGCGGCGTTCGGCCACCTCCCCGGCGTGCTGTTGGCCGGCGCGGTCTTCGGCGCGCTGTGCGGCGAAGCGGCCGACGAACCGGGTCGGCACTGGCTGCGGTTCACCGGCCGCAGCCGCCGCCTCCACCTCGCCGTGTACGGCGGCCTGGCGGTCCTGTCCGCACTCGCCGTCGCGGCGATGGTCGCCAGCGGCTGACGCGCGGGGCTCGGTCCAGGTCCGGGACACGCCCGATTCAGGCGCTATGGCAGAGTCTCCAACCTTTTGCCCGGTATGGTCGGCGGGCGTCCGCACGTCCCCCTGGAGCATCCGCCATGCCGCAGCCCCAACCGGTCCTCGCCGATCTGACCGGGGCCGCCGTGTTCCTGGTGCTCACCGTCGAGGAGGGCGGCGAACAGGCCGTCCGCGACCTGCTGCCCGACCTCGGCGGGCTGGCCCGCTCGGTGAGCACCCGCGCCCCGCACGACGGGCTGTCGCTGGTGGTCGGCATCGGCTCGGACGCCTGGGACCGCCTGTTCGCCGGGCCCCGCCCCGCCGGCCTGCACCCATTCGAGGAACTGGCCGGCCCCCGGCACCTCGCCCCCGCCACCCCCGGCGACCTGCTGCTGCACGTCCGCGCCGAACGCATGGACCTGTGCTTCGAGTTGGCCACCCGGATCACCGGCCGGCTGGGCGCCGCGGTGAGCGTCGTCGACGAGACGCACGGCTTCCGGTACTTCGACTGCCGCGACCTGATCGGCTTCGTCGACGGCACCGAGAACCCGGTCGGCCGGGCCGCCGCCGACGCAGTGCTGATCGGCGACGAGGACCCGGCGTTCGCCGGCGGCTCCTACGTCGTCGTGCAGAAGTACCTGCACGACATGGACGGTTGGAACGCGCTCAGCACCGAACGCCAGGAACTGATCATCGGGCGCACCAAGCTCGACAACATCGAACTGGACGACGCCGTCAAGCCCGCCGACTCGCACGTCGCGCTGAACACCGTCACCGGGCCGGACGGCGAAGGGGTCGACATCTGGCGGCTGAACATGCCGTTCGGCTCGTTCACCGAGGGCGGCGAGTGCGGCACCTATTTCATCGGCTACGCCCGCGACCCGTGGGTGACCGAGGAGATGCTCCGCAACATGTTCCTCGGCCGCGGACCGGCCGCCCACGACCGGCTGCTGGACTTCTCCACCCCCGTCACCGGGACCCTCTTCCACGTCCCGAGCGCCGACTTCCTGAGCGACCCGCCGCCCGCGCCCGGCACCGCGGCCGCCCGCGCGCAGGCCGACGCCCCGTCGGCACCCCAGCCACCGGCCCCGTCCGCGAACCCGGCGGTCCGGGACGGCAGTCTCCGCATCGGCAGCCTGAAGAGGAGTCCCTCACCGTGAACAACCTGCACCGCGAGCTGGCGCCCGTCTCCGCCGCCGCCTGGGCCGAAATCGAGGAGGAGGCCCGGCGGACCTTCACCCTGCACCTGGCCGGCCGCCGGGTGGTCGACCTGCTCGGCCCCGACGGGCCGGAACTCGCCGCGGTCGGCACCGGCCACCTCGCCGACATCGCGGCCCCCACCAACGGCGTCCAGGCCCGCGCCCGGGAGTGCCGGCCGCTGGTCGAACTGCGCGTCCCGTTCACCGTCACCCGGGCCGCCGTCGACGACGTCGAACGCGGCTCCAAGGACTCCGACTGGGACCCGGTCAAGGACGCCGCCCGCACCATCGCCCTCGCCGAGGACCGCGCCCTCTTCGACGGCTACGCCGCCGCCGGCATCACCGGCATCCGCGACGGCTCCAGCAACCACCCCGTCGCCCTGCCCGCCGACGTCCGCGACTACCCCAACGCCGTCAGCCGCGCCCTCACCGCGCTGCGCCTGGCCGGCGTCGGCGGCCCCTACTCCCTGCTGCTCGGCGCCGACACCTACACCGCCGTCAACGAGACCTCCGACCACGGCTACCCCGTCCACAACCACCTCGCCCGCCTCCTCGACGGCGAGATCATCTGGGCCCCCGCCGTCGAGGGCGCCATCCTGCTCTCCACCCGCGGCGGCGACTTCGAACTCCACCTCGGCGAGGACCTGTCGATCGGCTACCTCTCCCACGACGACACCACCGTCCACCTCTACCTCCAGGAGTCCCTCACCTTCCAGCTCCACACCCCCGAGGCCTCGGTGTCGCTCACCTCCGCCTGACTAACTGGGGTGATCGGAACGGGAGTTGACGCCAAGAGGGATGGAATCAGGCCAATGGCGAAGGGAGGCTTCCGGGTCTCCGGCGGGGGGCGCACCATATGAGGCACGCAGGGACGTCCGGTGCTGAGGGGAGCACGCCGTGTCCGATTCTTCCGAGCCGCGATGCCCGTTTCTCGACCCCACCGCGGGGGCGATCCACGCGGAGGCCGCCGGGTTGCGGGTGCAGGGGCCGGCGGTGCTGGTCGAGTTGCCCGGGCAGGTCCGGGCCTGGTCGGTGACCAGGCACGCGGTGATCCAGGCGCTGACCACCGATCCGCGGGTGTCGCGGGACTTCCGGCGGCACTGGCCGGGAGTCGGCGAGGTGCCGGACGGGTGGGTGCTGGGGTCGGTGGCGTTCCAGGACAGCCTGGTGAACCGGTACGGGGACGAGCACCGCAGGGCCCGGGGGCGGATCGCGCCGTCGTTCCTGCCGCGGCGGGTGAAGCCGATGCGGCCCCAGGTGCAGGCGACGGCCGACCGGCTGGTGGCGGCGCTCGGAGCGCTCGCGCCGGGTGAACGCGCGGACCTGCGGGGGGCGTTGGCGCGGCCGCTGACGATGACGTTGATCTGCGACCTGTTCGGCGTGCCCGAGGAGAGGCGCGAGAGGCTGGGCCACCTGATCGACCGGGCGCTGGACTCCTCGCTGGCCGAGGACGCCGCGCTCGCCGTGCAGAACGAACTCTACGAACGCCTCGGCGAGTTGGCGACGTACAAGCGGGCCCACCCGGGCGCCGACCTGACCACCGACCTGCTGCTCTCCGACCGGCCGGGCGAACAGCCGCTGGCGGAGCACGAACTGGTCGGCACGCTGTTCACGATGATCGCCGCCGGCTTCGAGACGGCCGTCAACCTGATCGCCAGCGCGGCGCTGCTGGTGCTCACCCACCCCGAGCAACTGGCCGGGCTGCGGGCGGGGCGGATCGACTGGACGGACGTCATCGAGGAGACGCTGCGGGTCGAGGGCCCCGTCATGTACGTCCCGCTGCGGTACGCGCTGGAGGACATCGACCTCGGCGAGGGCGTGGTGATCGCGAAGGGCGACCCGATCATGGTCGGGTTCGCCGCCGCGGGCCGGGACCCGCAGGAGCACCCGGACCGGCCGGACGAGTTCGACCCGACCCGGGCGGACAAGGGCCACCTGGCGTTCGGCCACGGCCCGCACTTCTGCGTCGGCGCGCCGCTGGCCCGACTGGAGGCCGAGGTGGCGCTGAGCACCCTGTTCGAGCGGCTGCCCGAGCTGGCCCTGGCGGAGCCGGGGCGGCGGCCCGCCCGCCTCCCGTCGCTGATCGTCAACGGCCCGGAGCGTGTGGAGGTGGTGCCCCGGCCGCGCACCGGCGGCGACCGAACCCGCGAGTAGGGTTGGGGCCGCAGGGACGACCCCAGGAGGCGGTGTGCGGCAGTACCGGGCGATGGTGGCGGTGGGCGACTCGTTCACCGAGGGGATGTGCGACGACGTCCTGCCCGACGGGCAGTTCCGCGGCTGGGCGGACCGGGTCGCGGGCGCGCTGGCCGCGGAGCAGGACGGGTTCCGGTACGCGAATCTCGCCGTGCGGGGCAAGCTGATCGGCCAGATCCGGGACGAGCAGGTGGACCGGGCGGCGGCGACCGACGCCGACCTGGTGACGCTCGCGGGCGGCCTGAACGACGTGCTGCGGCCGGGCTGCGACGTGGCCGAGGTGGAGCGGCGGCTCGGCGAGTGCGCGGCGGCACTGGTCGCGGACGGCCGCACCGTGGTGCTGTTCACCTCGACCGACCCGACCCGGCGGATGGCCGGCAGCGCGCGGCTGCTGCCGGCGATCCTGCGGATGAAGGCGTTCGTGGAGCGGACGGTGCGGGAGAACCCGGGCCGGGTGGTGCTGGTCGACCTGTTCTCCGCGCCGGCCTTCGACGACCGCCGGCTGTGGGCGGAGGACCGGCTGCACCTGTCGGCGGAGGGCCACCGCCGGGTCGCGCTGGCGGTGCTGGAGGCGCTCGGCCGCCCGTCCGAGGAGGACTGGCGCGCGCCGCTGGCCGAGCCCGACACCCGCACCCGGGGCGAGAAGCTGCGCGCGGACGCCCGCTGGCTGCGCACCCACGTCGGCCCGTGGATCGGGCGGCGGCTGCGCGGCCGCTCCTCCGGCGACGGGCGCCCCGCCAAGCGCCCCGAGCTGCTGCCGTACCGGGTGTGACGGAACGTCAGGCGAGCCGGACGGTGAGGCCGACGGTGCCGTGCTTGCCGCGGCGCAGCCGGCTGCCGAGCAGGGTGACCCACCAGAGCAGCCCGTACTTGCGGGCGAGCAGCCGCCGGTAGTGCTCGGTGGTGGCGGCGTCGGCGACCGCGGCGGTGGCCGGCACCGCCTCGCCGGTCGGGTTGCCGCGCACGTCGCACGGCCCGACCAGGACGTCCGGGCGCCGGCGGATCCGCTTGACCTTCCACGAGTCGGCCACGGTCCACACGCCGAGGCTGTCGCCGTCGCGGACCATCCACACCGGCGTCGGCACGCCGCTGCCGTCCTTGCGGTAACTGGTGATGAGCAGGTACTTCCCGGCGGCGAGCCGGTCCAGCGGGGTGTCGGCCATGGCCGCGAGTGTACGGCGGCCGACGGTCCGTCAGACAGTGCCGACCGGGTCGGTGTCCGTCCGGGGCCCGGTGGGCGCGGGCGCGGTGCGCCGACGGCGGGCCCGGGACGGGACGGTGGCCCGCCACAGCCGTCCCGCCGACCACAGGCCCGCGGCCAGCAGCAGCACGTTGCGGGCCACGATCACCGCGGTGGGCCGCCAGCCGCCGGCCACCGCCGCATCGAAGAACAGCGGGAAGTCGACGGAGGTCAGCGCGACCACCGGGACCAGCAGCAGCGCCACCGGCCGCTGGCAGGTGCCCCGGACGGACAGGCAGACCGCGGCCAGCCCGATCAGCCAGATCAGGTACTGCGGGGAGATCACCCGGCTGGTCAGGGTGAACAGCAGCACGGCGCTGAGCGCCGCGTCGTACGGGGTGGCGGCCGTCCAGCGGCGGGCGCGCAGCCGCCACAGCAGCAGCCAGCCGAACGCGGCGACCGTCAGCAGCAGCGACAGCTGGGACGCCCGGTGGACGTACGGGCCGAGGAACTCCATCGAGCCGTAGTGCTGCTCGACCCGGCCGGGCCAGCCGAACATCCGGGCCAGCTGGAAGGCCGTGCCGCCCAGCGACTCGATCTCGACGCCGCGGTGGCGCTGCGCGTGCAGGAAGTCCAAGGCGTGGTCGAAGAGCGCGGCCAGCGCCAGCAGCAGGGCGAGCGCGGCCGCCGCCATCGCCGTCCAGGCCTGCCGGGTGGTGCGGCCGCGCGGGGTGCCGAGCACGATCAGCGCCGGCCACACCTTGACCATCGCGCCGACCCCGGCCAGCGCACCGCCCAACCGGGGCCGGGCGGGCAGCAGCAGCAGCGAGACCATCGCCAGCCCGGTGACCGCCAGGTCGTAGCGCCCGTACGGCAGGCCGAGCAGCAGCGGCAGCGCCAGCGCCCACAGCCACGCGCCGGAGGTGGAACGGCCGGGCCGGCCCAGCGAGACCCGCAGCAGCACGAACTGGACCAGCGCGTCGGTGAGCAGCATCAGCAGCCAGAACGCCTGGAGGTACGTCAGGAACGGCAGCGCGGCGGGTGCGAGCATCGGCAGCGCCGCGCCCGGCGGGTACTGCCAGGTGACGTCGTCCACCGGGAAGGAGCCGGTGCGCAGCACCTCGGACCAGCCGCGGTACAGCTCGCCGACCTCGGAGGTGGACTCGGTCTTCGCGGAGCGGACCAGGCCGACCATCAGCAGCCGGCTGGCGATCCAGTACACGGCCAGCACGAGGACCTCGCGGGGCCAGGTCGCGGGGCGGCTCCAGCGGATCGGCCGGGTGGGGACCTGCGCCACCGTTGTCCTCCTGTGCGGTCGTGCTGCGGGGTCGATCCGGGGCCGAGCCTCTGGACAGGCCCTTGTGCGATCTCACTCATATCAGACAAATCGGGCGACGCCGGACCCGCCTCCGCGCGTGTCCGTGCACGTCCCCGGAACGCGCCACACCCCGCCGTGCCGCCCGGTCCGCCGAACAACGTCGGCCGGACCTGCCAGAATGCACGGGCGAGAAGCGAAACCACCAGAAAGGGTGACCGGCATCGTGACCATGCCCGTCGAACGCAAGATCGCCGAGGAACTGGGCGTCCGCGAGAACCAGGTGCAGGCCGCCGTCGGCCTGCTCGACGGCGGAGCGACCGTCCCCTTCATCGCGCGCTACCGCAAGGAAGCGACCGGTGCCCTCGACGACACCCAGCTGCGCACCCTGGAGGAGCGGCTGCGCTACCTGCGCGAACTCGAGGAGCGCCGGACCGCCGTCCTGGAGTCCATCGACTCCCAGGGCAAGCTCGACGACACGCTGCGCGCGCAGATCCTCGCCGCCGACTCCAAGGCCCGGCTGGAGGACATCTACCTCCCGTACAAGCCCAAGCGGCGCACCAAGGCGCAGATCGCCCGCGAGGCCGGCCTCGAACCGCTGGCCGACACGCTGCTCGCCGACCCCGCGCAGGACCCGGCCGCGCTCGCCGCCGGCTACGCGAACGAGCAGGTCGCCGACGCCGCCGCCGCGCTGGAGGGCGCCCGCGCCATCCTGGTCGAACGCTTCGGCGAGGACGCCGACCTGGTCGGCTCGCTGCGCGAACGGATGTGGACCCGCGGCCGGCTGGTCGCCAAGGTCCGCGACGGCAAGGAGCAGGACGGCGCCAAGTTCGCCGACTACTTCGACTTCGCCGAGCCGTACACCAAGCTGCCCTCGCACCGGATCCTGGCGATGCTGCGCGGCGAGAAGGAAGAGGCCCTCGACCTCGAACTCTCCCCGTACGACGGCGCCGAGGAGGCCGACCTGCCCGGCGCGAGCGACTACGAGCAGCGGATCTCCGCCCGGTTCGGCATCGCCGACCGCGGCCGCCCCGCCGACAAGTGGCTCACCGACACCGTCCGCTGGGCCTGGCGCACCCGCATCCTGGTCCGGCTCGGCATCGACCTGCGCACCCGGCTGCGCGCCGAGGCCGAGGACGAGGCGGTCCGCGTCTTCGCCGCCAACCTGCGCGACCTGCTGCTCGCCGCCCCCGCCGGCACCCGCGCCACCATGGGCCTCGACCCGGGCTTCCGCACCGGCGTCAAGGTCGCCGTGGTCGACGCCACCGGCAAGGTCGTCGCCCACGAGACCATCTACCCGCACCAGCCCGCCAACAAGTGGGACGCGGCGCTGGCCGTGCTCGCCCGGCTCGCCGCCGAGCACGAGGTGGACCTGGTCGCGATCGGCAACGGCACCGCCTCCCGGGAGACCGACCGGCTCGCCGTCGACCTGATCAAGCGTCACCCCGGGCTCGGGCTCACCAAGGTGATGGTCAGCGAGGCCGGCGCGTCCGTGTACTCCGCCTCCGCGTTCGCCGCCCAGGAACTGCCCGGCCTCGACGTCTCCATCCGCGGCGCGGTCTCCATCGCCCGCCGCCTCCAGGACCCGCTGGCCGAACTCGTCAAGATCGACCCCAAGTCGATCGGCGTCGGCCAGTACCAGCACGACCTCAGCGAGCTCAAGCTCTCCCGCTCGCTGGACGCCGTGGTCGAGGACTGCGTCAACGCCGTCGGCGTCGACGTCAACACCGCCTCCGCGCCGCTGCTCACCCGGGTCTCCGGCATCACCGGCACGCTCGCCGACAACATCGTCGCCCACCGCGACGCGAACGGGCCGTTCCGGACCCGGCGCGCGCTCAAGGACGTCTCCCGGCTCGGCCCCAAGGCGTTCGAACAGTGCGCGGGCTTCCTCCGCATCCCCGACGGCGACGACCCGCTGGACGCGTCCGCGGTGCACCCCGAGGCCTACCCCGTGGTGCGGCGGATCCTCGCCTCGACCGGCGGCGGGCTCGGCGCCCTGATCGGCAACGGCGCAGTGCTGCGCTCGCTGCGCCCCGGGGACTTCGCGGACGACACCTTCGGTGTGCCGACCGTCACCGACATCCTCGGCGAACTCGACAAGCCCGGCCGCGACCCGCGGCCCGCGTTCCAGACCGCCACCTTCAAGGACGGCGTGGAGAAGATCTCCGACCTGGAGATCGGCATGGTCCTGGAGGGCGTCGTCACCAACGTCGCCGCGTTCGGAGCCTTCGTCGACATCGGCGTCCACCAGGACGGCCTGGTGCACGTCTCCGCGCTCTCCAAGAACTTCGTCAAGGACCCGCGCGAGGTGGTCAAGCCCGGCGACATCGTCCGCGCCAAGGTCACCGCCGTCGACGTCCAGCGCAAGCGCATCGGCCTCACCCTGCGCCTCGACGACGAGACCCGCCCCGCCGCCGGCCCCCGCGAGCAGTCCGCCCGCCGCGACTCCCGTCCGCCGCGCCAGGACCGCCGCCAGAACGACCGCACCCCGCCCCCGCCCGCCAACTCCGCCATGGCCGACGCCCTCCGCCGCGCCGGCCTGGGCAAGTAACGAGCCCCCGCCCGACGGCCGGTCCCACGGGGCCGGCCGTCGCCGTCAGCCGGCGGCGCGGGCTTCGGTGGCGAGGGCGATGAGTTCGGGCCACCAGGGGTCTCGGTGGTGGGCGAGGAGGCGTTGGGCCTCTTCGGGGGTGGTGAGGCGGACTTCGAGGACCTGTTCGCCGTCGGCGGGGTTGGTGGGGGCGGAGTCGACGAGGACTTCGGCCCAGCCCCAGAGCCAGGCCTTGACGGGGTGGGGCTGCCAGGGGCGGTAGGGGACGGGGCCGTCGGAGACGGCGAGGTGGTGGCCGATCCAGGTCGGGGGGCCGGTGAGGCGGGCGCCGGCCTCCTCGCGGAGTTCGCGGGCCAGGCAGGAGTCGATGCTCTCGGCGGCCTCGCGGGTGCCGCCGGGGAGGAACCAGTGGCCGCGTACGTCGCGGCAGAGGACCACGCGGTCCTCGGAGAAACCCACCAGGTGGATGTTGGTGACCAGTTCGTCCGGCGGCAGTTCCGTGGTGAACTGCGCGTCGATGCCGCCCCACTCCCAGCGCTGCGGTGCGTGGAGGGCCGGGAACCTGGCTGCGATCGCGGCTCTGTCGTCTGTTCTGCGCGTCGTGTCCGTCATCGATCGATCGTAGTCCTGGGCGGGCGGAACCGGACCCGGGGGTCAACGAATCCGACGGAACGTCACCCTCCGGTGGGCGTACGTCAATTCACCGCACCGGAAGGTCATCCGACGGTGGCCTCCCGGTCGTTCCGACGGCTCGGCGAACAGCGCGGTGCGCTCCGGGGAGCGGATCCATGGCGGCGAGCAGTCGGGCGGCGTCGAGCGGGTGCGTGCGGATCGCTCCCGCCGGCTCCGCGGACCGGGCTCGACCGCTGTCCGCGGAGCCGGAACCGCCTGCGGACGACCGGGCGCCGGAACGGGGATCCCCGTTCCGGCGCCCGGTCGTCGACGGTCCGTCAGGCGCGGACCAGGTTCTTGCCGGCGTCGCGGGCGGCGTCCAGCGCCTGGGTGTGGTACTCGGCGGCCAGGTCGCGCAGGCTCTCCATCGCCGGGTTGACGGCGGCCAGGGTCAGCTCGCGCCGGACCACGGTCAGGTCGGCGCCCCAGACGTCGCGCAGGATGCGCTCCAGGTACGGGGTGGAGTGGTCCCAGCCCTCGCGCGGGGTGCCGGGGGCGAAGCCGCCGCCGAGCGAGGTGACCAGCAGGACCGGCTTGTCCTTGAGCAGCTGCGCGGACGGGCCGGCGCCGGCGATCACCACGTCGACCCAGGTCTTGAAGTGCTGCGAGACGCCCCAGTTGTACAGCGGCACGGCGATGATCGCGGCGTCCGCGGCGCGCAGTTCCTCGGCGAGCTCGGCGCCGAGCGCGGCGGCGGTGCGCTGCTCGTCGGTGCGCTGGTCCTCGGGGGTGAAGCCCGCCAGCGTGGCGTGGGTCCAGACGTCGCCGGGCAGCGGGTCGGCGCCCACGTGGCGGCGGGTGACGGTGCCCTCGGGGTGGGCGGCCTCCCACTCGGCGTGGGCGGTGTCGGCGAGCTCGGAGCTGGTCGAGTTGGGGCCCATGATGCTGGCGTCCAGGCGGAACAGGTGCATGACAGATCTCCTCGGATCTCGGCCTGCCGGGGAAGCAGCGGGCGCGGCGGGGCAGGGAAGGCGGCCGGGCGGGCCGCGCTCCGTTGAAGCGGACTTTACCCCGCTTCGATGAAACGGACTTTACCCCGTTTCGCTCGGAAGGTAAATTGGCAGCCATGGACGTCCCCTTCGGCAAGCCCCCGGTCGAGCGAGCGGACGCGGCCCGCAACCGGGAGGCCCTGCTGTGCACGGCCCGCGCGATGATCGCCGAGCTCGGCACCGAGAAAGTCACCATGGACGGGCTCGCCGAACGCGCCGGCCTGGGCAAAGGCACCGTCTTCCGCCGCTTCGGCACCCGGGCCGGCATCTTCCGCGCGCTGCTGGACGCCGAGGAGCAGTGCTTCCAGGCTGCGGTGCTGTCCGGCGCGCCCCCGCTCGGCCCCGGCGCCGACCCGGTCGACCGGCTGATCGCCTACGGCCGCGAACGGACGCACTTCCTGCTGGCGCGGCAGGACATCGCGCGCGCCGCGGTCGAACGCAAGGGACCCGTCCCGGCCGGCGGGCCGGTGTTCACCCAGCCGCACATCGGGATGCTGCTCAAGCAGGCCCGGCTCGGCCTGCCCGACCCGGAGACGCTCGCCTTCCAGCTCACCAGCGCCCTCGAAGGCCCCCCGCTGGTCTTCCTGGCGATGGACCGGTCGACCGCCGAGCAGCGTGCCGAACGCTGCCAGGGCGACCTCGGCGCGCTGCTCGCCGACGGCTGGCAGACCCTGATCGAACGGCTCGCCGGACGCTGAGCGGGGCGCCGGACACTGAGCGGCCCGCCGGACGCTGAGCGGGGCGTGAGGCGTTGGCGGCGGGCGGGGCGTGAGGCGTTGGCGGCGGGCATGCAGAACGGGGACGGCCGCCGTCCGTCCCCGTCAGTTCTGCCGCGGGTGCGTCAGGAGCCCGTCACCCAGATCATCTTGCGACCGGTCTCCGCCGGGGCGGTCGGCGTCGCCGAATCGATCCGGTCCAGCGTGTAGCCGAGCTTGCGCGGCACGGCGGCGCTCGCGGCGTTCGACTCGTCGCAGTGGATCTCCGCCCGGGTGATGCCCGGCAGGGCGAGCGCGGCCCCGGTGAGCGCGCGGGCGGCGGCGGTGGCCAGGCCGCGGCCGACGTGCTCGCGGTGCACCCAGTAGCCGATCTCCAGCGCGCCCGGGCCGATCCGGCCGTGCAGGCCGAAACCGCCGATCACCACGTCCGGTTCGGCGTCCAGGCCGAGCAGGTACATGAAGTCGGTGCCCTCGTCCCAGACCTGCTCGCCGCGGACCGAGAGCTGCTCGCTCTCCGGCAGCGTCGGCGCGTCGGCGGCCCACGGCATGTACGGGCGCAGGTGGTCGAGGTTGGCGACCACCGCGGTGTTCAGCGCGGCGGCGTCCGCCAGCCGGCGGCGGCGCAGGTGCGCGCCGCCGCCGATCGGCAGCAGCTCGGGCGGTCGGCCCGGGGTCAGCGGTCGCACCGTGTTGTCAGGTGCGTCGGTGGAGTGGCTCATGATCCGGAAGTATGGGCCATGCCCGACCGCGCTGACCAGGAGATATTCCGTACCCTCACGGCTCGTTCACGGCCCGGGCCGGGGCGGGGTCGCGCACGCCCGGAGCACCGCCCGGACCCGCGCGCTGTCCGCCGGTCCGTCAGAGCCGCACCAGCACCTCGTCCAGCGGCTTGCGCTCCAGGTCCGGCACCCGGGCGTCGTCCGCCGGGTAGCCGACCGGGATCACGTACGCGGCGCGCTCCTCCTGCGGGCGCTCGCAGACCTCGTTCAGGAAGCGCATCGGGCTCGGCGTGTGCGTCAGCGTGGCCAGGCCCGACTGGTGCAGCGAGGCCAGCAGCAGGCCGACGGCGATGCCCACGCTCTCCTTGGTGTAGTAGGGACGCGGCGAGTTGGGGCCCTTGTGCACCTCGAACACCACGATCACCGCGGGCGCGTCCTCCAGGAACGGCTTTCGCCAGTCGGTGCCGATCGGGGCCAGCGCCGCCAGCCACTCCTCGGACGCCCGGTGCGCGTAGAACTCCCGCTCCTCCGCCTCGGCGGCCTCCCGCAGCCGCCGCTTGCGCTCCGGATCGGTCACCACCACGAACCGCCACGGCTGCACGTGCGCGCCGCTGGGCGCGGTCGACGCCGTGCGGATCGCCCACTCCAGCACGCCCTCGGGCAGCGGACGGGTCGAGTAGTCGCGGACGGTGCGGCGCTGTGCCATCACCTCGTGGAAGTCCCGGCAGCGGTCCGCAGCCTCGTCGGCGGGCACGCTCATCGGACGCAGCGGCACCGTCGGGAAGGACGGCGCTTCGGTGCTGGATGCACTGTCAACCATGGGCGACAGCACAGCACATGGCGAGCGCCGAATGGAAGATCCGACCTTGCCAGGACTTGCCAGGACTTGCCGGTCGGGCCCGGCGACGCGGGTGCCGGGGTTCGGCGGCCCGGTCGCAGGGTCTCGGCGGCCCGGTCGTCGGACCCCGGCGAACCGTGCCGCCGGCGTCCGGCGAGTCGATGGCCGGTGAGTCGATGGCCGGTGAGTCGACGGCCGGCGGCTCGGGCCGTCAGGCTTCGGTGACCCGGCCGTCCGCGACCACCAGCCGACGGTTCACCTTCACCGTGTCCAGCATCCGCCGGTCGTGGGTGACCAGCAGCAGGGTGCCGGTGTAGGAGGCCAGCGCCGACTCCAACTGCTCGATCGCGGGCAGGTCCAGGTGGTTCGTCGGCTCGTCCAGCACCAGCAGGTTCACCCCGCGGGCCTGCAGCAGCGCCAGCGCCGCCCGGGTCCGCTCGCCCGGCGACAGCGTCGCGGCGGGGCGCAGCACGTGCACCGCCTTCAGGCCGAACTTGGCCAGCAGGGTGCGCACGTCCTCCGGGTTCAGGTCCGGCACGGCGGCGGAGAACGCCTCCAGCAGCGGACGCTCGGCGTCGTCGCCGAACAGGTGGCCGCGGGCCTGCTCGACCTCGCCGATCTGCACGCCCGAACCGAGCACCGCACTGCCCGAGTCCAGCTCCAGCCGGCCCAGCAGCGCCGCCAGCAGCGTCGACTTGCCCGCGCCGTTGGCGCCGGTGATCGCCACCCGGTCCGCCCAGTCGATCTGGAGGTCCACCGGGCCGAACGCGAACTCGCCGCGCTTGACGGCGGCCTGACGGAGCGTCGCCACCACCGAGCCGGAGCGCGGCGCGGGGGCGATCTCCATCCGCAGCTCCCACTCCTTGCGGGGCTCCTCCACCACGTCCAGCCGCTCGATCATCCGCTGCGTCTGCCGGGCCTTCGCGGCCTGCTTCTCGGTGGACTCGGCGCGCTGCGCGCGGGCCTTCTTGTCGTTGTCGCCGCCCTTGCGCCGGGCGTTGCGCACACCGTGCTCCAGCCAGTTGCGCTGCATCTGCGCGCGCGCCTCCAGGCCGGCCTTGGTGTCCGCGTAGTCCTCGTACTGCTCGCGGGCGTGCCGGCGGCCGATCGCCCGCTCCTCCAGGTACGACTCGTAGCCGCCGCCGTACAGGTTCACCTGGTGCTGGTGCAGGTCCAGTTCGAGCACCCTGGTGACGGTGCGGGCCAGGAACTCGCGGTCGTGGCTGATCAGCACGGTGCCCGCGCGCAGGCCCTTGACGAACGCCTCCAGGCGCTCCAGGCCGTCCAGGTCCAGGTCGTTGGTGGGCTCGTCCAGCAGGAACACGTCGTACCGGGACAGCAGCAGCGAGGCCAGGCCCGCGCGGGCCGCCTGGCCGCCGGACAGCGCCGTCATCGGCAGGTCCAGCGACACCTTCAGGCCCAGCTGGTCGGCGACCTCCTCGGCCCGCTCCTCCAGGTCCGCGCCGCCGAGGTCCAGCCAGCGGTCCAGGCTCACCGCGTACGCGTCGTCCGCGCCCGGCCGGCCCTCCACCAGGCCCTCGGTCGCCTCGTCCAGCGCCGCCTGCGCCGCCGCGATGCCCGTCCGGCGGGCCAGGAAGTCGCGCACCGACTCGCCCTCCCGCCGCTCCGGCTCCTGCGGCAGGTGCCCGACGTTCGCGGTCGGCGGGCTCAGCTTCAGACTGCCGCCCTCCGGCGCGTCCAGCCCGGCCAGCAGCCGCAGCAACGTGGACTTGCCCGCGCCGTTCACCCCGACCAGCCCGATCACGTCCCCGGGGGCGACGACCAGGTCCAGCCCGGCGAACAGCGTGCGCTCACCGTGACCGGCGGCGAGATCCTTGACGACGAGAGTGGCACTCATGATGAGTCGATTTTAGACGCCGCCCGAAGCGCCCCCGTCCGGGCCGGCCTGCACCCCCGTCGGCCGGGGCTGCGCCCGGCCCTCGGTCTTGGAGCACGCCTCGCAGCTGTGGGCGGTGCCGCGGTTCCACTCCTCGCCGGTGAGCCGCCGGTGCGCCTGGTCCGGGACGTACAGCAGCGGCTCCGGCCGGACGTACTCCGCGGCGTACGGCGCGAACCGGCCCGATTCGGCCCGATTCGGCCGGCCCGGCCAGGTGCTCGGCCCGGCCGGCGGCGACCCCGGCGGCGCGGATGTGGAGGAGCCCGTCACCGGACAGCTCCCCGCCCGGCTCGCGGCGGTCCAGCCGGTACGGCACCGTCGACAGCTGCTCGGCGAAGCCCGTCACCAGCGCGGCCGGGCCGGCGGCCGGCCGGTTCTCCGGCGCGGCCGCCGGCCGCTCCGCGTCCGGGCCGGTGCCGGGCGGCGGACTCCTCGATCAGCTGCCGGGACTCGCCCTCGTCCGTGCCCGTCGGCGTGGCGGGGGCCGCTGACAGCGCCTGGCCGAAGAGGCGGGACTTAATTCCGTTGCACCCGGCGGCAGCGGTTCCGTACGCTCGGAGGCGTCACATTCCCGCATGTCTGGAGAAGGCCGTTGCTTGTCTGAGGTCATGAGACACCGCGCCACGCCACACCCGTGTTGTTTCCGGGTTTCTCGGCGTGCGGGCGCGAGTGCGACCTCGGCTGGGCAGCGATCCATGGCTCCCGTGCGGGTTTCTGCTTTCCCGTGACGGCCCTTCTCGCAGCCGCGTCCCCGGTGTCTCCCCGTGTTGTCCCCTTTTCCACGGCAACTGACGGAGGCCCTCCATGGCGCAACCCACCACCTCGATCCTCTGCACCGACCTCGGCTTCGAATGGCCCGACGGCCGCCCCGTGCTGAGCGGTTTCCACCTCGCGGTCGGCCCCGGCCGGACGGGGCTGGTCGGCCTGAACGGCGCCGGCAAGTCCACGCTGCTGCGGCTGATCGCGGGCGAGCTCACCCCGGCCTCCGGCACCGTCCGGATCGCCGGTGAACTCGCCTACCTGCCACAGGACCTGACGGTCGCTTCGGACCAGCGGGTGGACGAGACGCTCGGCATCCGCGCCAAGCGCGAAGCCCTGCACGCCATCGAGTCCGGAGACGTCGACGAACGGCACTTCGCCGCCATCGGCGACGACTGGGACGTCGAGGAGCGCGCCCGCGCCACCCTCGACCGCCTCGGCCTGGCGGGGCTGCACCTGGACCGCACCACCGGCGAACTCTCCGGCGGCCAGGCCGTCCTGCTGCACCTCGCGGCGCTGCTGCTGCGCCGCCCCGACGTGCTGCTGCTCGACGAGCCCACCAACAACCTGGACGCCCAGGCGCGGGCCCGGCTGTACGACGCGGTGGCGGCCTTCCCGGGCGTGCTGCTGCTGGTCAGCCACGACCGGGAGCTGCTGGAGCGGGTCGACCAGATCGCCGACCTGCGGGACGGCGAAGTCACCTGGTACGGCGGCAACTTCAGCGCCTACCGGGCGGCCCTGGCGGCCGAGCAGGAGAGCGCCGAACGCCTGGTCCGCAACGCCGAGGCCGATGTGAAGCGGCAGAAGCGGGATCTGGTCGAGGCCAGCCAGCGGCTCGCCAAGTCCGCGGCCTACGGCAAGGCCCGCTCGGTGCGGCGCAACGACCCCAAGGCCCTCGCCGACAAGCTCCAGGGCAAGGGCGAGGAGACGGCGGGCCGCCTGCGCGGCATGCACACCGAACGCCTCAACGAGGCCAAGGAGCGCCTCGCCGTCGCCGAGGAGGCGGTGCGGGACGACGCGGAGATCCGCATCGACCTGCCCCGCACCGCCGTCCCCGCCGGGCGCAGCGTGCTACAGCTCGAACGCGTCCGGTTGGCCTACGGCGGAGTGGTCGACCTGGAGCTGCGCGGGCCCGAGCGGGTCGCCCTGATCGGCCGCAACGGCTCCGGCAAGACCACGCTGCTGCGCACCGTCGCGGGGGAGCTCGCGCCCGCCGAGGGTATGATCACCACGCCGGTGCCGATGCGGTACCTGCCGCAGCGCCTCGACGTGCTGGACGACGGAGCCACCGTCTTCCGGAACGTCAAGGCGTACGCCCCGGCCGCCACGGACAACGACGTCCGGGCCCGGCTCGCCCGGTTCCTGTTCCGCGGGGCCCGGGCCGACCAGCAGGCCGGCACGCTCTCCGGCGGCGAGCGCTTCCGGGCGACGCTGGCGGCCCTGCTGCTGGCCGACCCGCCGCCGCAGCTGCTGCTGCTCGACGAGCCGACCAACAACCTGGATCTGGCCAGCGTCCGCCAGCTCACCCAGGCCATCGCGGGTTACCGGGGCACGCTGGTCGTCGCCAGCCATGACTACCCGTTCCTGCGGGAGATCGGCATCACCCGCTGGCTGGAGTGGGACGGGGGTGAGCTCCACGCGGTGGACCCGCGCTGAGCCCCGCCCGCCGGGTGGCGGCCGCTCAGACCTTGGTGACCGTCACGTCGTCGCACCAGCCGTAACCGCTGCCGCTGCGCGCATAGCAGTAGATGCGCGCGGTGGTGGCGGTCGGGCCGGTGGTGAAGACGGCCGAGCCCTGGCTCCAGGCGGTCGTGGTGAACGCCGCCCGGTTGCTGGAGCCGGCGGTGTCGTACTCCTTGGCGCCCAGCGACAGTTCGGTGCCGGCCGCCGACACCTTGCCCCAACCGGTCAGCCGGTAGCTGGTGCCCGGCTGCACGGAGATGATCTGTTCGGCGGCGGCCTGCGCCGGGCCGACCCGCACGGCGGCGGTGCCGCTGTGCGCGTTGGCGGTGTCCAACTGCACGCCGCCGTAGTACGTCCACGGGGCGAGCGTCCCGGCCTCGAAGCCGCCGTTGCGGACGGGGTCGGGCGCGCTGCAGGTCGCGTCGTCGAAGGCACTCGCCTGCTGGAAGCCGATGTCGGGGCGGCACACCTGCGGCACCGCGGCGCCGAAGTAGTCCCGCCCGCCGTTGGCGGGGACGACGGCGCCCGCGCCCCGGGCCGGGGAGGCGGCGCCCAGCCGGTAGTCGGCCGGGTCGGCGCCGCCCGGGTTCGCAAGCTGCGGGTCGGCCGTCACCTTCCGGGCGTCGGTCGGCTCGTTGGCCGGGTGTGCGCCCCAGAAGGCGTTGGCGTCCCAGCTGAAGTCACCGGGCTTGTAGGTGCTGGTGCCGAAGCCGGTGTAGCCGCCGCTGCCCAGGTTGTGGAAGAGGTTGCCGCTGAGCGCGGTGGTCGAGGTGCCCGAGCCCTGCTGGATGATCGGGGTGGTCGAACCGGCCGGCAGGTACACGGTGTTGTTGTACATCCGGGCGTTCTTCTCACCGACGGCGAACAGCCAGCGGCTCTGGTCGGCCCGGCTCAGGTTGTTGCGCACCACCGTGCCGGTCGAGGACGAGCCCGCCCCGCAGGCGCCGCAGAACAGCATGAAGCCGCCCTGGTTGTCGTGGCTGTAGTTGTACTGGAACAGCGCCCCGTTGTTGCCGTAGTCCGAGTCGAAGGCCATGCCGTCGTTGTTGTCGGACAGCCGGCGCACGTGGTGCACCTCGTTGTACTGGATCGTCGTGGAGTCGGAGTTGATGGTCCAGATCCCGGCGTTCGAGCCCATCGGGCGCATCGCCAGGTCGAAGGCGGTGTTGTGCTCGACCAGCGCGTGGTCGGCGGCCCGCACCACGATGCCGTCGCCGCCGGTGTCCTGGACAGTGTTGCCGCGGAACACCAGGCGGGTGCTGGCCCGCCAGTTGTTGGTGGTGCCGCAGCCGTCGCCGGTGCCGTAGCTCGGCCGGCACATCCAGGTCGAGCGGTTGGTCAGCCCCTCCCGATCGACGTGCGCGATCTGCGAGTTCTGCACCGTGACGTCGTCGAAGTTGGTCGGGGTGGTGGTGCCCGAGACCCGGAACTGGATGCCGTTGGACCACTTGGTGGCGTCGCCGTTGACGTCGTGCACGTACACGTCGTCCACCAGGTAGTGGGTGCCGACGCCGCTCGGCAGGTCGGCGATCTCCACCAGCAGGCCGTTGCGCTCCCGCTTGGCAGCGGCGGTGTCCCGGAAGGTGATCTCCAGGTCGCGGATCTCCCACTGCTCCACGTTGTAGAGGCGGACGGCCGCGTTCTGGCTGCTCGCCGGGTCGCCGGCCACCACCGGGCGGGCGGTGCCGGTACCGTAGCCCGCCAGGGTGATCGGCGCGCCGGCCGTTCCGGAGCCCTGCGGCTGCAGGGTGCCGGTGCAGGTCGCGCCGCGCTTGAGCAACAACTGGTCGCCGGGCTGGAAGAGGTGCGCGTTGGCGGAGGCGAGGCTGTTCCACGGACTGGCCTGGCTGCCCGAGCCGTCGGCGGCGGCCGAACAGTCCAGGTACCAGGCGCTGCCGGCGGCGGCGCTCGCCGCGCCCGCCGGCAGCGCCGGGGTCAGGAGGGTGGCGGCGGCCAGGGCCAGCGGCAGGGCACGCCGAAGGGAACGGTGCAGGAGCATCGTTGGGACTCCCGAGAATGGAGGGTGGGATGGGGCGCCCGGTTCCGCACCGTAGGTTGACCATCTGATCGAGTCAATAACTTCAGACCTTTCGATCGAATGGCGATCGAATGATAAAAATTGATCGGCAGGGGTGGCGCTGGTCCACCGCACCTGCCGCCGCGGCCCGACCGGGCCCGCGGAGCTCACCAGGAGAGGACGCCATGACCGTCACGGCAGACGAACGCCGGGCACGGATCCTGCAGGTCGTGCGCGACCTCGGCACCGTCCGGGTGGTCGACCTGGCCACCCGCCTCGGCATCCCCGCGGTCACCGTCCGCCGGGACGTCGCCGCCCTCGCCGACGCCGGCGAACTCGCCCGCTCGCACGGCTCCGTCTCCCTCCCCGACAGCGGCCCGAACGCCCGCCCCGGCCGCCACGACCGGGTCATCGGCATGCTGGTCCCCACCGTCGGCTCCTACTTCGACGAAGTGATCGCCGGCGCCCGCGCCGCCGCCGCCACCGCCGGCGCCCGGCTGGTCCTCGGCATCGCCGCGTACGAGGCCCGCGATGACCGCGCCCAGGTCGAGCGACTGCTCGAATCCGGCGTCGACGGCCTGCTGCTCACCCCCAACTGGCAGCCCGGCGACCCGACGCACCACCCCGACCACCACCACTGGCTCGCCGAACTGCCCGTCCCCGCCGTCCTGGTGGAACGCAAGGCCGACCCCGGCAGCGCCGCCGCCGAACTCGACGCCGTCGGCTCCGACCACCGCCACGGCGTGCTGCTCGCGCTGCGCCACCTCGCCGCCCTCGGCCACGACACCGTGCTGCTCGCCGCCCGCGCCGACACCTGGACGGCCCACCAGGTCCGCACCGGCTACGCCGAGGCCGTCCACCTGCTCGGTCTGCGCACCCGCCCCGTCATCGACATGCACCGCCCCGGCACCCCCGCCGGCGTCCCCGACCCCGAATGGGTCGCCCAGCAGATCGCCGAAGCCACCGCCGACGGCGTCCGCGCCGTCCTCGTCCACAACGACCAGGACGCCATCCAACTCCCGCCGCTGCTGCGCACCCGCGGCCTGCGCGTCCCCGAGGACGTCGCCCTGATCTCCTACGACGACGTCTTCGCCGCCCTCGCCGCACCCCCGCTCACCGCCGTCGCCCCGCCCAAGAAGTCCGTCGGCGCCGCCGCCCTCGAACTCCTGCTCCGCCGCCTCGACGGCGGCTCCGGCCTACCCGCCTACCACGTCGAACTGCTCCCCGCCCTGAAGGTCCGCACCTCCTGCGGGGGCGACGGCGGGGCTTGACCCGGTAGGCCGAAGAGGGGGAGGCAGGGCGCGAGGCCGTCGATCGTGACGGGGGTGGTGCGGCAGGCCGCCCAGTCGGCGCGGGTCAGCCGGAACCGATGGGACGTCATCCGGCGGCCGCGCACCACCACCTGCTCGACGCCGTCCGGCCGGTAGCCGTGCTTGCGGGAGACGGCGGCCGAGGCGGCGTTGTCCGCGAACGCGTCCGAGACCGCCTCGTCGGCGCCCAGCCCCGCGAAGGCCAGGTGCAGGACGGCCGCGCGCATCTCCGTGCCGATGCCCCGCCCCTGGTGCGGCGCGCCCAGCCAGGACCCGGTGCCCACCTGCCGCAGCACGCCGAAGTCCCGTGCGGCGACGGTCTGCAGGCCCACCACCCGCCCGTCCGCGAACACGGCGAGGTTGAGCGCCCAGTCGTCCGGCGACCACGAGCCGAGCCGCCGCCAGTGGTGCTGCACCACCGAACGGGCCCGCTCGGCGGGCGGCAGATCCGTCCACGGCACCAGGAAGGGCATCCGGTCCGCGGCGTGGACGCCGCCCGCCGCCAGGTCCGCCAGCGCGGCCAGTTCCTCGTCCCCGGGCAGCCGAAGCTCCAGCCGGGGCGTCCTCAGTCGCAGGCCCAGCACGGGCCAGTGATCGATCAGCATGCGGCATTGTGCTGCGTCCCGGCGGCCGTGGGCACCCGGTTTTCGGGCCGGCCGGGCGGGGCGGAGCGCGGGGCGGAGCGCGGCGCCGAGTGTGGGTACGACCTGCTTGGATGCCGGTATGACCGTTGAACACGTCGCTGCGGCGCTGCCCTCCGTCGCCGAACTCCAGGACCACTGCCGGACCCTGGCAGTGCTGGACGCGATCCTGCGCCCCGCCTGGGAGGACCGGTACTTCGGCTACGACAGCCGGTGGGACGCGGCGGCCGGCCGGCACCTGGCCTCGATGCGGAACGGCAGCGGCGACGAGTACGCGATCGTGTTCGAACCCGCCGGCGCGTACGTACGCGGGTTCGCCCACGAGGCGGCGATGAGCCCGTACGGCCACGACGACCAGGTGTGGCCCGGCGTACTGGACGACGTGCCCGCCGCGTTCGCCGCGCAGGTCGCCGAGCCGGCGTTCAGCGACGAGAACGGCACCCCCGTGGTGACGGCCTGCCTGTGGCGCGAGACCGCCGACCCGGTCTGGCGGCACGGCGCGATCGACTTTCCCGCCGGACCCGACCCCGACGGTGCGGACGCCCTGTTCGCGCTGCTGACGGACCGCCGGCCGGAGGCGTACCACGCGCACGCCGAGGAGTACCTGGAGGCCGGGATCGACCTGGCGGCCGTCCGCGCGGTCTTCGCCGGCGAGCCGCTGACGGAGGACCTGGTGGCCGCCCTCAACTCCGAGCTCACCCTGGCCGACCTCGCCGGGGACCTGGCCGAGATCGGCCATCCGGCCGGGACTGCGTCGCGGTAGGGAAGACCGTTCGGGGCCCGCTCACCACCGCCGAAGAGCTCCACGCCCACCCGGTGCAGCAGACCGACCCGGTGCTGCGCCGGATCGGGAGGTGCGGGGGTGCGGACTCCCTCCGGCGGGCGCCGGGCGAGCCGGGCCGGTTCTAGCTGAGCTGCTGACGGGCGAACAGTTCCAGGTGGCCGCACTGCGGGCAGCGGAAGGCGTCGATCTGGAAGTGGGGTCGGCCGAAGCGCCTGGCCCCGCCGAACAGGCCACGCTCCAGCGGGCCCGCGATCCAGCGGGCATCGCCCCGGCTGCCCTCACCGCGGTCCTCGACGAAGCCCTGGTCGAGACCGGAACTCCCGCAGTGGGTGCACTTCAATTCCTTGGTCACGGTGGGAGCCTAGGCCGGGACCTCGGCGCTGCGGCAGGCGGGCGGGACATCGGACGGAGGGGGACCGGAGGCCGGGCGGCGGCGGTGGGCCCGCTGGCGGCAGGTGGGTCCGCAGTAGCGCACCGGGCGGCCGGTGGGTCGGGGCGAGAGTGCGGCCCCGCACTCCTCGCAGGCGGCGGCGAGCGTCCGGCGGCCGCCGAGCGCGTCACGAAAGGGTGGTTGTTCCGTGACGGAAGTGGAGGGCCGCAGCCCGTCCAGGGCGAGCCGGACGAGCTGGAGGCCAGCCTGAGGGTCGCGGCGCGCGGTGAGCATCGAGGTGCACCCCACGGCGAACGAGGCGACGTCCTCGGGGCCGAGGTCGGGGCGGACCCCGCCGGCCCGCTGCGCCGCGTGGAGCAGGGCCGTCAGGACTTGGCGGAACCGCTGCACCGCCGCCGTCAGCACCGGGCGCGGCCAACTCGGGTCGGCGGTCACCAGGTCGCAGACCGGTCCGCGCCGCCGGGACGTCTCGACCACCTCCAGGAGGAACCCGAAGAACGCCTCAGTGGGCGCGAATCGGGCCGTCCGCCGCTCGCCGGAGGCGATCAGGTCGTTCAGGTGCTGCGCGTGCACCGCTTCGAGGAGGGCCTGCTTGCTGGGGAAATGCCGGTACACGGTGCCGGCGCCGACACCGGCCCGGCGCGCGATGTCGCCCAGCGGGACGTCGAGTCCGTGCTCGGCGAACGCCTCCCCGGCGGCGGCCAGCACCTTCGCCCGATTGCGGCGGGCATCGGCCCGGTCGCCGCCGTCGACCACTGTCGTCATGTCACGAAACCCCTTGTCCCCCGGGAGCCGACCGGGTTGAAGTATCCCAGATCCCCGAGTCGACGACCGGTTCCCGACCGGGCCCGGGGAAGAGGGAGGACGACATGACCAACGGACCCACCCGGGGCGTCATCGCCGTGACCGGCGCCACCGGCAAGCAGGGCGGCGCGACCGCACGCCGCCTGCTGGCCGCCGGCCACCCGGTCCGCGCACTGGTGCGGGACACCGCCGCGCCCGCCGCCGTGGCCCTCGCGGACGCCGGAGCCGAACTGGTCCGCGCCGACTTCGACCACCCGGCGGGCCTCGAACCGGCACTGGTCGGCGCCACCGCCCTGTTCGCCGTGCCGCCCGTGGCCTACGGCCCGCAAGGCCTCGACGACGAACTGGAGTTCAGCCGCGGCCGCGACCTGACCGACGCGGCGGCCGCCGTCGGAATCCGCCAGGCGGTGTTCACCGGCGTCGCCCCGACCACCGGCGCGGCGTTCGCGGCGCCCGGGAAGCGGCGCATCGAGGAGTACCTGCACCGGCGGATCCCGCTCGTCACCGTGCTGCGCCCGGTGCGTTTCATGACCAACTACCTCGGGTCGAACGGCCTCGGCCTCGACGGCATCGTCGACGGCGTCCACCGGCACCTGTTCAGCCCGAACGACCCCGTCCAGATCATCGCGCTGGAGGACATCGCCGAGTTCGCGGCCCTCGCCTTCGAACAGCCCGACCGCTTCGCCGGACGCACCCTGGAACTGGCCGGCGACGCCCTGACCCCGGTCGAGGCCGCCGCGGCGATCAGCGCCGCCACCGGAATCGCCGTCCGCTACCGACAGCTCACCCACGACGAGGCCGCCGCGCTCCACCCGAGCTTCGCCGAAGTCCGCCGCCAGTGGGCCGCCGGCCACCGCTGGCACACCGACATCGACGCCCTGCGCGTCCTCCACCCCGGCCTGCGCACCTTCTCGGCCTGGCTCGACGAGACCGGCACCGCCGCCCTGCGCGCCCAACTGCCGGGCGGCCGGAGCTGAGAACGCCATGTCCGATATCCGCCAGCGGGGGCGCGCCGCACTCCTCGATGATCCGGCCCGTGACCACGAACTCGCAGGGAATCCGGATCAGGCACCGCGGCGCAGCTCCGCAGGTGCACCCCACCGCATACGTCGCGCCGACCGCCGCACTCGTCGGCGACGTGCGAATCGGCCCCCGTGCCCGGGTGATGTTCGGCGCGGTGCTCGACGCGGAGGGCTCGTACATCGAGATCGGGGAGGCGACGGTGGTGTCCGAGAACGCCGTCCTGCGGGCCTCCGCCGTCGCCGCCGACCAGCCCGTCCGGCTCGCCGACCACGTGTTCGTCGGCCCGCACGCCACCCTGCTGGGCTGCACCGTGCAGCGCTGCTGCTACCTGGCCACCTCCGCCAGTGTGCTGCAGGAGGCCCGGGTCGGCGCCGGTTCGGTGGTCGCCGTCGCCGCGCTCGTCCACGCCCGCACCGTGCTCCCCGACGAGTACTTCGTCCCCCCGCAGATGCTCGCCATCGGCGACCCGGTCCAACTCCTGGCCCCCGGCGACCCGTCCGTGCCGGAGGCCATCGGCCGCCTCGGATTCGCGAACACCGCCTTCGGCATCGACGCCTCCTGGACCGACCGCCTGGCCCGCCACGAACGCATCGCCGAAGTACGCGCAACCGAGTACGCCGCCCACCTGGACGACCGCCCCGCCACCGACTGACACCCCCTCAGCCGACGACCGGTCCCCGCGCCACGAACCCGTGCAACTGGATGTCAGCGCGCCAGAAGGGCCGTCAGGTAGGCGTGGCCGGCGGCCAGTTGGGGGGCGAGGGGGGCTGCGGTGGGGTGCCAGGGGGCCTCGTACTCCCAGGAGATCCAGGTGGGGGTGGGGAGTTGGGCGAGGCAGGTGGGGAGGGGGAGGGTGCCGGTGCCGAGGGGGAGGGGGGTGAGGTCGGTGGGGGAGGCGACGTCCTTGACCTGGGTGTAGGCGAGGCGGGGGGCGAGGTGGTGGTAGGTCTCGGCCGGGGTCTCGCCGGACAGCCAGGTGTGCAGGACGTCCCAGAGGGCGCCGACGGACGGGTGCGGGGTGGCGGCGAGGAGGGCGGCGAGGGCGGCTCCGGAGCGGTGGGAGTCGTGGGTCTCGACCAGGACGGTGACGCCCAGATCGGCGGCGGTGTCGGCGAGTCGGAGAAGTCGGCGGGCGGCGGTGCGGGTGCCCTCAAGGACGTCGGAGCCGCCGCGGGGGAAGACCCGGACGTACGGGGCGCCCAGGTCGGCGGCCAGGTGGAGGTGGGCGCGCAGGTCGGCGAGGACGGGGGCGTCCGGGCCGGGCTCGGCGATGCCGATGTACGAGGCGACGGTGAGGGGGGTGATGGCGGCGGCGGCGAACCGGCGGGCGGTGGCGCGGCGTTCGGCGGAGGTCAGGCCGGTGTGGACGGGCTCGCTCGGCGCGGCGCGGAGTTCGAGGCCCTGGTAGCCGTGCTCGGCGGCGAGGGCGAGGATGGCGTCCAGGGGGTGGCCGGGGAGGCCGAGGGCGGAGAAGGCGAGAGGCACGTCAGGTCCTTGCTGTAGGTGCCCACCCGCCCACCCGTGGCCGAACAGGAGGGCGGGCGTCGACGAGGAGTCAGGCGGCCGGGGGGAGCGCGCAGGTGGTGGTGGTCCCGTCCGGCCAGGTGACGGTGAGGGACTCGTCGGCGACGGCGAGGCCCAGGGCGGTGAGCGGGGCAAGCGGGCCGGCGGCAGCCGTGAGGCGGGCGGCGCTCGCGAAGACCGCGGTGGTGGAGTCGACCGTGCCGTGCAGGTGCGGAACCGTGGCGGTGGCGCCGAACGCGGTGCCGTCGGGGGCGGGGGTGGTGGCGGCCGTGGTCCAGCCGCGGAGGGCGCGGAGTTCGGTGCGGAGGTGGTCGTCGCCCGTGATGGCGGCGTGGACTCCGTTGGTGGAGACGGCGGGTGCGGCGCCGGTGACCGCCCAGCCGCCCTCGCGGACGGTCGCGCCGGGGGCCGCGCCGCGCACGACGTGGACCCGGACTTCGTCGGGGCCGTGGGCGAGGGTGAGTGAGGTGACGGTGACGCCGGGCAGTTCGGCTCCCTGGTGGCGGGGCCGGTGCGCGGACGCGGCCCAGCCGCAGGCGTCCAGGAGGCCCGCGCCGAGGGGGGTGATGGGCCCGCGTTCGGTGGGTTCGCCGTCGAGGAGCAGCGCGAAGTGGTTGTCGCCGGCGGCGGTGCTGGGGCCGGTGCGGGTGGAGTGGGCGAGGCGGGAGTAGAGCGGGTTGTCGGGGACGGGGGCGTCCGCGGGCTGGTCGTCGCTGCCGTGGTTGTGCAGGCGGACCAGGCCGTCGGCGGCGGTGGACTGGATCAGCCAGCCGGGGGCGGGCAGCGGGGTGACGGCGTCGGCGGTCTCGGCGGGGGAGGGGGCCTCGGGAGCGGTCCACACGGGGTGGTCGGGCGGCAGGAGGAGGCCGAGGAAGCCGCCGGAGGCCCAGTAGGGGGAGGCGGGGCCCGAGTAGGGCTGGACGATCGGCGGGTAGGGGCCGTGCCAGCCGAGGGTGAGCAGTCCGTGTTCGTCGAGGGCGTCGCGGTCGAGGAAGTAGCGCAGCGCGCCGGAGGCGAGTCGGCGGGTGGCGCCGGGGTCGAGCGGGGTGGTGCCGAGCAGGGCGCCGGCCCACAGCGGGGCGGCGGCGGCGAACCGGTAGCTGAGCGAGCGTCCCTGGTGGACGGGCGCGCCGTTGTGGTCGAACAGCCGTGAGTAGTCGGCGAGGTAGGAGTGCAGCCGGCTCCCGTAGCGGGCGGTGAGGGCCGGGTCGGCGGCGAGGTGGGCGTGCAGGGCGGGGTAGAGGTGCAGCGCCCAGCCGTTGTAGTGGTCGATGGCGCGGGGGCGGCCGTCGGTGTACCAGCCGTCGCCGAGGTACCAGCGGTCGATGCGTTCCAGGCCGCGGTCGACGGCGGCGTTCGCGGCGTCGGTGTCGATGCCGACCTCGGCGAGGAAGCCGCCGACGGTGAACGGGAAGAGCCACCAGTTGTTGTCCACCGGCCGGCGGTGGAGGGCCTGGGCGAGCCAGGCGCCGGCGCGTTCCTGGACGGCGGGGTCGAGGCGGTCCCAGAGCCAGCGGCGGGTCAGGCGCAGGCCGATGGCGACGGAGGCGGCCTCCACCATGGGCTGGCCGCGGTCGGTGATGACGCCCCAGGAGGTGAGGTCGCCGTCGGAGAGGTCGCGTTCGGCGGTGGGGGTGCGGGTGCCGGCGGCGAGGCCCTCGGCGTAGCGCTCCAGCAGGCCGGTGGGGTCGTCGCCGTCGGCGCCGGCCACCCGGATCGCGGCGAGCAGGAAGGTGCGGGCGTAGCCCTCCAGGCCGTCCGAGCGGGGGCCGGACCAGCTGGGGCGGGTGCCGGGGAGGTTGATCAGGGCGTTGGCAGGCCCGGCGTAGGGGCGGAGGGCGGCCAGCAGGTGGTCGGCGGCAGCTTCCCAGTGGGCCCGGGTCCAGCCGGTGTGCGGGCTGAGCGCGCGGTCTTCCGGCGGAAGGGGGAGCGGGTGCGGCATGGCGGCGGCCTCGGTTCCTGTGGGCGCGGGGTGGGCGCGGGGGCTGTCCGGCCGACCCTAGGAAGAGGCGATCGTGCCGTCAAGGATCGCTGATCGAATGATCTCCTTGATCCGATTGTGACCTCTCGAAAAACGCCGAAAACTCAAGGTGAACGGCGCTCAACAGGCCAAACGCGATTGATCAACGGAGATCATTTGATCCCGATCCCTTGACGTCTGATCGGGGGCCGTCCCAAGATAGCGATCAACCCGTCCCGACCTGCTCAAATCGGGTGATCGGGTACCTACCCGGCGTTTCCAGGACCCCCACAGGAGCCGTGCCATGTCCTCTCCCGCTCTCCACCGCCGCAGAGCCCTTCGTCTCGCCGCCGCCGCCACCGCCACCGTTCTGGGCGTGACCCTGCTCGCCGCGTGCGGCAGCGACGGCGACAAGTCGGCGTCGGGCTCCGACGCGGGCAGCGACGGCAAGCCGGTCGCGCTCACCTTCTGGGGCTGGGCCAAGGGCACCAAGGACGTGGTGCAGGCGTTCAACGCCTCCCACCCGAACATCCAGATCACCTTCGAGGAGATCCCGTCCGGCAACGCCGGCGGCTACGCCAAGATCTCCAACGCGGTGAAGGCCGGCAACGCCCCCGACGTGTTCAACGTCGAGTACCCGCAGCTGCCGGACTTCGTCAGCCAGGGCGCGGTGCAGGACATCAGCAAGCTGGTCTCCGCCGACCTGAAGGGCAAGTACCTGCCCCAGTCGATGGAGCTGACCACGCTGGGCGGCTCCACCTGGGCGCTGCCGCTGGACGCCTCCCCGCAGGCCCTGTACTACCGCAAGGACCTGTTCGAGAAGGCCGGGGTGGCCGTCCCGAAGACCTGGGACGAGTTCAAGGACGCCGCGGCGAAGCTGAAGGCCGCCGACGCCAACACCCGGATCGCCACCTTCTTCCCGGACGACCCGAGCACCTTCGAGGCGATGGCCTGGCAGGCCGGCGCCAAGTGGTTCGGCACCAGCGGCGACAGCTGGAAGGTCGACATGGGCGGCGCCGAGACCAAGAAGGTCGCCGACTACTGGCAGGGCCTGATCGCCGACGACCTGGTCCGCGTGCAGCCCTCGTTCAGCCAGCAGTGGACCGCCTCGCTGCAGAAGGGCGAGACCGCCGCGTACCTGGGCGCCGCGTGGGGCGGCGGCGTGCTGAAGTCCACCCTCGGCACCGACCCGGCCGCCAACGGCAAGTGGGCGGTCGCCCCGATGCCGAGCTGGGACGGCCAGCCGGCGTCCGGCATGCTCGGCGGCACCACCTTCGCGGTCTCCAAGGACAGCAAGAAGGCCAAGGCCGCGGTCGAGTTCGCCACCTGGGCGACCACCACCCCCGAGGGCATCCAGGCCCGCATCGCCTCCGGCGCCTCCTCCGCCTACCCGGCCGACCCGGAGCTGATCCCGGTCGCCAAGGCCGCGTTCAAGACCGACTTCTACGGCGGCCAGGACATCTACGCGATCTACCAGGACGCCGCCAAGTCCATCAAGCCGAACTGGTCCTGGGGCCCGTCGATGGGCGCCACCAACACCTCGATGAAGGACGCCTTCGGCAAGCTCGGCCAGGGCGCCACCGTGCCGTCCGCCGTCGACACCGCCCAGCAGGCCACCCTCGCCGAGCTGAAGAACCGCGGTCTGAAGGTGGCCGGCTGATGTCCGGCACCACGTCCGTCCCGGGCGGCGGCGCCCCCGCCGCCGCCCGGGGCGGTTCCGCCGGAACGGGGGTCCCGCGCAGGCGTCGGGCCCCGTTCGGCGCCCCGGTCGTGCTGCTCGCCCCGTTCCTGGTGCTGTTCACCGCGTGCACGCTGATCCCGATCGGCTACGCGGTCTACCTCAGCCTGTTCAGCGAGCGCCGCTCCGGCCTCGGCTTCGGCGGCGCCACCACCCAGGTGTTCACCGGCCTCGGCAACTACACCCGGGCGCTCGGCGACGCCGCGTTCCGCGACGGCTTCTGGAACACCGCCCAGTACTGCCTGCTGTACATCCCGCTGATGCTCGGCCTGTCGCTGGCCGTCGCGCTGCTGCTGGACTCCGCGCTGGCCCGCGCCAAGCGGTTCTTCCAGCTCGCGCTGTTCCTGCCGCACGCCGTGCCCGGCATCATCGCCGCCCTGGTGTGGACCTACCTGTACACCCCCGGCATCAGCCCCGTGGTCGACGCGCTCAACTCGGCCGGCGCCCAGGTCGACGTGTTCGGCCACCCGCTGCCCGCGATCGTCAACATCGCGGTCTGGGAGTGGACCGGCTACAACATGGTGATCTTCTACGCCGCGCTGCAGGCCATCCCGCGCGAGGTGCTGGAAGCCGCCGTGGTCGACGGCGCCGGGCCGCTGCGCACCGCGTTCAGCGTGAAGATCCCGCTGATCCGCGCCTCCGTGGTGATGGTCGGACTGTTCACCGTGATCGGCTCGCTCCAGCTGTTCACCGAGCCGGTGATCCTGCACGACGTCGCCCCCGGCGTGGTCTCCACCTGGACCCCCAACATGTACGCCTACTCCGCCGCGTTCGAACGAAACGACTACGGCCTGGCCGCCGCGTCCTCGGTGATCCTCGCCCTGGTCGCCGCCGCGCTGTCCTTCGTGGTCACCCGCTTCACCCGCGGCCGCGACGAGAAGCGGGCCGGGAAGCGGACCCCGAAGCCGACCGAGCACCGGACGGAGACCGCCCGATGAGCAGCACCCTCACCCCCGTCCGCCCCGCCGCGGACACCGCCGCGCCGCCGCGCCGCCGCCCCTGGACGCTGTCGAAGACCGCCGTCAACGGGGCGCTGGTGCTGGCCACCCTGTACACCCTGCTGCCGCTCGGCTGGCTGCTCACCGCCTCCGCGAAGAACACCGCCGACCTGATCGGCGGCCGCTCGCTCGGCGCGGGCAACTTCCACCTCGGCCAGAACCTGCACGAACTGGCCACCACCGGCGACGGCATCTACTTCCGCTGGTACCTCAACTCCCTGCTGTACGCCGGGATCGGGGCCCTGCTGTGCGCGCTGATCTGCGTCGGCGCCGGCTACGCGTTCCACGTCTACGGCTTCCCCGGCAAGGAGAAGCTGTTCGGGGTGGTGCTGCTCGGCGTGCTGGTGCCCACCACCGCGCTCGCCCTGCCGATGTACCTGCTGGCCTCCCAGCTGCACATCGTGAACACCTACTGGGCGGTGCTGCTGCCCTCGCTGGTCAACCCGTTCGGGGTGTACCTGGCCCGGGTGTTCTGCGCCGGCTACCTGCCCGGCGAGACGCTGGAGGCCGCCCGGATGGACGGCGCGAGCGAACTGCGGATCTTCTGGTCGATCGGCCTGAAGATGGTCATGCCCGGTTTCGTCACCATCTTCCTGTTCCAGTTCACCGCCATCTGGAACAACTTCTTCCTGCCGCTGGTGATGCTCTCCGACAACCGGCTCTTCCCGGTCAGCCTCGGCCTGTACACCTGGAACGCCCAGACCCACGCCTTCCCCGAGTACTACCCGCTGGTGGTCACCGGCTCGCTGCTCGCCATCCTGCCGCTGGTCATCGCCTTCGTGCTGCTCCAGCGCCACTGGAAGGCCGGAATGACCGCCGGCAGCGTCAAGTAACCACCTCCGTTTCCACTGCGCCTTCTGGGGAGCCCCGCCATGCCCAACTCCGCGCCCGTCGAGGCATCGCCCTCCGCCGCCACTGTCCGGACCCGCCCGCGCGCCCTGCTCGCCATGCACCGCGACCTCGCCGCCCGGCTGATCTCCGCCGACACCATGGCCCGGATGGCCGAACTCGCCGATCTCGACCCGGAGTTGGTCATCGACGACTTCTCCTCCCCGGAGGGCGCGGCCGCACTCGCCTCCGCCGAGGTGATCATCAGCAGCTGGGGCTGCCCCCCGCTCACGGACGCCGTCCTGGCCGCCGCGCCCGAGCTCCGCGCCGTCCTGCACGCGGCCGGCTCGGTCAAGCACCACATCACCGACGCCTGCTGGGACCGCGGCCTCGGCATCACCTCCGCCGCGTACGCGAACGCCCTGCCGGTCGCCGAATTCACCGTCGCCGCCGTGCTGTTCAGCAACAAGCCGGTGCTCCGGCTGGCCGCCGACTACCGCGCCCGGCGGGCCCCGCACGACTGGCAGGCCGGGTACGCGGAGGTCGGCAACTACCGGCGCACCGTCGGCATCGTCGGCGCCTCCCGGATCGGACGCCGGGTCCTGGAGCTGCTCGCCCCGTACGATTTCGAACTCCTGCTCCACGACCCCTACGTGACGGCCGATCAGGCCGACGCGATGGGCGCGGAGTTGGTCTCGATGGACGAACTGTGCACCCGCTCCGACGTGTTGAGCGTGCACGCGCCCGAACTGCCGGAGACCAGGCACCTGGTGGACGCCCGCCGGATCGCCCTGCTGCCGGACGGCGCGACCCTGATCAACACCTCCCGCGGCTCCCTGATCGACCAGGACGCCCTCACCGCCGAGCTGGTCACCGGCCGCATCCACGCCGTGCTCGACGTCACCGTCCCCGAGACGCTCCCCGCCGACTCCCCGCTCTACGACCTGCCCAACGTCCTCCTCACCCCCCACATCGCGGGCTCCCTGGGCGGCGAACTCCACCGGATGGCCGCCGCCGCGGCCGACGAACTCGCCCGCTACGTCGAGGGGTTGCCGTTCGCGCACCCGGTCACCCGCGAGGAGATCGCCCGCACCGCGTAGCGGCCGCCCGGCCGTACCTGGGCGAGGCCCCGCCACCCCGGGAAGAGGGGCGGCGGGGCCTTCTGCCGGTCGCCTGTCAGACGGCGCCGAACTCTCCGCCAGCGACAGCGGACACGAAGGTTGCCCAAGCCGCCGGAGCGAACTTCAAGACGGTCCCGTTCGGGTCCTTGGAGTCCCGGACGTGGCCGAAGTTGGCGTCATCCACTTCGACGCACGAACCGGCGTTGCCGCCGGAGTGGCTGCTCTTTCGCCACCGTCGCGGCGAGGCGAGCTCATTGGGGATCGCTTGCATGTTCGTGTTCCTCCACGGCCGACTTGATTCGGGCGAGGGACGCCTCCGGTGACAGCGCGGCGGCCCGTACCAGATCGTAGGACTGGCGACATTTTGCGACCAGCGCCGTTTCATCGATCAGTTGGCCGATGTGCGGGCCTTCCGCATACACCAAGGGCGGCGCATCTTCGAAGGTCATCAGGCTGATCATGCCTTCGAGCATCGCGTGTGCACCCGCGTCGAACTGCACTACCTGGACGATGATTTGCCGTTCGGTGATCAGCCGAACGATGTGCCGGAGTTGCTCGGCCATGACCTGTCTGCTACTGACCACTCTGTGGAGTACGGCCTCGTCGAGAACCATCCACAACACGGGACCAGTTGGATCCTCGACGATTCCCTGACGTCCCAGCCGGGCGGCGACGCGATCCGCCAACTCGGCCTCGGTCAGGAGAGGTTGGGCTCCAAGAAAGATTGCTTCTGCGTAGTCTCGCGTCTGAACAAGCCCAGGAACCACGAGCGCGGCGTACTCCGAGATGGTTCGAGCCCGGGCCTCGTGCTCCACCACCTCCACGAAGTAGTCGGCCATCCGTGGGTGCCGGAGCAGTGGATGAAGGCGCTCAAGGTGGCCGTCGGTGGCGAGTTCTCTGTCGAGCAGGCGCGACAAGTCCAGTTGTGGACGTCGTGCTGCGTTCTCCAGCTGGCCGATGTAGGCCCCGGAGACGAACACACGCTCTCCGAGGGTTTGCTGCGAGAGGTTGGCCTTCTCCCTCAGCCGGCGTAGCTCGAACCCGTAGAAGGCCGCGGGCGAGGCAGAAGGATCAATTTTCGAAGGGCTGACCATCGGTCACCTCTGAGCAGTTCGTTTGTTGTGTTGCCGCTGCTTCCCCGGGCGGCGTCAAACAGCCACGATTGAAGCACGGAAAGTAGCCATCGCGGAGCGACGAGACGGGCGGCACCAACGTGACTGAGTCCCTGCCAGCCCGCCTGCCCGCCTTTGCCGGGCCCGGCGGGGGGGTCTCGGTCATCCGGACCGGCCGTGGTCCCGGCAGCGTGGCGCGGGTGTTGCGCGCGCCTGAAGCCGGAGCCCTGGTCGGCGGACGCGCGGGCCGATCGGTCGGTGAGTACCGCGCGACGGACGAGCTGGGCGGGTGAGCGGCTCAATCCCGCGCAACCGCCCGGAACGGTCGTATCTGCCCCGGGCCAACTTCGATACTACGAAAGGGCGGACGAATGAGTGACTGGGAGTTCGTGAAGAACAGAACCGCCACCGAAGGCGCGGTGTGGAGGGCGGCCGACGGCCTGCTCTACAAGCGGACCGGTGGCGAGGACCTGCGGGCGGAGAGCGAGTTCCAGCAGCTGGCCGCCGGCCTCGGCTACCCGGTGCCGGAGATTGTCGACAGCGGCTCGGAGGACGGGCGCTACTTCGTCGTCGAGCGCTCCATCGGCGACACCTCGCTGCACGAGGAGGCGCTGGCCGACGCCGGGCGGGACGGTCAGGTCAGCTGCCAGGTCATCAGTACGGCGGCTGCCGTCGCGTCGAAGCTCCTGCAGGCCCAGGCGAGGCATCCCCTCCCCGCCACGCCGTGGTTCGGGAAGGCGGCTTTCGCAGCCGAGGTCTTCGAGGAGAACCCGGACTTCGACACCCCGCGCGTCCATGAGGCGGTCAAGCACGGCCTCGACCGGTTGGCTCGGCTCCCGATGGTGCACGGGCACCTGGACTACGGCCTGCCCAACGTCCTTCAGGCCGGGGTCATCGACTGGCAGCACCACGGACCGGTCCCGCTCGGCTACGACGTCTATCCCGCGCTCGACATCGTGGCCTTCAAGGGCGGCGGCAAGGGCTACGCGGTCACGCCGGAGCAGCGCGTCGCCTACATCGCAGCGCTCGACGAGACCACCGCGTCCTTGATCGGGCAGCGGGTGAGCGAGCACCTGGGTGACTTCCTGCTCGTGAAGTGCTTCTTCTTCCTCGCCCTCATGCGGCCGACCGATCCCGCACGGTGCGACAAGCACATCAAGTGGCAGTACCGGCGCACCCTCTTCACGATGGGACTTGATCAGTATGAGTCGTCCGACACGATCGACACCGGTGCCTTCCCCACTCTGGAACGGTTCACCGCCGAACACCGGTAGGCCTGTCCCCACCGTCCGCGATCGCGACTACCTGATGGACCATCACGGCGTCGTCTTCAAGGTCATCGGCGACAGCCACCCCGGCAGCCACTACCTGGGCTACGTCAAGTACCACCCGGACGAGAAGGGCGACCGCCGACTGTTCGGCCGAACCTACCGGCAGAACAGTGTCGTTTCGAAGTCCTTCGGCATCCTGGCCGGCAGGCCGGAGTGCTACGTCTACTCCGACACCCTCGGCTGCGTCATCACCGGCATTCCGCGCGAGGACGTGGCCGTCCACTACTCCTGCCGCCAGGCCCTCGCCGCCATCCACGAGGACTCCGGCGCGGTCGCCGACAACCCGGCCGGCAAGGACCTCCTGGCGATCACCGAGTGGATCACCGCGAACGACGCCCAGGGTCTGATCGGCGTCACCGGCTCCTTCCTCGTCGGCTGCTTCAACGAGCGCTCCGACATCGACCTCGTCTGCTACGGACCGGAGGGCTACGAGGCCGCGCAGGGGTTGTTCCAGCAGACGGACCTCATCCGGCCGTACGACGGGGACGACCTCACTCGGCTGTACATCCGCCGGGCCAAGTACATGGAGGGCAGTTCCTTCGACGCCCTCATCAAGCAGGAGCGCCGCAAGCTCCAGGGGCTGACCGCAGATGCCAGCGCACACATCAACTGCGAACCCATCCGCTCCGACCGCGACAGGACCTTCGCCCGGATCTCCGCCAAGGAGATCGGCGAGATCTCTCTCCTGGCCGAGATCACCGACCACGCCGAGGGGCTCACCACCCCGGCCGTCTACGGGATCAAGGTCAAGACCATCCTCAGCTCGACCATCGACGAGGCCGATTCCTTTGCCCGCCGGATCACCCACATGCGCTCGTACCTCGGCGCCTACACCGGCGCCTTCCGCTCCGGAGACACCGTGCACCTGTCCGGCAAGCTCGTCCACACTCAGGACGGCGAACAGAGCGGCTTCGGCATCGAACTCACCCCCTGGACCGTCAGTGGCTCCTACGTCGCCAACCTTGCCGGATAGGACTCGCAGCACCACGACTCTGCTCGTCATCCGGCACGCCGAGTCCGTTGAGAACGCCGACAAGTGCAACGGTTTCTACCAGGACCCCCGCCCCTACAACGGAGCTGCCGCGCACGCCATCTCCCGCCCTCGCCCAGACCGAACTACAGGAGTCCCGCGTCGTCGTGGCCTTCACCCACCAGACCGCCGCAGTGGCGTTCTGAGCCCTGCTCGAAACCTGCACCCTGCCAGAGATCCTCGCCGAGGAACGGAAGGGCAAGATGCCCAACACCGGGATCCTCCACTACGAGTTGTACGACGGCCGGTTTTCCCGGACGGGAACCACCCCGCCGATCTAGGAGGAGCCCGTGCGACACCTGTTCCTCAACGGGCCCGTCCAGAACGGCCCCTTCACCTTCGACACCCGCCCCGGAAAGGCGGTGGGCATCCGCCTTGCCGCCGCCCTCAACGCCATCCTCGGCTTGCCGCCCGCACCCCACCTGTGGAACACCATCACCCTCGCCGGAGACCTCCGCCACCGTGAGGCCGACGGCCCGACGATCCCCCGCCAGCGATTCGAGGCCGATCTGATAGCCGCCAAGTACCCGCCCGGGCAGTCCCCGGTGGGCGGCATCATGACCGAAATCGGCGCCGAGGTTGCCGGCGTCGCGCTGGAGATGATCGAGAACAACCTCCGCGCCGGCACCCTCACCATCAGCCGCGAGACCGTCCCCACCTGCCGGACCTGCGGCCACATGACCGGCACCGGCTGCCACCCCTGCAACGCCTGCGGCAGCACCGACACCCGGGAACGCACCGGCCTCCACCTCGTCGCCGAACTCGCGAAGGACCGCCCCGTCCTCGATCGCTCGGACATCCACGCCAGCCACCGCCAGCAGCCCAAGCACCTCCAGCACAACGCTGCCAACGTCGCCCGGCGCCTGATCCTCTCCCGAACCCGGGACCACGGCATCGACCTCTCGCCTCTCGGCCTCGACCGCCTCGTCCTCGACCCGCGCGTCGGTATCCATGTCACCGTCCTCGCCGCAGCCCGGGAGCAGGAGGCGGACGTGGCCGTCATGACGATCACTCAGAATGCGGCCAACCACATCGCCGCCCACGGCCAGCACTTCCGCAAGCACGGCGGCACCCGGCTCCAGTACGCCCTGCACGGCCACGTCCCGTACGGTCACGTGGCAAGCCTGCAGCCGCTGTACGAGGCGCACCGAGCCACCCAGGCGCTCAAGGACGGCTTCGAGCAGTGGTTCCTTCCGCTCATCTCACTGCGGGCCAGGACCAGAACCCGGCCGGACCAACTGCCCGCGCACTTCAAGTACTTCATGCGGGCAAACCTGACTCGGCCGATCGAGGTCGACGAAGCCGTTCTCGCCGCGGTGCAGCACGCGGTCGCCTCCGGTGACACGGACTGGATCACGAGCAAGCGGATGATGGCCACCATGATGGCTGCCCGCGAGGCAACGCCGGTCGTTGCGGCCGAGATCGGCGCCGGGTTCCGACCTGCGGTGCCGTGATCGGGGGCAGGCATTTCTGGACCAGTTGCCGCCGTGGCCGGTCCGCGGCGGCGACTGCACCGGTGGTACGCGAACTTTGGCTCTTTATCGTGCAGCCCGCACCGGCCGCTCTCCCCGATACTGCTGGTCATGAACGGACGAGCAGCTTCCCGGTTCCTCGCCTCCCTCGCCGCCTGCGCGGCCGGCGCCTCCCTGCTGGTGGGCGTCCAGGCCGGCCCAGCGGCCGCGGAAGTCTTCTGCGGCTCCCACTCGGTGGACGGCGCCATCTGGACCGAGTACACCCAGACGCCCGGCGTGCGGCAGGCCCTCGGCTGCCCCACCAGCGACGAACTCGGCCTGCCCGACGGAGTGGGCCGCCGTCAGGTCTTCGACAACGGCTCGATCTACTGGAGCCCCGGCACCGGGGCGCACGCCGTGTGGGGGCTCGTCGGCCAGGAGTGGGCCCAACACGGCTGGGAGGGCGGCTACATGGGCTACCCGCTCACCGACGAGCTGCGCAACCCCGACGGGATCGGCGTCCGCCAGCAGTTCCAGAACGCCACGGTCTACTGGTCGCCCAACACCGGGGCGCACGCGGTGCACGGCAACATCGGCTGGTGGTGGGGCCAGTACGGCTACGAGACGGGGACGTACGGCTACCCCACCAGCGACGAGTACAACGCCGGACACGTCGGCGGCAACGTCGACGACAACAACGGCGTCCGCCAGGACTTCCAGTCCGGCAAGTACCTGCTGTGGAGCGGCGGCCAGGCCGACGCCTTCGAGGCCTGCCAGAGCGCGTGCATCGGCTACGGCGGGACCACTGACACCAAGTGGGTGGTCAGGACCGAGGTCTACGTCAACTGGTCCGACAGCCGCCTGACGTCCGTCCACGTCACCCCGACGGCCGCCGCGTTCAAGACCGTCCTGGGGACCGACGACGCCGCCAGCGACCTGAACGAGGACTGGCGGCAGGTGGGGTCCAACACGCGGATGTTCCCCGGCGCCACCCAGGCCGAACAGAACTCGACCTTCCAACAGCTGATGTGCCACGCGGAGTTCTCCTACCCCAACACCGGCGGCGGCCACTTCGGCGGCCCGACCTGGGACCTGGAGACGTGGCGCCCCGTGCTCACCGGGAACAGCGACACGATCCTCAGGAAGATGCTCGCCGCCAAGTGCAACTGGGACACCGACTCGTAGCCCGCGCCTCGCGGCTGTCCGAGGCGTGGGACGATCCGTCTCGCACAGCCGCGGCAGGGCAGGATCGGGGCTGCCCTGTTGTCGTCGTGGTGGAGTGGCTCCCGTGAGTGTCGTCGAGATCCCCGGTTCGAAGTCGGTCACCGCGCGTGCGCTGTTCCTGGCAGCGGCGGCGGAGGGCGTCACCACGCTGGTGCGGCCGCTGGTCTCGGACGACACGGAGGGGTTCGCCGAGGGGCTGCTCGCGCTGGGGTACGAGGTGGCGCGGGAAGCGGGCGAGTGGCGGATCGGGGGGCGGCCGCAGGGGCCGAGGACGGACGGGGCACGGGTGTTCTGCCGGGACGGGGCGACGACGGCGCGGTTCCTGCCGGCGCTGGCCGCGGCGGGTCGGGGGACGTTCCACTTCGACGCGTCGGCGCAGATGCGGCGGCGGCCGCTCGGGCCGTTGACGACGGCGCTGCGGGAGCTGGGCGTCGAGGTGGAGTGCCACGGGGAGGAGGGCCACCACCCGTTGAGCGTGCGGACGGGCGGCGTGGCGGGCGGCGAGGTGACGCTGGACGCCGGCCTGTCCTCGCAGTACCTGACGGCGTTGCTGCTGCTCGGCCCGCTGACCCGGAACGGGCTGCGGATCCGGGTCACCGACCTGGTCTCCGCCCCGTACGTGGAGATCACGCTCGCGATGATGCGCAGCTTCGGCGTCGAGGTCGAGCGCGAGGGCGACCTCTTCAGCGTGCCGCCCGGCGGTTACACGGCGACCCGGTACGCGATCGAGCCGGACGCGTCCACGGCGTCGTACTTCTTCGCGGCGGCCGCGGTGACGGGTCGCGAGGTGACCGTCGAGGGGCTCGGACGCGGCGCCCTCCAGGGCGACCTGCGGTTCGTCGAGGTGCTGGAGCGGCTGGGCGCGAAGGTGGAGATCGGGGCGGACGCGACCACCGTCAAGGGCGGGGAGCTCACCGGGGGGACCGTCAACATGCGGGACATCTCCGACACCATGCCGACCCTCGCCGCGATCGCGCCGTTCGCATCGGGGCCGGTGCGGATCGAGGACGTGTACAACACCCGGGTCAAGGAGTGCGACCGGCTGGACGCCTGCGCCGAGAACCTGCGGCGGCTGGGCGTCGACGTGGCGACGGGGCGGGACTGGATCGAGATCCGGCCCGGGGCGCCGAAGGCGGCGGAGATCGCCACCCGCGGCGACCACCGGATCGTCATGTCGTTCGCCGTCACGGGACTGCGCACGCCCGGGATCGCGTTCGACGACCCCGGGTGCGTGCGCAAGACCTTCCCGGGCTTCCACGAGGCGTTCGCCGCCTGGGCCGGGTAGCCGACAGGTCAGTCCTTCACGGCGCCGCCGAGTCCGGACACCATGTGCCGCTGGACCAGGACGAAGAAGATCAGCACCGGGACGGTCATCAGGGTGGAGGCGGCCATGATGCCGCCCCAGTCGTTCTCGTCCGGCTTGAAGAACACCATCAGGGCTGCCGGCAGCGTCTGGTGGTCGGTGTCCAGGATCAGTGTCTTGGCGAACACGAAGTCGTTCCAGGCGGTGATGAACGAGAACACGCTGGTCGCCGCCAGGCCGGGCGCGACCAGCGGGAAGAGGATGCGCCACAGGATGGTGAAGCGGCTGGCGCCGTCGATCCGGGCGGCCTCCTCCAGCGACTCGGGGACGGCGGCGACGAAGCCGCGCAGCATCCAGACCGCGAACGGCAGCGAGAACGCCAGGTTGACCAGCATCAGCGCGCCCAGCGAGGACAGGCCGAAGCCGGGGGCGACCGTGCCGATGTCGCGGACCAGGAAGAACAGCGGGATGGTGAGCGCCTCGACGGGCACCATCTGGGCGACCAGGAACATGATCAGAATGGTCGTCCGGAACCGGAACTTGAACCGGGACAGCGCCACCGCCGCCAGGAAGGCGATCGCGGCGGAGACCACCACCACGACCACGGCGACCGCCAGGCTGTTCAGGAAGTACCGGCCGAAGCCCGAGACCCCCAGCGCGTTGCGGAAGTTGTCGAGCGTCGGGGCGAACGTCCACGGGCGCGGGTGGGCGGAGGTGATCTCGCCCTTCGGCTTCAGCGCCGAGAGCACCATCCAGTACAGCGGGAAGACGGTCAGCAGGGCGAGCACGATCGCCACCGCGTTCGCGCCCTGCCTCAGAACGCGACTGTCGCGCTTCACAGTTCCTCCCCGGAGCGGCGCAGGCTGCGGATGTACACGGCGGTGACGGCCAGCAGGATCAGCGTCATCAGGACGCCGATGGCCGCACCGAGGCTGTAGTTCTCCGCGACGAAGGCCTTCTGGTAGGCGTACACGTTGAGGACGAGGTTCTGGCCGGCGATGCCGCCGCCCCCGGTCATCACGTAGATCTGGGTGAAGACCTTGAAGTCCCAGATGATCGACTGGATCACCACGATCACCAGCAGCGGCCGCAGCATCGGCAGCATGATCCGGCGGAAGATCGTGGCGGTGCCGGCGCCGTCCAGGCGGGCGGCCTCCAGGATCGAGTCCGGGATGGCCTGGATGCCCGCGTAGAGGGTGATCATCACGAACGGGAAGCTGTGCCAGACCACGACCACGGCGACCATCGCGAACGCCGACCACTTGTCGTACATCCAGTTGTGGCCCTGGGTGCCGAGGATCTCGTTGACCAGGCCGGAGTTGGTGTCCAGCAGGAACATCCACACCGTGGAGCCGGTCATCGCGGGCGCGGCCCACGCGCCGAGCGCGCCGAACATCAGCAGCAGCCGCGGCCACTTGCCGACCCGGGTCAGCAGCACCGCGCAGACCGCGCCGACCACCAGGGTGGCGACGACGCAGAACGCGGCGAACGCCAGGGTCTGGCCGAGCACTGACCAGAACTGCGAATCGCCCAGCACGTCGGTGTAGTTCGACAGCCCGACGAACTCGGTCGGCACCCCGCCGGAGGCCTGCGGCTGCCCGAACTTGAGCACCGACAGCAGGCCCAGCTGGTACAGCGGATAGCCGAACAGCGGGATCAGCACCAGCGCGGCCGGCAGCAGCAGCCACAGCGGGACGGGGATCCGGGCGAGCGGCCCGGATCGGCGGCGACCCTTCGCGGGGGCGCCGCCCGCCGGGCGGACCGGGGAGTCCCCGTGGTCCGCCCGGGCGGTGACGGTCGTGGCAGGCATCGACAACTTCCGCTTCTCGTCTACAGGTTGACGGCTACTTGCCGCTGAACGAGGTGTTCATCGCGGCCGCCGCCTCCTTGGTCGCGGCAGCCACGTCGGCCTTGCCGGTGATGACCTTCTGCAGCATCGTCGGCACCACGTTCTGGGCGTCGATCTTCGCCCAGGCGGCGTCCTTCGGGACGAACTTGGTGCCCGCCTCGATGGTGTCGGTGAACGGCTTCAGCCACGGCTGCTTCTGCACCACCTCGGCCCGCGCCGAAGTCAGCGTCGGCAGGTTGCCCATCGCGTCGAACAGCGCCAACTGGTTCTTCTTGGAGGCCAGCTCCTTGATGAAGTCGACGGCCAGGCTGCGGTGCTGGGTGGACTTCATGACGCCCAGGTCGTTGCCGCCGGAGAAGGCCGGCGCGATCTTCCCGGCCTCGGCCCCGGGCAGCGGGACGATCGCGTACTTGCCCTTGGCGGCGCCCGCCTCCACCGCGCTGCGCGAGGAGTTCGGCAGGATCGCCATGCCGGCCTTGCCGGCGGCGAACGACTCCACCGTCTTGCCGCCGGTCAGGTCGGCGCACTGCTGCGCCGGACAGATCCCGTCCGTGAACAGGTCGGTGTACGCCTTCACGCCCGCCTGCGACTTCTCCGAGTCGAGCGCCGAGGTGTACGCCGAACCGTTGGCCGTCGCCAGGTCGCCGCCGTTCGCCCAGACGAACGGCAGCGCGCCGAAGGTGTACTTGCCGCCGACCGCGATGCCCAGCATGTCGCCGTGCGCCGAACGGACCTTCTCCGCCGCCGACTTCAGCTCCGCGTAGCTGGTCGGCGCGGCCAGGCCCAGCTCGGTGAACACGTCGGTGCGGTAGTACAGCGCGCGCACGCCCAGCCACCACGGCAGGCCGTACGTCTTGCCGTCCACCACCGCGGTGTCCTTCAGGTCCTGCGGCAGGTCCTTGCCCTCCTCCCAGTTCGCCAGGTCGGAGGTGATGTCGGCGAGGCCGCCCGACGCGGTGTAGCCGAACAGGTCGGTGTTGCCGAACTCCACCACGTCCGGCGCGGAGGACGGATCGTTGAACGCGCCCTTCATCTTCTCCGCGCGCGGACCGGCGTCCGTCGGAATGTACGACACCTGCACGTCCACGCCCGCGTGCTTCGCCTTGAAGTCGGCGACGGCCTGCGCCACCACCTGCTCCTTCGGCGCCCGGTTCGCCTCGTCGTACAGCCACACCTTCACGGTGCCGGTCTGCTTGTCCTCCGACGAGGCGGTCTTGGCGGTGCCCGGCGCGCAGGCCGTGGCCACGGTGCCCGCCAGCACGGCAAGGGCGGCACCACGGGCCAGCTTCTTCATGCTCAACGTCATCTCCTCGCCGAAAAGCGGGATGTACCTGCACGATCCGGAGAAAACTCGGACATGCGGTGGGGGATCGGTGTGAGCGGGACATTAGAAAGCCGCCGGGCGCGCCGACAAGAGCAGAGCGCGAAAGTTCTGCACTGCAAAACGATGTGCTGCGGAACTGGCACCACGCCCCGACGCGCCGTAGCGTCACACCCCATGACCAGCACCGCCGCCGACAGCCGGCCCGCCGACCGACCGGAACGCAACCAGTCCGCGTCGCTGCGCCGCGCCCTGGCGGTGCTCGAACACGTCCGCGACCATGCCGCGGCCGGGACGGACCTCAGCCTCACCGCGCTCGCCGAAGGCCTCGGCATGTCGAAATCCACCGTGCTGCGGCTCGCCGCGCCGCTGGTCGACGCCCAGCTGCTGGCCCGCGACCGCGACACCGGCCACTTCCGGCTCGGCCCCGGCGCCCTCCAACTCGGCCAGGCCTACCTGGCCACCCTCGACCTGCGCACCGCCGCCTCCGAGGAGGCCCACCACCTGATGCGCGAGGTCGGCGGCACCGTCCACCTGTGCGTCCCCGACGCGCCGTACGTGGTCTACGTCGACAAGGTCGAGAACGAGACCGCCGTCCGGATGGCCTCCCGGATCGGCAGCCGCGCCCCCATGTACTGCACCGCCGTCGGCAAGGCCATGCTCGCCTGGATGCCCGAGGACGCCTTCGCCACCGTGGTCTCCCACGGCCTCCCCGCGATCACCCCCCGCACCCTGACCTCGGCCGCCGCCCTGCGCACCGAACTCACCCGCATCCGCACCCGCGGCTACGCCGTCGACGACCGCGAGAACGAACCCGAGGTCCGCTGCATCGCCGCCCCCGTCTTCGACCACAACAACACCGTCATCGGCGCGATCTCCACCTCCGCCCTCACCTCCCGCATCACCGCCGCCCGCGCCCGCGAACTCGGCCCGGTGGTCGCCGCCACCGCCGCCCGCGTCTCCCGAACGATGGGCTCCACCCGCTGACGGCTGCACCGGGATCAGCCGGACCCGGCCCCCGCAGGGAGGGTTCGGCCACGACGGCGTCGACCGGGGCTCACCGCCGTCAGGCCTCCGCGGGGGCCGCGGGCTCGCGGCGGAGTCTGGTGCCGAGGCGGTCGAGGCCGACGACCAGGGCGGCGAGGACGACGAACTCCAGGGTGAGCTGGACCATCTGGAGGCCGACCCAGGCGTAGCCCTTCTCGGTGGGGTCGAGGAAGAAGTAGGGGTAGCGGAGGGGGAAGTCCGGGAAGGCGGCGGCGCGGGCCTCGGTGAGGAAGGCGTAGCCGAGGGGGTAGGAGAGCCAGAGCGGGAGGTCGCGCCAGCGGGAGGCGTTGCGGGGGGAGAGCAGCAGCCAGTCGGCGAGCACCATCAGGGGGGTGGTGTAGTGCAGGAAGAAGCTCGACCAGTGCTGGAGGCGGTCGGGGCCGGAGACCAGGCCGGGCAGCGGGTTCTCGCCGTGGTTGAGCAGCACGTGCGCGACGATGCCGGTGATGGTGATGTACAGGACGGCGGCGCCGCGCAGCCGGGGCGCGGGGGCGTCCGCCGTGTCGCGCTTGACCATCCAGTAGACCGCGCCGAGGAAGTAGCCGAGCACCAGCACGTTGCTCTGGAGCGTGAAGTACACCAGTGAGCTGTTGCTGAGGTAGATCCCCAGGAACGCGGACAGGGCGATGGCGCTGCGCCACCACAGGGCGGGGCGGGTCCAGACGGTCATGCGGTCACCGGTGTTCGTCTCGCTGGTGCCCCCCGTGGGCACGACTGATCGCCGCACTCTACCTGCCGGTTCGACGGTCCGAAAAGATCACTGGCCGGTGGACGGGCCCGCCCCGTACGGGAGTTCGGCGCCGGTCAGAGCGGGAGGTGCGCCGGGTTGTGGGTGTGGCTCTCGATGCCGGTCTCGGCCCGGCCGGCCAGCTGGTGGGCGAGGTCGTGGCACGCACGGGCCGCCGCCAGCTCCTCGCCGATGACGCTGTCGCCGTCGTCGACGGGATTTCGGCGGGCCATGCCTTTGCCTTCGGCGCCGGGGGCGCTGAAGCCGCTGAGCGAGGCGGTGCAGGTGGTGCGGGACTCGTCCTCTTCGAAGTTCAGGTCGACGACCCAGTGGTTCTGCATGACGTGTCACCTTCCCGTGCACCGGCGACGGGCGGCCGGTGCGCCTTCCTCCCAGCGTCCGCCCGCTCCCGCCGGGGAGCAAGGGGCGGCGTCCGGGGCCGGTCAGGAGAAGTGCAGCTCGGGGTCGGTGACCTGCCCGGCGCCGAGCGTCCGGGCGTCGTCGCGGTAGCTGGTCGAGGTCTGCCACGGCCTGCGGTCGCCCTGCCGGGGCAGGCCGTCGACGGCGCGCCGGACGTAGCCGGCCGCGAAGTCCAGGAACGGCCGGGTGGGCATCGCCGGGTCCGCGACCTCGGGCCGGCAGATCCGGTGCCCCTGCCGGTCCATGTGGGCCAGCAGGCGGCAGAAGTGCTCGCACAGCAGGCCGATCTTCAGCGTCCAGGAGGAGTTGGTGTAGCCGATCGCGTACGCGAAGTTGGGGACGCCGGAGAGCATCATGCCCTTGAACGCGACGGTCCCGGCGAGCCGCACCGGCTCGCCGTCCACGCTCATCGGGATCCCGCCGAACGCCTGCACGTTCAGCCCGGTCGCGGTGACCACGAGGTCCGCCGTCAGCTCCCGTCCGGACTCCAGCAGCACCCCGCGCTCGGTGAAGGTGCGGATCCGGTCGGTGACCACCGTCGCCCGGCCGCTGCGGATCGCCTTGAACAGGTCGCCGCCCGGGACGGCGCACAGCCGCTGGTCCCACGGGTCGTACGGCGGGCTGAAGTGCTCGTCCACCGGGTAACCCTTGGGCAGTTGGCGGGTGTTCACCCAGCGGATGATCTTCCGGGCGGCCTTCGGGTGCCGCTGGCAGAACGACCAGACCGCGTACTGCTGGGCGATGTTCTTGCGCCGGGTCAGCGCGTAGCCGCGCTCGTCGCCGAGCAGGCGGCGCAGCAGGTTGGCGAGGTGGTCGCGGCGCGGCACCGGCATGACGTACGTGGGCGTGCGCTGGAGCATCGTCACCTGCCGGGCCCGCCGGGCCATCGCGGGCACCAGGGTGACGGCGGTCGCGCCGCTGCCGATCACCAGGACGCGCTTGCCGGTGTGGTCGAGGTCCTCCGGCCAGTGCTGCGGGTGGACGACGGTGCCGGTGAACCGGTCCAGCCCCGCGAACTCCGGGGTGAAGCCCTGGTCGTAGCGGTAGTAGCCCATCGCGCAGAACAGCCAGTCGCAGGTCAGCGTCACCTGCTCGCCGGTGTCGACGCGTTCCACCCGGACGCTCCAGCGGGCGTCCGCCGTCGACCAGGACGCCTCCAGCACCCGGTGGTGGTAGCGGATCCGGTCCTGCAAACCGTTCTCCCGGACGGTTTCGCGCAGGTAGGAGAGGATCTGCGGGGCGTCGGCTATCGACTCCTTCTCCCGCCACGGCTTGAACGCGTAGCCGAAGGTGTGCAGGTCCGAGTCGGACCGGATGCCCGGGTAGCGGAACAGGTCCCAGGTGCCGCCGAGCTCCGCCCGGGCCTCCAGGACCGCGAACGACCTGCCGGGCGACTCGGCCGTCAGGTAGCGGGCCGCGCCGATGCCGGAGATCCCGGCGCCGACGATCAGCACGTCCAGGTGCTCGACGGGCGCGGCGGCCCTCTCGTGGGGCGTGGCAGCGGCGGCGGTGGACACGGGCGACTCCTGGGGGTGACGGGCCGGACCCCGCCATCGTCCTCAAAGCGCACGGCAGTTGCCCAGGTTCAACCTGCACCGTACTGCGCCTTCCCCGGTGCACTGTGCACCACTACCGTGACGGGCATGCCGCCGCTGCCCCCGCCCCGGATCCGGAGACTGATCCGCCAGGGCGCCGAGATCGCCCTCAACCCGCAGCCCGAGTGGCTGGCCGAACTCGACGCCGCGACCCTCGCCGGCGAGACCCGGCGGCCGATCGCCGCCGACCCCGTCCTCTCGGCCGGCCTGCGCCGCGTCAACCGGGCCAACCTGCTGCGCTGGGCCGCCGCCAACGTCACCGCCCCCGGCGCGCCCGTCCCCCCGGCCCCCGAGGGCGAGGAACAGCGGCTCATCGCCCGTGACATCGTCCGCCGCGGGCTGGACGAACCCGCCCTCGACTCCTACCGCGCCGGCGAGAGCGTCGCCGTCCGCCTGTGGACCCGGATCGCCTGCTCCCTCACCGCCGACCCCGACGAACTGCGCGACCTGCTGGAAGTGTCACTGCGCTCCATCTCCGCGTTCGTGGACGCCTGCGTCGGCGAGATGTCCGCGCTGCTGCGGGCCGAACGCGCCGCCCTCACCGGCTCCAACCACGCCGAGCGACTGCACGCCGTCACCCTGCTGCTGGACGGCGCCCCGATCGCCCGGGCCCGCGCCGAGGCCCGGCTCGGCTACCCCCTCGCCGGCCCCCACACCGCGGCCGTCCTGTGGGTCGACGACCTGGACGCGGACTTCGCCCAACTCGACCGCGCCGCCGACCTGCTGGCCGCGGCGGCAGGCCGCCCGCCGGTCCTCGACGTCACCGCGAGCACGGCCACCCGCTGGCTCTGGACCGCCGCTCGCCCCGATCCGTCCGCCCTCCGCACCGGCCTGGACCGGCTCCCCGCCGTCCGGATCGCCCTCGGCCCCGCCGCCACCGGCGTCAACGGCTTCCGCCGCAGCCACCTCGACGCCCTCACCACCCAACGCATGCTGGCCCGCCTCGCCTCCGTCCAACGCCTCGCCTCCCACGACGAGATCGAACTCGTCTCCCTCCTCACCCAGGACCTCGAAGGCGCCGACCGCTTCGTCCGCCGCGTCCTCGGCGCCCTCGACGGCCCCCCGGCCGAAGCCGTCCGCGCCTACCTCGCCGAACAGTGCAACGCGACCCGTGCCGCGACCCGCCTGTTCACCCACCGCAACACCCTCCTGCGCCGCCTCGCCCACGCCGACACGTTGCTGCCGCGGCCCCTCCACGAGAACCCGCTCGAAGTGGCTGCGGCCCTGGAGATCCGCAAATGGCAGGCCAAGGGCGCTGGGAGTCCCCCCAGGTGAAGCCGAGGGGCGCGGCCCTGCGGACGTGATGCGCGCTCGTCGCACCCGGGGCGGGCTCTTGTTACCGGCGAGTCGCATCCCTATCATCGCCACTGTGACAGCTTCACTGTCAAACCTGGGAGGCGGCCGCCGATGACCCCCGCAACACCCCCCGCCCCGGCTGTCGGGCCGCTCGCGGGTGTCCGTGTCCTGGAGCTGGCGGGCATCGGGCCCGGGCCGTTCGCCGCGATGCTGCTCGCCGATCTGGGGGCGGACGTGGTGCGGGTGGACCGTCCGGGCGGGCAGGTGCTCGGGCCGGCTCCGGAGCAGGACCTGACCAACCGCAACAAGCGCTCCGTCGTGGTGGACCTGAAGGCGGCGGACGGCCCCGGCCTGGTGCTGGAGCTGGCGGCGCGCGCCGATCTGCTGATCGAGGGCTACCGGCCGGGCGTCGCGGAGCGGCTGGGCGTCGGCCCGGAACAGTGCCTGGCGCGGAATCCGGCGCTGGTGTACGGCCGGATGACCGGCTGGGGCCAGGACGGCCCGCTCGCCGATCGGGCGGGGCACGACATCACGTACCTGGCGACCTCCGGCGTCCTCGGCCTGATCGGCGACGCGGACGGGCCCCCGGCGATCCCCGCCAACCTGCTGGGCGACTACGCGGGCGGCTCGCTGTACCTGGTGGTCGGCCTGCTGGCCGGCCTGCACCACGCCCGGGCCACCGGCACCGGGCAGATCGTCGACGCCGCGATCGTGGACGGCGCGGCCCACCTGTCCACCATGCTGTGGGGCCTGCTCGGCGCCGGCCTGTGGCAGGACCGGCGGGGCGTCAACCTGCTGGACGGCGGCGCCCCCTGGTACGGCACGTTCGCCACCGCCGACGGCGGGTGGATGGCCGTCGGCCCGCTGGAGCCGCAGTTCTACGCCGAGTTCACCCGCCTGCTGGAGCTCGGCGAGGACGCCCCGGCCCAGTACGACCTGCCCCGCTGGCCCGAGCTGCGCGAGCGCATCGAGCGGCGTTTCGCCACCCGCACCCAGGCCGACTGGACGGCGCTCTTCGAGGGCCACGACGCCTGCGTGGCACCCGTCCTGACGCTCCGCCAAGCACAGGCGCACCCCCACCTGGCGGCCCGCGGCAGCTACACCGAGCAGCACGGCGCCGTGCAGCCCGGCGTCGCCCCGAGGTTCTCCGCGACGCCGGCCGCGCTGCGCACCGCGCCCGCCCGGCCCGGCGCGCACACCGCCGAGGTGGCCCGCGACTGGGCAGTCCCCGCACTCGACCCGAACGCCTCCTGAAGGAGAGACCCGTGCAGCGCGAGCTCTACACCGAGGAACACGAGGACTTCCGGGAGAGTGTCCGGGCCTTCCTCGCCAAGGAGGTCATCCCGCACCACGCCCGCTGGGAGCAGCAGGGCATCGTCGACCGTGACGCCTGGCTGGCCGCCGGGCGGGCGGGGCTGCTCGGCCTCGCCGTGGACGAGCAGTACGGCGGCGGGGGCAGCCCGGACTTCCGGTTCGCGGCGGTGCTGGCCGAGGAGTTCACCCGGGTCGGCGCCAGCGGCCTGGCGGTCGGGCTGCACAACGACATCATCGGCCCGTACCTGACAGGGCTGGCCACCGAGGAGCAGAAGCGGCGCTGGCTGCCCGGGTTCTGCTCCGGCGAGCTGATCAGCGCGATCGCGATGACCGAGCCGGACACCGGTTCCGACCTCCAGGCGATCCGCACCACGGCCGTCGACGCCGGCGACCACTACGTGCTGAACGGCTCGAAGACCTTCATCTCCAACGGCATCCTGGCGGACCTGGTCGTGGTGGTGGCGAAGACCACCGAGGAGGGCGGCGCGCACGGGCTGAGCCTGCTGGTGGTGGAGCGCGGAATGCCGGGCTTCGAACGCGGCCGCAACCTCGACAAGATCGGCCAGAAGGCGCAGGACACCGCCGAGCTGTTCTTCCAGGACGTGCGGGTGCCGAAGGCGAACCTGCTCGGCGAGGAGAACCAGGGCTTCCTGTACCTGATGCGCAACCTCGCGCAGGAGCGGCTGGCGATCGCGGTCGCGGCGATCGCCGGCGCGGAGTTCGTGCTGGAGGAGACCACGGCGTACGTGAAGCAGCGCACCGCGTTCGGGCGTCCGCTGGCCAAGCTCCAGCACGTGCGTTTCGAGATCGCCGAGCTGGCCACCGAGTGCGCTGTCACCCGGGCGTTCGTGGACCGCTGCGTGCTGGAGCACAACAGGTACGACCTGACGCCGGTGGACGCCTCGATGGCCAAGTGGTGGGCCACCGAACTGCAGAAGCGCACCGCCGACCGCTGCCTGCAACTGCACGGCGGCTCCGGCTACATGAGCGACAGCGCGGTCGCCCGGGCGTTCACCGACGGGCGCGTCCAGACCATCTACGGCGGCACCACCGAGATCATGAAAGAGATCGTCGGCCGCTCCCTGCTCGGCTGAACCCCGGCCGACCCACCCGTCTGAAAGGCAGTCACCCCGTGACCACCGAAGCGTACGTCTACGACGCGATCCGCACCCCGCGCGGACGCGGCAAGCAGACCGGCTCCCTGCACGGCACCAAGCCGATCGACCTGGTGGTCGGCCTGATCCACGAACTCCGCCGCCGCTTCCCGACCCTGGACCCGGCCGCGATCGACGACATCGTGCTCGGCGTGGTCAGCCCGATCGGCGACCAGGGCTCCGACATCGCCCGGGTCGCGGCGATCGCCGCGGGCCTGCCCGACACGGTGGCTGGCGTGCAGGAGAACCGCTTCTGCGCGTCCGGCCTGGAGGCCGTCAACCTGGCCGCGGCGAAGGTCCGTTCGGGCTGGGAGGACCTGATCCTGGCCGGCGGCGTGGAGTCGATGTCCCGGGTGCGGATGGGCTCGGACGGCGGCGCCTGGTTCGCCGACCCGATGACGGCGTACGAGACGGGCTTCATCCCGCAGGGCATCGGCGCCGACCTGATCGCCACCATCGAGGGCCTGTCCCGCACCGACGTGGACGCGTTCGCCGCCGAGTCGCAGGCCCGCGCCGCGAAGGCGCAGGCCGACGGCCTGTTCGACCGTTCGGTGGTGCCGGTGCGCGACCGCAACGGCCTGGTGGTGCTCGGCCGTGACGAGTTCATCCGTCCCGGCACCACCGTGGAGACGCTGGCCGGCCTGAAGCCGTCCTTCGCGGACATCGGCGACCTCGGCGGGTTCGACGCCGTCGCGCTGCAGAAGTACCACTGGGTGGAGTCCATCGACCACGTCCACCACGCCGGCAACTCCTCCGGCATCGTGGACGGCGCGGCGCTGGTCGCGATCGGCTCGAAGGAGATCGGCGAGCGCTACGGCCTCACCCCGCGGGCCCGGATCGTCTCCGCCGCGGTCTCCGGCTCCGAACCGACCATCATGCTCACCGGCCCCGCCCCCGCCACCCGCAAGGCCCTCGCCAAGGCCGGCCTGACCGCCGCCGACATCGACCTGGTGGAGATCAACGAGGCGTTCGCCGCCGTCGCGCTCCGCTTCATGCGCGAACTCGGCTTCCGGTCCGACCAGGTGAACGTCAACGGCGGCGCGATCGCGCTCGGCCACCCGCTCGGCGCGACCGGCGCGATGCTGATCGGCACCCTGATCGACGAGCTGGAGCGCCGCGACCTGCGCTACGGCCTCGCCACCCTGTGCGTGGGCGGCGGCATGGGCATCGCCACCGTCATCGAGCGCATCTGACCACCCGTCCACTCACGTACTCACCCAAGGATTTCAACGAAATGACCGACGTGAGCCCCATCCGCTGGGAGCAGGACCAGGACGGCGTGGTCACCCTCGTCCTCGACGACCCCGCGCAGTCCGCCAACACCATGAACGCCGCGTTCACCGACACGCTCGACGCCACCGTCGAACGCCTCGCCGCCACCGAGGAGTTGACGGGCGTCATCGTCACCTCCGCGAAGAAGACCTTCTTCGCCGGCGGCGACCTCAAGCTGCTGTCCTCGGTCGGGCCGGACGACGCCGAGCAGGTGTTCGCCAACTCGATGCGGATCAAGCGCGCGCTGCGCAGGCTGGAGACCCTCGGCAAGCCGGTGGTCGCCGCGATCAACGGCGCCGCGCTCGGCGGCGGCCTGGAGATCGCCCTGGCCTGCCACCACCGGATCGCGCTGGACGCCCCCGGCAGCAAGATCGGCCTGCCCGAGGTCACCCTGGGCCTGCTGCCCGGCGGCGGCGGAGTGGTCCGCACCGTGCGGATGCTCGGCATCACCGACGCCCTGCTCAAGGTGCTGCTGCAGGGCCGCCAGTACCGTCCCGCGCAGGCCCTCCAGAACGGCCTGGTGCACGAACTCGCCTCCACCGCCGAGGAGATGCTCGCGCAGGCCCGCGCGTTCATCGCCGCCAACCCGGTCAGCGCGCAGCCCTGGGACGCCAAGGGCTACAAGATCCCCGGCGGCACCCCCAGCACCCCCGCGCTGGCCGCCAACCTGCCCGCCTTCCCGGCCAACCTGCGCAAGCAGCTGAACGGCGCGCCCTACCCGGCGCCGCGCAACATCCTGGCGGCCGCCGTGGAGAGCTCCCAGGTCGACGTGGACACCGCGTTCGTCATCGAGGCCCGGTACTTCACCGAGCTGGCCTGCGGCGCCACCTCCAAGAACATGATCCAGGCCTTCTTCTTCGACATGCAGGCCGTCAACTCCGGTGCCTCCCGCCCGGATTCGGTCCCGGCCCGGACTGCGTCGAAGGTCGCGGTGCTGGGCGCCGGCATGATGGGCGCGGGCATCGCGTACTCGTGCGCGCAGGCCGGGCTGACGGTGCTGCTGAAGGACGTGACGCAGGAGGCCGCCGAGCGCGGAAAGGCTTACTCGGCGGGCCTGTTGGACAAGCAGGTGCAGCGCGGGCGGCTGTCCGCCGAGGAGCGCGACGAGTTCCTCGCCCGGATCACCCCCACCGCGGACCCGGCCGACCTGGCCGGCTGCGACACCGTCATCGAGGCGGTCTTCGAGAACCCCGAGCTCAAGCACAAGGTGTTCCAGGAGATCCAGCACGTGGTCGCCCCCGACGCGCTGCTCTGCTCCAACACCTCCACCCTCCCGATCGGCCTGCTGGCCGAGGGCGTCGAGCGGCCCGCCGACTTCATCGGCCTGCACTTCTTCTCGCCGGTCGACAAGATGCCGCTGGTGGAGATCATCCGCGGCCCGGAGACCGGCGACCAGGCGCTCGCGCACGCCTTCGACCTGGTCCGGCAGATCCGCAAGACCCCGATCGTGGTCAACGACTCCCGCGGCTTCTTCACCTCCCGCGTCATCGGCCAGTTCCTCAACGAGGGCGTCGCGATGATCGGCGAGGGCCTCGACCCGTCCTCCGTCGAACAGGCCGCCGCGCAGGCCGGCTACCCCGCGAAGGTGCTGTCGCTGCTGGACGAGCTCACCCTCACCCTGCCGCGCAAGATCCGCAACGAGTCGCGCCGCGCCGTCGAGGAGGCCGGCGGCACCTGGGTCGAGCACCCCGGCGAGATCGTCATGGACCGGATGCTCGACGAGTTCGACCGCCCCGGCCGCAGCGGCGGCGCCGGCTTCTACGAGTACGTCGACGGCAAGCGCACCCGGCTCTGGCCCGGCCTGCGCGAACATTTCGGTAGGAACGAGCACGGCGTGGGCCCGGGCGCGGAGATCCCGTTCGAGGACATGAAGGAGCGGCTGCTCTTCTCCGAGGCCCTCGACTCGGTCCGCTGCCTGGACGAGAACGTGCTCACCTCGGTCGCCGACGCCAACGTCGGCTCCATCCTCGGCATCGGCTTCCCCGCCTGGACCGGCGGCGTCCTGCAGTACGTCAACGGCTACCCGGGCGGCCCGGCCGGCTTCGTCGCCCGCGCCCGCGAACTCGCCGCCGCGTACGGCGAGCGCTTCACCCCGCCGGCCTCGCTGGTCGCCCTCGCCGAGAGCGGCGGCCGCTACCGCGACTGACCCTGCTCCTCCTGGCCCGCCCGCTCCGCCGGGCGGGCCAGCTCCTCCGCGAGCGAGCGCTGGAACGCCGTCACCAGCGCCTGCACCACCATCGGCTGGATCCGGTCGGTCAGCTCCCGCATCCGCTCCAGTTCCTCGGGCCCCGGACCGCTCTCCCGGTACGGCCGCCACACGGTGTCCCGGAACAGCCGGTGCAGATCGTGCGCCGTCGCCCGGCTGTGCAGCCGCACCACCGCCCGCGCCGCCACCAGCGTCTCCAGCGGGATCGGCACGTCCAGCACCCGCACGCCCAGTGGCAGCAGCCCCGGATCCACCTTGAACACGTCCGGGTCCGCGGTGCGGTGCAGCGCGCCCATCGCGGCGAGGCCGTCGAGATCCGCGTCCGACAGCGCCCGCCCGGTCCGCCGCTCCAGCTGCGCCCGACTCGCCTCCTCGGCCGACTCCGGCGTCCACGACGCCACCAGCGCCCGGTGGATCGCCAGGTCCAACTCGCCGATGTCGGACGGCAGCTGCGCGAGGTAGCGGTCGATCGCGGCCAGCGTCAGCCCCTGCCGCTGCAACTCCTCGATCAGCTCCAGCCGCCCCAGGTGCTCGGCCCCGTACAGCCCCACCCGCCGCGGTCCCAGCTCCGGCGGCGGCAACAGCCCCTTCGCCCCGTAGAACCGCAGGGTCCTGACCGTCACCCCGGCCCGGGCAGCCAGCTCGTCCACCGTGAACCGCAGCTCCCCGCCGCCCATCGCACCCCAGCCCTCGCACCAGCACCACTGTGACACCAGCAGTGTGACACCGGTCTCGCCCGGCGGTCCATGGCCCCGCCGGGCGTCCGGGCCGGTGCCCCGATCAGGCCCGGGGGAGGAGTTCCGCGTGGTGGCGGCGGGTGACCTCCGGGTGGGCGCGGGCGAAGCCCTTCAGCTCGTTGAAGCCGAAGTCGGCGTGCAGCGGGTTGGCCGGGTCCTGGGTGGCTCCCGGGGCGTGGTGGGCGTGCGGGAATTCGAGCGGGGCGATGTGGGCGTCGAGCCGGGGGTTGTAGAAGAACGGCACGGAGAAGCGTTCGCGGGCGCCCGTCGGGGAGAGGACCCGGTGGCTGGTGGCCTTGAGGTAGCCGTCGGTGGCGACCTCCAGGAGCTCGCCGAGGTTGACGACGAAGGCGCCCTCCATCGGGGGGACGTCCAGGAAGGTGTGGTCGGGGCGCTCGACCTGAAGGCCGCCGACGGTGTCCTGCAGGAGCAGGGTGATGAAGCCGTAGTCCTTGTGGGTGCCGACGCCCTGCGCGGCGCCGTCGGGGGCGGTGCCCGGGTAGCGGACCAGCTTCAGGTGCAGGTGGGGGTGCGGGGTGAAGGCGTCGTCGTAGAAGTCCGGACGGGCGCCGATCGAGGCGAGGAGTTCGTGCAGCAGCCGGCGGGCGACGCCGTCGAGGCGGGCGATCCAGTGCAGGGCCGCGGTGCGCAGCTCCGGGAGTGCGGCGGGCCACTGGTTGGGGCCCTCCAGCCACCAGTAGGCGGGCTCGCCCGGCGCGGGCACGTGCGCCGGCAGCTCGGGGCCTATGTCGAGCTGGTCGCGCCAGTCGCGGCTGCCGCCGGTGCGCTCGTCGCCGGTGCGGGTGTAGCCCCGGAAATGCGGGGAGTTGAGGTTGCTGACGGACAGTCGGTCGGCCTCCGGGAGCGCGAAGAAAGCGCGCATCGCGGAGGTCAGGTCGGCGGTCTCGGCGGCGGTCACGCCGTGGCCGACCAGTTGGAAGAAACCGACTCCGGTGGCGGCCTCCCGCAGCTCCCGGCGGAGCCGGTCCCGCTCGGCGGGGGCGCCGTCGGCGAGCGAGAGATCGATCACGGGGAGGGCGGTGGGGTGCTGCATCGTCATGGGTGCGCGTCCACGGGGAAAGGCCCGGCGGGTACGGCGGATCACGCCGGGAGTGCCGGGGTGGCGGGGCCCGCGCGGTCGAGTGGGACCGCGACGGGCGGGGATGTGGATGGGGCGATCAGCCGGAGCGTCGACAGGACATGCTCGTGACGCGGAGCAGGTCCACGTGGCGACGGCTGACAAGAAGAAGCACCCAGCCAGGCTACAACCCCCGCCCGGAAGGTATCGAGGAAAAGACGGAATTCGGTCAACCGATCGTTCGGTCGACCGCCGGAACCCTGCCCACTTGTTCCCTCGGCAACCGGTCGATCCGTGGCCGCTGCGGCCCGGACCCGTCGCCGGCGAGCTGGGTCTCCAGCCACCACCTGCTCGATCCCGGTCAGGTGCCGCAGCAGCCCGTGCAGGCCCAGCGGGCTCCGGCAGCGGCGGCCCGTCAGTGGTGGCGGGGCTCGCCCCGGTAGGTGCCGAACGACCAGCGGTTGCCCTCGGGGTCGCGCACCGAGAAGTCCCGCGAACCGTAGTCGGTGTCGTGCAGCTCGGCGGTCACCACCGCGCCCGCGCCCACCGCCCGCCGGTACAGCCCGTCCGGGTCGTCCGTCACCGCGTACGCGCCGAAGGTGCCGGGCCGCAGCGGCCACGGATCGTCCTCGCCGTTCGCGGGCTCCTTCGCCGAGCCGAGCATGATCCCGCCCCCGGGCGGCCACGCCAGCTCGGCATGCGCCACCTGGTCCCCGTCCGCGTACACGGACGTCGCCTCGAACCCGAACGCCTCCACCAGGAACGCGATCAGCGCCCGGGCGTCACGCGCCCGCAACGTCGGCCACACCTGCGGCGGCGGGGGAACAGCGGCCCCGGGCATCTCCGACCTCCTCGGCTCACCGGCTGCGACGACGGGCCCACCGTAGGTCGCACCCCGGGTCGACGCGCGCTGCCGCGCCGCAGAAGTGACGGCACGTCAGGCGGTCGGCGGATCGCGGGTGAGCCGTCGGTGGCCCGGGCGTCAGTGGGAGACGGCCAGCTGGACGGCGTGGTGCCGGGGGGTGTCGATCTCGTCCAGCAGGGCCACGGCCAGGTCGGCGTGGGAGATGCGGCCGGTGCCGGTGACGGCGCCGATCGCGGTGGCGTAGCGGCCGGTGGCGGGGGCGTCGGGGGCGAGGTCCACGGGCGGGACGACCATCAGCCAGTCGAGGGGGCCGGACTCGGCGGCGAGGAGGTCGAACTCGGCGACGTGGCCCCGGGAGAACGTCCGGTACTGCTCGGGGAACCGGGGGTCGTCCATGACGCGGACCCCCGGGGCGGTCTCCAGGGTGGTGGCGATGCCCAGGACGAGCAGTCGGCCGACGCCGGCGCGCCTCAGACCCGACGTCAGGGCGCGGGCGGCGGCGGTGAAGTAGCTCTCGGACGGGACGTCCAGTCGCACCGAGGCGTTGATCGCCGCGTCGTGGCCGGCGGCCGTCCGGGCGACGGCCTCCGCGTCCGTCGCGTCGCCGCGCACCGGCGTCACGCCCGAAATCCCCTCCAGGTCAGGGTACTTGGCCGGGTCGCGGACGACCGCCGTCACGGTGTGGCCGCGTCGGACGGCCTCCGCGGCCGCCGCCCGGCCGACCCGTCCGCCCGCGCCGAAAATCACGATCCTGCTCATGGCTTCTCCTCGTCGCCTGCCGCGTTCCGTGTCGTCGCCGACGGTAGGACGGGCGCCCCCGGTTACTGCAACGGAACCGGCTCCGAGGTGCGGCTATGGTCGTACCCATGGCCGTCCCCGACGAAGCAGGCGTGTTCGACCTCCGGGAGTGCGCGCACCGCTCGCCGATCCGGGTCGGCGACAAGTGGTCCGGCGCGGTGCTGCGCTGCCTGGAGGGCGGGCCGCACCGCTTCACCGAGCTCAAGGCCCGGCTGCGCGGCGTCAACCCGAAGGTGCTCACCGAGACGCTGCGGGCGATGGAGCGCGACCGCTGGCTGACCCGCACCGACCACGGCGGCAACCCGCCGCACGTCGACTACGCGCTGACGGACGTGGGCCGCTCGCTGATCGGCGTGCTGGACACCGCCTGCACCTGGGCCCGCGAGCACCACGGGGAGTGATCGGAGCGCGCGCCATCGCGCCGAACCAGCGCTCGACCTGCCCGGGCGGCGGCCGCTACGCGCCGACGTACTCCGCGAGGTGGCGGCCGGTGAGGGTGGTGCGGTCGGTGATCAGGGCGCTGGGGGTGCCCTGGAAGACGAGGCGGCCGCCGTCGTGGCCGGCGCCGGGGCCGAGGTCGATGATCCAGTCGGCGTGGGCCATGACGGCCTGGTGGTGTTCGACCACGATGACGGACTTGCCGGAGTCGACCAACCGGTCGAGCAGGCCGAGGAGTTGTTCGACGTCGGCGAGGTGCAGGCCGGCGGTGGGTTCGTCCAGGACGTAGATGCCGCCCTTCTCGGCCATCTGCGCGGCGAGCTTCAGGCGCTGGCGTTCGCCGCCGGAGAGCGTGGTGAGGGGCTGCCCGAGGGTCAGGTAGCCGAGGCCGACGTCGGAGAGGCGGGTCAGGACGGTGTGGGCGGCGGGGGTGCGGGCCTCGCCGGTGGCGAAGAAGGACTCGGCCTCGTCCACGGACATGGCGAGCACTTCGGCGATGTTCCGGCCGCCCAGGCGGTACTCCAGCACGGCGGCCTGGAAGCGCTTTCCCTCGCACTCCTCGCAGACCGTCGCCACCCCGGCCATCATCGCCAGGTCGGTGTACACCACCCCGGCGCCGTTGCAAGTCGGGCACGCGCCTTCGGAGTTGGCGCTGAACAGGGCGGGCTTGACCCCGTTCGCCTTGGCGAAGGCCTTGCGGATCGGCTCCAGCAGTCCGGAGTAGGTGGCCGGGTTGGAGCGCCGCGAGCCGCGGATCGGGCTCTGGTCGATCGCCACCACGCCCTCCGGCGCGCCGCCCTTCAGCGCCGCGCCGCTGACCAGCGAGCCGTGCACCAGCGAGCTCTTTCCGGAGCCCGCCACGCCGGTGACCACCGTCAGGACGCCCAGCGGCACGTCCACGTCGACCTCGCGCAGGTTGTGCGCGCTCGCCCCGCGGATCTCCAACACGCCGGTGGGGGTGCGGACTTCGGGCTTGATCGAGGCCCGGTCGTCGAAGTGCCGGCCGGTGATGGTGCCGCTGGCGCGCAGTCCGTCCACGCTGCCCTCGAAGCAGACCGTGCCGCCCGCCGAACCCGCGCCGGGGCCGAGGTCGACCACGTGGTCGGCGATCGCGATGGTCTCCGGCTTGTGCTCCACCACCAGCACCGTGTTGCCCTTGTCGCGCAGCCGCAGCAGCAGGTCGTTCATCCGCCGGATGTCGTGCGGGTGCAGACCGGTGGTCGGCTCGTCGAAGACGTACGTGACGTCGGTCAGCGAGGACCCCAGGTGCCGGATCATCTTGACGCGCTGCGCCTCCCCGCCCGAGAGCGTGCCGGCCGGGCGGTCCAGCGACAGGTAGCCGAGGCCGATCTCGGTGAACGAGTCCAGCACCTGCTGCAGCGAGGACAGCAGCGGGCCCACCGACGGTTCGTCCAACTCCCTCACCCAGTCCGCGAGATCGCTGATCTGCAGGGCGCACGCGTCGGCGATCGAGAGGCCCTTGATCTTCGACGAGCGGGCGGCGGCGCTCAGCCGGGTGCCCTCGCAGTCCGGGCAGGCGGTGAAGGTGACGGCCCGGTCGACGAAGCTCCGGATGTGCGGCTGGAGCGCGGCCCGGTCCTTGGACAGCATCGACTTCTGGAGTCGCAGCACCAGGCCCTCGTAGGTCATGTTGATGCCGGCGATCTTCATCCTGGTCGGCTCCAGGTACAGGAAGTCATGCAGCTCCTTCTCGGTGTACCGGCGGATCGGCTTGTCCGGGTCGACCAGGCCGGACTCGGTGTACAGCCGGTAGTTCCAGCCGCCGGGCTTGTACCCGGGAATGGTCAGCGCGCCCTCGTTCAGCGACTTGGCGTCGTCGTACAGCTGCCCGAGGTCGATGTCCGAGACGCTGCCGCGCCCCTCGCAGCGCGGACACATGCCGCCGGTCCGCGAGTAGGTCCGCTTCTCGGCCTTCGAGCCCTCGCCGCGCTCCACGGTGATCGCCCCGGAGCCGTGCACCGTCGGCACGTTGAAGGAGAACGCCGGCGGCGGGCCGATGAACGGGTCGCCGAGCCGGCTGAACAGGATGCGCAGCATCGCGTTGGCGTCCGTCGCGGTGCCGACGGTGGAGCGCGGGTCGGCGCCCATCCGCTGCTGGTCCACGATGATCGCCGTGGTCAGGCCGTCCAGCACGTCCACCTCGGGGCGGGACAGCGTCGGCATGAACCCCTGGACGAAGGCGCTGTAGGTCTCGTTGATCAGCCGCTGGGACTCCGCCGCGACGGTGCCGAACACCAGCGAACTCTTGCCCGAACCGGACACCCCGGTGAACACCGTCAGCCGGCGCTTGGGCAGTTCGACGCTGACGTCCTTCAGGTTGTTCACCCGCGCCCCGTGCACCCGGATCAGATCGTGACTGTCCGCCAGGTGCTGCCGGTCCGTCGTCCCGGGTGTCCGCTCGGCGCCGCTCATCGGTCCTCGTCCCTCCGTCCGGCGGCGCCCGTGGCGACACCGCCGCCCCCGATCCAACCACCCCGTCGGGCCGGAGACCGGCAGGGCGCCGGAGACCGGCCGGTTCAGCCGCGCCCGGCGGCCGACGGATCCCAAGGGCCGGGCGCCGCGGCGGAGTCGGTCGTGATCTCGGCGGACACCCCGCGGACGTCCAGCCGTTCGCGCAGCCAGGCGACCTCGGGGAGCGTCCCGGACAGCCCTGGGCCGGCCAACTGCGCTGCCAGGTCCAGAGCCTGGGGGAGCGTCAGGTCCCAGGCCTCGCGCAGGGTTTTCAGCACCGCGACCCGTCCCGCTGCCGGATCGGTCAGCCGCAGCCGCGCCGTCCCGTGCCGGGCGATCAGCGGGTCGCGCACCCAGTGCGGCGTCCCGTCGGCGCCGAACCCCAGGCACATCGACGCCCCGCAGGCGCGGCAGGAGAGCTCCGAGTCCCAGCTGATCGTGCCGTCCCGCAGCCGCTGCCCGGCGTCCTGCCTCGCCTCGGCCCCGCACGCGCAGGTCACCGCGAACGCCACACCCCACTCGGCCACTTCGTTCCCTCTCGATCGACAGTCCTATTCTTTCGGCAGCGAACAGGACGCAGACGAAGGGGCGGGGCATGGATCTCACCGGACGCACCATGGTCATCACCGGAGCGGGCCGCGGCACCGGCCGGGCGCTCGCGATCCGGGCCGGGCGGCTGGGCGCGCGGGTGCTGGTGTCGGCGCGCGGGCCGGAAGCGGCCCGGCGGACGGCCGCGGAGATCGCCGCCGACAGCGGGGCCGAGGCGGAGGGCCTGGCCTGCGACATCTCCGACCCCGCCGCGGTACGGGAGTTCGCCGCCGAGGTCGCGGCCCGCACCGACCGGGTCGACGTGCTGGTCAACAACGGCGCCCGCTACCTGCACGGCGCCGACCTGCTGGGCGGAGACGACGAGGCGATCGTCGACACCATCGCCTCCGGGGCCACCGGCACCGTGCTGATCACCCGTCACCTGCTGCCGCTGCTGCGCGCCTCGGCCGCCGCCGACGTGGTCAACCTGGTCTCCTCGGTCGGCGAACTGCGCAACCACCGCTCCGCCTCGCACCCCGCCTACTACGCGGCGAAGGCCGCCCAGTCCGGCTTCTCCGACGTGCTCTCCGCGCGCCTGCGCCCCGAGGGCATCCGGGTGATCGCCCTCTACCCGCCGGACTTCGACGACGCCGACCCGCTCGGCCCCGACTGGGACACCGCCTCCCGCACCGCCGACGACGTGCTCACCGCCCAGTCCGTCACCGACTGCGTGCTGTTCGCGATCGGCCAGCCCCGGGACTGCTTCATCCGCAGCTTCTACTTCGAGCAGCGGTAGGCGTTCTCGGGCGTCCTCACGGTTCCACGTACTCGACGATCTGCATCATGCCGAGCTCCTCGTGGTGGAGCTGGTGGCAGTGGGCGAGGGCGATGCCGGTGAAGTCCTGGTACCTGACCAGGAAGGTGACGGAGTCCCCGGGGGCGCCGCCGGCCAGGCCGACGGTGTCGTGCCAGACCGGCGGGTCCAGCGGCTCGCCGTTCCGGTGGGTGACCAGGAACTGGTTGGTGTGCAGGTGGAACGGGTGGCCGTGCGACGGCACGGTCTCGTCCGTGCGGACGGTCCACCGTTCGACGTCGCCCAGGCGCAGGGTGTGGTTGACGTACTCGGGGTCGAAGCGGCCGTAGGCGGTGTCCCGGGTGAGGTCGCCGTCGGGGTCGGCCGGGGGCGTGGCGTTGCTGCCCAGCATGCGGTAGGCGTTGGGGAACGCCCCGTCGAAGACCTCCGGGTCGACGTGCAGGACCACCTCGCGGTCGGGGCCGGTGATCTCGCCCTCGTCGAGGAACGGCCGGCCGGGCGGCAGCGCGGCCGGCAGCTGCATCGGCGGATCGACGGACTCCTCCGTCACCACGACCGTCATCAGCGGGTCGTCCACCCCGTCGGCCCGCAGCTCGTACCGGCCGGGCTCGTCGCCCCGGACCAGGACGTCGGCGCGGTTGCCCATGGCGAGGACCACCGCCGTCCGGGCGACCGGCTCGGCGAAGCCGATGCCGTCCTGGGCGATCTGGTGCATGGTCAAGTAGCGCTCGTCCGCCGACAGTTGGAGGCGCAGGGCGGTGAAGGCGGTGGCGGCGACCAGCCGCCAGCGCTGGACCTCGCCCCGGCGCAGCCTGATGGCGGGGTTGACCGCGCCGTTGACGGTGAAGACGGACGGGACGCCGGTCACCCAGCTGCCCGAGGTGAAGGCGGGGACTTCGCCGTCCCGGAGCTTGAGCTCGTTGATGCAGACGACGACGTCGTCGGCCGCCTCGATCTCCGGCACCTCGTCGATGTCGCCCTCGACGACGATCACCCCGGCCATTCCTCCGACGATCTGCTCGGCGGTGGAGCCGTGCAGGTGCGGGTGGTACCAGTAGGTGCCCGCCGGGTGGTCGGCCGGGACGCAGATGGTCGTCGTGTACTGCGGCTCCGGGGCGTCGAGAGCCGCGTCCTCCTCGGTGAGCGGCGCGAACTCGCGCAGGACGTTGTCGGCGTCCCCGGACGGGGAGACGTGCATGCCGTGGGTGTGCAGGTTGAAGCTGTTCGCGTGGTGCGGCGTGTTGTGGTCGCCGTGGTGGAACGGCGGGTTGGGCGGCAGGCCGTTGACGTGCGTCAGCCGCAGGGTGTCCCCGGCGCGCAACCGGAGGGTCGGCCCCGGGACCGCCCCGTTGTAGGTGCGCGTGGTGATCGGGCCGTAGCCCGGGATGTCGACGTCCGTGAAGCGGACGTCGAGCGTCTGCTCGACCGTTCGCGTCGCCGGGCCGGACGCCGACCGCGAGGCCGACCGCGAGGCCGTCACGGCCGGCTGCGGGAAGCGCGCCGGCGCCGCCGTCGCTGCCGCGCGCTGCGCGGTCAGGATTCCCTCGGACGCCACGGCGAGGCCGGCGATGCTCTTGAGGACCAGACGGCGGCTGATCGCACCACTCTCTTCCATAATCGGACAATCTAGGTCAAATCGTCCGGCGAACCTTCGGTGGCGCACCGCCTGCGTCAGAGTTTCCGATCGTCGGATAATCGTACGGGCGTTCGAGCTCGGCTACGCTGGACGGCATGACGTACCAGCTGCAGGGTTCGCTGTTCGACACCGGCGACCCGGAGGCGGAACCCGCGCTCGGCCCCTTGGACGGCATCGACCGGACGGAACTCGGACGCGGGGCGTGGATCGACGTGCTGCCCGGCTGGCTGAGCGGCGCCGACACGCTGTTCGAACGCCTGGTGGGCCGGGTGCCGTGGCAGGCCGAGCGGCGCGAGATGTACGAGCGGGTGGTGGACGTGCCTCGGCTGCTGGCGTTCTACCACGAGGGCGACGCCCTGCCCGACCCCGTCCTGACCGGGGCCCGGGACGTGCTCGGCGCCCACTACCGGACGGAGCTCGGCGAGCCGTTCGTCACCGCCGGGCTCTGCTTCTACCGCGACGGCCGCGACAGCGTCGCCTGGCACGGCGACCGGATCGGCCGCGGCGACCGCGAGGACACCATGGTTGCCATCCTCTCGGTCGGACAGGCCCGCCCCCTGCTGCTCCGCCCCCTGGGCGGCGGCGGCCCGACGGTGCGCCGCTCGCTCGGGCACGGCGACCTGCTGGTGATGGGCGGCTCCTGTCAGCGCACCTGGGAGCACGCCATCCCGAAGAGCGCCGGCGCGGTCGGCCCGCGGATCAGCATCCAGTTCCGCCCGCGCGACGTCCGCTGAGCCGTCGGGCGTCCGCCGGACCCGCGGAATGGTCACCGAGGATCACCGGACGGACGTTTCTGCAGCTCAGTCAGATTCTCGGACTTGAATATTTACGAACGAGTGTTCGATGCTGGAGTCGTGCACATGTTCGAACGAGACTCGATCGACCCGTCCGGGACGGGCGCTTTCGCCCCATTTGCCCACAGTCGGGCGGGCGGCGGCGTTCGAACGCTCGAACGCGATCGAACGGTCGTCGTTCCGCTGCGGCCCGGTGCCGCCCCCGCCCCCGAGGCCGTCCCGCCGGTCGTCGCCGAACCCGAACTGCTGCCCGTCCTGCCCGCCCTCGCCCCCCTGCTCCCCGGCGGCGGACTGCGCCCCGGCACCGCCGTCTCCGTCACCGGCGACACCGGACTGCTGCTCGCCCTCGGCGCCGGCGCCTTCACCGAGAAGACCAGGGACACCGCCTGGGCCGCCGCCGTCGGACTCCCCGAACTCGGCCTGTCCGCCGCCGCCGGCTACGGCTACGACCTGCGCCGCCTGCTGCTCGCCGACCACCCCGGACCGCACTGGCCCGACGTGGTCGCCGCCCTCGCCGGCGCCGTCGGCCTGATCCTGCTGCGCCCCACCGGCCCCGTCGCCCCCGCCCTCGCCGCCCGCCTCACCGCCGTCCTGCGCCGCACCCGCTGCGCCCTCCTGGTCGCCGGCCCCTGGCCCGGCGCCACCCAACGCCTCAGCATCCGCACCGGCCGCTGGTTCGGCCTCGGCGACGGCCACGGCCAACTCGCCGGCCGCCAGGTCGAAGCCGTCGCCGAAGGCCGCGGCACCGCGACCCGCCCCCGCACCGCCCACCTCTGGCTCCCCGACGCCACAGGCGCCGCCCGCCCCCTCACCCCGGCAGCCGAGCCCACCCTCACCCGCCCGGCCCTGGAGGCGGTCTGAGATGCGACCTCTTTCGGCTCCGCCGCCTTTGGTGACGCTTCGTCAAATGCCTGGCCGCGTAAGGCCCGCCGCGCCGACGACGCCCCGAGGGTTCCCCCTGTCGGCGGGTTGCCACCTGCGGCGCTGCGACTGTTCGGTTGCGCCAGCGGAGGGCTGTGGCGCCTGCGGCCCGATGGCCGTGCGGACGAGTGCGCCGGGCGTCCGGAGCGTGGGGCGGGTCGTCGGCGGCCTCGGTGTTGTGGGCTGCCGTCGCTTGCGCGCGTTCGGCTCGGGTGTGCCGTGCCGTGCCTGCGGTGCTGTGGCTGTTCGGTTTCGGTGCCGACGGCCTGCGGCTCCCGCCGTCCCGGCCTGCCGGCCCGGGCGCGCTCGTCGGTGTCCGGGGCGAGAAGGGTTCGCGGTTGGGGCGGATCCCCGATGGCGGTCTCGTCATCGCGGGCCGTCGGCTCTGCCGGTGCGGCCTCCCGGCTCCGGCTCGGTGGTCGTGCGGGCGAGTGTGTCGGATGTCCGGTGCGTGGGGCGGCTTCGCCGATGTGGGCTGCCGTTGCTTGCGTGCGCTCGGCTCGGGTGTGCCGTGCCTGCGGTGCTGCGGCTGTTCGGTTTCGGTGGCGACGGCCTGCGGCGTCGGCGGCTTCCGGCCTGCCGGCCCGGGGCGTGCGGGCGAGCTCGTTGGTGTCCGGGGCGAGAAAGGTTCGTGGTCGGGGCGGATCACCGGTGGCGGTCTCGCCGCCGTGGGCCGTCGGTTCTGCCGGTGCGGCCTCCCGGCTCCGGCCCGGTGGTCGTGCGGGCGAGTGTGCCGGGTGTCCGGTGCGTGGGGTGGGTCGTCGATGGTTTCGCCGCCGTGGGCTGCTGCCGCTTGCGCGGCGCTCGGCCCGGAAACGCCGTCCCTGCGGCGTCGGCGGCTTCCGGTCTGCCGGCCCGGGGCGTGCGGGCGAGCTCGTCGGTGTCCGGGGCGAGAAAGGTTCGTGGTCGGGGCGGATCACCGATGGCGGTCTCGCCGCCGTGGGCCGTCGGCTCTGCCGGTGCGGCCTTCCGGCTCCGGCCCGGTGGTCGTGCGGACGAGTGTGCCGGGCGTCCGGAGCGTGGGGCGGGTCGTCGGCGGCCTCGGTGTTGTGGGCTGCCATCGCTTGCGCGCGTTCGGCTCGGGTGTGCCGTGCCTGCGGTGCCGCGGTTGTTCGGTTTCGATGCCGACGGCCTGTGGCTCCCGCCGTTCCCGGCCTGCCGGCTCGGGGCGTGCGGGCGAGCTCGTCGGTGTCCGGGGCGAGAGGGCTTCGCGGTGGGTGGGTCGGGGCGGTCGCCGCTGCGGTCCCTGGCTTCGGTGCGCCATGCCTGCGGCTCTGCCCGGTGGCCGTGGGGAGGCCGAGGCTGTCGGGTGCCCGGAGTGTTGGGCGGGTCGCCGACAGCGGATCCGCTGCTGCGGCCTTCCGGCAGGTGGCTGCGTCCGGTCGTGGAGGTGTTTCTGATTCTCTGCCGACCCTGTCCTTCCGTTCCGTCGATTCCCCCCGAGTGACCAGCCATGAAGCACCCCAATCCGATTCGTAAGCCGGTGTCGTCCATGAGCCGTGGTGGTGGCGGGCCGTTGTGGGGTACCGCGCGGGCGGGGGAAGGGGTGGTGGGGTGGGGGCCGGCGGGGCAGCGGGTGCTGGTGGTGTGGTGTCCGGACTGGCCGTTGGTGGCGGTCGGGCCGGTGGGTGGGGGCGCGGTGGCGGTGGTGGAGGGCGGCCGGGTGCTGGCGTCCTCGGATGCGGCCCGTGCTGCGGGGGTGCGTCGTGGGCAGCCGTTGCGGTTGGCGCAGCGGTTCTGCCCGGAGTTGCGGCTGCGTGACCGTGACGAGGAGGCGGAGGCGCGCAGGTTCGAGCCGGTGGTCGCGGCGGTCGAGGCGTTCACTCCGCGGGTGGAGGTGCTCCGGCCGGGGCTGTGCGCGATTCCGGTGAAGGGCCCGGCCCGGTACTTCGGCGGTGAGGAGGCGCTGGTGGCGGGGATCCGGGACGCGGTCGCCGCCGTCCTGGCGCAGACCTGGCCGGTCGCCGCGCCGGAGGAGCCCGTCGACGAGCTGACCGACGAGGCCGAACCCGCGTGGGTGGACGAGGTGTTCACCGGGCCGGAGGCCTCGCGTCCGCCGCTCACCGTGATCGACGGCGACTCCGCCGAGCCCGCCCCGGCCCAGGATCCGGCCCCGCTCGCCCTGGTGGCCCCCGCCCGTCCGGAACCGAAGCCGAAGCCGAAGCCTGAACCGAAGCCTGAACCGAAGCCGGAGTCGAAGCCCGGGCCGGAACCACAGCCGCAGCCCGCGCCCCCGCGCGGTCTTCTCGGGGTCGCCGACGGCCTGTTCGCCGCAGTGCTGGCGGCCCGCGCGGAGCTGTTGGTGCCGGCCGGGCGGACGCCGGAGTTCCTCGCGCCGTACCCGGTGTCGACGCTGGGGGAGCCGGAGTTGGCGGAGTTGCTGCACCGGCTGGGCGTGGAGACGGTGGGGGCGTTCGCGGAGTTGGCCGCAGACGTGGTGGCGAACCGGTTCGGCCCGACCGGGAGCGCCGCGCATCGGCAGGCCCGCGGGCTGGATCCGCGTCCGCTGGCCCCCAAGGACCAGGGGCTCGACCTCGCGGTGGAGCAACTCTTCGATCCGCCGGAGGAGTTGGCGGAGCCGCTGGTGTTCGTCGGCCGCACCCTCGCGGAGCGGCTGCACGCCCGGCTGGCCGAGGTCGGACTGGCCTGCCAGCGGGTGGCGGTGGAGGTGTCCTGCGCGGGCGGCCGCACCGTCTCCCGGCTGTGGCAGCACGAGGGGAGGCTGACGGCGGCCGCCCTCGCCGAGCGGATCCGCTGGCAGTTGAACGCCTGGCAGTCCACCGGCACGTTCACCGACGCGGACGGCGCGTTCACCGCGCTGCGCCTCGTCCCGGACGGCCTGTTCCCGGACCGGGGGCGGCAGTTGGCGCTGTGGGGCGAGGCGGTCGCGGAGGACCGGGTGGAGCGGGCGGTGGCCCGGGTGCAGTCGCTGCTGGGCTACGCGGGGCTGCGGCGCGGCGCCCCCGAGGGCGGCCGGGCCCCCGGCGAGCAGCAGGCGCGCCTGCCGTGGGACGAGGCCGAACTCCGTGCGGAAAAAACGGCGGACGGCCCCTGGCCGGGCCGGCTCACCGACCCGTCGCCGTCCGTGGTGCCGCCGGACCCGGTGCCGGTGCTGGTGCTGGACCGCGACGGGCAGCCCGTCGCAGTGGACGGCCGGGCCGAGGTGTCCGCCCCGCCGGACCGGGTCGAACTGCACGGCCGCACCCTCGAAGTGCTCGGCTGGACCGGCCCGTGGCCGGCCGTCGAACGCTGGTGGGACCCGGGCACCGCCCGCCGCCGGGCCAGGTTCCAGGTCGCGGTGGAGGGCGGCCGCGCCCTGCTGCTCACCGTGGAGGGCGGCCGCTGGTACGTCGAAGGAGCCTATGACTAGCGCGAGTCGACAGCGAAGCAAGCGCGTTGCCCGGGGGGAGCAGCCGGAACCACCACCCCGAGACCGGAGCACCACCCGCGATGGGATTCACCAGCCACCCCTCGCTCCCCTGGACGGAGCTGCAGCGCCGAATGACCGGCGCGGGCGCCGCCGTCCCGCCCGCCCCCGAGGAGCCCGAACGCCCCAGGCCCGCGCCGCCGAAGGACGCCGTCCCGTGGGCCGAACTGCACGTCCACTCGGCGTTCAGTTTCCTCGACGGCGCCAGCGACCCGGAGCAACTGCTCGACGAGGCAGCCGCGTTGGGCATCGAGACGGTGGCGATCACCGACCACGACGGGTTCTACGGGGCGGTCCGGCTGGCCGAGGCCGCCAAGGGCACCGGTATCCGCACCGTGTTCGGCGCCGAACTCACCCTCGGCCCGGACGACCACCTGCTGGTGCTGGCCCGCGACCCGGAGGGCTACCGGCGGCTGTCCGCCGCGATCAGCGCCGCCCAGCTGCGCGGCGGCGCCAAGAACAACCCGCGCTACGCGTTCGACGAACTCGCCGACGCCCACCACGGCCACTGGGCGGTGCTCTCCGGCTGCCGCCGCGGCCGGGTCCGGCACGCCCTGGAGACCGCCGGCGAGGACGCCGCCGAACAGCAACTCCGCACCCTCGCCGAGGCGTTCGGGCCGCAGAACGTGTACGTCGAGCTGACCGACCACCGGCTGCCCGGCGACGACCTGCGCAACGACCGGCTCGCCGCGCTGGCCGCCCGCACCGCGCTTCCGCTGGTCGCCACCAACAACGTCCACCACGCCGCGCCCGCGCAGGGCCGGCTCGCCCAGACCCTGGCCGCGCTGCACGAACGCCGCACCCTGGAACAGGCCGCCCCGTACACCATGGCCGCCGGCACCGCGCACCTGCGCTCCGGCCGCGAGATGGCGAACCGGCTGCGCAGGTTCCCCGGCGTCCAGCAGGCCACCGTCGACCTCGCCCGGGCCTGCGCCTTCGACTTCGCCACCCTCGACCCGCAGCTGCCCGGCTACCCCGTCCCCGACGGCCACACCGAGAGCAGCCACCTGCGCGCCCTGGTCGCCGAGGCCGGACCGCGGCGCTTCGGCCCCGACAACGACCGGGCCCGCCGCCAACTCGCCCGCGAGCTCGACGTGATCGAGACCCGCGACCTCGCCGGGTACTTCCTGATCGTCCACGACATCGTCGACTTCTGCCGCCGCGAGAACATCTGGTGCCAGGGCCGCGGCTCCGCCGCCAACTCCGCGGTCTGCTACGCCCTCGGCATCACCGCCGTCGACCCCGTCGCCTACGGCCTGCTGTTCGAACGCTTCCTCAGCGTGGCCCGCGACGGGCCGCCCGACATCGACCTCGACATCGAGAACCGCCGCCGCGAGGAGGTCATCCAGTACGTGTACGGGCGCTACGGCCGCGCCCACGCCGCCCAGGTCGCCAACGTCATCACCTACCGGCCCCGGCTCGCACTGCGCGACGCCGCCCGGGCGCTCGGCTACCCCGCCGAGCAGGTGGACGCCTTCACCCGGCAGGTCGAGTTCCACGGCACCGTCCAGGACGACGCCGTCATCCCCGCCGACGTCCTCGACCTCGGCAGCCAACTCCACGGCCTGCCGCGCCACTTGGGCATCCACTCGGGCGGCATGGTGCTCACCCGGGAGCCTGTCGGGGAGATCTGCCCCACCGAATGGGCCCGGATGCCCGGCCGCTCCGTCCTGCAGTGGGACAAGGACTCCACCGCCGGCGCCGGACTGGTCAAGATCGACCTGCTCGGCCTCGGCATGCTCGCCGCCCTGCACGACGCCTGCGACCTGATCGAACAGCACTACGGCGAGCGGCTCGACCTCGCGAGCATCCCCCAGCACGACCCCAAGGTCTACGAGATGCTCTGCCGGGCCGACACCGTCGGCGTCTTCCAGGTCGAGTCGCGCGCCCAGATGGCCACCCTGCCCCGGCTCAAGCCGAAGCACTTCTACGACCTGGTGGTCGAGGTCGCGCTGATCCGCCCCGGCCCGATCCAGGGCGGCTCCGTCCACCCCTACCTGCGCCGCCGCGACGGCGTCGAGCCCGCCGAGATCCCGCACCCCAGCATGGAGCGCGCCCTCGCCAAGACCCTCGGCGTCCCGCTGTTCCAGGAACAGATGATGCAACTCGCCATCGACTGCGCCGGGTTCAGCCCCGACGAGGCCGACCGGCTGCGCCAGGCGATGGGCGCCAAACGCTCCCTGGAACGGGTCGCCGTGCTGCGCACCCGCCTGCTGGAGGGCATGGCCGAACGCGGCATCCCCGCGGAGACCGCCGAGGACGTCTACACCAAGATCGAGGCGTTCTCCAGCTACGGCTTCCCCGAGTCGCACGCGATCAGCTTCGCCTACCTGGTGTGGGCCAGCGCCTGGCTCAAGTACCACCACCCGGCGGCGTTCACCTGCGCGCTGCTCGCCAACCAGCCGATGGGCTTCTACTCCCCGCTCAGCCTGATCACCGACGTCCGCCGGCACGGCGTACGGGTGCGCGCCGTGGACGTCGCGGTCAGCGACCCGGGGCCGACGCTGGAACCCGGGCGGCACCCGTCCTACCCGCACCCGCTCACCGCCGGGACCCCGCAGGCCGCGATCCGGCTGGGCCTCACCTCGGTGCGCGGCCTCGGCCGGGCCCAGGCCGAGACCATCGCCGCCGGGCGCCCCTACGCCGACCTGGAGGACTTCGCCCGCCGCACCGCGCTGCCCCGGCCCCTGATGGAGGCCCTCGCCACCGCCGGCGCGTTCTCCTGCTTCGGACTGAGCCGCCGTCAGGCCCTCTGGTCGGCCGGCCTGTACGCCGCCACCGACCCCGACTCGCTGCCCGGCACCCTCCCCGGCGCCGACGCCCCGCCGCTGCCCGCGATGACCCCGATCGAGGAGACCATCGCCGACCTGTGGGCCACCGGCAGCTCCGCCACCAGCCACCCCGTCCAGCACCTGCGTGAGGCCCTGCACCGGTCCGGCGCCGTCACCGCCGCGCAGCTCCGGCACGTCCCGCCCGGCACCCCCGTCGTGGTCGGCGCCCTGGTCACCCACCGCCAACGCCCGCCCACCGCGGGCGGCGTCCTCTTCCTCAGCCTGGAGGACGAGACCGGCCTGATCAACGTCATCTGCAACCGCCCGGTCTGGGAGGCCCACCGCCGCACCGTCCTGGAACGCGCCGGCCTGCTGGTCCACGGCACCGTCGAACGCACCCACGGCGCGACGAACCTGGTCGCCACCCGGATCGCGCCGCTGCGGCTGGGGATCTGACGCCACGAAATTCTCGTCGCGCGGCCCGCGGCGGACGGTACGGTGTGGCCTCGATCAAGGGGGAAGCATGTCCGGACGCCTCGCCGTGGCCGCCCTCGCCGTGGCCGCCTTCGCTGCCGTCGGCTGCACCGCCACCGGCCACCCGGGCCCGGCGACCGGGCCGACCGCGCACGCCGCCCCGGCCGACACCGCCGGCCCGGGGCCCGCCTGCAGCGCGGCGCCCAGCCCCACCGTGAGCATGGAGGGCAGTTGGGCGGGCGGCTGGCGGGGCCCGCTCCCGGAGGAGATCCGCTGCCTGCCGCACGTGGCCGACGGCACCCTCGCCCACATGGCGGGCGAGATGGTCGTCGACGGCAAGGAGTGGAACGCCGTCGAGGTCCGCGTCGCGGACGGCACCACTCCCGACCAGGCCCGGGCCCTGTGCCACCGCCTCACCGACCTCGGGTACGGCCTCGGCGGGTCGCACGGCATCACCCTGCTCGCCGTCAGCGGGGCGGGCCACTACGTGTCGGAGCCCGGCGGCGACCCCGCCTGCTTCGACGGGGACCGGTCGACCCTCCGACCGGCCCTGCCGTAGCGGTTTCCACCCCCTCGCGGGCGGCCCCGCGGGCGCGTGCGGAAAGCGTTTGCCAAGGTCGGTACGGTGATGCCCGAACCAGGAGGAGATCATGTCCAGACGGCTCGTCACCGTCCTTGCCGCAGCCGCGTTCGCGGTCGTCGGCTGCACCGCCACCACCACCACCACCGCCACCGCGCCGCAGGCCGCCGCGCCCACCTCCGCCGGGCCCGGACCCGCCTGCAGCGCGGCGCCCAGCCCCACCGAGAGCTGGCTGGGCGGCTGGGTGGCCCCGCTGCCGGACGAGATCCGCTGCCTGCCGCACATCGACCACGGCGCCTACTCCCACACCCCGCCCGCGGCGGACGTCCAGGAGGGCGGCCAGAACGCCGTCACGGTCACCGTCACGCCCGACACCACCCCCGACCAGACCCTGGCCCTGTGCCTGCGCATCACCGAACTCGGCTACGGCCTCGACGGCCCGCACCAGGTCGCCTTCCTCAGCGTCGGGAACGGCGAGGAGACCGGCCACTACACGTCGATGCCCGGCCAGGTTCCCTGCCTCAAGATCCGCTGATCGGCCCCGCGGTCAGGCGCGGCGCAGGGGCCCGCGCCCCTCGCCGGGCGGCCCCGCGAACACCTGGGCGTACGGCAGCCAGGCGCGGGCGGTGTCGCCTTCGACGGTCAGGGCGAGGTCGTCGAGGTGGCGGCGCTGGGTGATCAGCAGGCAGAAGTCCAACGCCGGGCCGGACACCCGGTCGGCGGCGTCCTCCTCGCCCCACGTCCACAACTGTCCCGTGGGGGAGCGGAGTTCGAAGCGGAAGGGGGAGGTCGGCGCGGGCCGGCCGTGGACGGCGAACGCGAAGCCGACGGTGCGGACGCCCAGGTGGACGACGTGCCGCAGACGGTCGGTCGGGACGCGGTCCACGCCGAGCGCGTCCGCGACGTCCTGCCCGTGCGCCCAGGTCTCCATCAACCGGGCCGTCAGCATCGACCGCGCCTTCATCGGCGGCCCGAACCACGGCATCCGCACCTCTGCCGGCACCTCCGCCAGCACCCGCGCCACCTCCGCCCGCCCCGCCCGCCAGCGCTTCAGCAGCGCGGCAGGCTCCTCGCCGGCCCCTTCCGCCGCACCCAGCTCCACCGGCCCGAACCCGTCCGCGAAATCCCGCTCCACCGTGGCCGCGAACCCCTCCGGGTCCTGCGCGGACGACAGCGCGCACCGGTCCGTCCAGGCCAGGTGCGACACCTGATGCGCCACCGTCCACCCCGCCGCCGGCGTCTCCATCGCCCATCCGGCCGCGTCCAAGTCCTTGACCAGGAAGTCCAGTTCCTCCCCCTCGGCCACCAGGTCCGCCACCAGCCCGTCCACCCGCCACCCCTCTCGCCGTCGATGCCCCCCACCTTTACCCCACCGCCCCCGGGCCGCACCAGTGACCCCTCGCACAGCGCGGCCTGCCGCCCGGCCCCGCCTCGCGGCCACTCGACGGATTCGCTTCCGCCGTTCGGGCGGACCGACGGAGCCACCGCTGTCGCGACCCGCCCCGCGCAGCGGCCCTCGGTGGCTCGGGTACGGCCGACGTGTTCTGATGAGGCGTCAGGAGGTCGAAGCGGGAGGTCGGTCCGGTATGCGGGTGGTGGTGGTCGGGGCCAACGGGGAGATCGGTCGGTGCGTGGTGACCGAGGCGATGGCGCGGGGGCACCGGGTGACGGCGGTGGTGCGGCGGCCGGAGGAGTACCAGGGGCTGGCGATCAGGGTGGAGCGCGGCGACGTGCTGGAGCCGGCGGACGTGGCGCGGGTCGCGGCGGGGGCCGAGGCGTTGGTGAGTGCGGTCGGCGGCGGGGACGGCCCGGGCCGGGGGCGGCTGATCGAGCCGGCGGCGCACGCGCTGGTCGCGGGGCTGCGTCAACTCGGCGACAGCGCACCGAGGTTGCTGGTGGTCGGAAGCGCGGGCAGCCTGACCACCTCGGCCGGGGCGAGGCTGTGGGACGAGCCGTCGGTGACGCCCCGCCAGCTGGAGGTGATGCGGGCGCACGGCCGCGCGCTGGAGTACCTGCGCACCGTCAGCGACCTGGACTGGACGGTGCTCAGCCCGCCGCAGAGCCTGCTGCCGGGCGAGCGCACCGGCGACTACCGCACCGCCGCCGACGAACTGGTCGCCACCCCGGACGGCCTGTCCACCATCTCGCTGCCGGACTTCGCGACCGCCCTGGTGGACGAACTGGAGAGGCCCCGCCACCACGGCGAACGCTTCACCTGTGGCTACTGAGGCCTGGCGGGGCGATGGGCAGCAGGCGGTGGCGCGCCCGGAGCCACCGCGGCGTTCGGTCGTCGATCACGGTGCACCCCCTCCGGCGAGCCGTGATGCCGGAGGGGGTGGCGGGCCGTCAGCCGAGCTGGATCGAGCGCTTGGCGAGGCCCATCCAGAAGCCGTCGATGACGCTGCGCTGTTCGCCGAGGTCGGCCTCGCCCGCGCCGAGGGTGACGAAGAGCGGGGCGAAGTGCTCGGTGCGGGGGTGGGCGAGGCGGCCGGCGGGGGCCTTGTGCTCGAAGTCGAGCAGGGCGTCGAGGTCGCGGGCCTCCAGGGCGCGGCGGCCCCAGTCGTCGAACTCGGCCATCACGGAGGTGACCCGGCCGTCGGGGGAGAGGGCGCGCAGGTTGTGGGTGAAGAAGCCGGAGCCGACGATCAGCACGCCCTCGTCGCGCAGCGGGGCGAGCTTGCGGCCGATGGCCAGCAGCTGCTCCGGGTCGAGGGTGGGGAGCGAGATCTGCAGGACGGGGATGTCCGCGCCGGGGTACATCTCGACCAGCGGGACGTACGCGCCGTGGTCCAGGCCGCGGTCCGGCACGTCCTGCACGGGGGTCCCGGCGGTGCGTAGCAACTTGCGCACGGAGTCGGCGAGTTCGGGCGCGCCCGGGGCGGCGTACCGCACCTGGTAGTAGTGCTCGGGGAAGCCCCAGAAGTCGTACACCAGGGGGATGGTCCGCACCGCGCCGATCGCCAGCGGGGCCTCCTCCCAGTGCGCGGAGACCATCAGGATCGCCTTGGGGCGGGGCAGGTCGGCGGACCAGGCGGCGAGCTGGCCGGGCCAGATCGGGTCGTCGGCGAGCGGGGGCGCGCCGTGCGAGAGGTAGAGAGCGGGCATGCGCTCGGGGGTGGCGGTGCTCATGGATCCGTCCTCCTGGCGTGGTCCGGCGGTCCGGTGCGGTCGCAGCCGTGGTTCAAATTTGAACCGAACGCTTTCGACGGTACACCTCAGTTCAAATTTGAACAACTGGAGTAGGATGCGGACCATGGACGAACCCCGCTGGCTCGACGAGACCGAGATGGCCGCCTGGCGCGGATTCGTCGAGGCCACCAACCTGGTCGCCCGCCGACTGGAGCGCCAGCTCAAGGACGACGCGGGGCTGTCGCACACCCAGTACGAGATCCTGGTGCACCTGTCCGCCGCCCCCGGCGGCTCGCTGCGGATGACCGACCTGGCCGATCGGCTGGTCACCTCCAAGAGCGGCCTGACCTACCAGGTCACCCAGTTGGAGAAGGCCGGACTGGTCGGCCGCCGCTCCTGCGCCAGCGACGTGCGCGGCGTGTTCGCCGAGCTCACCGAGCAGGGGCGGCAGGCGCTGCGGGCCGCCGCCCCGGGGCACGTCGCCGCCGTCCGCGAGACGCTGATCGACGTGCTCACCCCCGAGCAACTGGCCGCCCTGGCGGCGAGTCTCGGCGCGGTCGCCGACCGCCTGCGCGCCGCCGACGCCTGAACCGGCCGGCCGCGCCCGGGTGCGGCGTCAGATCACGGCGGCGCGGACGCAGAGCACGTCCGGCAGGTGCGAGGTGAGCAGCGACCAGCTCTCGCCGCCGTCCGCCGAGCCGTACACCTCGCCGTTGCGGTTGCCGAAGTAGACGCCCGCCGGGTCGGCGTCGTCGGTGCACAGGGCGTCGCGCAGGACGACGCCGTAGTGGTTCTCGTGCGGCAGGCCGGTCTCCAGCGGCTGCCAGGTCTCGCCCGCGTCGGTGGTGCGGAAGACCCGGCAGCGGCGGTCCACGGGCAGCCGGGCGTAGTCGGCGTCCAGCGGGAACAGGTACGCGGTGCCCGAGGTGTGCGGGTGGGCGGCCACGCCGAAGCCGAAGTCGGCGGGCAGGTCGCCGGCGATCGACTTCCAGGTCCGGCCGGCGTCGTCGCTGCGGTACACCCCGCCGTGGTTCTGCAGGTAGAGCCGGTCGGGATCGGTCGCGTCCCGGGCGATCTTGTGCACGCACTGGCCGTACTCGGGGAAGCGGTCCGGCAGGAAGTCGGCCTTGATGCCGGTGTTGGACGGCTCCCAGCTGCGCCCGCCGTCGGCGGTGCGGTAGACGCCGCCGGAGGAGACCGCCACCGTCAGCGCGTCCGGGTCGCGCGGGTCGGTCAGGACGGTGTGCATGCCCTGGCCGCCGAAGCCGGCGCCCCAGTGCTCGCGCTGCGGGTGGTCCCAGAGCGCGTCGACCATGGTGAAGCTCTCGCCGCCGTCGGTGGAGCGGAACAGCGCGGCCGGTTCGGTGCCCGCGTACACCACGCCGGGCGCCTCCGGGCCGGCCGGCTGCAACTGCCACACCCGCTCCAGCGAGGCGCCCGTCCGCTCGGGGAAGCGCACCGCCGGCTTCGACGGCTCCTGCCACTCGGCGCCCAGGTCGTCGGACCACCACACCGACGGCCCCCAGTGGCTGCTGTCCGCCCCGACCAGCAGCCGGGTCCGCCCGCCCCGGCGGTCGATGCCCACCGAGTAGATCGCGTTCATCTGGAAGTGCGGGCCGCTGAACTCCCACTGCTCGCGGCTCGAACTGCGGCCCAGGAAGAGGCCCTTCTGCGTGCCGACGGCCAGCAGGACATCCCGTACGTCGCTCATCGTGAACCACCCGGAACTCGGTTGTGCGCGGTCCCGCAGCAGTCTCCCCCGGGGGTCGGACGGGTGCACGGCAGCGCGCCGCGACGGCCGGCCGGGGTGTCGGGGAATGCGTGGAGGGGGGTGATGGTTTACAATTCAACAAAGCCCCGACGAAGGAGGACCCGATGGCATCCACGATCGACCTGCGCCGCGCCGACCAGCGCTTCCACACCCGCGCCGGCTGGCTGGACTCCAAGCACTCCTTCTCGTTCTCGCACCACTGGGACCCGGCCAACACCCACTTCGGCCTGCTGCTGGTCTCCAACGACGACATCGTCGCCCCCGGCACCGGCTTCGAGACCCACCCCCACCGGGACATGGAGATCATCACCTGGGTGCTCGACGGCGGCCTGGTCCACCAGGATTCCGAGGGCCACAACGGCGTCATCTACCCCGGGCTCGCCCAGCGGATGAGCGCCGGCACCGGCATCCTGCACAGCGAGAAGAACGACTCCTGGACCATCACCGGCGAGCCGCAGCACCAGGAGCCGGTCCGCTTCATCCAGATGTGGACCATCCCGGACGCCGCCGGCATCGTCCCCGGCTACGAGCAGCTCGACATCAACGACCAGCTCGGCCAAGGCGGTTGGACCACCCTCGCGTCCGGCATGAGCAAGCACTCCAACCAGCGGGCGATCGGCATCCGGCAGAAGCACGCCGCGCTGCACGTCGCACGCATCCGCCCGAACGAGACGCTGGAACTCGCCACCGCCCCGTTCGTCCACCTCTACGTGGCCCGCGGCGAGGCCGCCGTCGAAGGCGCCGGCCTGCTGCACGAGGGCGACGCGCTGCGCATCACCGGCGCCGAGGGCCAGCGGGTGACCGCCGGACCGGACGGGGCCGAGCTGCTCCAGTGGGAGATGAACGCCACCCTCGACTGAGGTCGGCACACCCGGGCCCGTCGAGCGGCTTTCGAGCCGCCCGGCGGGCCTCCGTGCTGCCCGGAAACGGAGGCTGTGCGGGAGCGGTCGTTGAACGGGAGCGGTCGTCGTACGGGAGCGGTCGTCAAGCGGTCGCTGCGCGGGCGCGAGGGCTGCGCGGGCACGACGAAGGGGCACCGGGAGGAATCCCGGTGCCCCTTTCGTGCCGTCATGCCGTCAACCGGCCTGCGGTGCGCGTCAGTTCTGCGAGGCCTTCTGGGCCTCGACGCCCGCGTGCACCTCTGCCATGTCGAGCTTGCGGGCCTGGCCGATCAGGTCTTCCAGGGCCGCCTCGGGGAGCGCGCCCGGCTGGGCGAAGACCAGGACGCCCTCGCGAATGATCGCCAGCGTCGGGATCGACCGGATCTCGAACGCGGCCGCCAGCTCCTGCTGCGCCTCGGTGTCGACCTTCGCGAAGGTGATGTCCGTGTGCTTCTCGGCGGCCCGCTCGAAGACCGGCGCGAACTGGCGGCAGGGACCGCACCAGGCCGCCCAGAAATCGATCAGGACGAAGCCCTTGCCGTCCTCACCCTGGACCACCTCGTCGAAGTTGTCCTTGGTCAGTTCCACCGTGCTCATCGCTGCCACCTGCCTTTCACAGCCGGGTATCTCCGGAGCGGGCCCGGTCTCGGACCCACGGCCGTCACAACCCCGCCACCTGGGGAACTATTCCGGGCACCCGACTTCCACTGAACGTTCCGGACCCGCCGTACGTACCCCCGGGCGAACCGGTCGAACCCCGGGCCCGGAAACCCCGGCACCCCGGTGATCCGGCCGACCCGCACCCTCCCGGACGGGAGCCCGCCATGACCACCACCGGCCGAACGGCCCCCAACGGCCGCCGCGTCACCATGTTCGCCGCCGGTGCCCTGGCTGCCGCCGCCCTGATCGCCGGTTGCGGCAGCAGCAGCGGCAGCGGCAGCAGTTCGTCCTCCACCATGCACAGCGGCAGCCAGACCCAGGCCACGCTGATGACCGAGCACAACGGCACCCTCGGCACCCTGGTCACCGACGGGCAGGGGTTCACCCTGTACCGCTTCGACCAGGACACCAACAACCCGTCGGCCACGCACTGCACCGGCGACTGCGCCACCCTCTGGCCGCCCGAACTCACCACCGGCAGCGGCGCGCCCGCCCTCAAGGGCATCGACGCCAAGCTGGTCTCCACCGTCACCCGCCCCGACGGCACCCATCAAGTCACCCTGAACGGCTGGCCGTTGTACCGCTACGCCCCCGACAGCAAGCCCGGCCAGACCAACGGCCAAGGCGTCGGCGGCACCTGGTGGGCGACCACCCCGACCGGCGACAAGGCGATGGCCGGCACCGCGCCGAGCATGCCGTCGGGCGGCGGCTACTGACCGGTCGCGCGGTGCCGACGGAGCCGGTGCGCCGTGGACGAGCGGATGACGGCCGGAGCCGAAGGAGTGCGGCGCGGGCGCCCGCGCCGCACCCCCGCCACGGTTATCGACACCGGCCGGGCCGGACTTGAGAACCCCGGCCCGGCCCGCACCGCACACCGCCGGCCGCGCGCCCCGCAGCCGCGGGCCGCGCACCCGCCGTCCCCGATCGACCCGTGCGCGCACCCGCGCGAGGATGGCGCCGTGGCCGAGCACCCCCGTACCACCGGTCACGACGACGGCGCCGCCACCGCGCCGACCGCCGGACACACCGGCGGCCCCGCCGCCGAGGACCGGCTGATGCGCGCCCTGTACCGGGAGCACGCCCGCCCGCTGTACGGGATGGTGCTGCACCTGGTCGGCGGCGACCGCCAGCGCGCCGAGGACGTCGTCCAGGAGACCCTGGTCCGCGCCTGGCGGCACCTCGACCGGCTCGACACCGACCGCAACAGCCTGCGGCCCTGGCTGGCCACCGTGGCCCGGCGGATCGTCATCGACGACCGGCGCGGCCGGAGCGCCCGGCCCCGCGAAGTCCCCGACGGCGAACTGGAACGGCTCCCCGCCGAGGACGAACTCGACCGTGTGCTGCGGCTGATGACCCTCACCGACGCGCTCGACTCGCTGTCCGAGGCGCACCGCGGCGCGATCACCGAGACCTACCTGCGCGGCCGCACCGCCACCGAGGCCGCCGCCGTCCTCGGCGTCCCGCCCGGCACCGTCCGGTCCCGGCTCTACTACGCCCTGCGAGCCCTCCGGCTCGCCCTGGAGGAACGGGGAGTGACACCATGACCACCCCCCACGACGACCTCGGTCTGCACGGCGACCTCGCCGCCCACCTGCTCGGCGTGCTCGAACCCGAGCAGGAGGCCCGGTTCGCCGAACACCTCGCCCACTGCCCGCGCTGCACCGCCGAGGCCGCCCGGCTCGCCCCCGTCACCGCGCTGCTCGCCGAACTCGCGCCCGCCGCGAGCCCGCAGGGTGCCACAGCGGTCGCGGAGCCGGACGGGCCGCCGCCCGAACTGCTGGACCGGCTGGCCGGGCAGGTGGTGGCCGAACGGCGGCGCGCCAAGGTGCGGCGGCTGGTGCTGGCCGCGGTGGCGGCGATCCTCGCGCTGGGCGGGCCCGCGGTCACCTGGGCGCTCACCGAAGGGCCGCAAGTGGCCGTCGCGGCGCAGCAGTTCAGCGCCACCGACCCTGCCACCGGAGTGTCCGCCACGGTCGGCGTCGACCCCGCCGCCTGGGGCAGCCGGATCACCGTCGCCGTCGGCCACCTGTCGGGGCCGCAGAGCTGCACCCTGGTCGCCGTCGGCACGGACGGCACGCAGCAGACCGTCACCAGCTGGGCCGTCCCCGCCACCGACTACGGCGGCCACACCGAGCTGCGCACCGGCGGCGGCACCGGACTGGCCCCGTCGGCGATCGCCCGCTTCGAAGTGCGGTCGGGTGCTACGGTCCTGGTCGCCGTGCCCGCCCACCCCGTCCAGCTCGCCCGGCGGTGAGCACCCCGGCGCGGCACACTGGGGGGTGAGGAGGCCACGCGGGCCCGGGAGTGACCCGCCGCGGGGCGCGTGGACGGCCGAGATGCACCCGATTCCCCTGCTCTGCCCGCGCTGCGGCCAGCCGCAGCAGGTCATCCACATCGACGACCCGCACCACCCGATCCGGGTGGTGCACACCGAGACCGGCCGCGAGGACTGCGAGCCGGCCGCCGGCGACCGAGCCACTGCGGCGAACCAGCCGGAAAGCAGCTGAACACCCAGTACCCACCCGGGAGGTGGTGGCCATGAAGACACTGGTCGGATGGCACATCGAAATGGAGTTCCAGGAGGACGGCAACCGCACCAGAGCCGCCGCCATGGTCCGCCTCAGTGACGGATCGGAGTTGCGCGCACACGGCTACTCCACCCGCCACCACTCCGACAGCCCGCAACTGCGGGTCGGCGAGGAGGTCGCCGGGGCCCGCGCCCTCAACGACCTCGCCATGCAACTGCTCACCAAGGCCCACAAGGAGGTCGGGCAGCCCGACTGACCCGCCTGGACGGTCGACCTGACGGAACGTCAGATCGCGGTCAACGGCACCGTCGGGTCCGCCAACCGCTCCGGGTCCACACCGCGCCCGGAGCGGACCAGTTCGCGGATCGGGTCGGTCACGTCCCAGACGTTGACGTTCATGCCGGCCAGCACCTTGCCGCCGGACAGCCAGAACGCGATGAACTCCCGCCCCGTGACATCCCCGCGGAACACCACCCGGTCGTAGCCGCCGGGCTCCGCGTAGCCGGTGTACTCCATGCCCAGGTCGTACTGGTCGGTGAAGAAGTACGGCACCCGGTCGTACACGGCGTCCTTGCCGAGCATCGCCGCCGCGGCGACGGCCGGCTGGTTGAGCGCGTTCGCCCAGTGCTCGACCCGGATCGGCTTTCCGAACAGCGGATGGAAAGCGTTTGCCACGTCGCCCGCCGCGAAGACGTCGGGGTGCGAGGTCGCCAGGTGCTGGTCCGTGCGGACGCCGTTCTCGACGGTCAGCCCGGCGTGCTCGGCGAGCGCCGTGTTCGGGCTGATGCCGACACCCACCAGCAGCACGTCGGCGGGCACCGTGCTGCCGTCGCCCAGCCGCACGCCGTCCGGCTTCAGCTCCTCGACCTCGGCGCCGAACCGCAGGTCCACGCCGTGCGCGCGGTGCAGGTCCGCGAAGACCTGCGCGACCTCCCGGCCCAGCACGCGCAGCAGCGGCAGCTCGGCGGCCTCCAGCACCGTCACCTCCGCCCCGGCCGTGCGGGCCGCGGCCGCCGCCTCCAGGCCGATCCAGCCCGCCCCGACGATCACCACCCGGGCCCCGGGCCGGAACGCCGCCCGCAACCGCTCACTGTCGCCGACCCGCCGCAAGGTCTGCACGAACTCCCCGTCCCCGCCCGGCACGGGCAGCCGGCGCGGCGAGGATCCGGTGGCCAGCAGCAACTTCGAGTACGGCAGCCGGTCGCCGCCCGCCAGCGCGACGGTGTGCGCGGCCGGGTCGATCGCGGTGGCCGCGACGCCCAGCCGGAGCGTGACCCCGTGCTCCTCGTACCAGCCGGCCGGATGGACGTAGATCTTCTCCCGTTCCTCCTTCCCGAGCAGGTACCCCTTGGAGAGCGGCGGTCGCTCGTACGGCCGCTCGTGCTCGTCCCCGACCAGGGTGATCGGCCCCGCGTAGCCCTCCGCGCGCAGCGCCTCGGCCGCCTTCGCCCCGGCCAGACTCGCCCCGACAATCACGATTCCGGTGTCCATGCCCAATCTCCTTCCCGCCGTCCGACTCCCCCAGACCATGGCACCGCGACGCCTTCGGCAGGGGGACCCGCGCCGGTGGTGGCTGTGGTTGGGCTGGGGTGGGGAGTCGGTAGGAGGGGAGTGGATTGAGGGGCGATGGAGCGATTGGGCTTCCGGACCATGGCATCGTTCCGCTCCCGGCAGGGGGACCCGCGCCGGTGGTGGCTGTGGTTCGGTCGGGCGCGGGGGAGTCGCAGGTCGTGGGGGTTCGTCCGCGAGGCGGAACGGGGTTCGGGTGGGGGGTCGGCCTAGGCTGGGTCGCGGGTCCGGCCGGGCGGTCGGGGCGGTGGTGAAGGGAGTCCGAGGGATGGTGGTGGAGCGGACGGCCACGGTGCGGTGCGTGCCGGCGGTGCCGTGCTGGGCGGGGCTGACGGTCCGTGACATGGACGCCGCGCAGGGGTTCTACGGGCCGCTGCTGGGTTGGGAGTTCGTCCCGGGGCCGGACCGCTGGGGCCCGTACGTGCGGGCCACCGTCGACGGCGTCGAGGTCGCCGGGCTCAGCCAGTTGGACGCCGCCTGGGAGCGCCCGGTCGCCTGGACCACCTACTTCGGGATCGAGAGCGCCGACCGCGCCGCCGACGGCGTCCGCGAACGCGGCGGCACGCTCGCGGTCGGCCCGCTGGCGTTCGACGCCGGCCGGGTGGCGTTGGCCGCCGACCCGTTCGGGGCGACCTTCGGCATCTGGGAGGGCGAGCCCGGCGAGGACACCTGGATGACCGCCCCCGGCGCGCCCGCCTGGATCGAGCTGCGCACCGCCGACCCGTTCGCCGCCGCGCTGTTCTACGGCGAGGTGTTCCGCTGGGACGGCCGCGACCCGTCGGAGTTCGAGGTCCGCTACGAGGACGAACGCGTCGTGCTGCGTTCCGGGGGCCATAGCGTGGCCGCCCTCCGGCTCGCCCACGACCTGGCCCCGCACTGGGAGGTCTTCTTCGCGGTCGCCGACACCGACGCCACCGCCCACCGCGCCGCCGCCCTCGGCGGCCGCGTCCTCGACGGCCCCGCCGACTCCCCGTACGGTCGCGTCGCCCGCCTCGCCGACCCCGAGGGCGGGCGGTTCTCGATCCTGACCGCGCCTCGCTGACGGCGGGGGACCGGACGCCGGTCCGGACGAACCCGCAGCGGAGGACCGGGCCGGGCGCGTCGGCACACCGCCCTTGTATCCGGACGCCCGAGCGCCTTCAGCGGTCGGTGACGCGGGTGGCGGGCGCGGTGGCGTGGGCGAACAGGCGGTGCATGGCTTCGGGGAGGTCGTCGGGGCGGTCGACGGGGTGGTGGAAGTCGAAGCGGGCGTCGAGCACGGCGGCGGGGTCGGAGCCGAGCAGGCGCAGGCGCAGCCCGCGGCGGTCGAGGGCTATCGGGCGGACGTCGCGGAGCCGCCCGGCGGGGAACGGCGGGCCGTCGGGGCGGTCCAGGGCCCGGGTGCCGAGCAGCAGGAGCTGGTCGGTGTGGGCGGTGGCCAGGTGCTGGAGCAGCCGGGTCTCCTCGGCGGCGACCGGGTCGGCGTCGGCGGCGGCCAGCTCGGCCGGGTCGAGGCAGCACTCGGCGCCCCAGAGGTCGTCCAGCGCCAGGTGGTCGATGTCCAGGCGGAGCAGCACGCCCTCGCCGGTGGGCGGGGTCTCGCCGGGGGCGCGGGTGAGCAGGCCCTGTGCCTGGAGCCGGCCGCGGATGCGGTGCGGCACGGCGACGGGGGCGACGTCCACGCAGTCGAGTTCGGCGGTGAGGGGGGTGCGGGCGAGGGCGGCGATCCGGTGCAGGGCGGACTCGCGGCCGACCAGGACGGCCACCGAGCCGTCCGGCCGCAGCGTGCAGCGGACCTGCGGGGGCAGGCCGGGGCGGGCGGTGAGGTCGGCGCCGCGGATGTCCAGGACGGCGGAGGAGCCGAACTCCAGCAGGGTGCGGGCCCGTTCGGCGGCGGTGGGGGAGGGCGAGCGGCGGGCGGGCTGGGGCAGCACGGAGAGCCTCCTGGTTGACTTAGGTGAGGCTAACCTAAGTCAATCGGAGGTCGAGCGTCCAGTGAGCGCGCGGCGGGGGCTCAGTCGTCGATCGCGGCGGCCGGCGCGCCCAGCATGCGCAGCACCAGCTGCCCGTAGCGGCGGCCCAGTTCCTCCGGGGACTCGCTGCTGCGCTCGGTGTACCAGCGCGAGACGTCGATGCCCAGCGAGGTGACGGCGCGGGCCGCGGTCCGCTGGTCGGGCACCTGGAAAACGCTTTCCGCCACCCCGCGCGCGATGATCCGCAGCACCGTCTCCTCGATCCGGATGCGCAGTTCGGCGACGGCCGCGAAGTCCTCCTCGGGCAGTGCGTGCAGCTCGTGGTTGACGATCCGTCCGACCGTGTGGCCGCGGGCGTGCCAGGTGGTGAACGACTCGGCCAGGGTGCGCATCTGTGCGACCGGGTCGGTGGCGGAGGCCTCGGCCTGCTCCACCAGGTCCAGCGTCGCCCGGTGGCCGGTGCGGGAGATCTCGGCGAGCAGGGCGGCCTTGGAGGGGTAGTGGATGTACAGCGCGGCGGGGCTCATGCCGGCGGCGGTGGCGATGTCCCGGGTGGTGGTGGCGTGGTAGCCGCGGCGGGCGAAGGAGTCCACGGCGGCCAGCAGCAGTCGCCGCGCGGCCTCGGTGCGCTCCCCGGGCCACAGTGCGGCGGTCGCTGGGTCGTTCATGGGGGCAATCCTCGCAGACGGTTCGGGCCGGTCCGGGCGGGCGGGCTGTTGACAGTGTCGCCCGCCGCCAAGATGCTAAGCAAGCGCTTAGTCATCCCCTCGGCGCGGGGTGGCGGCGGCGCGAGGCAAGCGGAACCATCCCTGGCAGCACATCCGAGAGGTACGGCGATGACAGTGTCGTTCAAGGGCAAGGTGGCGGTGGTCACCGGAGCGAGCCGCGGCATCGGCCTCGGCATCGCGCGCGAACTGGTGCAGCGCGGCGCCAAGGTCTGCATCACCGCCCGCACGCAGCAGACCCTGGACGAGGCGGTGCGCGAACTCGGCGGCCCCGACCACGCGTTGGCGGTGGCCGGCAAGTCCGACGACGCCGCGCACCAGGAGGAGACCGTCACCCGGGTGATGGAGACCTTCGGCCGGTTCGACCTGCTCGTCAACAACACCGGCATCAACCCGATCTACGGCCCGATCCTGGACACCGACCCGGTCGCCGCCGCGAAGATCCTCGCCGTCAACGTGCTCGCCCCGCTGGCCTGGACCCGCCGCGCGCACGCCGCCTGGATGGCCGAGCACGGCGGCGCGGTGGTCAACGTCGCCTCCATCGCGGGCATCCGCGCCTCCAACGGCATCGGCATGTACGGCGTCTCCAAGGCCGCGCTGATGCGGCTCACCATGGAACTCGCCTCCGAACTCGGCCCCGACATCCGGGTCAACGCGGTCGCCCCAGGCGTGGTCAAGACCCGCTTCGCCGAAGCCCTGTTCGAGGGCCGCGAGGAGAAGGTCGCCCGCGCCTACCCGCTCGGCCGCCTCGGCCTGCCCGAGGACGTGTCGGGTGCGGTCGCCTTCCTGCTCTCCGAGGACGCCGGCTGGATCACCGGCCAGACCCTGGTGGTGGACGGCGGCGTCACCCTCGGCGGCGGGCTGTGACGGACGGCCGACCCGCCTTCGACGCGGCCGGCATCGGCGCGGTCGTCACCGGCGCCGGCCACGGCATCGGCGCGGCCCTCGCCCGGGCGCTGACCGGGGCCGGCGCCCGCGTCGTGGTCAACGACCTCGACCCGGACGCCGCGCACGCCGTCGCCGCCGAACTCGGCGCGCACGCCGTCCCCGGCGACGCCGCGAGCGCCGAGGGCGTCGCCGCGCTGATCGGCGCCGCCCGCGCCCACCTCGGCGCCGTCGACCTGTACTGCGCCAACGCGGGCGTCGCCACCACCGGCGGCCCCGACGCCGCGCCGGCCGCCTGGGAACAGGCCTGGCAGGTCAACGTGCTCGGCCACGTCCGGGCGAGCGAACTGCTGCTCCCCGACTGGCTGGAGCGCGGCAGCGGCCGGTTCCTGGCCACCGTCTCCGCCGCCGGGCTGCTCACCATGCTCGGCTCCGCCCCGTACGCCGTCACCAAGCACGGCGCGCTGGCCTACGCCGAGTGGCTGTCCGCGACGTACCGGCACCGCGGCGTCCAGGTGCACGCGCTGTGCCCGCAGGGCGTGCGGACCAGGATGCTGGACGACACCGGCGAGCACGGGCAGGTGCTGCTCGCGCCCACCGCGATCGAGCCCGCCGAGGTGGCCGAGGCCGCCCTGCGCGGCATGGCGGCGGGCGAGTTCCTGATCCTGCCGCACCCCGAGGTCGCCGACTACTACGCGGCCCGCGCCACCGCCCCCGACCGCTGGCTGCACGGCATGAACCGGCTCCAGCGGCAGATCGAGGCCCGACAGGAGACCCGATGAGAGCCTGGCAGATCGCCGAACTCGGCGCCCCGCTGGACGTGATGAAGCTCGTGGCGGACGCCGACCGCCCCGTCCCGGGCGAGGGACAGCTGCTGGTCCGGGTCCGGGCCGCGGCCGTCAACTTCCCGGACGCGCTGATGGCGGCGGGCCGCTACCAGGTGCGCCCGCCGCTGCCGTACACGCCGGGCGTGGAGCTCTGCGGCGAGGTGGTCGATGGCCCGCGCGCCGGTGAACGCCTGATCGGCACCGCCGCGTTGCCCGCCGGGGCGTTCGCCGAGTACGCGCTGACGGACGCCGCCGGCGCACTGCCCGCCCCCGTCAGCCTGGACGACGCCGAGGCGGCCGCCCTGCTGATCGCCTACCAGACCGCCTGGTTCGCGCTGCACCGCCGGGCCCGCCTGGCGTCCGGCGAGACGCTGCTGGTGCACGCCGCGGCCGGCGGCGTCGGCAGCGCGGCCGTGCAACTCGGCAAGGCCGCCGGGGCGTTCGTGATCGCCGTGGTCGGCGGCGCGGAAAAGGCCGACGCGGCGCGGAACTTGGGCGCCGACCTGGTGGTCGACCGGAAGTCCGAGGACTTCGCGGCCGCGGTCAGGGCCGCCACCGGGGGCCGCGGCGCCGACGTGGTCTTCGACCCGGTCGGCGGCAGCGCCTACACCGGCTCCACCAAGTGCATCGCCTTCGAGGGCCGCATCGTGGTGGTCGGCTTCGCCTCCGGCGAGATCCCCGCCCCGCAGCTGGGCCAGGCCCTGGTGAAGAACTACTCGGTGCTGGGCCTGCACTGGGGCCTGTACGTGGCCAAGGACCCGGGGGCCGTCCGGGACTGCCACGACGCGCTGACCGCCCTGGCCGCCGACGGGGTGGTCCGCCCGCTGATCTCCGACCGCGTTCCGCTGTCCGGTGCCGCCGACGCCGTCCACCGGGTCGCCACCGGCGCCAGCATCGGCCGGATCGTCGTCGTACCGTGACTGCCGGGAAGGGGCGGCCCGAGCGGGCCGCCCCTTCCCGTGTGCTCAGCGGTACTTCTTCAGCTCCCGCCGCGCCAGCGAGCGCCGGTGGACCTCGTCCGGCCCGTCGGCCAGGCGCAAGGTGCGGTTGCCGGACCAGAGTTGGGCGAGGACGGTGTCCTGGCTGACGCCGGCCGCGCCGTGCGCCTGGACGGCCTTGTCGAGGATCCACTCGACGGTGGACGGGACGACGATCTTGATGGCCTGGATCTCGGTGTGGGCGCCCCGGTTGCCGACGGTGTCCATCAGCCAGGCGGTCTTCAGCACCAGCAGCCGGGCCTGCTCGATCCGCACCCGGGCCTCGGCGATCCAGTCCTGCACCACGCCCTGGTCGGCCAGCGGGCGACCGAACGCCACCCGCGAGTCGACCCGGCGGCAGGTCAGTTCCAGGGCCCGTTCGGCGATGCCGATGGCCCGCATGCAGTGGTGGATCCGACCCGGGCCGAGCCGGGCCTGGGCGATGGCGAAGCCGGAGCCCTCCTCGCCGAGCAGGTTGGCCGCCGGGACCCGGACGTCCTCGAAGAGGATCTCGGCGTGCCCGCCGTGGTCGGCGTCTTCGTAGCCGAACACCCGCATGCCGCGCAGGACGTGGACGCCCGGGGTGTCGCGCGGGACCAGGACCATCGACTGCTGGCGGTGCACCTCGGCGTCCGGGTCGGTCTTGCCCATCACGATGAGGAGCCGGCAGTTCGGGTTCATCGCCCCGGTGATGTACCACTTGCGGCCGTTGACGACGTACTCGTCGCCGTCCCGCTCGATCCGGGTGGTGATGTTGGTGGCGTCCGAGGAGGCGACGTCCGGCTCGGTCATCGCGAACGCCGAGCGGATCCCCCCGTCCAGCAGCGGCCGCAGCCACCGCTCGCGCTGCTCGGCGGAGCCGAACTGGGCGAGCAGTTCCATGTTGCCGGTGTCGGGGGCCGCGCAGTTGACCGCGGCCGGGGCCAACAGGACGGAGCGGCCGGTGAGTTCGGCCAGCGGCGCGTACTGGACGTTGGTCAGGCCGGCGCCGTGCTCACCGGGCAGGCCGTGCTTGTCCACGAAGAACAGATTCCACAGGCCGCGGGCCTTCGCCGCTGCCCGGAGCTCGCCGATCACCGGCGGGATCGCCCACGGCTCGCGCTTCGGGTCCTCCAGCTGCGCGGCCAGCACCTCCTCGGCCGGGTAGACGAACTCGTCCATGAACGCGCCGAGTTCACCCAGCAGGTGGACCGTCCTGGCGTCGTATCCGAAGTCCATTGCTCAGCCCTCCACCGACGTGCGTCCGAACTCCACGAAGAGCGGCACCAGTTCGCCGACCCGGTCGAACCCGGCGCCGACCGTGCCGCCCCGGGTCCAGCGGAAGTGGATGCCCTCCAGCACCACCGCCAGCTTGAACGAGGCGAAGCCCACGTACCAGCCCAGGCCGGAGACGTCCCGGCCGGACGACTCGGCGTAGCGGTGCACCAGTTCGTCGGTTCCGGGGAAGCCGGGGGCGAGCGCGGCGCCGGGCAGCACACCGTCGAAGCGGCGGGCCAGTTCGGTGTACATCACCAGCAGGCCCAGGTCGGTGAGCGGGTCGCCGATTGTGGACATCTCCCAGTCCAGCACCGCGGTGATCCGGTCGTCCGGGCCGACCAGCACGTTGTCCAGGCGGTAGTCGCCGTGCACCAGCGCGGGGGCGGGGGAGTCGGGCAGGGTGTCCGCCAGTCGGCGGTGCAGCTCGTCGACGCCCGGCACCTCGCGGCTCCGGGAGGCGTCCAACTGCTTGCCCCAGCGCCGAAGTTGGCGCTCCAAGAAGCCTTCGGGGCGGCCGAACCCGGCCAGGCCGACCGCGACCGGGTCCAGCGCGTGCAGGGCGACCAGGGTGTCCACCAGCCGCTCGCCGAGGCCGTGCACCCGCTGCTCGCCGAGCGCGGCCAGCGTCCCGGCGTCCCGGTGGGCGACGCCTTCGACGTACTCCATCAGGTAGAACGGCGCGCCGATCACCGCCTCGTCCTCGACCAGCAGCACCGGGTCCGGCACCGGCACCGCGGTCGGGGCCAGCGCGGCCAGCACCCGGTACTCGCGGGCCATGTCGTGCGCGGTGGCCAGCACGTGCCCGAGCGGGGGCCGGCGCAGCACCCAGCGGGAGGCGCCGTCCTCGACCAGGTAGGTCAGGTTCGACCGGCCGCCCTCGAACCGGCGGGCCGTCAGCGGTCCGGCGGTGGGGGAGGGCAGCGCGACGTCCAGGTGGGCGCGCAGCCTCTCCAGGTCGAGTCCGGGCGGAGCGGCGGTGGTCATCGGGGGCACCTCGCAGGGGAATGTGGGCTGACTAAGCGCTTGCTTAGGATTGCCCCGGGGGCCCCAGTTGTCAACGAGCGCCGCCCGCCAGGCAGGGGAAGCCGGGCGGGCGGCGGAGGCGGAGGCGGGTCAGCGGGCGACGGCGGCGGACACCCGGTCGCCGAGCGACCGGTCCACGTTGCGCCAGTACTGGAGAGCGCGTTCCAGCACCGGCGCGGAGACGCCGTCCTGCAGGTGCCCGGCGATGTTGGCGACCAGTCGGTCGCGCGCCGCGTCGTCCAGCACCTCGCGCACCAGCGTCCCGGCCTGCCCCCAGTCGTCGTCCTCCCGGTGCAGCGGGTACGCCTCGCGGACCATCTTCCCGGCCACGTCCCACCCCAGCGGCGCGCCCCACAGCTCCGGGTCGGCGGCCGGCCCGCCGTACGAGTTGGGCGCGTACGGGCGGGCGGTGCGGGCGGCGTCGAACCGCATCGGGCCGTCCTTGCTGTACGAGTGCACCGGCACGTGCGAGCGGTTCGGCGGCAGCTGCGCGTAGTTCGGGCCGATCCGGTGCCGGTGGGTGTCCGGGTAGGAGAAGATCCGGCCCAGCAGCATCTTGTCCGGGGAGACGCCGACGCCCGGCACCAGGTTGGACGGCTCGAACGCGGCCTGCTCGATGTGGACGAAGTGGTCCTCCGGGTTGCGGTTCAGGGTGAACCGGCCGACCTCGATCAGCGGATAGTCGCCGTGCGGCCACACCTTGGTCAGGTCGAACGGGTTGAACCGGTAGTCCCACGCCTCGTCGAACGGCATCACCTGGACGTGCAGCGTCCAGGACGGGAAGTCGCCTCCCTCGATCGCCTCGAACAGGTCCCGCCGGTGGACGTCGCCGTCCGCGCCGGCCAGCCGGTCCGCCTCCGCCTGGGTCAGGAAGTCGTTGCCCTGGTCGGTCCTGAAGTGGTACTTCACCCAGAACCGCTCGCCGGCCGCGTTCACCCAGCTGTAGGTGTGCGAGGAGAAGCCGTCCATGTGCCGCCAGTTCTTCGGGATGCCCCGGTCGCCCATCAGCCAGGTCACCTGGTGCGCGGACTCCGGGGAGAGCGTCCAGAAGTCCCACTGCATGTCGTGGTCGCGCAGGCCGTTGTCCGGGCGGCGCTTCTGCGAGCGGATGAAGTCCTGGAACTTGCTCGGGTCGCGGACGAAGAAGACTGGCGTGTTGTTGCCGACCAGGTCGTAGTTGCCCTGCTCGGTGTAGAACTTCAGCGCGAAGCCGCGCGGGTCGCGCCAGGTGTCCGGCGAGCCCAGCTCGCCCGCCACCGTGGAGAACCGGGCCAGCATGTCGCAGCGTTTGCCCGGCTGGAACAGGTCCGCCCTGGTGAACCGGCTGATGTCCTGGGTCACCTCGAAGGTGCCGTACGCGCCGCTGCCCTTCGCGTGCACCACCCGCTCCGGCACCCGCTCCCGGTTGAACTGGGCCATCTTCTCGATCAGGTAGTGGTCGTGCAGCAGGATCGGGCCGACCGGGCCCGCCGTCAGCGAATGCTCGTCGCTCTCGACCGGGACACCCGCGTTGTTCGTGGTGAACGGGACGTGCTGGGACATCGGGAGAACTCCTCCTCGGGCACCCGCCGGGCGCCGTAGCCGCGCGGCGGCGAGGGTCGTCCACCGCGACTTCCTACCACTCGAACACCGGCCCGGGCCGCCCACAACCGCAGCCCGCCGGCCGTCACTCCGTTCGCACCGGAGGTGGCGCGACGTCAGAAACCGGGCGCGGAGTACCCGTTCAGGAACCACAGTGCCGCCGACCACCACAGCAGCCCGATCGCGCAGAACAGCGCCCCGCCGGCCACCGGCAGCGCCCAGCCCGGCAGCCGCCCGTGCTGCACCAGCAGCACCTTCGCCGCGAACGCCCCGTACAGGAAGCACCCCGACACCGAGTGCACCGCCACCCGCGCGTCGGTGAACCGCACGCCGTACGCCAGCAGGCAGTGCTGGGCGATCGGCAGCGACAGCGCGAACGCCGCCGCCCCGCCCACCCGGTGCCAGATCCGCACCCGGGGCGCCCGGTGGCCGCCCCGGTACATCCACAGCGCCAGCAGCACCTGCACCAGCGCCAGGCCGAACAGCGCCGACCCGAGCTGCGACTTCAGCCGCAGCGCGTCCACCCCGGCCGCGCCGAACAGGCTGCGGCCCGGCTGGGGCGTGTGCACCCGCCCGAACCAGAACAGCCCCGCGACGACCGCCACCGGCGCCAGCACCGCGAGCACGGTCGGCCAGGACACATCCGCGCGCCGCACCTCAGCCGTCCTGCGCGCCGTCGTCGGTGCTGGTGCTGGTGCTGGTGCTGGTGCTGGTGGCGGTGCTGGTGCTGGTGGCGGTGTCCGTGCTGATGTCCGTGCCGGTGTTGGTGCCTGTGCCCGTGCCGGTGTCCGCGCCGGTGCTCGGATCGCCCGCACTTTCCGCACTCGTTCCCGGGCCTGAGCTTGCGCCCGTACCCGTACCCGTGCCCGCGCCGGTGCTCGGATCGCTCGCACTTTCCGCACTCGTTCCCGGGCCCGAGCCTGCGCCCGTACCCGTACCCGTACCCGTACCCGTACCTGTATCGGTACCCGGGCCCGTACCCGAACCCGTATCCGGGCCCGAACCCGTATCCGCACCCGGGCCCGTACCCGAGCCCGAACCCGTATCCGTACCCGGGTCGGCCGGATTCCTGCCGGAGCCCGCTCCCGCGCCCGCGTCCGGGTCCGGGTCCGTCCCGGTGTCGCGGGGCGGCTGCACCACGGCGGGCGCGGTCGGGGCCGGCGGCACGTACGGGACCACGGGAGTGGAGGGCACCGCCGGGACGGTGGACGTGGCCGGCGCGGACGGGGACCCGGTCGCACCCGTGGCCGCCGGGTCCGTCGCGCCGGCGCTCGCGCCCGCCGAGGCCGCACCCGACGCCGCACCCGACGGCAGGCCCGACGGCGCGCCCCCGGTCCCGCGCAGCGTCGAGATGTCCACGCCCACCGGGTCGCCCAGCGAGGTCACCGCGTAGAAGGTGCCGTGCGGGTCCGCCACCGTGTGCCCGGTGGCCTGGCCCGGCCCGTGGTCACCGGTGTACCGGTACAGCGGGTGGCCCTTGTACAGCACCTGCGCCGTCCCGTCGGCGAGCGCCGCCGCGCCCAGCAGCCCGTCGTCCACGCCCGGCCCGGCCAGCGGGAAGCCCGGCGTGGTCACCGGCGGCCAGGACTTCGCGCACTCGTCCAGGCAACTGCCGTGCACCGACTTGTCCGCGCCGTACAGGTACAGGGCGCGGCCCTGCGCGTCCACCAGGATCGGGCCGAGACTGCCCACGCTCGCCAGCCCCACCGTGACGCCCACCGAGGTGGCGAACGCCGGCCCTCCCGACGGGCTCGCGGCGGCCGGCGCGGCCGCCGGCGCGGACCCGGTGGCCGGCGGGGCGCTCGGGGCGGGATCCGCGCCGCAACCGGCGGCCGCGAACACGGACAGGGACAGCACTGTGGCGGCGACACGGCAGGTACGGGGCATCACGACTCCTGGGGCCGGAGCGGCGGGGGCTGGTCACCATCCATCCCCGCCGCCGGCCGCCCGGCCACCCCAGAGCGGGCCCGGTCCGCACCAGGGGGTACCCCGTTGCCCTGGACGGCCCACCGCCCGCGCCCGCCGCCCGTCGACGCCGCCCGCCCGGCAGCCGCTCTGCGCGCCCCACCCGGACGGGCGGACACTGGAGAGGTACGACCACGCCCGAGGGGGCGCCCATGACCACCCAGCACAGCACCGCACCGGCGATCCGGGTCCGGAAGCTCGGCAAGCGATTCAAGGACCTCGTCGCCCTCGACGACGTCGACTTCGAGGTACCGCCCGGCAGCGTCTTCGGACTGCTCGGGCCGAACGGGGCGGGCAAGACCACCGCCATCCGCATCCTCACCACCATCATCCAGCCCACCAGCGGCCGGGCCGAAGTGCTCGGCACCGACGTGGTCGCCCACCCGGGCGCGGTGCGCCGGATGATCGGACTGGCCGGCCAGTACGCCGCCGTCGACCCGAACCTGACAGCCCGTGAGAACCTCCGCCTGATCGGCCGGCTCACCCAACTGCCCCGCGGCCGAAGATCCCCGCGCGCCGCCGACCTGCTGGCCCGGTTCGATCTGACCCGGGCCGCCGACCGGCCCGTCCGCACCTTCTCCGGCGGCATGCGCCGCCGGCTCGACGTCGCCGCCGCCCTGGTCCCCGAACCACCCGTGCTGTTCCTCGACGAACCCACCACCGGACTCGACCCGCAGAGCCGCACCGCGCTGTGGGAACTCATCCGGGAACTCGTCGCCGACGGCACGACCGTGCTGCTCACCACCCAGTACCTGGAGGAGGCCGACCGGCTCGCCCACCGGGTCGCCGTCCTCGCCGAGGGCCGGGTGGTCGCCGACGACACCCCGCACGCCCTCAAGTCCCGCCTCGGCACCACCGTGCTGGAACTCGGCATGGGCGAGGACCCGCGCGCCGTCCGAGCCGCCGCCCTGATCACCGACAAGCTCCGACACGCCCCCGAACGCGACGGCGCCCTGCTGCGCCTGCCCAGCCCGGACGGGTCACTGCTGCTGATGGACGTCCTGCACGCGCTGGAGTCCGAACAGCTCACCCCGCGCACCATCGCCGTCCGCGAATCCAGCCTGGACGACGTCTACCTCGCCCTCACCGGCCACCGCACCTCCGGAGGCCCGAAATGACCGCCGTCACCGCCACCGACCTCGCCCCCGCGCCCGGCCTGTCCGGCCGCCTGCTGGCCCCCGTCCGGGACGGCCTGGCCGTCTGCGGGCGCAACCTGATCGCGCTGCGCCGGGTGCCCCGGCTGCTGATCTTCTCCACGGTGCAGCCGGTCGTGTTCGTGCTGCTGTTCCGCTACGTGTTCGGCGGGGTGGTCGGCGCGGCCCTGCACGGGGTGAGCTACGTCGACTACCTGATGCCGGGCGTGTTCGTGCAGGTGGTCGTCTTCGGCGCGGTCAACACCGCGATCGGCCTGGCCACCGACCTGCAGACCGGCCTGATGGAGCGGTTCCGGTCGCTGCCGATGGCCCGCTCCGCGGTGCTCTCCGGGCGGACGGCCGCCGACCTGGTCCGGAACGTGTTCGTGGTGGCGCTGATCAGCGGCGTCGGCTTCCTGGTCGGCTTCCGGGTGCACAGCGACGTCTGGGGGTTCCTGGCCGGGGCGCTGCTGGTGGTGGCGTTCGGCTTCGCGATGTCCTGGGTGTTCGCCGTGGTCGGACTGGCCGTCGGCGACCCGGAGACCGCGACCGCCGCGGCCTTCCCGGTGCTGGCCCCGCTGGTCTTCGCGTCGTCCGCGTTCGTCCCGACCTCGACCATGCCGGGCTGGCTCCAGGTGTTCGCCAACCACCAGCCGGTGACCATCACCGCCAACGCGGTCCGCGCCCTGATGCTGGGCACGCCGGTCGGCTCGCAGGTCTGGCAGGCCCTCGCCTGGGACGTCGGCATCGTCGCGGCGTTCGCGCCGCTCGGCGTCTGGCTGTACCGCAGGGCGGTCTGAGCGACCGAACGGTCGGACTGACGTCAGGTCGCCTGCTCGGGCGGCGCCCACACGGTGCGGTCGCCGCCGCGCCAGGCGACCAGCTCGGGGTCGTCCAGGTCCGGTTCGTCCACGCCCGCGCGGCGGACGAACTCCGCCACGTCCTCCGCCGAGGTGGCCCGCCCCACCGTCCGTCCGTAGATCTCCACCCGCCGGTACGGCCGCGCCCCGCGGGTCGGCGGGCGGACCACCACCGGCGGGTGGAATATGTCTCCGGTCTCGCTCATACCCCCAGTGTCGCGCGCCCCGGGCGGACCGGCATCGGTGCAGGTCACGGGGCGGCGGCGGAGCGTGTGCGGCCCGTCGCGGACCGTGCGGCGGCGAGCGGGCTCAGCCGGCGGACAGGCGGCGCAGCACGTCCAGACCGCCCGGCACCAGCGGGTGGTAGCGGCCGGCCAGCAGCTCGGCGGGCGGGACGAAACCGCACCAGTCGACCTCGGCCGGGTCCGGTGCCGGCGGGCGGTCCGTCAGCAGTCGGCGCACCACCAGGAAGCCGCTCGCCAACCGGGCGGTCGGGTGCAGGCATTGGCGCGCCGCGCCCGACAGGACGTCGTAGTGGCCGGGGTGGACGGGGGCCGATCCGGTGCGCCGGTACAGCAGCACCCGGCCGGCCGGGTCGACGTGCACCGTGGCGGTGAGGCGGCGCCGGACGGCGCCGGGGCCGGACCGGGCGGTGGTGGGGGCATCCATCGGTGCGGGAGTGGAGGGCACAGGCATCCCGTCTGTCGCTGGGCCGGGGCCGCAGCCGGCACCGGGCCGGAGGCGAGAGCCGCGACTGACGCATCATCACCACCCGGATGCGGCACGATTGTTGCACATCGTGGTCGAACGGTGACGTATCGTGTGCGCCAATCGCGTCCCCGTGTGCGCCATCCGCGTCCCGTCACCGAATCGAGGGCCCGTGCACCCCGCCACCGCCCCCGGCGGCCTCCCGCTGCTGGGCCACCTCCCGGCCATGCTCGCCCGCCCGCTCGCCTTCCTCGACACCCTGCCCGCGCACGGCGACCTGGTCCGGGTCCGGGTCGGCCCGCGCGAGCTGTACATGGTCGGCGCACCGGAGTTGATCCGGCGGGTGCTCACCGACCGGGCCGACTTCGACCGCACCGGCCCGCTCTACGCGAAGATCCGCACCTTCCTCGGCAACGGCCTCGCCTCCTGCCCGCACGCCGACCACCAGCGGCTCCGCCGGATCGTCCAACCCGCCTTCCGGCACGCCCTGTTGCCGCGCTACGCCGAGGCGATGACGGCCGAAACGGCCGCGCTCACCGCCCGTTGGCAGGCCGGGCGGACGGTCGACGTCACCCGCGAGGCCTTCACCCTCACCACCGCCGTCGCCGTCCGCACCCTGTTCTCGGCCGGTCTGACCGCCGAGGCCGCCGAACGGCTGCGCCACGCGCTGGACGTGCTGCTGCGCGGCCTGTACCTGCGGGTCGTGCTGCCCGCCGCCGACCTGCTGCCCACCCCCGCCCGCCGCGAGTACCGCCGGGCGCTGCGGGCCTGGCACGCGGGGGTGGCCGCCATCGTCGTCGACTACCGGGCCCGCGGCGTCGACCACGGGGACGCGCTGTCGCTGCTGCTGGCCGCCCGCGACGAGGACGGACGCCCGCTGGCGGAGCGCGAACTCGCCGACCAGGTCGCCACCTTGGTGCTGGCCGGGGCCGAGACCACCTCCTCCGCGCTGGCCTGGTCGCTTCGCCTGGTCGCCGAACACCCCGAAGTGGAACGGAAGTTGCACGCCGAGCTGGACGCCGGCCCGGCCGGCGGACCCGCCCGCTGGCAGCACCTCGCCCAACTCCCCTACACCGCCCAGGTGGTGAGCGAGGCCCTGCGGCTCTACCCGCCCGCCTGGGCGGTCAGCCGCACCACCACCCGCCCGCTCGAACTCGGCGGCGCCCGGCTGCCCGCCGGTGCGTTGGTGGTCTGCTGCCTGTACCTGCTCCAGCGCCGCCCCGAGCTGTTCCCCGACCCCACCCGCTTCGACCCCGACCGCTTCGCGCCCGGCGCCGTCCACCGGGACGCCTACCTGCCGTTCGGCCTCGGTGCCACCCGTTGCCCGGGCGACCGCTTCGGCACCGTCGAGGCCACCCTGGCCCTGGCCACCATCGCCGGCCGCTGGCGGCTCCGCCCCGCCGTCGAGGGGCCGGTGCGGCCGCAGCCCAGGCTGGTGCTCTCGCCGGGCCCGCAGCCGATGACGCCGACCGATCGGATCACCGGGCCAGCAGGTTGACGCCGCCCCGGAACAGCGGCGGTGCCACGGCCGCCAGCCGGACGATCCTGGGCCCGACCAGGGGATGGTGGCGGGCGGTCAGGAGCGCCGTGGTGAGCAGCCGGTAGGGCCGGGTGGCGCGCCGCCAGGCGCGTTCGTACCCGGCGGGCCGGTCGGCGGTCAGGCAGCGGACGGCCGCCTCGGCGGAGGCCAGGGCGATCGCGATCCCCTCGCCGGTGAGGGCGTCCAGGTAGCCGGCGGCGTCCCCGACCAGCAGCACCCGACCGTGCACCCGCGCACCGGCGTGCTGCCGCAGCGGACCGGCGCCGCGGACCGGCCCGGCCGCCGCGCCGCCGATCCGCGCCAACAGGGCAGGGAACTGGTCGAGTTGCCGATCGAACGGCAGGCGCTGCGAGCCGAGCACCGCCACCCCGACCGTCCCCTCGGACACCGGCGTGACGTACGCCTCAGCGTGTCGCGACCAGTACACCTCCACCAGGTCGCTCCACGGCCGCACCGCGAAGTGCCGCCGCTGCCCGTACCGGGCCGGCCGGCGGGCGTCGGTCGGCCGGTGCAGTCCGAGCGCGCGGCGCACGGGGGAGTGCAGGCCGTCGGCGGCGACCAGGTGCCGGGCCGTCAAATCCCCTACCGTGACGGCTCGTTCGGTGATGGTCAGACCCTCCGCGCGGCCGGTGGTGCGCCGGACGCCCGACTGCTCGGCGCGGGCCGCGAGCGCCGCGTGCAGGACGGTGCGGCGCACGCCCAGGCCGTGGCCGGTGCGGAAGCGGGCCTCGGCGGCGCGCGAGCCGTCGGCCTCCAGGTAGCGGATGCCGCGGAACGGCCGCCCCTCGACCGCGACGCCGAGCCGGGCCAACGCCCGTACCGCGCCCGGCATCAGGCCCTCGCCGCAGGCCTTGTCGACCGGCGTCGGGCGCGGCTCCAGCACGGTGGTGGACAGCCCCGCGCGGGCGGCGTGGATCGCGGTGGCCAACCCGGCCGGGCCGCCGCCGATCACCAGCAGGTCGATCACGCGGCGGCCCGGCACAGCGTCAGCGCCGCCTCCTCGCAGCGCAGACGGGTGGCCAGCAGCAAGGAGTTGAGCACGGTGAAGCCGAGCGCCGTGACCCACGCCGTGTGCACCAGCGGCAGCGCGAAGCCCTCCACCACCACCGCCAGGTAGTTGGGGTGCCGAAGCCACCGGTACGGACCGCCGACGACCAGCGGCAGGCCCGGCACCACGATCACCCGGGTGTTCCAGCGCGGCCCCAGCGCCCCGATGCACCACCAGCGCAGCCCCTGCGCGGCGAGCGCCAGCACCAGCATCGGCCACCCCGGGCCCGGCAGGAACGGCCGCTCCGCCCACCGGACTTCCAGCAGGCAGCCGACCAGCAGCCCCGTGTGCAGGGCCACCATCGGCGGATAGTGCCCCCGCCCGTACTCCACCCCGCCCCGGGCCAGGCTCCAGGCGGCGTTCCGGCGGGCGACCAGCAGCTCCGCCAGCCGCTCCACGGCGACCAGCGCGATCAGCACGGTGTAGGCGGCCACGTCGATCACCAGCGCAGCAGGACGAGTTCGGAGGCGAAGCCCGGACCGAGGGCGAGCATCAGCCCGAACGAGCCGGGCGGCGGCGGGCCCTGGTCGATCACGTCGCGCAGAATGTGCAGCACCGACGCCGAGGACAGGTTGCCGCAGCGCGCCAGCGACTCCCGGCTCGGCGCCAACGCGCCTTCCGACAGCCCGAGTTCCTCACCCAGCACCTCCAACACCCGCGGCCCGCCCGGATGGCACACCCAACTGCCCACGTCGCCCGGCTTCAGATCGTGCGCCGCCAGGAACGACGCCACCTCCTCGCCCACGTGCAGCCGTACCAGCTCCGGCAGTTCGGGCCCCAGCAGAATGCCGAACCCGGAGTCGCCCACCTGCCAGCCGAGCAGGCGTTCCGTCCCCGGATACAGCCGACTGCGGGTCGCCACCACCGTCGGCCCGGCCGCCGCCGTCGCCGCCGGATGCTGGTCGCCGACCGCGAGCAGCGCGCCCGCGCCGTCCCCGAACAGCGCGGTGGCCAGCAGGTTCGCCGCCGAGGTGTCCGTCCGCTGAAGGGTCAGCGAACACAGCTCGGTGGCCAGCAGCAGAGCCGCGCCGTCGCAGAGACGCCCTGTCAACAGGTCGTCCACGACCGCCAGTCCACCGGCGCCGCCCGCGCACCCCAGGCCGAACAGCGGCACCCGGCGCACGTCCTCGCGCAGGCCGAGCCGGGACGCGATCCGCGCCTCCAGCGAGGGCACCGCGATGCCGGTGACGGTGGTGGAGACCACCGCATCGACCTGCTCGGCGGCCATCCCGGCGGCGGCCAGCACCGACTCGGCGGCCCGGAGGGCGAGCTCGGACGCGGCCTCCAGCCAGGCGTCGTTCGCCTGCCCGAACCCGTCGAACCCGCCGTAGCGCTCCAACGGGAACGCCAGTCGCCGGGACTCCACTCCCGCGCTCGCGAAGAACCGCTCCGACAGGGCCCGTTCGTCCCCCGACCCGCCGCGCAGCAAGGCCAGCCCGGCTGCCAACTCGCCCTGCCGGTACCGATGGGGCGGAAGGACCCCGCACACTGCCGCGATCCGCGTCACCGACCCAGGATAGGGACCGAACCCACCCGAACCGGGCAATCCTCCCGCGCCCGGCGCGTCTGCGCCGACGCCTGCGGATGCCGTCAGAGGCGCAGGGTGCTCCAACCGCGGGTGATCTCGTCGCGGACGTCGTCGGCGGCGCCGCCGGGTCGGCGAGACGTCAGCAGGGCGAGCAGGGCGACGCCGTCGCCCGGCCGGGCCGCCGGGTCGGGGGTGAGGGCGTGGGCGACCACGGCGGCGAGCGCCGGATCCAGGGCGTGGCCCGAGCCCGGGCGGCGCGGCCCCCGTCACGGCGGCCATGGAACGCGGCCGGATCGTGCGCTGGGAGCGCCGCAGCAGCGGCAGTGACAGCAGTCGTACCACCAGCGCCGGCAGCAGCACGATCAACAGATCAACGGTGGGATTGATGTCCAGCACCGTCGGATTCCCCCCGGTCGGCCGGTGAGCAGGAACCGGGATCATATGTCCGGAACGTCGGCTCCAGCAGTCGACAACTCGGCCTCTTCTCCGCATGTGTGACATGCCGTCACCTCCGCCGGTCCCGCGCCGCCGGTCCGCGGGCGGCTAGCGTGGCCGGGGTGAGCGATGCGGCAGTGGCGTCCCGGGGGCTGATCGGGGGACTGGCGCGGGCCTGCCACCCGGTGCCCGCCGCGGCGGTGACCGTGCTGGCCGCAGCGATGGCCGTCGGGGCCGGGCGCGGACCGGTCGGGACGCTGCTCACCGGCGGTGCGGTCGCGGCCGGGCAGCTGTCGATCGGCTGGAGCAACGACCTGGTCGACCGACGGCGGGACGAGGCGGCCGGGCGCTCCGACAAGCCGCTCGCCGTCGGCGAGGTGACGGGCCGTCGCGTCGCCGCGTCGACCTGCTGGGCGGTGGCCTGCTGCGTGCTGCTGTCGGCGGCGTGCGGGGTCGCGGCGGCGACCGTGCACCTGGTGGCGGTGGCCGCCGGCTGGGCGTACAACCTGCGACTGAAGGCCACCTGGTGGTCCTGGCTGCCCTACGCGCTGGCGTTCGCGCTCCTGCCGGCCTTCGTCACCCTCGCGCTGCCGGGCCGGCCCTGGCCCGCCGCACCCGTCCTCGGCGCGGGCGCGCTGCTCGGCGTCGCCGCCCACTTCGCCAACGTCCTGCCGGACTTGGCCGCCGACCGCGCCGCGAACATCCGCGGCCTGCCCCAACGCGCCGGCGCCCGCGCCTCGGCCCTGACCGCCGTCCTCGCCGCGACCGCCGCCGCACTCCTCCTCGCCCCCGGCTGGCCCGTCCTCGCCGTCACCGCTCCGCCCGCCCTCGCCGCCCTGCTCGCCCCGCGCGGCCGCCTCCCGTTCCTGGCGGTCATCGCCGCCACGGCGGTCGCGCTGGGGCTGCTGCTGCTCAACGGCGGTCTGCGCAACGGCTCCTGAGCGGGGGCGCCGTCACACGGAGCTCTCCCACTCCTCGCGGAGCATCCCGAAGAGCACGGTGTCGTAGCGCTTCCCCTCCAGCAGCACGGCCGACCGGCGGCGGCCCTCCTCCCGGAAGCCCAGCCCCGTGAAGGCCCGTACCGCACGCTCGTTGCCGCTCCAGGTGTCCAGCTCCAGCCGACCGAGCCGATACGCACCGAACAGGTGGTTCACGAGCACCCGCACCGCGTCACGGCCGTGGCCCCGACCCCAGAACTCCCGCTCCCCGATGGTCACCCCCAGGGTGGCCACCCCCGCGTACGGGTCCAGGTCCCGGTAGTCGGCCATGCCGATCACCCTCCCGCCCGCCAGTTCCTCGATCGTGAACACGGCCGACTCCCGGGGGTTCAGCCGCAGCATGGTCTCGAACCCGCGAGCCACCGCCTCCGCCGTCACCGGCCCGAAACCGGGATCGCCGGCCGTCGCCCACCGCGCCACCTCCGGATCGTTCCGCCACCGGAGGTGGTGCGCCGCATCCTCGGCGCGCAGCGCACGGAGGCTTACCAGGTTTCCTTCGAACATTGCGCCACTTTAATCAGGCGCGCGGTGCCGGTGCCGACGATTATTTTGCGCAGGTTCGTCATGGGTGCGCGGAGGCGGCCGAGGCCGGGGGGTTGTTGGTGACGGTGATCGACGGCGGGTTGGCCAGGCGGCTGGTGGATGTGCAGTTTCCGCAGTGGGCCGGGCTGCCGCTGGCGGCGGTGGAGCCGGGCGGGTCCGACCATGTGATCTTCAGGCTGGGCGAGGAGTTGGCTGTTCGGCTGCCCCGGCATGCGGATGCGGTCGGGCAGGCGGAGCGGGAGCTGGAGTGGCTGCCGCGGCTCGCGCCGTGGTTGCCGTTGGCGGTGCCCGTGCCGGTGGCGGTGGGCGAGCCGGGGTTCGGGTACCCGTGGCGGTGGGGGGTGTCGCGCTGGCTGGACGGCGAGCCGGTCGGCGTGGCGGCGTTGGGCGGGTCCGCGAAGGCCGCTGTCCAACTGGCCGGGTTTCTCAGGGCACTTCAAGGGTGCGAACCTGCGGGCCCCGTTCGGGAGGAGTCGCTGGCGGAGCGGGACGAGGAGACCCGGGCTGCCGTCGCGGCGCTCGACGGGGTGTTCGACGGTGCGGCGATGACGGCGCTGTGGGAGGCGGCACTGGGCGCGCCGGCGTGGGGGCGGGCGCCGGTCTGGGTGCACGGGGACTTCCACACCGGCAATCTGCTGACGGTCGACGGCCGGCTCGGCGCGGTCATCGACTTCGGCGGGCTCGGCCTCGGCGACCCGGCCTGCGACCTGACCATCGCCTTCACGCTGCTGTCGGCCGGGACCCGGACCGCCTTCCGGACCGCGCTCGGCGTGGACGAGGCCACCTGGCTGCGAGGCCGCGGCTGGGCCCTGGCAACCGGCCTGAACGCCTACACCCACTACGCCGCGGTCAACCCGCGGGTGGCCGCCCGGACCACCCGTCAGATCGCCGAGGCCCTGCGCGGCTGAGCCGCCCGCAGTGCGCCCGGCGCCCCGCCGCGGTGAGCAGCGGGGCGCCGGTGGCCGGGTCAGGGACGGAGTGCAGCGGGGGTCAGGCGGAGAAGCCGCCGTCGACGGAGATCACCGAACCGGTGATGTAGCGGGCGTCGGGGCCCGCCAGGTGGGCGACGGTGGCGGCGATCTCCGCGGGGGCGGCGTAGCGGCCGAGGGCGGTGAGGCCGGCGATGGCTTCGGCGTTCGGGCCGGCGGCGGGGTTGGCGTCGGTGTCGGTGGGGCCGGGGTGGACGAGGTTGACGGTGATGGCGCGCGGGCCGAGTTCGCGGGCCAGGCCCTTGGTGAGGCCGATCAGGGCGGTCTTGCTCATCGCGTACAGGGCGAGGCCGGGGAACGGGGCCCGTTCGGCGATGTTGCTGCCGATGTTGATGATCCGTCCGCCGTCGGTCATGTGCCGGGACGCGGCCCGGGCGAGCTGGTAGGGGGCGCGGACGTTGACGGCGAGCGTGGCGTCGATCTCGGTGGGGCCCAGCTGGTCCAGCGGGCCGACCAGGAAGACGCCCGCGTTGTTCACCAGAACGTCCAGCCGGCCGAGGGTCTCGACGGCCTGCTCCACGGCGGCGTCCAGCGCGGCGGCGTCGGCGCTGTCGGCCCGGACGGCCAGCGCCCGGCGGCCCAGTCCCTCGATCTGCTCGACGATCTTCTGTGCGGGTGCTTCGCCCTCGCGGTAGGTCAGGGCGACGTCGGCGCCCTCCTCGGCCAGGCGGAGCGCGACGGCCGCGCCGATGCCGCGGCTGCCGCCGGTGACCAGGGCGACGTTTCCTTCAAGTCGGTTCATGTGATCGATACTTGTCGGGGCGCGGGGTCGGCGCTGGCGGGAATCCGACCCGGCGTTACCGGTGTCAGGCGAGCGCGCGGGCCTCCGCCAGGATGCGGTCGGCGTCCTGGTCGAGCAGGAGGCCGGCCACCGCGAGGCCGAGCTTCTCGGGTGCGGCGGCGCTGCCGGACAGCCGGGCCTCGACCTGGCGGGCGCCGTCCACCGAGGTGACCTGGCCGTGCAGGGTGAGGACGCCGCCGGCGGTGGTGGTGGCGAACGCGCCGACCGGGACGGAGCAGCCGCCGTGCAGTTCGGCGAGCATCGCGCGTTCCGCGCGCACCTCGGCGTCGGTGTTCAGGTCGCCGGTGTGGTCGAGGAGTTCGCGGGCCAGCGCGTGGTCCTCGCGGACCTGGATGCCGAGCGCGCCCTGGCCGGGGCTGGGCGGGAAGAGCTCGACGGGCAGGAGCTCGCCGATCTCCTCGACCCGGTCGATGCGGTGCAGCCCCGCGGCGGCGACCACCACGGCGTCCAGGGTCCTGAGCCGGGCGAGCCTGGTCGGCACGTTGCCTCGGATCCGTTCGGGGCGCAGGTCGGGCCGGGCGTGCAGGAGTTGGGCGATCCGGCGGGCGGCGGAGGTGCCGACCCGGGCGCCGGCCGGCAGGGCGTTCAGCGTTCCGCCGCACAGCGCGTCGCGGACGTCCGCGCGGGGCGGCGGCGGGAGCAGGGTCAGGCCGTCCGGGTTCTCGGTGGGCAGGTCCTTGAGCGAGTGGACGATGACGTCCACCTCGCGGTTCAGCAGTGCCGCGACCTGGTTGGTGGAGAACGCCGAGCCGCCGCCGCGTTCCGAGACCTCCCGCAGGGCGGCCTTCCGGTCCAGGTCGCCGTCCTCCAGGATCACCCGGTGGCGGATCACCAGGTCCGGGTAGCGCTCCCGGACCGGCGCGAGGAACTCCCGGACCTGGGCCCGCGCCAGCTGGCTGGCCCGCGATCCCACCACCAGTTCGACCATCGTCAACTCCCGCTACTGTCGGTCACCCTGACGGCATGCTAGACCCTGGTGGGCGTTCCGGTTTCCGACGGAATGTCGGAAAAGGGATGGTGGGGCGCTCCAGGAGGAGGAAGGCGAGGGCGGCGGCCGGCGGAACGGCCAGCAGGAACAGCCACGGGCAGGCCGGGCCGTGGACGAACAGCGAGGTCAACAGGCCGGTAGCCAGTGCCTGGCCGATACTCCAGGAGAGTTGGCCGACCGCCGGACAGCGGCCGCGGCGCGCCGGCTGGGCGAGTGCCACGCCCAACCCCTCGCGGCCGGGCGTGGCGACTGACCGTCTCGGCCAGGTTGTGCACCGGCGTGGCGGCCACCGACCCGGTGCCGACCAGCAGCCGCGACACCGGACTCCGGGTGACCACCACCTGCCCGCCGTTGAGCACCAGCAGCGCGCCGGCCACCGAGACGCTCACGTGCAGCGCCTGCGTGACGGGCAGCGCGATCAGGACGGCGAGCGCCATGGAGGACAGCACGAAGGCGCCACCATCCGGGTCCGCCGGCACGGCCCGGTGGCCGCCCTTCCTGGGGCCGACCGGGACGGTGGACGGCGGCGGGGAGTCGGGCCGCCACGCCGACGCGCAGCGGCGGCCGGAGGGCGAACGCGGACCGGTGCCGGTCCCCGCCGTGTTCGCCCGGCCCGGCGTGTTCTCCCGGCTCAACCCGCCCTGGCAGCCCGGCCTGGGCCATCCGCCGCGCGGCGTCGCCACGCTGTGGGAGACCGACGCCGGCGCCACCCCCGACGGTCTCGCCCGGGGTGCTCGACCGGGCCCGCGCCCGGCTGTTCGCCGAACTCGACGCCCCCGCCACCACCGCCGAACTCGCCGCCCGCACCGGCCTGTCCGCCCCGCACCGCCTGCACGCCCTGTACGCCGCCGGCCTCGCCGCCCGCCGCCGTGCTCCACCTGCGCACGGCGGCGGCCGAACTGCTCTGCGGCGAGCGGCAGTCGGTCAGAGGCCGAAGACGGCGTACCCGAAGCTGTCCGCGTGCAGCGCCGAGTGCGTCAGCGACACGCCCCGGCCGAACAGCAGCCGGCCCGGCAGCTCCCGTTCCACCGGCAGGTGCGCGGGCGTGCGGCGCGGGTTGACCACCACCAGGCAGCGGTCGCCGCGCAGGTACGCCAACGGGTAACCGGTGTGCAGGAGTTCGACCGGCGCGTCCGGGCCGAGCGCCGGGTGGGCACGGCGCAGCGCGATCAACTGCCGTACCTGGTGCAGCAGGGACGCCTGGTCGGCGCGCTGGGAGGCGACGTCCGGCCGGCCGGGGGCGGGGTCCAGCGGCAGGTAGAAGCGGTCGGCGGGCGCGGAGGAGAAGCCGGCGTCCGGCGTCGCGTCCCACTGCATCGGGGTGCGGCAGCCGGCCCGGTTGTAGCGCGGGCCCAGCACGCTGCCCTCGGTGTCCGGCAGGCCCGGCACGAAGCGCATGCCGATCTCGTCGCCGTAGTAGATCGCCGGGGTGGTCGGCCAGGTCAGCTGGAAGGTGAACGCCGCGGCCAACTGCTCGCGGGTGCGCGGGCCGCAGGCCAGCCGCGAGTAGTCGTGGTTCGCGGTCGGCAGCGAGGCGAAGCCCCGGCCGTCCATGGCCTGCGCGGTGCGCTCCCACTCGGTGACGAACGGCTGCATCGAGCCCTGGCCCTCGGCGTCGAAGTAGCAGGGCCGCTGCGGCCAGTGCTCGTGCACCGTGCCCGTGCCGTTGTCCCACAGCGAGCGCAGCGCGGCGCCGTCGGCCGGGCCGCCGAACTGGAGGAAGAAGTCGCCGTGGAAACCCATCGGGACGGAGCGCGCCGGGTCGCCCCACTCGGCGAGGATCACCCGGTCGGGGTGGTGGGCGTCCATCCAGGCCCGGGTCTCCCGCCACAGCCTGCCGGTCTCCACGAAGCCCGGGTCGTCCTTCACCAGCGAGGACGCCATGTCCACCCGGAAACCGGACACGCCCAGGCCGAACCAGTGCGTCATGATCTCCCGCAGTGCCGCCCGGTTCGCCCGCGGGCCGTCCGCGTCCACCGGCTGCCGCCAGGGCTCCGCCGGATCCCGCTGCGCGTAGCCGAAGTTGAGGGCCGGCTGGAAGTCGAAGAAGTTCGGCCGGTACCAGCCCGGCCGGCTGCCGGGGGAGGCCACGTACCCGGGCGCGGGCCGGTCCGCCCAGATGTACCGGTGGTCGTCCGGGTCCGCCGCGGAGCGGACGAACCACGGGTGCCGGTTCGAGGTGTGACCCGCCACCAGATCCAGCAGCACCCGGATGCCCGCTCTGCGGGCCGCGTCCGTGAACTTCGCCAGGTCCTCCGGCGCGCCGTAGCGCGGCGCGGTGGTCAGGAAGTCCGCGACGTCGTACCCGGCGTCCCCGAACGGCGAGGCGAAGCACGGGTTCAGCCACACCGCGTCCACCCCCAGCCACTGCAGGTACTCCAGCCGTTCCGTCAGCCCCGCGAAGTCCCCGATCCCGTCGCCGTTCCCGTCCGCGAAGCTCTGCGGATAGATCTGGTACAGCACCGCACCCCGCGCCCAGTCCGTCCCCACACCCGTCCCCTCTCGTTCCGACCGTCGCACCGTTGTCCCTTCGGCCGGGCCCGCCCCGCCCGGCCCGACCACCTGGTCGCCGCGTACACGACCGAAGGCGCCCACCTGAACTTCACCGATCCGGACCTGCGAGGCTGCCGGGCCGCCCACTACGGTGCGAACTACCCTCGGCTGGTGGCCGTAAAGCACCGCCACGACCCGGACGGACTGTTCACCGTCCCGCAGCCCGTCGACAGTTGAACCACGCCTGTACGGAGTCCCGCTGACCGATCGTCAGCAACCCTGATCCGCCCTGGAGGGAGACACCACCGTGTCGCCGCGAACCGCCCGTCCGCGCCACTACCTGATGTGCCGGCCCACGCACTTCACCGTCGACTACTCCATCAACCCGTGGATGGATCCGGCCAAGCCCACCGACACCGGCACCGCCCTCGCCCAGTGGGAGGAGCTCCACGCGCTCTTCCAACGCCTCGGCCACACCGTGGAGTTGATCGACCCGCTGCCCGGCCTGCCGGACATGGTGTTCGCCGCCAACGGCGCCACCGCGGTCGACGGCAAGGTGCTCGGCGCCCGCTTCCGGTACCCGGAGCGCCTCGCCGAGGGCCCGGCGTACGCCGACTGGTTCCGCGAGCGCGGCTGGCAGGTCCGGGACGCCGAGTACGTCAACGAGGGCGAGGGCGACCTCCTGGTGGCCGGCGGGCGCGTCCTGGCCGGCACCGGCTTCCGCACCGAGACCGCCGCGCACGCCGAGGCCGCGGCCTTCCTCGGCCGCGAGGTGGTCACCCTGCGGCTGGTCGACCCGCGCTACTACCACCTGGACACCGCGCTCGCCGTCCTCGACGACGACGAGATCATGTACCACCCGCCGGCCTTCGACGCCGAGTCCCGGGCCGTGCTGGAGCGCCTCTACCCGGACGCGGTCCTGGCCGGCGAGGACGACGCCCGGGTGTTCGGCCTGAACGCCGTCTCCGACGGCGCCAACGTCATCCTCCCCGAGGCCGCCACCGGCCTGGCCGGGCAGCTGCGCGACCGCGGCTTCACCCCGATCGGCATCGACCTCACCGAACTGCTCCGGGCCGGCGGCGCCGTCAAGTGCTGCACCCTGGAGCTGCGCCGCTGACCGCGGACGCCCGGAGGCCCGGCCCCGCGCGAGCGGAACCGGGCCTCCGGGGGTGCGTCAGGCGCGCGCCAGGTCGTAGCGGTCCAGGTCCATCACCTTCGTCCAGGCGGCGGCGAAGTCCTTGACGAACTTCTCCTTGGCGTCGTCCGAGGCGTACACCTCGGCCACCGCGCGCAGCTCCGAGTTGGAGCCGAACACCAGGTCGGCGCGGGTGCCGGTCCACTTGACCGCGCCGGCGGCGTCCCGGCCCTCGAACAGGGTGCTGTCGGAGGCGACCGGCGCCCAGGCGGTGCCCATGTCGAGCAGGTTGACGAAGAAGTCGTTGCTCAGGGTGCCCGGACGGTCGGTGAACACGCCGTGCTGCGAGCCGCCGTGGTTGGCGCCCAGCACGCGCAGGCCGCCGACCAGCACCGTCAGCTCCGGGGCGGACAGGTTCAGCAGGTTCGCCTTGTCCACCAGCAGGTACTCGGCCGGGAGCCGGGTGCCCTTGCCCAGGTAGTTGCGGAAGCCGTCGGCCTTCGGCTCCAGCGCCGAGAACGACTCCACGTCGGTCTTCTCCTGGACGGCGTCCACCCGGCCCGGGTGGAAGGCCACCTCGACGTCCACGCCGCCGGCCTGCGCGGCCCGCTCGACCGCGGCGGTGCCGGCCAGCACGATCAGGTCGGCCAGCGAGACCTGGTGGCCGCCCTCCGCGTTGAACGCCGACTGGACGCCCTCCAGCACCCGCAGCACCTGCGCCAGCCGCTCCGGGTCGTTCACCTCCCAGCCGCGCTGCGGCTCCAGGCGGATCCGGGCGCCGTTCGCGCCGCCGCGCTTGTCGCTGCCGCGGAACGAGGACGCCGCCGCCCAGGCGGTGGACACCAGCTCGGCGGTGGTCAGCCCGGAGGCCAGCACCCGCTCCTTCAGCACGGCGACGTCCGCCGCGTCGATCGGCGCGCCCTGCGCGTGCGGCAGCGGGTCCTGCCAGAGCAGCTCCTCGGCGGGCACCTCGGGGCCGAGGTAGCGGGCCACCGGGCCCATGTCGCGGTGCGTCAGCTTGTACCAGGCGCGGGCGAAGGCGTCCGCGAACGCCGCCGGGTCGTCCCGGAAGCGGCGGGAGATCGGCTCGTACACCGGGTCGAAGCGCAGCGACAGGTCGGTGGTGAGCATCTGCGGGGCGTGCTTCTTCTCCGGGTCGAAGGCGTCCGGCACGGTGCCCTCGCCGGCGCCGTCCTTCGGCTTCCACTGGTGCGCGCCGGCCGGGGACTGCGTCAGCTCCCACTCGTAGCCGAACAGGATCTCGAAGAAGGAGTTGTCCCAGGTGGTCGGGGTGTTCGTCCAGGTGACCTCCAGGCCGGAGGTGATCGCGTCACCGGCCTTGCCGGAGCCGTAGGTGCTCTTCCAGCCGAGGCCCATCTCCTCCAGGCCCGCGCCCTCGGGAGCCTCGCCGACGTTGTCCGCCGGGCCGGCGCCGTGGGTCTTGCCGAAGGTGTGGCCGCCGGCGATCAGCGCGACGGTCTCCTCGTCGTTCATCGCCATCCGGCGGAAGGTCTCGCGGATGTCGCGGGCCGCGGCGATCGGGTCCGGGTTGCCGTTGGGGCCCTCCGGGTTGACGTAGATCAGGCCCATCTGGACGGCGCCCAGCGGGTCCTCCAGGTCACGGTCGCCGGTGTAGCGCTCGTCGCCCAGCCAGGTGGTCTCGGGGCCCCAGTAGACGTCCTCGTCGGCTTCCCAGACGTCCGGCCGGCCGCCGGCGAAGCCGAAGGTGTCGAAGCCCATCGACTCCAGCGCCACGTTGCCCGACAGGATCAGCAGGTCGGCCCAGGACAGGCTCTTGCCGTACTTCTGCTTGACCGGCCACAGCACCCGGCGGGCCTTGTCCAGGTTGGCGTTGTCCGGCCACGAGTTCAGCGGGGCGAAGCGCTGCTGGCCCGTGCCCGCGCCGCCGCGGCCGTCGGAGATCCGGTAGGTGCCGGCGCTGTGCCAGGCCATCCGGATGATCAGCGGGCCGTAGTGGCCGAAGTCGGCCGGCCACCAGTCCTGCGAGGTGGTGAGCGCCTGCTCGATGTCCCGCTTCACCGCGGGCAGGTCGAGGCTGTTGAACGCCTCGGCGTAGTCGAAGTCGCCGCCCAGCGGGTTCGCCACCGCCGGGTTCTTCGCCAGGATCTTCAGGTTCAACCGGTTCGGCCACCACTGCTGGTTGCCGCCGCCCTGGGTCGGATGGGGCGCGCGGCCGTGCGCGACCGGGCAACCGCCCGCACCCTCGGACTTGGGGTCGCTGACGATGGCGTCGTCGTTCTGGGGCATGGGAAGTCCCTCCGGGTCGGGCGGATCGCAACTCTTCACTGACACCTTGGCTGTTCGCCGGAGTCGATCCTAAGATAGACACAGTCTAAGTCAAGAACACAGTCAATCGGGTGGTGGTCTCCGCTCGAATCGGGCCGCGCTGCCGCGCCCCTGTACAGTTCGGGCGTCTGTTGAGCTGAATGGATGAACACATGAGTGACCTGCTCGAACGGCTGCGTGACCGGGGCTGGCGGCTGACCTCCCAGCGCAGGGTGGTCGCCGAGGTCCTGGACGGCGACCACGTCCACCTGACCGCGGACGAGGTCCACGCACGCGCCGCCGAACGCCTCCCCGAGATCTCCCGCGCCACCGTGTACAACACCCTCGGCGAACTCGTCACCCTCGGCGAAATCCTCGAAGTCGCCACCGACGGCCGTGCCAAGCGCTACGACCCCAACGCGCACCGGCCGCACCAGCACCTGGTCTGCTTCGCCTGCGGCACCATCCGCGACGTCCACCCCACCGGCGACCCGCTCGCCGCCCTCCCCGCCGCCGAACGCTTCGGATTCACCATCACCGCCGCCGAGGTCACCTACCGCGGACTCTGCGCCGACTGCGCCCGCCGCTCCGGCTGACGCCCCGCCCCGCGCCCGACCGACCGGCGGCCCGACCCCGCCGCGCCGAGCGCCGCGATCAGCACGCCCGCCGCCACCAGCAGCCACCAGACCCCGTGCGCCGCCCCGGTGAACGCCGGCCCCCCGGCCGCCACCCCGCCCGCGAGCACCGTGCCCGCCACCGCCACTCCCACCGCGGAACCCGTCTGCCGCGCCGCCGACGCCAACGCGGAGGCCAGCGCCGCCATCGACCCCGGCATCCCCGTCACCGCCGTACTGGTCACCGGCGGATTCACCGTCCCCTGGAACACCCCCACCAGCGCGAAAGGCGCCACCAGCGCCGGCACCGGCGTCCCCGGACCCACCAGCAGCAACAGGCCGCCCGCCGACGCCAGCGCCGCCCCCGACACCACCAGCGGCAGCCGCGGCCCCCGCCGTCCCACCACCCGGCCCGTCCATGGCGACAGCAGCACGATCAGCACCCCCACCGGAGCCAGGCACAACCCCGCCCGCAGCGCCGACATCCCGCGCACCCCCTGCAAGTACAGCGTCACCGCGAACAGGAACGCCCCGAACGCGCACAGCGCCGCGAACGCCATCACCAGCGCCGACGCCATCGGGACGCTGCGCAGCAGGCCCACCTCCAGCAGCGGATCCACCCGCCGGGCCTCCCACCACCCCAGCAGCGGCACCGTCACCGTCGCCACCGTGAGCGGCCCCCACACCACCGGCGCCGACCAGCCGTCCCGGCCCGCCCCGATCAGGCCGAACACCGTCCCGCCGAGCAGCGCCACCACCAGCAGCTGCCCCACCGGGTCGAACCGCCGGGCCCGCGCCCCGCGCGACTCCGGCACCCAGCGCGCCGCCCCCGCCAGGCCGGCCGCCACCACCGGCAGGTTCACCCAGAACACCGCCCGCCAGCCCCACGCGTCCACCAGCGCCCCGCCCAGCACCGGGCCCAGCGCCAACGACAATCCCGACACCGACCCGAACACCCCGATCGCCCGGGCCCGCTCCTCGCGCCCCGGGAAAGTCGTCGCCACGATCGCCATCGCCACCGGGTTCAACATCGTCCCGCCCGCCGCCTGCACCGCCCGCGCCCCCACCAGCGCCCCCGCCCCCGGCGCCAGCGCGCACAACGCCGACCCCAGCCCGAACAGCGCCAGCCCCACCATGAACACCCGCCGCCGCCCCCACCGGTCCGCCGCCGCGCCCGCCGGCAGCAGGAACGCCGCCAGCACCAGCGTGTACGCGTCCACCGTCCACTGCAGCGCCTCCACCGACGCGCCCCACTCCCGTCGGACGGACGGCAGCGCGACGTTCACCACCGTGATGTCCAGCACCACCATCACCATGCTCACGCAGCACACCGCGAGCACCAACCGCCTGCGCCGGTCGTCCAGTTCGGGCACCTGATCCCCCTCAATCCGTGTCCGGCCCGGGAATTGACGCATTGTCAATTCAATCCGGGCCGGTCCTCCGCACCGACGCTACGATTTCGAGCGTGCTCGAAATCAAGCCCCAACCCGCGCTCCCCGCGCAGGGGTTGACCATCGCGGAAGCCGCCGGACGCACCGGCGTCAGCGTCCACACCCTGCGCTACTACGAACGGGCCGGCCTGGTCGTCACCCCCGTCGACCGCACCCCCGGCGGCCGCCGCCGCTACCACCGCCGCGACCTCGAATGGATCGACCTCTGCACCCGCCTGCGCGCCACCGGCATGCCGATCCGCACCATCCGCCGCTACGCCGAACTCGTCACCGCCGGCCCCGGCAACGAACCCGACCGCCTCGCCCTCCTCGAAGCCCACCGCACCGAGGTCGCCGCCCGACTCGCCGAACTCCGGTCCCACCTGACCCGCATCGACCACAAGGTCGACACCTACCGGTCCCGCCTCACCGCCGGCCGCGCCGAAGGCTTCTGGGCGCCGGGCGAGTGAGGGCCCGCGCGGTCGGACTCACCCGAAGTCCGGGTTCTCGGCCAGCTGTTCATCGGCCACGGCCTGCACGACCGACGGCGCCATGGACGCCATGCCGGCCAGCGACTCGGCCCAGCTGGTCGTGCCGAGAACGCGGGCGAGGAGGCGTTTGGCGTGGGGATCGGCCACCTGTTGGGCGAGTTCGAGGAAGACGGCGACCCGCTGCTGGGGGTCCGGGATCCGGCAGGCGGCCTGTTCGGCGCGCTCGGGCCGGCCGAGGTGAGCGAGGAGCCGCGCCAGGTCCACCAGTGGGCGTGACCGCCTGTTGTCCGGCAGCCCGTCGATCCCGGCCTCGATCTCGGACAGCAGGTCGAGAGCACGGTTGGTGACCCCGGCGTCGGCCCAGGCCCGGGCGACCCTCAGCAAGGTCAGGGCCCGCCGGCGTGGTTCGGGGACCTCACGGGCGAGGCCGCTCGCCCAGGTGAGGTCGGAGGCGGCCATGGCCAGTTCGAGCAACTCGGCCCGAATCTTCGCCCCTTCCTCGTCCATCCCGTGCTCCAGGGCCAGACCTTCGGCCAGGCCCCCCAGCTCCCTCGCCCGCTTGGCGTCGCCCATCGCGGTCATCGCCCGGGCGAGGTTGAGCATGGCGCGACTCTGGTGGACCACCTGGCCGGTGAAGTCCCGCAGGTGCGACTGGGCCGCGTCAGCCGTCCGGCGGGCCTGCTCGGTACGGCCCAGCGACACGTCGAGCAGCGCCAGTGCGGTCATGACCTCGACCTGCTCCTGCCGGTCGGTGAGCGACCGGCTCAGTTCGGAGACCTCGGCGCCGAGCCGATCGGCGCGTTCGTGGGCGCCGTCGGCCGCGTACCTCCGGGCCAGCCGGACCAGGAGGTGGAGTCGGGTGGCGGGCGTGTGGATGCGTTCGGCGACGGCCTCGGCCAGGTCCGGCTGCCGCAATCCCAGCGCCGCCCGCCAGACGAGGGCGATGAGCGGGCCTTCGCGAATCTCGTCCCCCTCCACGAGCGGGAGCTCGGCCAGGCATTCCGAAGCGGTGACGGCCCCGCCGTCGACGAGGTTCAGCAGTGCCGTGATCCGCTTGTCGGGGGTGGCGATGCTCCGGGTCAGCAACCGGGCCAGTTCAGGATCTCCGGTGGCCACGAGTGCGGCGATCAGCGAAACGAGTGCGGCCGTCCGCTCGGCCGGGTCCTTCACCTTCTCCAGGGACTCGGCAGCGTCCCGGGCGAGAACTCTGGCGTGCACCCGCTGGTCGATCTGGGCGGCGGTGCGGGCGAGCGCCGCCAGATGCTTCACCCGCGCCACCGGTTGGGGCAGCGAGCGAGCCGTGCTCTCGGCTTCGGCGGAGAGAAGCCGCCACCGGTCGTGGTCCCCGGCCTTCGCCGCGTCGGCGGCCAGTGTGCTGAGGGTGTACACGCGGTGGATCGGTTCGGGGGTCAGTCGAGCCAGGCCGACGGCCCGATCGTGGTCGTTCAGTTGCGCGTACAGCACCGACACGTTCCTGATGGCGGAAGCCCGGCGGCTGGGGTTGGCGACGGTCAGGGCGTGCGCCTGTGCGCATGCCGCCAGCCGTTCGGCCTCGGCCGGTTTCCCGGCGTCCATCGCCGCCTTGATCGCACTGCCGAGTGCGGCGACCCGGTACTGCGGGTCCTCGATCAGAGTCGTCACCTCCTCGGCGCCGGCGAGGTCGCCCGTTCCGCACCGGCCGGCGACCACCATCGCCAAGGCCTGGGAGCGAATCTCCGGCCGCAGCGCCGAATCGGCCAGCGTCCGCGCGCGGTCGAATTCGCCGGCCGCCAGCAGGGCCTCCACCAGCGCGAGCAGCGCCCGGCCGTGGCGGGCGGGCGCGGTGATGCCGCTCAGCACGGATTCGGCCCGGTCGACGGCGCCCAGAGCTGCCCAGAGCGACGGCAGGGCGACGGGCGCGTTGTCGCTCCGGGCCCGCAGCCGGTCGCGGTGGATCGCCAGGCGGGCCATCGCCAGGAGGTCCGGGGTGTCCCGGCCGAGCAGCAGTTCCTGGGCGGCGTTGATCTCGGCGAGGCCCGCGGCATCGCTGCCGGTGACCTGGAGCATGCGGTCGTGGCGGGCGTAGTCGGTCGCCTGTGCGACCGCCCTGGGCAGGTCGTCGGTGAGCTGGAGGGTCCGGAAGTAGCCGTGCAGGAGGTACTCGGGCGTCCGGGCCGGCCACCCCTCGTCGCGGTAGTCCTCGGCCCACCGGTGCAGCCGCTCCCGGTGCCCGGCGACGTCGCCGCCGCTCAGCACCTGCAGGGCGGAGGTGCGGAGCTCGTCGTGGCCGAGCACGTAGACCTCCTCCCTGGTCCAGGGGCTCAACAGCGTCGTGAAGGTCCGGCCGGCGACGGTGCCGAGATGGCGGCCGAGCGTGAAGACCGAGGTGCCGGTGAGCTCGGCGAGGTCCTGCGTGGTCAGTCCGCCGTCCGCGGCGGTGACGAGGCCGAGGATCTCGCGTTCCAGCTTCGGGGCGGCGGCCAGCCGTTGGAGCTCCCGCTCGGCATCCGCCCGTACCGCCTGGGCGTGCGGGGAGACGGACAGCTCCCGGACGACGCGCGGTTCACGGAGCGGGTGGTCGTCGGGGACGTCCGAGGGGACCGGCGGGCGGAGCCTGCTGGTGACGATCACCCGGAGCCCCGCCCGGGGGCGCGACGGGAGCAGGGCCGCGATGCTGTACGACTCCGGCCGGGCGGTGACGCCCTGGTCCTCGTCCAGCCCGTCCACGAGCAGCACCAGGCGGGTGCCGTTCTCCGCGCACACGTCGGCGGCCTCGTGGATCAGGCTGAGCACGTGGCCGTCGCAGGTGGCGTCGGTCATCCGGGCCGGCACGGGCCTGCCGAGGAAGGCGGACAGCTGTTCCGTCACGACCTCGCAGAAGCCCAGCCGGTCGTTCTGCCCGGCGAAGCGGCCGGTGACGAAGAACGGGACCAGCTGGACGCCGGCCGGTGGATTCAGCGCGAACCAGGACAGCAGCGCGGACTTCCCGGCCCAGGCCGGACCCCGGAGCCACCGGTACGGGTACTCGGAGGGGCCCGTGCAGAAGGCGGCCAGCTCGGCCAGCTCCTCGGCGCGGTCCCGGAGCTCCGGCGGAGCGATGCGGCGGATCTGCTCCAGGTAGCCGGTGTGCGCCGGCTGGACCGGGAAGCCCGCCACCAGGTCGCCGTCCACGATCAGGTTGCCCGAGACCGCCACCCCGCCGCTCGCCTGCGCCTGCCCGGTCTCGGCCGCCCTCACCCGTGGCAGCCGCCACCTGGATCCCATGCCGGTCACCGCACCGTCCTCGTCAGCGATCGCGGACCCGGCGGTCGCCGTCACGGGTCCGGTGACCAAGGATCCTGCCAGGGGACGGCCCTCCGCGGAGGGGGTTTGGCAGTCATCGAGCGATCCGTGGTGCGGAGGGACGGGAGCTGAGCACCCCTGCGTGGTTCGTGACCGGGGACGACGGTCCGGCCGGGCAGGCCCCGGGGCGGGCCGCAAACGCAGAAGAGGCCCCAGTTCGACTGGAGCCTCTTCGTTGGTGTCCGAGGGGGGACTTGAACCCCCACGCCCGATAAAGGGCACTAGCACCTCAAGCTAGCGCGTCTGCCATTCCGCCACCCGGACCGGGTGTCTCGCCTTCGGGCTTCCTTTCGGCTGCCCCCTGGCGACAAAGAGAACATTACCAGGCTTCCGGAGTGCTTCTCACCTGCGTTTTCGAGGCTTGGGGGCGGTCGGGTGGGGCAATTCAGGCACAAGGGGGGCAAGGTGGGCGGAGATCGGGGTGAAACTGCTGGTGGTGGGGGTTCGGGCGGGTGTTCTGGCGGCAGACCTGGCGGTGCGGGCGGCCAGGAGGGGGCAGGTCGCGCACCGAATCGGTCGGGAAGCTTCACGACACGCGTGAATCCTGTCCCGGTGCGGGTCGCCGGGGGCTGCTCTCCTAGCCTCGGGTCACCAGGAGCCCCGCGCGGAACGCCCGAAGTCCCGACAGCTGCCGCCGGCTCCCGTTCACCGCGTGAAGGGCGGCGTGCAGTGGAAGAGACGCAGAAGGCGGTCACGGACGCGGCCACCTGGCGCTCCGGACGGGAGCCGGGGCCGGGGGTGTGGCGGTTCACCGCGGAGCCGCAGGAGTCCTCGGTGCCGCGGACCAGGCACGCGGTGCGGGACCGGCTGCTGGCCCAGGGGATGGCGGGGGAGCGGTACCAGGAGCTGGTGGACGACCTGCTGCTGATCGTCTCGGAGCTGGTGTCGAACGCGGTCACGCACGCCGCGGCGCTCTCCCCGCAGGTGCACTGCGAGCTGATGATCGCCCCGGAGCGGGTGCGGATCTCGGTGCTCGACGGCCACCCGTACCGCCCCCGGGCGCAGGAGAACGACCCGGTCCGTCCGGGCGGGCGCGGGCTGCTGCTGGTGAAGAGCGTCACCCTGCAGGCGGGCGGCGAGTGCGACGTGGAGCGGACCGAGGACGGCGGCAAGGTGATCTGGGCCAGCCTGCCGCTGCCGGCACCGGGGCCCGCCGGGACGGGGGACGGCCCCGACGAGGACCCGGACTACTGACGGGCCGAGGTCACCAGTCGTTGCCGGCGATCTCCCGGATCCCCGGCAGCGCGGCCTCGAAGACCGTCTCGAACCACACCGAGAACGGCTTCTCGGCCCGCAGCGCGCGCAGCTCGGCGGCGGTGACGAACCGGGTGTCCTCGACCTCCTCCGGGGCCGGGTCCGGCTCGGCGGTGATCAGGCCGACGAACAGGTGGTTCCACTCCCGCTCGATCAGCCCGGTGCTCTCGTCCGGCAGGTCGTAGCGGACGGTGCCGGCCTCGCAGAGCAGCGCGGGGGCGGCGCCCAGCTCCTCGGCGGTGCGGCGGGCGGCCGCCACGAACGGCAGCTCGCCGGGGTAGGGGTGGCCGCAGCAGGTGTTCGACCAGACGCCCGGCGAGTGGTACTTGCCGAGCGCCCGGCGCTGCAGCAGCATCCGTCCCTGCCGGTCGAACAGGAACACCGAGAAGGCGCGGTGGAGCCGGCCCGGCTGCTGGTGGGCCCAGTGCTTCTCCCCGGTCCCGATGGTCACGCCGTGGTCGTCGACCAGCTCCAGCAGGATCTCACCGGGTGCGGCCGCGGACGGGACGGCGAGCTCGGGGGAGAGGTCGTCGGTCGGGCTGACAGCAGGACTCATGGGCGCAATGCCCCTTTCGGCACGTGGACCGGGGGCGGCCCCGGGGCCGCCCACCCCGGTCCTGAGGTCGGCTGCGCGCACGTCGGGACCGGACCGGTCCGCCGACGGCGTCGGGGCCCAAGTCTGCCGCATGCCCCGGCGGGCTCGGGGCCGCGACGCACACCGCCGGGGCGGCGGACCGGATGTTCGACGGAACTGTTCGATCCGCGATCATCGGCCGTCGCCGGGCGTTCACGTCGCACCCGTAGTTGATCGGTCGGCCCGCCCGGGGCGCGTTCTGGCAGGTGGTCGGGGTCGCCTACCATCAGTGAGACCGGGCGGTCCGCAAGGCGCGCCCGTACGGCGCGCCGCAGCCGCGGCCGCGTCCCGGCGCCCGACCCGCACCGCGCCGGACCACCCGAGACCCTGGAGTCCCGCATGATCGGCCTCGTCCTGGCCGCCGGCGCAGGCCGCCGGCTTCGTCCGTACACCGACACCCTGCCCAAGGCGCTGGTGCCGGTCGACGGGGAGCGGACGGTGCTCGACCTGACCCTGGGGAACTTCGCCGAGGTCGGCCTGCGGGAGGCCGCGATCGTCGTCGGCTACCGCAAGGAAGCGGTGTACGACCGCAAGCAGGCGCTGGAGCAGAAGTACGGCGTGAAGCTCACCCTGGTCGAGAACGACAAGGCCGAGGAGTGGAACAACGCCTACTCCCTGTGGTGCGCCCGCGACCTGTTCGGCGAGGGCCTGCTGCTGGCCAACGGCGACACCGTCCACCCGGCGTCGGTGCAGCGCACCATGCTGGACGGCAACGACCGGCGGATCAAGGAGGGCAGGGCCCCCGGCATCCTGCTGGCGCTGGACACCGTGAAGAAGCTCGCCGACGAGGAGATGAAGGTCGTCGTCGACCCGGAGCTCGGGGTGCGCCGGATCACCAAGCTGATGGACCCGCTGGACGCCACCGGCGAGTACATCGGCGTCACGGTGATCAACCCGTCCGCCGGCCCGGCGCTGGCCGACGCCCTCAAGGCGGTCTTCGAGCGCGACCCGCAGCTGTACTACGAGGACGGCTACCAGGAGATGGTCGACCGCGGCCTGATCGTGGACGTCCAGCCGATCGGCGAGGTCTCCTGGGTCGAGGTCGACAACCACGACGACCTGGCCAAGGCCCGGGAGATCGCGTGCCGGTACTGACCCGACTGGTGCCCTCGCCGGTGTTCGTCGAGGTGCGGGCCGGCGCGCTGGACGCGCTCGGCGGCATCCTCGCCGACCAGCGGCTGTCCCCGGCGGGCCGGATCGCGGTGGCGATCAGCGGCGGCTCCGGCATGCTGCTGCGCGAGCGCCTGGAGCCGGCGCTGCCGGGCGCGGACTGGTACCGGGTCGACGACGGCACCCTGGACAGCGCGGTCCGACTGACCGACGAGATCCGCCGCGGCCACTACGACGCCCTGGTGGGCCTCGGCGGCGGCAAGATCATCGACGTGGCCAAGTACGCCGCCGCCCGGGTCGGCCTGCCGGTGGTCGCGGTCGCCACCAACCTCGCCCACGACGGGATCTGCTCCCCGGTCTCCACCCTCGACAACGACGCCGGCCGCGGCTCCTACGGGGTGCCCGGGCCGATCGGCATCGTGGTCGACCTGGACGTCATCGCCAAGGCGCCGAAGCGGTTCGTGGCGGCCGGGATCGGCGACGCCGTCTCCAACATCTCGGCCTGCGCGGACTGGGAGCTCTCGCACACCGTCACCGGCGAGCCGGTCGACGGCCTGGCGGTGGCGATGGCCCGGGCGGCCGGCGAGAACCTGCTGCGGCACCCGGGCACCCTGGAGGACCCGGACCTGCTGACCACGCTCGCGGAAGCCCTGGTACTGTCCGGCATCGCGATGAACATCGCGGGCAGCACCCGGCCCAGCTCGGGCGCCTGCCACGAGATCTCGCACGCCCTGGACGTGCTGTACCCCAAGCGGTCCGCCCAGCATGGCGAGCAGGTCGGCCTCGGCGCGGCCTTCGCCTGCTTCCTGCGGGGCGAGCGGGACCTGTCCGGACTGATCGTGGAACGCCTGCGCTTCCACGGCCTGCCGGTGACGGCCGATCAGATCGGCTTCACCGAGGCGGAGTTCACCGAAGCGGTGCACTACGCTCCGAACACCAGACCGGGGCGCTTCACCATCCTCGAACACCTCGACCTCTCCGCCACAGACATCAGGGACGCGTACGCCGACTATGTCCAAGCCGTCAACAGCTGAACGCCCGCCGGTTGACCTCACCCGCCGCCCGTCGATCGAGGAGCTCCGGGCGGTCATCCACCCGGAGGGCATGCTCCAGCGACGCAGCGCCGAGCACTGGGCCGGCCGCCTCTACATGCGGAAGATCTCGCTGCGGATCACCCGCATCCTGTCGACCGTGACCGTGATCACGCCCAACGGCCTGACCTACCTGATGATGCTCACCGGGATCCTGGCGGGCATCGCCCTGGTGGTCCCGGGCCTCACCGGCGCGATCCTCGGAGCCCTGCTGATCCAGGTCTACCTGCTGCTGGACTGCGTGGACGGCGAGGTCGCCCGCTGGCGCCGGCAGACCTCGCTCACCGGCGTCTACCTGGACCGGGTCGGCCACTACATGTCCGAGGCGGCGCTGCTCACCGGTCTCGGCCTGCGGGCCACCGACCTGCTGCACCGCGAGGGCTCGCACTCCGCCTGGCAGTGGGCGTTCCTCGGCACGCTGGCCGCGCTCGGCGCGATCCTGATCAAGTCCGAGACCGACCTGGTCGACGTCGCCCGGGCCCGCTCCGGGCTGACCGCCGTCCTGGACGAGGCCTCGGTGCCGCGGTCGAACGCGGTCGCCAAGGCCCGCCGGGCCGCCTCGCTGCTGAAGTTCCACCGCCTGGTCGGCGCCGTCGAGGCCTCGCTGTTCATCCTGGCCGCCGGCATCGCCGACGCGGTCCGCGGCGACCTGTTCTTCACCCGCCTCGCCGTGGTGGTGCTGGCCGCCATCGCGATGCTGCAGACCGTCCTGCACCTGCTGTCCATCGTGCTCTCCAGCAGGCTGCGATGAGCGACGACTTCCGCCTCGGCGCGGTCATCATCACGATGGGCAACCGGCCCGCCGAGCTGAACGCGCTGATCGAGTCGGTGCGGGCCCAGCAGGGCCCGCCGGTCGAGCTCGCCGTGGTCGGCAACGGCGCCCCGCTGCCGCCGCTGCCGGCGGGCGTGCGCACCGCCGAACTGCCCGAGAACCTGGGCATCCCCGGCGGCCGCAACGTCGGCATCGAGCTGTTCGGCCCGGACGGCCGGGACGTCGACGCGGTGCTGTTCCTGGACGACGACGGCCTGCTGCCGAACACCGACTCCGCCGAGCTGCTCCGGCAGGCGTTCACCGCCGACCCGTCGCTGGGCATCGTCTCGTTCCGGATCGCCGACCCGGAGACCGGCACCACGCAGCGCCGGCACGTGCCCCGGCTGCGGGCCAGCGACCCGATGCACGGCTCCCGGGTCACCACCTTCCTGGGCGGCGCCAGCGCGGTGCGCAGCGCGGTCTTCCCGCAGGCCGGGCAGCTGCCCGCGGAGTTCTTCTACGCGCACGAGGAGACCGACCTGGCCTGGCGGGCGCTGGACGCCGGCTGGTCGATCGACTACCGCCCGGACGTGGTGCTGTACCACCCGGCGACCTCCCCGGCCCGGCACGCGGCGTACTTCCACAACATCGCCCGCAACCGGGTGTGGCTGGCCCGACGGAACCTTCCGGCCCCTCTGGTGCCTCTCTACCTGGGAACCTGGTTCCTGCTGACGGTCGCCCGCCGCCCCTCCGGGTCGGCGCTGAAGGCGTGGCTCGGCGGGTTCCGGGCAGGCTGGAGCGAGTCCTGCGGCCCGCGCCGGCCGATGAAGTGGTCCACCGTCTGGCGCTTGACCAGGCTCGGCAGACCGCCAATCATCTGATCGCAACCGGTCGGCGTTTCCCCACGCCGGCCGCGCGCAAACCCGAGCTCCTCGTGGTACGCCCCGGTTCCGCGTCCCGTCCTCCCGGGCGCGGGATTTCGACCCCCTGAAGGACGAATGTGTCGACACTGAGTGACCCGGTCAACCTCTCCGCACCGAGGGGCGCCGACGCGGCTCTGACCCCGAAGCAACTGGCGGACAAGTACGGGCTGTCCGTCAGCGGCAAGCGGCCGAGTCTGCCGAAGTACATCCGCCAGCTGTGGGCCCGGCGCGCCTTCATCAGCGCGTTCGCGACCGCCCGCCTGGTCGCGCAGTACACCACCGCGAAGCTCGGCCAGCTCTGGCAGGTGCTCACCCCGCTGCTCAACTGCGCGGTGTTCTACCTGGTCTTCGGTGTGATCATGCAGAGCCGGGACTCGGTCCCGGTGTACATCGCCTGGCTGTGCGTCGGCGTCTTCGTCTTCCAGTTCTCGCAGAGCGCGATCCAGGCCGGCACCCGGTCGATCTCCGACAACCTCGGTCTGATCCGGGCGCTGCACTTCCCGCGCGCCGCGCTGCCGATCGCCTTCACCGTGATCCAGCTCCAGCAGCTGCTGATCTCGATGGTGGTGCTGGTCGCCATCGTGCTGCTGAACCACGTCACGCCCACCATGACCTGGCTGCTGATCGTCCCGGCGCTGCTGCTGCAGTCGCTGTTCAACACCGGCCTGGCCATGGTGATGGCCCGGGTCGGCGCCAAGACCTCGGACATCTCGCAGCTGATGCCGTTCCTGCTGCGCACCTGGATGTACGTCTCCGGCGTGATGTACAGCGTCTCCGGCTACATCAAGAACTGGCCGGAGATCTGGCAGACGGTCTACTCCTGGAACCCGGCGACGGTCTACATGGACCTGATGCGCTACGCGTTCATGCCGGACAGCTTCGACCCGGCGGTCTACGGGAGCAAGGCGCTGGTCCTTCCCCACCACATCTGGATCATGGCCGGCACCTGGGCGGTCGTCGCCTTCGTCATCGGCTTCGTGTTCTTCTGGAAGTCCGAGGAGGAGTACGGCCGTGGCTGACGCAGCGATCGACACCCTGAAGGAGACCACCGCGGTGGACAACCAGGCCCGGGTCCCCACCGTGGTGGCGGACGACGTGCACATCATCTACAAGGTGCACGGCGCGGGCGCCGGCAAGGGCAGTGCCACCTCGGCGCTGAGCCGGATGATCACCCGCAAGAAGTCGCCCGCGATCCGCGAGGTGCACGCGGTGCGCGGCATCAGCTTCACCGCGTACAAGGGCGAGGCGGTCGGTCTGATCGGCTCCAACGGCTCCGGCAAGTCGACCATGCTGGCGGCCATCGCCGGCCTGCTGCCGACCGCCAAGGGCGCCATCTACACCAACGGCCAGCCCTCGCTGCTGGGCGTGAACGCGGCGCTGATGAACGACCTGACCGGCGAGCGCAACGTGGTGCTGGGCTGCCTGGCGATGGGGATGTCCCCGGCCCAGGTGCGCGAGCGCTACCAGAGCATCGTCGACTTCTCGGGCATCAACGAGAAGGGCGACTTCATCTCGCTGCCGATGCGCACGTACTCCTCCGGCATGGGCGCCCGCCTGCGGTTCTCCATCGCGGCGGCGAAGACCCACGACGTGCTGCTGATCGACGAGGCCCTCGCCACCGGCGACCAGGGCTTCCAGCAGCGCTCCAAGGCCCGGATCAACGAGCTGCGCAAGGAGGCCGGCACGGTCTTCCTGGTCAGCCACGACAACAACGCGATCCGCGAGACCTGCGAGCGCACCATCTGGATCGAGCACGGCGAGCTGATCATGGACGGGCACACCGACGAGGTGGTCCGGCGGTACGAGAAGGGCGAGCGCCCCTGACCGGGGCGCGGCCGACGGTCGCAGGGCCGGTGCACGGGGAACCTCCCCGGCACCGGCCCTGTGCCGTGCGGCGGGTGAAGGCGTGGCGACGGAAGCGTGTCCGAGGCGCGATGGCGGCCGGGACCGGTGTAGAACGGGGGAGTGACGGCAGTGTCGGCTTCAACCAAATCCGATAACCAGACAGCGGCGGTGACGCTGGACAAGGCAGACCTGGAGAACTTCCCGGTCGCCCCCGCCTTCCTGCCCGCAGCCTGGCGCGGCGACCTGATGGCGGTCTACGGCTTCGCCCGGCTGATCGACGACGCCGGCGACGGCGACCTCGCCGACCCCGCCTCCGTCGCCCAACTGCTGGACGTCCCCGGCGCCCCCGAGGACGAGGGCTTCCGGCTCGCCCTGCTGGACGGCCTGGAGCAGGACCTCGACCGGGCCTTCGCCACCGCCCTCGGCGACGACCGGGCCCAGGGCGGCACCGTGCTCGGCACCGCCGCCGGCGAGCCCCGGCACCCGCTGGTCCGCCGCCTGGTCCCGCTGATCGAACGGCACGCCGTCACCCCGGAGCCGTTCCGCCGCCTGATCGAGGCCAACCGGGTCGACCAGGCCGTCACCCGCTACCCGACCTGGGACGACCTGCGGCACTACTGCACGCTGTCCGCCGACCCGGTCGGCCGCCTGGTGCTCGCCCTGGCCGGCCGCGCCACCCCCGCACGCATCGGGATGTCCGACGACATCTGCACCGCGCTGCAGATCGTCGAACACCTGCAGGACGTCGCCGAGGACCTCGACCGCGGCCGGATCTACCTCCCGCAGGAGGACCTCGCCACCTTCGGCGTCACCGAACAGGACCTCGTCGCCCCCGCCGCCTCGCGCGAGGTGCGGCAGCTGATCGCCTGGGAGGCGAGCCGGGCCCGGACCCTGCTCGATCGCGGCGCGCCGCTGGTAGGTACGGTTCACGGGAGGCTTCGACTGCTGCTGGCGGGATTCACCGCCGGCGGGTACGCGGCCCTGGACGCCATCGCGGCGGCCGGGTACGACGTGCTCGCGCACCGGGCGAAGCCGGACAAGCGCCGCCTGGCCGGCCGGGCGGCGGCACTTTTCGCGAAGGGAAGGTGAGCGCCCGCGTGGGGGCATCACCACTGGCGTCCGCGCCGGTCATGGCGGCCTACCGGTACTGCGAGGCGGTCACCGCCCTGCAGGCCCGCAACTTCAGCTACGGCATCCGGCTGCTGCCCGAGGCCAAGCGGCTGGCGATGTCCGCGCTGTACGCGCTGGCCCGCCGGGTCGACGACATCGGCGACGGCGAACTGCCCGCCGAGCAGAAGACCGAGGCGCTGGCCCGCACCCGGGCGCTGCTGGACGAGATCCGGGAGGGCGTGGTCGGCGAGGAGGACACCGACCCGATCAAGGTCGCGCTGGCCGACGCCGCCCGCCGCTTCCCGATCCCGCTCGGCGGCTTCGACGAGCTGATCGACGGCGTCGAGATGGACCTCAAGGGCGTCGAGTACCGGACCTTCGACGAGCTGAAGGTGTACTGCCGCTGCGTGGCCGGCTCGATCGGCCGGCTCTCGCTCGGCGTGTACGGCTGCGAGGACTGGGAGCGCGGCGCCGAGTACGCCGACACCCTGGGCCTGGCCCTGCAGCTCACCAACATCCTGCGGGACCTGCGCGAGGACGCCCTGAACGGCCGCACCTACCTGCCCGCCGAGGACCTCGCCCGGTTCGGCTGCCAGCAGGGCTTCGCCCTCCCGCAGCTCCCGGTCGGCGCCGACTTCACGGGCCTGGTCGCCTTCGAGGCCGAGCGCGCCCAGCAGGCCTTCACCGAGGGCCTGCAACTGCTGCCGATGCTCGACCGCCGCAGCCGCGCCGCCACCGCCGCGATGGCCGGCATCTACCATCGCCTGCTCGGCCGGATCGCCGCCGACCCGCACTCGGTGCTCCGCGGCCGGGTCTCGCTGCCCGGCTGGGAGAAGGCGTACGTGGCACTGTCCGGGCTCGCCGGAGGGCGTTCTTGATTCTCACGCCAGTTATGTCACGCTGTGTCAACAGGGAATCGCGACGCGTGCGCACGTTGTTGTGCCCTCAGTCCACTGCTGCCGGGGAGGACCGATGAGCACGCCGACGCCGCAGCGGCAGCGCACCGCCGTGGTGATCGGCGGCGGCCTGGCCGGCATCACCGCCGCGCTCCGCCTCGCCGACGCCGGCGTGCGCACCACCCTGGTCGAGGCCCGCCCGCGGCTCGGCGGCCTGGCCTTCTCCTTCAAGCGCGGCGACCTGACGGTCGACAACGGCCAGCACGTGTACCTGCGCTGCTGCACCGCCTACCGCGGCCTGATCGACCGGCTCGGCGCGCACGCCCTCACCGACCTGCAGGACCGGCTCGACGTCCCGGTGCTCGGCCTGGCCGCCGACGGCACCCGCAGCCTCGGCCGGCTCCGCCGCGCCGCGCTGCCCGTCCCGCTGCACCTGGCCGGCAGCCTCGCCACCTACCGTCACCTGGGCCCGGCCGACCGGCTGCGGGTGGTGCGCGGCGCGCTCGCCCTCAAGGGCCTGGACCTGGACGACCCGGCGCTCGACGAGATCTCCTTCGGCGAGTGGCTGCGCCGCCACGGCCAGACCCCGGCCACCATCGAGGCGGTCTGGGACCTGGTGGGCGTCGCCACCCTGAACGCCACCGCCGACCGCACCTCGATGGCGCTGGCCGCGAAGGTCTTCCAGACCGGCCTGCTGTCCGACCCGGGCGCCGCCGACATCGGTGTCGCCCGCGTCCCGCTCGGCGAGATCCACCACGACCGGGCCCGCGCCGAACTCGAACGCGCGGGTGTCCGGGTGCTGCTGCGGGCCAAGGCCGCCGAGCTGAAGGCCGCCGAGCCCCACGCCGTCCGGCTGGAGAGCGGCGAGCTGCTCACCGCCGACACCGTGGTGCTGGCCGGCGCGCAGGACACCGCGGCGGCGCTGCTGCCGGCCGGCGCGATCCCCGGGCAGCAGCGGCTCGCCGAGTTCGGCACCGCGCCGATCCTCAACGTGCACGTGATCTACGACCGGCCGCTGATCCGCCGCCCGTTCTTCGCCGCGATCGGCTCCCCGGTGCAGTTCGTCTTCGACCGCACCGGGCACTCCGGCCTGGCCGTCCCCGGCGCCCAGTACCTGGCGGTGTCGCAGTCCGCCGCCGAGGACGAGATCGACCTGCCGGTCGCCGAGCTGCGCGAGCGCTACCTGCCGGAGCTGGCCCGGCTGCTGCCCGCCGCCCGCGACGCGCGGGTGCTGGACTTCTTCGTCACCCGGGAGCGGACCGCCACCTTCGACCCGGCGCCCGGCACCGCCCGGCTGCGCCCCGGCGCACGCACCGAGGTGCCCGGGATCCTGCTGGCCGGCTCCTGGACGGCCACCGGCTGGCCCGCGACCATGGAGGGCGCGGTGCGCAGCGGCCACGCCGCGGCCGACGCCGCGCTGGCCGGCTCCGGCCGGCTCCCGGTCGATCGAGCGGACGGGCGGTGGCCCCGATGACGGCGACCCGGCAGCCCCCTGCCATCGACATCGCACCCGGCCTGCCGCCGTTGGCGGCCGGCCAGACGTACCGAGAGGGAACGCACGTGGAGGCACGCACCGGCTCGACGGTCAGGGACACCCCGACGGTCCTGGACCTGCTGGCGCGCGGGCGCACGCTCTGCACGCCGCCGATGCGCGAGGCCGTCGCCACGCTGGCGGCGCCGATGGACACCGTCGCGGCGTACCACTTCGGCTGGATCGACCGCGACGGCCGGCCCGCCGCGGGCGACGGCGGCAAGGCGGTGCGCCCCGCGCTGGCCCTGCTGTCGGCCGAGGCGGTGGGCGCGGACGCGCAGGTGGGCGTACCGGGCGGCGTGTCGGTCGAACTGGTCCACAATTTCTCCCTTCTCCATGATGATCTGATGGACGGTGACGAGACGCGTCGGCACCGGGCCACCGCCTGGACGGTGTTCGGCCCGGCGCAGGCCGTGCTGGTCGGCGACGCGCTGGCCACCCTCGGCACCGAGGTCCTGCTGGACGCCGCGGTGACCGGCGGGGCCACCCCGACCGATGCCGCCCGCGCCGTCCGTCTGATCACCACCGCGACCCGGCGGCTGATCGACGGTCAGGCGCTGGACGTCTCGTTCGAACAGCGTGACGTGGTGACGGTCGAGGAGTGCCTGACCATGGAGGGCGGCAAGACCGGCGCCCTGCTGGCGGCCTCCGCGGCGATCGGCGCGGTACTGGCCGGCGCCGACGACCGGATCTCCGACGCGCTCCAGCGGTACGGCTACCACCTGGGGCTGGCGTTCCAGGCGGTGGACGACCTGCTGGGCATCTGGGGCGCCACCGAGGTGACGGGCAAGCCGCACTGGAGCGACCTCCAGTCGCGCAAGAAGTCGCTGCCGGTGTGCGCCGCGCTGGCCGAGGGTGGCGCCGCCTCCCGCGAGCTGGCCGCACAGCTGGCCGACCCGACCGGCCGCGGCGAGGAGAGCGAGCAGCAGCTCGCCGCCCGCGCCGCGCTGATCGAGCAGGCCGGCGGCCGGGCCTGGACGCAGGAAGAGGCCCGCCGCCAGTACGACACCGCCCTCGCCGCGCTCGGCGAGGTGCCCATGGCCGACGAGGTGCGCGAGCACTTCGTCGCACTCGCCGAATTCGTGGTGGTCAGAGAGAGGTGACGTAAGAGTGACAGCAACCGCGGGTGGAAGGCTCGGACCCCAAACCTCAGTTGCAGTAACACGATCTGACGATTCCTCACCCGCGGCGGCGCTCAGCCGGGCCACCGCACACCTGCTGTCACTCCAGCACGCCGACGGCTGGTGGAAGGGCGACCTGGAGACCAACGTCACCATGGACGCCGAAGACCTGCTGCTCCGCCAGTTCCTCGGCATCCGCACCGAGGAGCAGACCCGGGCCACCGCGGCCTGGATCCGCTCCCGGCAGCGGGAGGACGGCACCTGGGCCACCTTCCACGGCGGCCCGCCCGAACTGTCCACCACCGTCGAGGCGTACGTCGCCCTCCGGCTCGCCGGGGACGCCCCGGACGCCGCACACATGCGGGCCGCCGCCGCCTTCGTCCGGGAGAGCGGGGGCATCGCCGCCACCCGGGTCTTCACCCGGATCTGGCTCGCCCTGTTCGGCTGGTGGCCCTGGGAGAAACTCCCCGAACTGCCCCCCGAAGTGCTGTTCCTGCCCAGCTGGGCGCCGCTGAACATCTACTCCTTCGGCCAGTGGGCCCGACAGACCATCGTCCCGCTGACCGTGGTCTCCGCCCACCGCCCGGTCCGCCCGGCCCCGTTCGACCTCGCCGAACTGCACACCGACCCGGCGAACCCGTACCCGAGGCGGCCGCTCGCCCCCGCACACAGCTGGGACGGCCTCTTCCAGCGCCTCGACCAGCTGATGCACCGCTACCACCGGCACGCCATCCGGCCGGTGCGCCGCCTCGCGCTGCGGCAGGCCGCCGCTTGGATCGTCGAACGGCAGGAGGCCGACGGCTGCTGGGGCGGCATCCAGCCGCCCGCCGTGTACTCGCTGATCGCCCTGCGGCTGCTCGGCTACCGACTCGACCACCCCGTGATGAAGGCCGGACTGGCCGCCTTCGACGGCTTCACCGTGCACACCGAGGACGGCAAGCGCTGGATGGAGGCCTGCCAGTCCCCGGTCTGGGACACCTGCCTGGCCACCGTGGCGCTGCGCGACGCCGGACTGCCCGGCGACCACCCCGCCCTGGTGCGGGCCGGCGACTGGATGCTCGGCGAGGAGGTCACCACCCGCGGCGACTGGGCCGTCAAGCGCCCCCGGCTCGCCCCCGGCGGCTGGGCGTTCGAATTCCAGAACGACACCTACCCGGACGTCGACGACACCGCCGAAGTGGTGCTCGCGCTGCGCCGGATCGACCACCCCGACCGGGCCCGGCTGCTCGGCGCCGTGGAACGCGCCGTCGGCTGGAGCCTCGGCATGCAGTCCAAGGACGGCGCATGGGGCGCCTTCGACGCCGACAACACCAGCAGGCTCCCCAACAAGCTGCCGTTCTGCGACTTCGGCGAGGTCATCGACCCGCCCTCGGCCGACGTCACCGCGCACATGGTGGAGATGCTCGCCGAGACCGGCCGCACCCGGGACCCCCGCACCCGGCGCGGCGTCGCCTGGCTGCTGGAGCACCAGGAGGCCGACGGCTCCTGGTTCGGCCGGTGGGGCACCAACTACATCTACGGCACCGGCTCCGTGGTGCCCGCCCTGATCGCCGCCGGGATCGCCCCCGGCCACCCCTCGGTCCGCCGCGCCGTCCGCTGGCTGACGGCCCGCCAGAACACCGACGGCGGCTGGGGCGAGGACATGCGCTCCTACGAGGACCCGGCCACCTGGGCCGGCCGCGGCGACTCCACCGCTTCGCAGACCGCCTGGGCCCTGATGGCGCTGCTCGCCGCCGGCGAACGCGACACCGAGCCGGTCGAACGCGGCGTCGCCTGGCTGACCCGCACCCAGCGCCCCGACGGCAGCTGGGACGAGCCGCAGTTCACCGGCACCGGGTTCCCCTGGGACTTCTCCATCAACTACCACCTGTACCGCCTGGTCTTCCCGGTCACCGCCCTCGGGCGGTACCAGCACGACGCGCCGCTCGGCCGGGGCGGCGAGCGATGACCGAGCCCCTGCTGGTGCTCTGCGCGCTCGCCCCCGAGGCCTGGGCGCTGCGCGGCGGCGACTGGTCCGGCGCGGCCGGCGGACCCCCGGTGCTGGCCCGCACCGGCATGGGCCGCCGGACGGCCGGGCGCCGGGCCGCCGCCCTGCTGGACGTCGGCGGCTACGGGGCGCTGCTGATCGCCGGGTTCGGCGCCGCGGTCGGCCCCGGGGTGCGCCCCGGCGAGGTGATCGTCGCCGACCGGGTCACCGACGCCGAGGGCCGCACCCACCCGCTGACCGCCGCGCCCGCGCTGGCCACCGCCGTGGAGGAGGCCGGGCTCCGCGCCCACCTGGGCACCCTCCGCACCGCCGACCACGTGGTGCGCGGCGCCGAACGGTCCCGGCTGCACGCCGAGGGCGCGCTGGCCGTCGACATGGAGGCCGCCGCCGTGCTCGCCGCCCGCGCCGAGCACGCCCCCGACCTGCCCGCCGCCGTGCTGCGGGTGGTGGTCGACACCCCCGAGCGGGAGCTCATCCGCCCCGGCACCCTGCCCGCCGGGTTCCGCGCCTGGCGGGCGCTGCGCGCCGCCGTCCCCGCCCTCACCGCGTGGCACCGGCAGCTGAACGCCGCCCCCCGTCCGCCGACGACCCCCCAGCCCTCGACACAGCCCTCGACGCTCCCTCAGGAGGCGAGCTAAGCCATGGCCATGCCGCTGCGTCAGACCCTCCGCGTGTCCACCTACCTCATGCAGCAGAAGCTGAAGCGCCGGGACAAGTTCCCGCTGATCGTCGAGCTGGAGCCGCTGTTCGCCTGCAACCTCAAGTGCGAGGGCTGCGGCAAGATCCAGCACCCGGCCGGGGTGCTCAAGCAGCGGATGCCGGTCGCGCAGGCGGTCGGCGCGGTCCTGGAGTGCGGCGCCCCGATGGTCTCCATCGCGGGCGGCGAGCCGCTGATGCACCCGCAGATCGACGAGATCGTCCGGCAGCTGGTGGCCCGCCGCAAGTACGTCTTCCTGTGCACCAACGCGCTGCTGCTGCGCAAGAAGCTCGACCTGTTCACCCCGTCCCCGTACTTCACCTTCGCCGTGCACATCGACGGCCTGCAGGAGCGCCACGACGAGTCGGTGGCCAAGGAGGGCACCTTCGCGGAGGCCGTCGAGGCGATCAAGGAGGCCAAGCGGCGGGGCTTCCGGGTCACCACCAACTCGACGTTCTTCAACACCGACACCCCGCAGACCGTGGTCGAGGTGCTGGACTTCCTGAACGACGAACTCAAGGTCGACGAGATGATGATCTCCCCGGCCTACGCGTACGAGAAGGCCCCCGACCAGGAGCACTTCCTCGGCGTCGAACAGACCCGCGAACTGTTCCGCAAGGCCTTCTCCGGCGGCAACCGCCGCCGCTGGCGGCTCAACCACAGCCCGCTGTTCCTGGACTTCCTCGAAGGCAAGGTCGACTTCGAGTGCACCGCCTGGGGCATCCCCAACTACTCGCTGTTCGGCTGGCAGCGCCCCTGCTACCTGATGGCCGACGGCTACGTCCCCACCTACCGGGAACTCATCGAGAAGACCGACTGGGACAAGTACGGCCGCGGCCGCGACCCCCGCTGCGACAACTGCATGGCCCACTGCGGGTACGAGCCCACTGCGGTGCTCGCCACCATGGGCTCGCTCAAGGAGTCGATCCGCGCCGCCCGGGAGACCCTCGCCGCCCCCAAGGCCGTCTGAGCGGCCGTCACCGGCCGCCCGCGCCACGACGGCGCGGGCGGCCCACGCCGACAGGCGACCGCGACCGCAGGGCCGCAGGCTGGACACCGACCGTCCACCCACCCGAACAGCCGTGAGGGGTACGCCATGCCACTGCTGAGCCGGATCACCGGGCCCGCCGACCTCCGCCGACTGCACCCCGAACAGCTCCCGCCGCTCGCCGCCGAGATCCGCGCGTTCCTGATCGACAACGTCACCCGCACCGGCGGCCACCTCGGGCCCAACCTCGGCGTGGTCGAACTCAGCATCGCCCTGCACCGCGTCTTCGACTCCCCGCACGACCGCATCCTGTGGGACACCGGCCACCAGGCCTACGTCCACAAACTGCTCACCGGTCGGCAGGACTTCAGCCGGCTGCGCGCCAAGGACGGACTGTCCGGCTACCCCTCGCGCGCCGAGTCCCCGCACGACCTGATCGAGAACTCGCACGCCTCCACCGCCCTCGGCCACGCCGACGGCATCGCCAAGGCCGACCAGCTGCTCGGCGTCGACCGCTGCACCGTCGCCGTGATCGGTGACGGCGCGCTCACCGGCGGCATGGCCTGGGAGGCCCTCAACAACATCGCCGAGGCCGAGGACCGCCCGCTGGTCATCGTCGTCAACGACAACGAACGCTCCTACGCGCCCACCATCGGCGGCCTCGCCCACCACCTCGCCACCCTGCGCACCACCAAGGGCTACGAGCGCTTCCTCGCCTGGGGCAAGGACGCCCTGCAGCGCACCCCCGTGGTCGGGCCGCCGCTGTTCGACGCGCTGCACGGCGCCAAGAAGGGCTTCAAGGACGCCTTCGCCCCGCAGGGCATGTTCGAGGACCTCGGCCTGAAGTACCTCGGCCCGATCGACGGCCACGACATCGCCGGCGTCGAACAGGCGCTGCGCCGGGCCCGCAACTTCGGCGGCCCCGTCATCGTGCACTGCCTCACCGTCAAGGGCCGCGGCTACCGGCCCGCCGAGCAGGACGAGGCCGACCGGTTCCACGCCGTGAACCCGATCGACCCGTACACCTGCCTGCCGATCTCGCCGTCCGCCGGCGCCTCCTGGACGTCCGTGTTCGGCAAGGAGATGCTCACGCTCGGCGCCGAACGCCCCGAGCTGGTCGCCGTCACCGCCGCCATGCTGCACCCCGTCGGACTCGGGCCGTTCGCCAAGGCCTACCCCGGGCGGACCTTCGACGTCGGCATCGCCGAGCAGCACGCCGTCGCCTCCGCCGCGGGCCTGGCCACCGGCGGGCTGCACCCCGTGGTCGCGGTGTACGCGACCTTCCTGAACCGGGCGTTCGACCAGGTCCTGATGGACGTCGCGCTGCACCGGCTCGGCGTCACCTTCGTGCTCGACCGGGCCGGCGTCACCGGCAACGACGGGGCCTCGCACAACGGCATGTGGGACCTGTCGGTGCTGCAGGTCGTCCCCGGGCTGCGGATCGCCGCGCCGCGCGACGCCGCCCGGCTGCGCGAACAGCTGCGCCAGGCCGTCGCGGTCGAGGACGCGCCCACCGTGGTGCGCTTCCCCAAGGGCGAGCTCGGCCCCGAGGCGCCCGCGATCGAACGGATCGGCGGCGTCGACGTGCTCGCCCGCACCGGCCCCGCCCCGGACGTGCTGCTGGTCGCCGTCGGCCCGATGGCCGCCGCCTGCCTGGACGCGGCCGCGCTGCTCGCCGCCGACGGCATCACCGCCACCGTCGTCGACCCGTGCTGGGTCAAGCCCGTCGACCCCGCCCTGGTCGAGCTGGCCGGCGCGCACCGGATGGTGGTCACCGTCGAGGACAACGGCCGCACCGGCGGCGTCGGCGCCGCCCTCGCCCAGGCCATGCGGGACGCCGACATCGACACCCCGCTGCGCGACCTCGGCATCCCGCAGGAGTTCCTGGCGCACGCCTCGCGCGGTGAGATCCTGGAGGAGATCGGACTCACCGGCACCGGCGTCGCCGCCCAGACCGCCGCCCACGCCCGCCGCCTGCTGCCCGGGACCGGAACCCGCCCCGGCGCCCAGGAGTACCGGCCCGGGATGCCGCTGACCGATTGGAGCGAACCCGCGTGACCCAGGCCGAACCGCTCGACCTCGCCGCCCTGCTCGCCGCCCGGGGCGGCGAACGCTACGAGCTGCACGCCCGCTTCCTCAACCCGCAACTGCCGCGGATGCTGCACACCATCGGCTTCGACCGGTCCTACGAACGCGCGCAGGGCGCGTACTTCTACGACGCCGAGGGCAACGAGTACCTCGACATGCTGGCCGGGTTCGGCGTCTTCGCGCTCGGCCGCCACCACCCCGCCGTCCGGGCCACCGTGCAGCAGGCGATGGACCTGGAGACCGCCGACCTCACCCGCTTCGACTGCTCCCCGCTGCCCGGCCTGCTCGCCGAACAGCTGCTCGCCCTGGCGCCCGGCCTGGACCGGGTGTTCTTCGGCAACAGCGGCACCGAGGCGGTCGAGACGGCGCTCAAGTTCGCCCGGTACGCCACCGGGAAGCGCCGCGTCCTGTACTGCGACCACGCCTTCCACGGCCTCACCACCGGCTCGCTCTCCGTCAACGGCGAGAGCGGCTTCCGCAAGGGCTTCGACCCGCTGCTGCCGGACACCGCCGTCCCGCTCGGCGACCTGGGCGCGCTGAAGCGGGAGCTGAAGAAGGGCGACGTCGCCGCGCTGATCGTGGAGCCGATCCAGGGCAAGGGCGTGCTCGCCCCGCCGCCCGGCTGGCTGGCCGCCGCCCAGCAGCTGCTGCACGAGCACAAGGCGCTGCTGATCTGCGACGAGGTGCAGACCGGCGTCGGCCGCACCGGCGCCTTCTTCGCCTTCCAGGCCGAGGAGGGCGTGCAGCCCGACCTGGTGTGCGCGGCCAAGGCGCTGTCCGGCGGCTACGTCCCGATCGGGGCCACCCTCGGCAAGTCGTGGATCTTCGAGAAGGTGTACTCCTCGATGGACCGGGTGCTGGTGCACTCCGCCAGCTTCGGCTCGAACGCCCAGGCGATGGCCGCCGGCCTGGCCACCCTGCACGTGATGCGGCAGGAGCAGGTGGTGGAGAACGCCGCCCGCATCGGCGAGCTGCTGCGCTCCCGGCTCGCCGCGCTGGTCGACCGGTACGAACTGCTCGCCGAGGTGCGCGGCCGCGGGCTGATGATCGGCATCGAGTTCGGCCGGCCCAGGTCGCTCAAGCTGCGCACCGGCTGGACGGCGCTGCAGGCCGCCCGCAAGGGACTGTTCGCGCAGATGGTGGTGGTCCCGCTGCTGCAGCGCCACCGGATCCTCACCCAGGTCTCCGGCGACCACCTGGAAGTGATCAAGCTGATCCCGCCGCTGATCATCACCGAGAAGGAGGTCGACCGCTTCCTGGACGCCTTCACCGAGGTGATGGACGACGCCCACCGCGGCAGCGGCCTGATGTGGGACTTCGGCCGCACCCTGGTCAAGCAGGCCGTCGGCCCGCGGTGAACGCGCTACAGCTCGGTGCGGCGGCGGCGCACCACGACCCACAGGTCCGCCGCCGCCACCAGCGTCAGCACCCCGCAGGCCACCGCGAAGACGATCAGCGTCCCGCTGCTGGGCGCGCCGTGCGGCGACGCGAAGCCCGCCCAGACCGCGAACCCGGCGGTGCACAGCGCGAAGAACGGCAGGAACAGCACCGACAGCAGGAAACGCAGCTTCAGATCGGTGCGCGCGGTGGCCGGCTCCGTCCCGCTCCGCCAGACCTTCGGAGTCTTCGCGCGCCGCATACGCCACCGCCTCCCTCGTACCCTTCCAGCGTAGGACTGTCGGGTGCGGGGAGGCGGAGTGATGGAAGACCGGCTGGACGACTACCTGGGGCTGCCGGTGGAGCGCGCCCGGGCGCTGGCCGCCGAGCGCGGCTGGCGCACGGTGCGGGCGGTGGAGCCGGAGGCGCTGCTCACCATGGAGTACCGGTCCGAGCGGCTCAACCTGACGGTGCGCGCCGGGGTGGTGGAACGGGCCTGGGCGGGCTGAGGGCGCACCGGCAGCGGGCGGCCCGGCCAGTGCGCGGTGGCCGGCTTCGGCCGGGGCACCGGGGCGGGCCGGGCGAACCTGCCCTCGCGGTGCCAGACCGCCAGCACCCGCTCGTCCAGCGCGGCGACGGCCGGCTCGGCCAGCGGCAGCGACAGCAGCACCAAGGCGCCCGCCGCCCAGCCGGCGAACACGTCGGATATCCAGTGGGTGCCCAGGTAGACGGTGGTCAGGCCGATCGAGGCCGCGGTGAGCGCGGCCAGCACCGTGCCGGTCCGCCGCCAGCGCACCGCGAGGTAGGCCAGCACGCCCCAGGTGACCACGGCGTTGGCGGTGTGCCCGGACGGGAAGATGGTGCCGCCGGAGAACAGCTCGGGCGAGCCCACGTAGTGCGCGTAGTGCGGACCCAACCGACCGGTCAGGATCTTCACCCCGCCCACCGTGACGTTCAACAGCAGTAGCGCCATGCCCATCACCAGCAGCGGCCGCGACGAGTGGGTGCGGTAGCAGCGCCAGCCCAGCCACAGGCAGGCCGCGATCGCGGTCGGACCGCGCTGCCCGGCGATCACCCAGATGTCGAGGTACGGCAGGGCCTGCGGCCACTGCTTGTACGGGCGCAGCTGCTGCAGCGCCCAGTCCAGGTCGACCAGCGGTGAGTCCAGCATGATGGCCAGCACCACCGCCAGGTAGAGCACGGCCGTGATGCCGAAGAGCAGAGCGTGCCGCCGACTGATCGAGGAGAGTGCGGATTCGGTCGTCGTGGTGACGGAATCGCGCTCGGACTGGATCGGAACCGTGCGCGGTGCGGTCGATATCCGCGGCACGGGGGATTCGGGCTTGGCTGGCACGCCTTCGACATTACCGGCTGGCCCGGAGCGTCCCGGGCTATTCGGACGATCTGTCACCCGCCGGTGATCGGTTGTCCGCACTTTCCCCATACGGGCAGTTCAGCGGGCACAGGGTGGGGCGGGAAAGCGGAGGGGAGTGGGCGAAATCACCCTCCCGAACGCTTCCGGGCACCGTTTTCCCGGGTTTCTCCAATTGCCGGGCGGGTGGTGCGGGAACGAAAGAGGCGGTCGATTTCCCGTGACGCAGGTCACTTCCGGGAAATCGACCGCCGGGTCGGACGGCGCGGTGCGGTTCAGGGCAGCACCTTCTCGACGGCTGCCGCGCCGTGCTCCTCCAGGTCCTTCTTCGCCTGCGCGAGCCGCTTCTCCGTGACGTCGCGCCCCGTGGCCTGCACCAGGTCGATGGGGTCCACCGGGTTCTCCGCCCCGGTGTGCAGTCGGCTGTCCGGAGTCGGCTTGGAGTCGCTGTCCGTGGAATCGGTCATCAAGATCCTCCATGGGTACGCCCGCCGCCGGGGGACGGCGGCGGGAGGTCTGCACGTCGAGTCTGGACCCGCGCCGTGGGCGGCGCACCACGAACCCGTCGGCGACTAGTCGAGCGGGCCGCCCGCGACGTAGACGACCTGGCCGGAGACGAAGCCGGCGCCCTCGGAGGCGAGGAAGGAGATGGTGTGGGCGATGTCGTCCGGCGTGCCGACCCGCTGCACCGGGATCGCCGAGGCGGCGGCCTGCTTGAACGCCTCGAACTCCATGCCGACCCGGGCCGCAGTGGCCGCGGTCATGTCGGTGGCGATGAAGCCGGGGGCGACCGCGTTGGCGGTGATGCCGAACTTGCCGAGCTCGATGGCCAGGGTCTTGGTGAAGCCCTGCAGGCCGGCCTTGGCCGCCGAGTAGTTGGCCTGGCCGCGGTTGCCCTGCGCGGAGGAGGAGGAGAGGTTGACGATCCGCCCGAAGCCGGCGGCCACCATGTGCTTCTGCACCGCGCGGGTCATCAGGAAGGCGCCCTTGAGGTGCACGTTCATGACGGTGTCCCAGTCGGACTCGGACATCTTGAAGAGCAGGTTGTCGCGGAGCACGCCCGCGTTGTTCACCAGCACCACGGGGGTGCCCAGCTCGGCGGCGATCCGGTCCACCGCGGCCTGCACCTGCTCGGCGTTCGAGACGTCGGCGCCGACGGCCAGCGCGCGGCCGCCCGCGGCGACGATCGCCTCGGCGGTGCCCTTCGCGGTGGACTCCTCCAGGTCGACCACCGCGACCGCGTAACCGTCGGCCGCCAGCCGGAGCGCGGTGGCGGCGCCGATCCCACGGGCCGCACCCGTCACCACGGCCACCCGCACCGGAGCGTCGGTGGTCACGGACGTGCTCTGCTCGGTCATCTTCGTACTCGTCTCTCTCGAAATCGGACGACGGGACCGGCCCGGGCCGGCGACCCGCGGATGAGAAATGAATGAGGTGCGCAGCGCGCAGCGCGGCAACCCTACCGGCGAGTAGAAATTCCGGCCAGAGGCAGCGCCGCAGGTGACAGAGGGTGAGGGCGTTCGGCGGCCGAGCGGGTGAACCAGGTTGGTCGTGGTCCCGACATACGGGGGAAATATGCCAACTTTGCCGAACCTGCGACTACTCTGCGCCCCTACCTGCCGGTCCAGGCCGACCGTTTGTATAGTGTGCGCCAGCAGCCACCGGCTGCACGGCCGGCGCGTCCTTACTCACAGCGGGATGCTCACTCGCCGTTACTGCCCCGCTCGGGTGTCCCACACACATCCCGAGCGTGACACCGGGACGGATTTCATGGTGCTGGGGGAGATCCCGACAACCCGTGTGCCCGGCCGACTGCAGCAGTCGCCCGGCCACCTCATTCGAGTGGCCCAGCAGGTGCACACCCGCTTGTGGTCCGAATACGTCGGTACCGAGCTGACAGCTCCGCAGTTCGCGGTGCTGCTGGTACTGGCACTGGAGCCCGGAGCCGACCAGCGCACGGTCGGCGAACGGGCCTCGCTCGACAAGGCGACGATGGCCGAAATGGTCGCCCGACTGGTCCGGCGGGGCCTGGTGCTCCGCCGCCGCGACCCCGCCGACGGTCGGCGCAAGCTGCTGGCGCTCTCGCAGAGCGGCGCCCAGGCGGTGCGCGAGGCGACCGGCGGCGTGGTCCGGGTCCAGCGGACCCTGTTCGAGCCGCTCAGTCCGGACGAACAGCTGGAACTCGTCCGGACCATGGCACGGATCGCCCGGCTGGAGCCGGCGGCCGTCGCCGTGATGGCCGACGCCCGGCCCACGCTGGACGCCCAGCGGGCCATCGGCTACCTGATCCGGGTCGCCCAGCAGGTGCACACCAAGCTCTGGTCGGAGAAGGTCGGCACCGAACTGACGGCCCCTCAGTACGCCGTGCTGGACGCGCTGGAGACCGAACCGGGCGCCGACCAGCGCACGGTCGGCGAGCTCGCGTCGCTCGACAAGGCGACGATGGCCGAGATGGTCAGCCGGCTGGTGCGACGCGGCCTGGTGCTGCGCCGCCGCGACCCCTCGGACGGGCGCCGCAACCTGCTCTCGCTCTCCCCGACCGGCCAGGAGCTGCTGCACCGCTCCACCGCCGGGGTCCGTGAGGTCCAGGAAGCGCTGCTCGCTTCGTTGGAGCCGCACGAGCACGCGCCGGCGCTGGCGCTGCTCGCGAAGGCGGCTCGGCTGTAACGATTCTGCAAAGCGTCGTCCAATTTTTTGGGCGGCGATCGCGCTCCGACGGGCACGCGGCACCGCTCGGGACGCTCCGGAAGGGGCCGACGCCACGTCAGGTGTCGGCCCCTTCCGGGTTGGTCCGGTCGTCACGCTCCGTGCTGATGGGGCGTCAGTCAAAACTGATGCGACGTCAGTTCGACGACCGAACGCGGGGCGTCAGCTCCAGTCGAACTCGGCCGGGTCGGGGCCGATCCGCTTGCCGGTCTCGACGGCGGCGATCGCCGCGAGGTCCTCGGCGTCCAGCTCGAAGCCCGTCACGTCCAGGTTCTCCCGGATGCGGGCCGGGGTGACCGACTTCGGGATGGCGATCACGCCGCTCTGCAGGTGCCAGCGCAGCACCACCTGGGCCGTCGAACGGCCGTGCTTCTCGGCGATCTTCAGCAGCGCGGGCTCGGCCAGCAGGTCGCCGCCCTGGCCCAGCGGGCTCCACGCCTCGGTGGCGATGCCGTGCTCCGCGTGGAGGGCGCGCAGCTCGGCCTGCGGGAAGTACGGGTGCAGCTCGACCTGGTTCAGCGCCGGGACCACCGAGGTCTCCTTCAGCAGCAGCTCCAGGTCCGGGACGCGGAAGTTGGAGACGCCGATCGCGCGGACCCGGCCGTCGGCGAGCAGCTGCTCGAAGGCGCGCCAGACGTTCAGGAAGGAGGTGCCGCGCATCGGGCGCGGCCAGTGGATCAGGTACAGGTCCAGCTGCTCCAGGCCGAGCCTGGCCATCGACTCGTCGAAGGAGCGCAGCACCCGGTCGCGGCCCTGCTCGCCGGACCAGTCGAGGGTGCCGGAGTTCCACAGCTTGGTGGTCACGAACAGCTCGTCGCGGTCGACGCCGGACTCGGCGATCGCCCGGCCGGTGCCCGTCTCGTTCTCGTAGATCTCGGCGGTGTCGATCGAGCGGTAGCCGGCCTCGATCGCGGTGGCCACCGCCGGGGCGGCCTCCGCGTCCGGCACCTGCCAGACGCCGAAGCCGAGCTGCGGGATCCGCACGCCGTTGTTCAGCGTGATCGAGGGGATCGAAGGTCCTGCGGAAGTGCTGGTCACGAGTACGGGGTGCCCTTCGGTTGTGCATGGTCTTCGGTGTGCAGCGGTGCTGCGCGGGTGTTCCAAGAGGGCGGCAACCGGGTCGAACAACGGGGTATTCCCGAGGCGGTCGAGTTCCTCGGAGTTCCCCCCGATGGATGAAACGCTGCGGGGGCCGAATTCGGGTCGCACCAAGGGGTGTGGTGTGCATCACACGCGGTGCCGCCGGTCCGGGGAGGGTGGGCCGGACGGGTGAATGGGCAGGCCCGGCGGTGGTGGTGCGGGGGTCGGCGTGCGGGCCGGGCGCAGACTGCCAGGGTGACCAAGACCTCAGGTGGTTCTCCGTCCAGCGGCCAGCGCAGTGAGATCGGCGGCATCCCGACCCGCTGGATCGGCATCGGCGTCATCGTGGTGCTGGCGGTCTGGTTCCTGTTCGCCAACCTGGACAAGGTGAAGATCCAGTTCTGGGTCTTCACCGTCACCTGCCCGCTGTGGATCGCCCTGCTGGCGACGCTGGTCGCGGGCGTGGCGCTCGGCTGGCTGCTGAAGGGCCGGCGCGAGCGGTGACGGCGCCGCAGGAGGGCGCGGGGCGGTCGGCCGGGGAGCCGCTGATCGAGCTGCGCCGGGTGAACAAGCACTACGGGCAGCTGCACGTGCTCCAGGACATCGACCTGACGGTGGGCCGGGGCGAGGTCGTGGTGGTGATCGGCCCGTCCGGGTCGGGGAAGTCCACGCTGTGCCGGGCGATCAACCGGCTGGAGCCGGTGGAGAGCGGCGACATCCTGATCGAGGGGCAGCCGCTGCCCGCCGAGGGCAAGGGCCTGGCGAAGCTGCGCGCCGAGGTCGGGATGGTGTTCCAGTCCTTCAACCTGTTCGCGCACCGGACGGTGCTGCAGAACATCACGCTCGCCCAGGTCAAGGTCCGCAAGCGCGGGAAGGCGGAGGCCGAGTCCAAGGGGCGGGCGCTGCTGGAGCGGGTCGGGCTGGCCTCGCAGGCGGACAAGTACCCGTCGCAGCTGTCCGGCGGCCAGCAGCAGCGGGTGGCGATCGCCCGGGCGCTGGCGATGGACCCGAAGGCGCTGCTGTTCGACGAGCCGACCTCGGCGCTCGACCCCGAGATGATCAACGAGGTGCTGGAGGTGATGCGCTCGCTGGCCGCCGAGGGGATGACCATGGTGGTGGTCACCCACGAGATGGGCTTCGCGCGCTCCGCCGCCAACCGCGTGGTGTTCATGGCGGACGGCCGGATCATCGAGGACCGCGTCCCCGAGGAGTTCTTCGCGGACCCGCGCAGCGAGCGCGCCCGGGACTTCCTGTCCAAGATCCTGAAGCACTGAGGCGGCGCGGTGAACCAGCGGTACATCCTGCGCGGGCCGGCGCGGCCCGCCGCGCTGCCCCGCCCGGCCGCCGGGGCTCCGGCCGCCGGGGGTTCGACCGTCCTGGCTCCGGCCGTCCTGGCGGTGCTGGCAGTGCTGGCGGCGCTTTCGGTGCTGTCCGGCTGCGGCAAGGAGGGCACCCCGCCGCCGAAGGGTCCGCAGCCCAGCGCGCTCCCCAGCTACCAGGTGCGGTCCGAGACCATCACCGGCTCGCCCACCCTGGACGCGGCCCGGGCCCGCGGCCACCTGGTGGTCGGCGCCAAGGAGGACCAGCCGTACCTGGGCCAGAAGAACCCGGCCACCGGCGTGTACTCCGGCTTCGACATCGAGATCGCCAAGATGGTCGGCGCCTACCTGGGCTTCGCGCCGGACCGGATCGAGTTCCGCACCATCGCCTCCGCCAACCGGGAGACCGCGCTGCAGAACGGCCAGGTCGACTACTACGTGGGCACCTACACCATCAACGACAACCGCAAGAAGCTGGTCGGCTTCGCCGGCCCGTACTTCATCGCCGGGCAGGCGCTGATGGTCCGCAAGAGCGAGACGAAGATCAACGGCCCGCAGGACCTGGCGGGGCGGAAGGTCTGCTCGGCCGCCGGGTCCACCCCGTACCAGCGGATCCAGACCGACTACCCGAAGGCCGAGCTGGTCGGCTACGACACCTACTCGGCGTGCGTGGACAACCTGATCAGCGGTCAGGTCGACGCGGTCACCACCGACAACGCGATCCTGCAGGGCTACGTGGCCAAGGTCCCCGACGAGTTGAAGATGGTCGGCGAGCCGTTCTCCACCGAGCCGTACGGCATCGGCGTCCCCAAGAACGACACCGTGCTGCGGATGGCGATCAACGACGCGCTGCAGACGAACATGGACAACGGCAACTGGAAGAAGGCGTACGACGCGACGCTCGGCCTCTCCGGGGTGCCGGCGCCGCCGCCCCCGGCCATCAACCGGTACCAATGAGCAGGGGTCGCGGATGAACGTCCTGACCAGCAACTGGTCGACCTACTGGCACGGCTTCCTCGGCACCCTCTGGCTGACCCTGGCCAGTGCCGCGCTGGCGCTGGTGCTCGGGGTGCTGATCGCGGGCTTCCGGGTGTCGCCGGTGAAGCCGCTGCGGGCCTTCGGCACCGGGTGGGTGACGGTGCTCCGGAACACTCCGCTGACGCTGCTGTTCTTCATCGTGGTGCTGGGCCTGCCCCGGTTCCACATCACGCTGCCGTTCTTCACCTTCGCCGTGCTGGCGCTGGGCTGCTACACCTCGGCGTTCGTCTGCGAGGCGCTGCGCTCCGGGGTGAACACGGTGCCGACGGGGCAGGGTGAGGCGGCCCGCAGCCTGGGCATGACGTTCGGTCAGACGCTGAGCCTGGTGGTGCTGCCGCAGGCGTACCGCTCGGTGGTCGCCCCGCTGGGCAGTGTGATGATCGCGCTGGCGAAGAACACGGCGATCGCCGGCTCGTTCAGCGTGGTCGAACTGCTCGGCACCTACCGGACCATCAACGAGCTGGGCTACAACATCGTCTGGACCTTCGTCTGGATCGCTGTCGGCTACCTGATCATCACGCTGGCGATCAGCGCCGTCTTCAACGTGCTGGAGCGACGGGTGGCGGTGTCCCGATGACGGTGGAGTCCTCCGCGCTGTACGACGTCCCCGGGCCCAAGGCGCTGGCCCGGCACCGGCTGTACGGCATCCTGGCGCTGGTGGTGATCGCCGCCGTGGTCGGCTGGGTGATCTGGATGCTGTTCCACACCAACCAGTTCACCTACGACAAGTGGATGGCCTTCGAGTACAAGGGCGTTCAGGAGCTGCTGCTGCGCGGCCTCGGCAACACCCTGAAGGCGTTCGGCTGGACGGTGCTGTTCGCGCTCCCGTTCGGCGCGCTGTTCGCCGCCGGGCGGCTCTCCGACCACCGGTCGGTGCGCTGGGTGTCCACCCTGGTGGTGGAGTTCTTCCGGGCCATGCCGCTGCTGGTGATGATCTTCTTCATCTTCGTCGCCCTCAAGGTCGAACCGCTGTGGGCGCTGGTGGCCGGCCTCACCCTGTACAACGGCTCGGTGCTGGCCGAGGTGTTCCGGGCCGGCGTGCTGGCCGTCCCCAAGGGGCAGAAGGAGGCGGCGTTCGCGCTCGGCCTCCGCAAGACCCAGGTGATGACGTACGTCCTGGTGCCGCAGGCCGTCCGGTCGATGCTGCCGACCATCGTCAGCCAGCTGGTGGTGGCGCTGAAGGACACCTCGCTGGGCTTCCTGATCACGTACGAGGAGTTCCTGCACGCCGGGAAGCTGATCGCCACCAACCTGGACTACGACCTGCCGTTCATCCCCGTGGTGATGGTGATCACCCCGATCTACATCGGCATGTGTCTGCTGCTGTCCTGGCTGGCCAAGTGGCTGGAGCGGCGCGGCCGGCGCAGCCCGCGCGAGGGGGCGACGCCGGTCGCCGACGCCGGTCCGGTGCTGGACGCGCAGGGGTAGGAAAACTCCGGTGACCGGGCCGTCGCCATCGGTTAGGGTCGGTGATCCGTGACCGTACGTCGACCGGGAGTGACCGAATGTCAGTGCTGCCCAGCCGTCAGGGCCTGCCCGTGGCCGAAGTGGTCGACCGCCGGGAGGGTCCGTACGGCGAGGTGGTGCTGCGGCGGCGCGGCGAGCAGTACGAGATCATCGCGAACGGCTGCTTCCTGATGGACACCGCCGACGGGCGCTCCGAACGGCTGCTGATCCAGGCCGCGTTGGACGAGCTCGCGGTGCCGGGCCCGAGCGTGCTGATCGGCGGGCTCGGCGTCGGCTTCTCGCTGGCCCACGCCGCGGCCGAGCCCCGGTGGGGGCGGATCGCCGTGGCCGAGCGGGAGGGCGCGATCATCGACTGGCACCGGGCGGGGCCGCTCGGCGTGTTCTCCGCCGGTGCGCTGGCCGATCCGCGGGTCGAGGTGCTGCACACCGACCTGGTGGCGTACCTGGCCTCCGCCGAGGACCGCTACGACGCGCTCTGCCTCGACATCGACAACGGTCCCGACTGGACGGTCGGCGAGGAGAACGACGCGCTGTACGGCCCCGTCGGCCTGGCCAACGCCGCCGCCCGGCTCCGGCCCGGCGGCGTCCTCGCAGTGTGGAGCGCCCGGCCGTCCGCCGCCTTCGAACGGGCGCTGCGGGACGCCGGGTTCACCGAGGTCCGCACCGAGGAGATCGCCGTCGAGCGCGGCGTGCCCGATGCGGTGCACCTGGCCCGCCGCGCCGCCTGACACCGCCGACTGCCGGATTCGTGCCGAACATGTGTACGTAACGCGTTCCCAGCGGGGCTCCGTTGCGGCATGATCATCATCATGGCGGACGAGAAGACCGACCTCCTGGCGTGCCTCTGGGACGAGTTCAGCGCCATGAGGTTCCCCACCGGCTGGTACGACCGGGAGCCCGAGGGCACCTGTCTGGTCACCCTGGACACCGCCCTCGTCGGCTTCGCCGCCAACGTCCTCGACGGCCCGCCGCTCGGCGCCCGCCACCGCGAACACCTGCGCTGCCGCATCGAGCTCCTCGCCGACCTGCTGCCGACCTTCGGCACCGACAGCTACGCCTCCCGGTACTTCGTCGCGCTGTACCGGATGGCGGTGCTGGCCGAGGAGATCGACGCCGAGCGCGGCGCGGCCTGAAGCGACGTCAGGCAGCGGCGCCGGACAGGACGGCACGGAGCCGTTCCACCGACTGACGCCAGGCCGGGCCCTCGTCCGTCTCCTCCCAGAGCTCGGCCAGCTCGGACTCCTCGCCGAGCACGCCCGTCAACGCGTCCGCCGCGAGCCGCCGCGTCGCCGGCGCGAACACCGGCAGCGGCTGCTCCGGCCCGTACGCGGTGTCGACCGGCGTGCCGCCCGGGCACTGCGCGGCCACCAGGGCGGCCGCGGCGATGATCCGGTCCCCGTCGTCGGCGTCCACGTCGTCGAACTCGCCGAGGGCGACGCCGAAGACGGCACGTATCAGGTCCTCGCGCTGCTCCGGGGCAGTGTCGTCGAGCTCGCCGGCGAAGTCGGCGGCGTTGTCGTTGTCGAACGGCCCGATGTCCCAGGCGCCCATGGTGATCTCCTCCGGGTGGGGTGCATGGGGATCTTGACAGGGGGCGCTGACAGCGCGGGTCAGACGGTGGGCAGAGCGCGGGCGAGGAGGGGGAGCAGGCGGTCCCAGTGGAGCCGGCGGGCGGCGGGGTCGAAGGCGTCGGTGTCGGACATGGTGAAGCCGTGGACGGTGCCCGGGTAGATCTCCGAGGTGTGGGTGATCCCGGCGGCCTCCAGGGAGCGGTTGAGCCCGGCGAGGGTCTCGGGCGTCAGGTCGCTTGCCGCGTGGCCGAAATGGACCTCGGCGGTGAGCCCCGCGAACAGCCCGGGCCCGTCCACCGCCACGGGAGCGTGGAACGCGGCGAGGGCGGCGACCTGCTTCGGGTGGGCGGCGGCGGTGCGGACGGCCTGGAGACCGCCGATGCAGTAGCCCGTCACGGCGACCGGTCCGGCGACGACCTCGGGCCGGGCGGCGAGGAACCGCAGGTAGGCGTCGGCGTCGAGCAGGGCGCGGTCGCGGGTGTGCGTCGTGACCAACGGCATGACCCGGGCGAAGACCTCGGCCCGCTGCTCCGCCCCGATGTACGGGGGGAGCGCGACCACCGGCGCCGGGCCGTGCCGGTAGAACAGGTTGGGGACGAGCACGAAGTACCCGTGGCCCGCCAACTCGCAGGCCAGCTCGCGGAGCGCGGGCCGGAGGCCGAAGCCGTCCGGGTACATCAGCACTCCCGGGTGGCGGCCGCCTCCGTCGGGGAAGGCGGCCAGCGCGTCGGCGTGGCCGTCCGGGGTGGGGATCAGTATTAGTTCGGTGCGTGGCTGAGTGGACATCGGTTCTCCTGCCGTGACGTGGTCGACGTTTCGAAGCTGTGGTCGACACGGCGGAGGCGGAGCGCGGGCGGCTGTGGCAGCGGTGGTGGCTGCGGGAGGATTCCGTTCCGGCAGCGGGCCGGTCACGGCCCGGGCGGTGCTCAGCGGAGCGCCGGGTCGCCGATTCGTGAGTGGCGCGAGGCCGTCCCGGTCGTCATGACCGTCAACCTAGCCGACGGGTGGAGCCCGGGGCCAGTGGTCAACCAGTGGTCGGCTGCGGGTGGTTGACCGTGCGTCGGGAGCGCCCCGGGACGCAGAACGGCGAGCCCGGGGCGGGCTCGCCGTTCACGGGGTGCGGATCAGCCTCAGCCGAAGGGGCTGGTGGCCGGCGGGGCCTGCGGGGCGGCGGGTGCGGCGGCCGGGGCCGGTGCGGGTGCGCCGAAGGGGTTGAAGTCGGCCGGCGGGACCTTGACGAAGCGCCCCTTGGTCGGGTCCGGGGTTTCCGGCTCGGCCTCGGGTTCGGCTGCCGCGGTGGGCGGGGCCGGGGGTGCGAACGGGTTGAAGTCCGCCGGGGGCACGTGCACCAGACGGCCCTTGGTCGGGTCGGCGGGCTCCGGCGGAGCGGTCGGAGCGGGGACCACCGGCGGCGCGCTGGGCCGGGGCGGAATGGCGGAGGGCGAGCCGGTGACCGTCCCGAACGGATCGGCCGGCTCGGAGGACAGGACCGTCCCGAACGGGTCGGCGGAGGCCGCCCGAGCGGGCGCGGGCGCGGGCGCCGCGACCGGAGCAGGCGCGGGTGCGGCGGGTGCGGCGGCCGGGGCCGGTGCGGGTGCGCCGAAGGGGTTGAAGTCGGCCGGGGGGACCTTGACGAAGCGTCCCTTGGCCGGGTCCGGGGTTTCTGCCTCGGGCTCGGGTTCGGCTGCCGTGGTGGGCGGGGCCGGGGGCGCGAACGGGTTGAAGTCCGCCGGGGGCACGTGCACCAGACGGCCCTTGGTCGGGTCGGCCGCTGCCGGTGCGGGCTCGGGTGCGGGCGCGGCGGCCGGGGTGGCCGGGGTGGCGGCGGGTGCACCGAAGGGGTCCGGGGCGCCGAACGGGTCGGGTGCGGCGAAGGGGTCGGGTGCGGCGAAGGGGTCGGCGGCGGGTGCGGCGGGCGCGGGTGTGGCGGCGGCCGGGGCTGGAGTTGGTGCGGGTGCGCCGAAGGGGTTGAAGTCGGCCGGCGGGACCTTGACGAAGCGCCCCTTGGTCGGGTCGGGGGCCTCGGGCTCGGGCTCGGGCTCGGGCTCGGGTGCGGCGGCGGACGCAGCGAACGGGTCGGGTGCGGCGAAGGGGTCGGGTGCGCCGAAGGGGTCGGCGGCGGGTGCGGCGGGCGCGGGTGTGGCGGCGGCCGGGGCTGGAGTTGGTGCGGGTGCGCCGAAGGGGTTGAAGTCGGCCGGGGGGACCTTGACGAAGCGCCCCTTGGTGGGGTCCGGAGCTTCGGGCTCGGGCTCCGGCGTGGGCGCGGCCGCCGGGGTGGAGGCAGCGGCGGCGAACGGGTCGGGTGCGCCGAAGGGGTCGGGTGCACCGAACGGGTCGGCGGCCGGGGCGGGTTGAGCCGGCGCGGCGGCCGGTGCCGGGGCCGGAGCGCCGAAGGGGTTGAAGTCAGCCGGGGGAACCCTGACCAGGCGTCCCTTGGCCGGGTCGGCGGCCTCCGGCTCGGGTGCGGCGGCCGGTTCCGGGGCGCCGAACGGGTCGGCGGAGGCCAGGACCGGGGACGGCTGCTGGGCCGGCAGATCGGCGGGGGCAGGCGCCGCGAAGGGGTTGAAGTCCGAGGGCGGGACCCGCACCGAGGTGCCCGACGGGGCGTCAGGCTGCTCGGGCGGCGCGACCGGCACCGGCGGGGCGACGGGCACGGACGGCGCGGCGGACTGCGCCGGAACGTTCGGGGCGTGCGCGGGGACGGCCCGGCCGACCGGCACCGGGGCAGGGGCCACCGCCACACCGTCCCAGGCGAGTTGGACCGAGCAGAGCAGGTCGGCGAAGACCGAGGTGTAGACGTCCCAGTCCTCGGTGTCGGAGGTGGTCAGCTGGACCGTCAGGACCGTCGCCCCGTCCGGCATCGGCACGAACGCCTCGACCACCGAGCTGTGCACCACGCCGCCGGGGCGTTCGTCGCGCAGTTCCTTCAGGGCGGGCATCGACCGGTTCTCCACCAGCACGGCGGCCGGGCCGGCCGGCAGCAGCACCGTCCACACCTCGGAGTACGGGCGCTCGGTGGACAGTTCCACCGCCAGCTCCTGGATCGGCTGGGCGCACGGAACGGTCGACACCACCAGCGAGACCCGCGAGCGGCGGCCGTTCACCAGCAGCGCGGCGAGGCCTGCGTAGGCGACGTTCGCTCCGGCGAACTGCTCCGCCAGCAGGGCCGCCACCACGGCGAAGTCGTTGCGCTCGGCCGGGGCAGCACCGGAGAACAACTCCTCGGCGGTCTCGGCGAGATGGGCCGAGAGGGCGTTGCCCGAGCCGCGCACCGTCAGCGTGTGGAAGGCGGGCGGGATCACCAGACGCGCCTCGACGCCGGAGCCGGTCGACAGCTCGTCCGGGGCGACCGTGACCCGGGGCTCGGCCAGCGCCGCGAGCGAGGGGGTGAAGCCGGCCAGCGGCCCACTGTCCACCGGGCTCGGCTCGGCGTGCACCCGCAGCGAGGAGACCGACGGGACATCGGTCAGGCCCAGGGCGGAGGCGGCGAAACGCTGCGTCAGAACGGGGACGGCCTCGCGGCCGGCGGTCGCGTTCGGTCGGCGGTTGGCGGAGACCTCGATCACCGTGCCGAGCTTCGGAACGGCGAGCAGGCCGGGCCCGATCTGGCTGATCCGCAGGCCGAACAGGGCCTTGGCGGCCGGATGTTGGGGTCGGCGGAACGCGGTGAGCGCGTCGACGGGGTAGTGGGTGGCGCGGCTGCCGAGAAGTGCGGCGGACGCCGCGTCCAGTGTGGCCGTGATCCGGTCTGCGGCGGCGAAGCCGTCCTGCGTCATTCGCCGAGCCCCCTCGTTCTCGGGTGTGGACAGTTCAGGCACTTTTTATCAGACGTGAACGACGCAGGAAGAAGGGTCGTCCGGGGGCGGGTGGTTGGCGGTGCGGGTGGTGTTGGTGGTGCGGGTGGGGAAAGGGGAGCGCCTGCGGCGCGGGTGTGAGGGGAGGGGATGTTGAGCGACGCAGGAAAGTCGGCGGTCTGGGGAGTGGGCGGTTGGCGATATCGGTGAGGGCCAGTCAGGTGGTGGGTGGGGTGGCGAGGTGGAGGAGGGAGGCGGTGAGGGTGGGGGTGGCGAGGGTGCTGGTGAGGTCGCGGAGGAGGCGGGCGGTGGGGCCGTCGGGCTGTTCGGCGGTGAAGAACTCGGGCAGGAGGGACGCGAGTTCGGGGTCGCGGGTGGCGGTGACGGCGAGCGCGGCGACCAGGTCCTGGACCAGGTGGAGTTGCAGGGTCTCGGCGGGGACGGGTTTGTCGGTGAGCCAGTCGAGGGAGCTGATCTCGGCGTTGGCGATCCAGGCGCGGACGGTGCGGCGCAGGGTCGGGCTGGGGTCGGCGAGGCCGAGGTGACGGAGAATCTGTTCCTGGGCGGCGCGCCGGACCTGGTCGATGACGGCGTCGGCGTCGGGGCTGGCGGCGACCGAGCCGCCGCGCAGCAGCGCGGTGAAGCCGGTCTCGTGGGACTGGACGAAGTCCAGGTAGCGGCCCATGACGCGGTACAGGCGTTCGGAGACCGGGCCGTCGGCGGTCTCCTCGAAGCGTCCGGCGAGCTCCCGGCCGGCCCGGCGGAGGGCCTCCTCGTAGAGGGCCTGCTTTCCGGGGAAGTAGTGGTAGACGAGCGGTCGGGAGGCGCCGGCGGCGGCCGCGATGTCGTCGATGGAGACGTCCTCGGGGGCCCGGTCCGAGAACAGTTCGAGGGCGACCGCGATGAGTTGTTCGCGGCGCTCGTCGACGGTGAGCCGCCGCCGGGGGGTGCGGGCGGGCTGCTGTTCCTCCGCGCGGGGCGCCACGGACGGCGTACGGGAAGCCATGCGGCCCACCCTAGTTCGTCGGGGTGGCGCGGGACAGCACGTCCGGGGCGGTCAGCCGGTGGCGCGCTGTTCCAGGTAGCGGCGCCAGGCCTCCCGGCCGTCGGGGACGAAATCCCAGGTGGCGAGGCGGTCGGTGAGCTCGTCCTCGGTGAGCCAGGCGTACCAGGCGACCTCCTCGACCTGCGGGGAGACCGGGCCGTCCCACTCGGCCTCGTGGACGTCGGACCACCAGCTGAAGTGCTCGCCGTCGGTGTAGCGGAAGCGGAACAGCGGGCGGGTGCGGATGCCGGTGACGCCGAGTTCCTCCTCCGCCTCCCGGACGGCGGCCTCGGGGTAGCTCTCGCCGGCGCCGACCACGCCGCCGACGAAGCAGTCGTGGGCGCCGGGGGCGAACGCCTTGGTGTCGGTGCGGCGGTGGGTGAAGATCCGGCCCTGCGGGTCGCGGACCAGCACGAAGACGCAGCGGTGCAGCAGGTTGTCGCGGTAGACCTCGGAGCGGGGCGCGGTGCGCAGCACCCGGTCGTGTTCGTCGACCACGTCGACGAGTTCGTCGAGCGGAGCGGCAGGGGAGTCGGGGGAGGGAGTGGTCATGACCGCCATTCTGGCCCCGGACGGCCGGTATCACCCGAAAGAGTTGGTATACGGAACGGCCGGGCCGGGGAGGACAGTTGCCGGACCGTCAGTCACCTGCTCCGGGAGGATCGTTGAGGAACCGTGCCGTTGTCCTGTCCGTCGCCGCCGCCCTGGTCGCGCTCGGCACCGCGCTGCCCGCCGCGGCCGCGTCCGGGCCCGCTGCCGTGCGTTCGGGGCTGGACTGCACCACCTGGGTGCACGAGAACGACCCGCTGACCGGAGGAGTGCTCTGCACCAACAACACCGGCGCCCCGATCACCTTCCACGCCGACATCGTGTGCGGCCTCGCGCCGGACGTCTCGGGCACCTCGGTGACGGCCCGGCCCGGCGAGACCCAGGAGTCGGCGGGCCACTGCGCCATCTACTCCTCGGGCATCGGCCACATCGGTTGGACGGTGGAGTAGCGGTGGAGCGGGAGTAGCCGTGGAGCGGTGACGAGCCCACCGGAGCCGGTCCCTCCGCAGGTCGAGGAGGGCGGTGTCTAAGGTGGGCGGGTGGAGATCCAGGGATTCACGGCGGACGGATTCGCGCCGGTCAGGGCGGCTTTCGAGGGCAACTTCCGGCAGTACGGGGAGCTGGGTGCGGCGTTCGCGCTGTACCTGGACGGCCGGCCGGTGGTCGACCTGTGGGGCGGCGACGCCCGTCCGGAGGTGGGCAGCAGGCCGGCGCCCGCGGTGGGCTGGGAGGCCGGCACCGCGCAGGTGCTGCGGTCGGTCACCAAGGGGCTGACGGCCTCCGCCGCGCTGCTGCTGGCGCAGCGCGGGCTGCTCGACCTGGACGCCCCGGTGGCCTCGTACTGGCCGGAGTTCGGGCAGGCCGGCAAGGAGAGGATCCCGGTGCGCTGGCTGCTGTCGCACCAGGCCGGGTTGCCCGCGCTGGACGTGCCGCTGCGGATCGAGGACGTGCTGGCGTGGGACCCGGCCGCGGCGGCCGTCGCCGCGCAGGCCCCGGCCTGGGAGCCGGGCACCGCGCACGGCTACCACCCGCTGACGTTCGGCTGGCTGGTCGGCGAGGTGGTGCGCCGGGCCGGCGGCCGCAGCGTCGGGCGGTACTTCGCGGAGGAGATCGCCGCGCCGCTCGACCTGGACCTGTGGATCGGCCTGCCCGCCGCGGAGTCCGGCCGGGTCGGCCGGCTGGTGGACCTGCCCGCGCCGGAGGCGGCCAAGGCCGGGCCGGGCGGGATGCGAATACGCCCCAAGCAGTCCGTGGTGGACGCCTACCGGGACCCGCGCTCGCTGACGGCTCGCTCGTTCGGCTCGGTGCGCAGCAGCGTGGACCTGGACGACCCGGCGGTGCAGGCCGTCGAGGTGCCGGGCGCGGGCGGCATCGGCACCGCCCGGTCGCTGGCCCGGTTCTACGCGGCGCTGATCGGGCCCACCGACCGGACGGACGCGCCCGGGCAGCGGCTGCCCGCCCTGTTCGAGCCGGCCACCCTGGCCGAGGCGGTGGGCCCCTCGGTGCACGGGCCGGACCGGGTGCTGATCGTCAACACCACGTTCGGCCAGGGCTTCTTCCGGCACAGCGGCACCTCGCCGATGGCGTCCCCGGCGAGCTTCGGCCACCCGGGCCGCGGCGGTTCGCTGGGCTTCGCCGATCCGGAACTGGGCATCGGCTTCGGCTACGTCACCAACGGCATGCAGCCCGGCGTCACCGGCGACATCCGTTCGCGGGCGCTGATCACGGCCGTCCGGGAGTGCCTGGCGGCCCGGGGCTGACCGGTCGCCGGCCGTCCTGACGCGAGCGGCCGCCGGCCGGGTGCGGACGGACCGTCCGCCAAGGGGACGGTCAGGCCTGGCCGGTGTCGAAGTGGCTGACCCGGCCGTCGGAGGCGACGGTGAACCTCCAGGCGGTGCGCATCTCGCCCCAGGCGTCGTTGCGGAAGTCGGCCACCAGGGCGCGGCCGTTGGACTTCTCGGTCTGCACCTCGATGTGCCCGTGCGAGGAGAAGATCTCGCGGTCCACCCAGTCCGCCAGGTCGCGTCGGGAGCCGTCGTCGGACATCGTGGCGTCGTCGGTGAGCGCGGCGAAGAAGGCGTCCCGGTTGCCCGAGTTGACGGCGCCGAGCAGTCGGCGCACGGCCGGGTCGGAGAGTTTGTCGACGGCGATGGTCATGAGGGGTTCACTCCTTGGCGGTGGAACGGCGGGTCGGGCCCGACGGATCGGACACTGACCCGACGTGACCACGCCGGACCGCCGTTCGCCAGCCCTCCTGGGCCGGTCGGAGCCGGTGCGCCACCGCTGCGGGCACGCTTCGGCCCCGGGCGCGTGCCGCGGGCCGGGGCCGGGGGAGTGGTGTGGTGTGATGTCCCGATGGGCGGTTTCGCGCCCCGGTCGGGGAGGCGCGGCGCGGTTGTCGGGCCGTCAGCGGTCCGTCACCAGAGCTGCTCCCACCACCAGGCGATCTCGGGGTAGGGCGGCGGCGTCAGCCGGCCGTCGGCGGGGCGCTCGGCACGCTCGGCGATCGGGACGACGCCCGGCGTGCGGGTGGTGTAGCGGGCGGAGGTGAATCCCCACTCCAGGTTCCCGCTCACCAGGTTGGACAACTGGTCGATGTAGCGCCGCAGTTCGGGCCCGGCACGGCGGGAGGCGCGGTCCGACAGGCGGAGGAACAGGACCATGGTGCGGTCGTGCAGCGCGGCGGCCTCCTGCAGGGCCTGGTCCCGTTTGCAGCCCAGATGTCGTTCCAGGGCGTCGACGATGTTGCTCTCCAGCGCGCCCTGGCTGTCCTCCCGCCGGTACGAGTAGACGTCGGCGGCGATCAGCACCAGGAACTTGGCGGCCTCGGTGAGCGCGTGCACCCGCGGCGAGTCCAGTTGGGACTGCGGGACGGCGGTGCGCTCGCACACCTCGATGATCTCGATGCAGGAGCGGCTGCCCCGGTCCAGCGGCCCTATCGTCAGGTACTCGGAGAGCGTCATCGGCCGGCCCTGCGCCCGGTAGGCGGTGACGGCGGCGGCGCCCATGAAGGACTCCAACTGACTGTCCGCCCACCGTTTCACGGCGACCGCGGGGGCCCAGTCCCGGGCTCTGCGGAACACGTCGCGCACCGAGGCGACGTAGATGTCCGACTCCGCCGGGTGGGAAGGCGTGGAATTGATAACGGCGAGTAATGTGGCTGCTATCGTGAGTACACGGGAGGGGTCTCGGCTCAGTCGGCCGGTGTCCCACTCGTCGTCCAGGGTGAGCATGCTGCACAACCACTGCGAAACCAGTTCCAGCCCCGTGATGCCATCGGCGTCCTTGGCGATCCGGCAGACGAATTCGTGTGCGCCGATGGCCAGGAGGCGACGACGGCGTTCCTCCTCCTGCGTGAAGCCCATCGTTTCGAGCCAGAGTTCGGTGCTCTTGCCGACGGTCTCGTGCGCGGGGTGCAGGGTCGAGGGGATGGGGCAGAAGAGCGGGGGTATGGCAGCCAACGTTTCTCCAGAGCGGCCTGATGTGCTGGGGCGTCAAGTCGATTTCGGGCTCGCGCCCGGCGTCGGTCTTCCCTCGCAAAGATCGAATACACCTGGGAAACCGGAAAGAGTTAACCTGACGAGCCGTCAGTGATCGTCTGCCGCAGGGGATTTGCCCCTGACCAGGCGATCTGACTCCCCGTAGGGGCCACCGCCTGCGGGAACGCCGCCCGTGCCGCCCTCGACGACGCTATGGTCGAAGCGGAGTGCGGGGCAGGCGAGGCGGAAGGACGGACGTGGCCGAACAGCAGAGCGGGCCGCAGGAATCGGTGGCCGGTGAGGGAGCAGTCGCCAAGCGGCTGTGGGAGCGCGACAACGAACTCCACTCCGCCGAACAGGCCGTGGACAAGCTGTGCCGGGAGTTCGCCGCGGGTGGCACCAAGATCGGCGAACTGCTGCTGTTCTCCGGGCCGGCCGGCATGGGCAAGACCACCATGCTCGAACAGGTCCGCCGGATCGCCGGCGCCCGCAAGGACCCCACCGTGCTGTTCGCCCGGGGCAGCGAACGCCAGAAGCACGAACCGTTCCGCGTCCTGCGGCAGTTGCTGCTTCCCGTCCTCGGCGACCTCGACGAGGACGAGCGGACCGAGGTGTTCGGCAACTGGTACAACATCGTCGCGCCGGCCGTCGGCCTGGCCCCGCCGTCCGACGAGGTCGAGCGGATCGACCCGCAGGGCGTGCACGACGGCCTCGACTTCGTCATCACCCAACTCGCGCCCCGGCGGGCCCCGCTGGTCGTGGTGATCGACGACCTGCACGCGGTCGACCAGGAGTCGCTGGCCTGGCTGGCCTCGTTCGCGGTCCGCGCCCGGGAGCTTCCGGTGCTGCTGGTCTTCGCCTACCGCCACGAGTTCGACGAGGCGGCCCGTCCGCTCGTCCTGCAGATCCAGGAACGCGCCGAGCGCCGGCACGAGCTGCTGCCGCTCAACCCGCTGTCGATCGCCGAGATCGTGCACAGCGAGTTCGCCGAGGCCGACGACGCGTTCTGCCGCCAGGTGTGGGCCGTCACCGCCGGAGCCCCGTTCGACACCGTCGCCCTGCTGCGCGAGGTGCGCGACCAGAACCTCGAACCCGTCGAGGAGAACTCGCCCCGGCTGCGCGACCTGGCCGCGGCCGCCCGCGGCCAGGGCCGCGACTACTGGCTCGACAAGCTCGGCCCGACCGTCATCCAGTTCGCCTGGGCCGCGGCCCTGCTCGGCACCGAGATCAGCGAGGAACTGGCCGCCACCATCTGCGCCCAGGGCCCGGCCCAGTCCGCCCAGTCGGTCCGCGAGCTGCGCCGGCTGCGGGTGCTCACCAGCCAGCCCAACGGCAAGCTGGAGTTCGTCCACCCGCTGATCGCCACCTCGATCTACCAGTCGATCCCGGACGCCACCCGCACCGGCATGCACGGCATCGCCGCCACCGCGATCGAGGACCGGGGCGGCTCGCTGCTCTCCGCCTCCCGGCACCTGCTGGAGACCCACCCCGGCGAGGGCGACGACCGGATGGTCCGCAAGCTGCGCCGGGCCGCCGCCGAGAACCTCGCCATCGGCGCCCCCGAAGCCGCCCGCCGCTGCCTGGAACGCGCCCTGGCCGAGCCGCCGGACGAGGACGACCGCGCCGAGGTGCTGTACGAACTCGGCAGCGCCGCGCTGCTCACCGACCCGGACGCGACCGCCAACCAGCTGCGCCGCGCGCTCGACATCGAGGACGGCCTCAGCCCCGACCTGCGCGTCGAGGCGGTGTTCCGGCTGTCCGAGGTGATCGCCCACGGCGGCGACCTCACCGGGGCCGCCAGGCTGTGCCTGACCGAGGCCGAGAACACCGCCGAGGGCCTCGGCAAGGTCCGGCTGCTGACCGCCCACCTGCTGTACACCGCCCTCCAGCGGGACGAGGACAACGGCCGCGAGCGGGCCGACAAGGTCACCGCGCTCGCCGCCCAGGTAGACGAGGACAGCGAGGCCTCCCAGCCGGTGCGCGCCCTGCACGCCTGGGACCTCACCCTCAAGGGCGGCCCCACCACCGAGGCGCTGCGGGCCGCCGAGGACGCCCTGGTCCTCGGCCGGCTGCCGCGCAGCCTCGGCTGGACCAACACCACCTGGAACTTCGAACTGCCCGCGCTGCTCGGCCTGTGCTTCGCCTACAACGACGAACTCGCCCGCGCCGAGAAGCTGTTCAGCTCCGCCATCCTGGAGTTCGAGATCGCCGGGTGGAGCGGCGCGCACCGCGGCTTCGCCTACTTCCTGATGGGCTTCGCCCGGCTGCGCCGCGGCTTCCTCCCGGAGGCCGAGGACTTCCTGCGCCGGGGTCTGCGGATCGCGGACCGGATGGGCTCGGGCCTGCCGTTGCAGTGGAACCTGGTCGGCTCGCTGATCGACACCCTGCTGGCCCGCGGCCGCGACCGGGAGGCCTGGGAGATCGCGCAGCGGTACCGCTTCTCGCCGCCGTACCACCAGACCGCGCTGGTGCTGCCCGACGTCGCCACCATCTACGGCAAGCTGCTGATCTCCCGCGGCGACTACGACATGGCGGTCGAGGTGCTCGCCGAGACCGGCATGCGGCTGGACAAGCGGGGCTGGCGCTCCACTGTGCACGCGCCGTGGGCCGGTCACCTGGCGGTGGCGATGGCGCACCGGGACCTGCCCTCCGCCCGGAAGAACGGCGACGACGCGGTCGCCCGGGCCCGGGAGTCCGGTTCGCCGTCGGCGATCGGCAGCGCGCTGCGGCTGGCCGCCAGCGTGTGGGAGGGCCCGCGGGCCGTCGAACTGCTCCAGGAGGCCGTCTCCCTGCTCGGCCGCTCCCCGGCCAGTTACGAGCACGCGCACGCGCTGGTCGACCTCGGGGCCGCCCTGGTGCAGGTCGGCCGCAGCCTGGAGGCCGCCGAACACCTCTACCAGGGAATGGAGTTGGCCAAGCACTGCGGGGCCGACGGCCTGGAGGTGCGGGCCCGCAACGTGCTCGCGTCGTCCGGCCTGCAGCCCAGCCGGGCGCTGGTGCCCGTCAAGGTCACCCTCAACGAGCAGGAGCTGGAGGTCGCCCGACTGGCGGTGCGGGCCCTGCCGCCGCAGCGGATCGCCGAACAGCTGAAGCTGCCGGTGTCGGTGGTCAAGCAGCGGCTGGCCGCCGTCCACCGCAAGCTCGGCACCGGACCGGAGGGTCTCGCCGACGCGCTCGGATTGCCCAGTGACGGCCCCGGGCAGGCTGTCTGACGGCCCGACGGACCACCCCGGCGCGCGGGGAGCGGGTCACCGACCCGCCCGCCGGGGCGGGCTACCCTGGCCGCAAGGGTGATCACGAACCAAGCCGAACAGCGTGATCGCGAACCGAGGAGCAGCCCATGACCGTGCCGGACCGGCCCACCGAGGTGCACCGCGCACCGTACGACTCGTCCGGGGCCGGGATGGGACTGGACCGGTGGACGCTGCGCTCCGACCGGATCGAGGCCACCGTCATCACCCTGGGCGCGGCGCTGCACACCCTGACCGCGCCCGACCGTGCGGGCACGCCCGCGCAGGTGCTGCTGACCACCGAGGACGTCGGGGCGCTGCTCGGCCCGGCCAAGCACTACGGCGTCACCGTCGGCCGGTACGCCAACCGGATCGCCGACAGCCGGGTCACCCTGGACGGCGAGGACCACCCGCTGCTGCCGACCGGACACGGCGTCACCCTGCACGGCGGGCCCGACTCGTTCTCGCACCGGGTGTGGCAGGCCGAGGAGATCCCCGACGGGGTGCGGATGCACCTGCACTCGCCGGACGGCGACCAGGGCTTCCCCGGCGCGCTGGACGTCTGGACGGACTTCACGCTGAACGGCGCCGACCTGACCATCTCCTACCGGGCCGTCACCACCAGGCCCACGGTGGTCAACCTCACCAACCACGCCTACTTCAACCTGGCCGGCGAGGGCCGCGGCGACGTGCTCGGCCACCTGCTGACCATCGACGCGGACGCCATCACACCGGTCGACGAGCGGCAGATCCCGTACGGCCCGTTCGAGCCGGTGGCGGGCACCGCGTTCGACTTCACCGGTGCCCGGCCGATCCGCGAGGGCCTCGCCCAGGGGCACCCGCAGCTGAAGCTCTCGCACGGGTACGACCACAACTGGGTGCTGCGCGAGCGCCCCGCGGACGGGCCGCCGGTGCGGGCGGCGCTGCTGGCCGACCCGGGCAGCGGGCGGACGTTGGAGGTGCTGACCACCGAGCCGGGCCTGCAGGTGTACACCGCGAACGGCTTCGACCGCAGCGTGGTCGGCCCGTCCGGCACGCGGTACGGCCCGTTCGCGGGCGTCGCGCTGGAGACCCAGCACCACCCCGACTCGCCGCACCAGCCGTCCTACCCGTCGACCGAGCTGCGGCCGGGCCAGGAGTTCCGCTCCAGCACGGTGCTGCGGCTGGGCACCGCCGGCTGACCGCAGCAGCGCACCGAACAGGGCCCCGGGAGCTTCCCGGGGCCCTGTTCTGCCTGCTCGGCGATGGTGGGGCTGCAAGGAGTTTCCGCAAGGCCACGGATGGTCAAGACGCGCGGCGGCAACTCTAAGGACACGTGGACGTAACGATCCCCTGGAACTTGCAGAAACTTGCTGCAAGGACTTTCAGTCGCGCTGACCGCGCTGTTACGTTCCTGCTCAAGCCCGACGGCCTGCAACGGCGCAGTCGGCTGGGACAGCCATTATGCGCGGTCCTCCCCCACTCGGGCACCCTCATCTTTCAAGGAGTTTCCATGCGGCGTGGTATCGCGGCCTCCGCTCTCGTTGCGGCTCTTGCGGTCACTCTTGCAGCGTGCGGCAGCAGCGGCTCCGGTTCGGACGCCAAGGGCGACGGCGGACCGGTCACCATCACCTACTGGGACACCTCGAACGCCACCAACGAGGCGCCGAACTACCAGGAACTGGTCAAGAAGTTCGAGGCCGCGAACCCGAACATCAAGGTCAAGTTCGAGAACGTGCCGTTCGACCAGGCGCAGAACAAGCTCCAGACCGCGATGGGTGCCAAGGGTGCGCCGGACGCCTTCCGCTCCGAGGTCGGCTGGACCTCCGCCTTCGCCAAGGCCGGCTACCTGGAGCCGCTGGACGGCACCCCGGCGCTGACCGACGCCTCCGTCTTCCAGCCCTCGCTGATCCAGCAGGCCAAGTACTCGGGCAAGACCTACGGCGTCCCGCTGGTCACCGACACCCTCGCCCTGATGTACAACAAGGAGCTGTTCGCCAAGGCCGGCATCACCGCCGCGCCGACCACCTGGGACGAGCTGAAGACCGACGCCGCCCAGTTGAAGGAGAAGGCGGGCGTGGACGGCTTCTGGCTGAAGGCCGCCGACGGCTACTACGCCATGCCGTTCCTGTACGGCGAGAACACCAACATGGTGGACGCCGCGGGCAAGAAGATCACCGTCAACTCGGCGGAGGCGGTCAAGGCCGTCGAGACCTACAAGTCGATGTTCACCGCCCCCGGCACCGTGAAGGCCGACGTCACCACCGACGCCTACGCGCACATGATGGACGCCTTCAACACCGGCAAGGTCGCGGCGATCATCCAGGGCCCGTGGGAGGTCACCAACGTCTACAAGGGCGCCGCCTTCGCCGACAAGAAGAACCTCGGCATCGCGGCCGTCCCGAACGGCGCCTCCGGCAAGGGCGGCGCCCCGACCGGTGGCCACAACGTCTCCGTCTACGCCGGCTCCGACGCCGCCCACAAGGCCGCCGCCGAGAAGCTCGCCGCGTTCCTGACCTCCGCCGAGAGCCAGACCTTCCTCGCGCTGAAGAACGGCACCCTGCCGACCCGCAGCGACGCCTACACCGCCGAGGTCAAGGCCAACCCGGGCATCGCCGACTTCCAGGCGATCCTGACCTCCGCCCAGCCGCGCCCCGAACTGCCCGAGTACGCCTCGCTGTTCGCCTCGTTCGGCACCAACCTCGGCAAGATCGTCCAGGGCCAGTCCGACACCAAGGCCGGCCTGGACGCCACCGCCACCGACTACGCGAAGCTCCTGCCGGGCTTCGGCAAGTAAGTCGGAACCAGGCTCGCCCGGCCCACACCTGACGGTGGGCCGGGCGCGCCCCGTCAGACCACACAGCACCAGTCGCCGAGGCAGGCGGCGGACCTCCTGGAGAAGGTGTCAACCCATGGCAGTTGCGGTCGTTCAGCGCATCAGGCTGTCGTACTCGAAGTACTGGTACGCGTACGCGATGGTCGCGCCGGTCGTGGTCGTCCTCGGGGCGCTGGTCGGCTACCCGCTGGTGCGCGGCTTCTACCTGACCCTGACCAACGCCACCAGCCTCAACGTGGGCCGCCAGATCGGCGTCAACCACATACCCGACAGCTTCGACTTCGTCGGCCTCGACAACTACGCGGACGTGCTGTGGGGGCCGACCGCGTACGACCGGTTCTGGTCGCACTTCATCTGGACCGTCGTCTGGACCGTGACCTGCGTGGTCCTGCACTACAGCATCGGCCTGGGCCTGGCGATGCTGCTCAACCGCAAGATGCGCGGCCGCAGCGTCTACCGGCTGGTCCTGATCCTGCCCTGGGCGGTGCCGACCTTCGTCACCGTCTTCTCCTGGCGGCTGATGCTCGCCGACGGCGGCGCCGTCAACGGCCTGCTGTCGATGCTGCACCTGCCCGAACCCGGCTGGCTGTCCGACCCGTTGGCGCAGAAGTTCGCCGCGATCCTGGTCAACACCTGGGTCGGCGTGCCGTTCATGATGATCTCGCTGCTCGGCGGCCTCCAGTCGATCCCGGCCGAGCTGTACGAGGCCGCCGAGATGGACGGCGCCACCGCCTGGCAGCGGTTCCGCCACGTCACCCTGCCCGGCCTGCGGACCGTCTCCTCCACCGTCGTGCTGCTCGGCGTGATCTGGACCTTCAACCAGTTCGCCATCATCTTCCTGCTGTTCGGCTCCGGCGCCCCCGACGCGCAGATCCTGGTCACCTGGGCGTTCCGCCTCGGCTTCGGCCAGCAGCCCGCGGACTACGCGCAGTCGGCGACCTACGGAATCCTGCTGCTCTCCATCCTGATCGTCTTCACCGGCTTCTACCGCCGCTGGACGGCCCGCGTCGAGAAGGCCAACGGATGAGCGCCGACGCCCGGATCGGAACCGAACCCCAGCCCAAGGACCAGGCAGGTAGCCCGATGACCCTCACCGCCGACCGCCCCGCCACCGACGACCCGGCGCCCGCCGGACGACCCGTCAAGGTCCGTCCGCGCGGCGAGTCCTCCCGGCTGGCCTCCGTGCTCTCGCACGGCACCCTGATCGTCGCCAGCCTGATCGCCCTGTTCCCGGTGCTGTACATCGCGTACATCTCGCTGGGGCCGGACGACATGGACTACCTGCACCCGGCGAAGATCATGGACAAGGCCACCCTCGCCAACTACGGCCGGGTGCTGGGCGACACCGGCTTCCTCACCTGGTTCGGCAACTCGGCCATCGTGGCCGGCGGCACCACGCTGATCGGCGTGCTGATCGCCGCCACCACCGGCTACGCGGTCTCCCGGATGCGCTTCCCCGGCTACCGCCCGCTGATGTGGGCCCTGCTGGTCACCCAGATGTTCCCGATCGCCGTGCTGATCGTGCCGATGTACTACATCCTGTCCAACCTGCAGATGCTGGACAGCTACACCGGCCTGATCCTGGTCTACGCGACCACCACCGTGCCGTACTGCGCCTGGCTGCTGAAGGGCTACTTCGACACCATCCCGGTGGAGATCGACGAGGCCGGCCGGGTCGACGGGCTGTCGCCGTTCGGCGCCTTCTGGCGGCTGATCCTGCCGCTGGCCCGCCCGGGCCTGGCGGTGGCCGCGTTCTACTCCTTCCTCACCGCGTGGGGCGAGGTCGCCTTCGCCTCCACCTTCATGCTCTCGTCCAGCAAGTACACGCTGGCGGTCGGCCTGGCCTCGTTCGTCAGCGAGCACGACCACCAGTGGCAGCTGATGGCCGCCACCTCGGTGCTCATCGCCATCCCCGCCGCGGTCGTCTTCTACCTGGTGCAGCGTCACCTGGTGACCGGTCTGACGGCCGGCGCGGCGAAGTCCTGAACCTCCGTCACCTTCCACAGCACCCAAGGGATGACTGTCCAATGACCCAGAACCTGGCCGACGCCTCCCGGCCCGCCGCCGTTCCCGCCGCTCGGACGACTGCTGCGACCACCGGGGCCTCCAGAGGCGGCTGGTGGCGGGACGCGGTCATCTACCAGGTGTACCCGCGGAGCTTCGCCGACGGCAACGGGGACGGCATGGGCGACCTGCCCGGCATCCGCAGCCGCCTGCCCTACCTGCGCGACCTCGGCGTGGACGCGGTCTGGCTCTCGCCGTTCTACGCCTCCCCGCAGGCCGACGCCGGCTACGACGTCGCCGACTACCGTGCCGTCGACCCGATGTTCGGCACCCTGCTGGACGCCGACGGGCTGATCCGCGACGCCCACCAGCTGGGCCTGCGGATCATCGTCGACCTGGTCCCCAACCACTCCTCGGACCAGCACGAGTGGTTCCAGCGGGCGCTGCGCGAGGGCCCCGGCTCCCCGCTGCGCGAGCGCTACCACTTCCGCCCCGGCAAGGGCGAGAACGGCGAACTCCCGCCGAACGACTGGGAGTCCATCTTCGGCGGCCCGGCCTGGACGCGCAGCGACAACCCCGACGGCACCCCCGGCGAGTGGTACCTGCACCTGTTCGCCCCGGAGCAGCCCGACTTCAACTGGGACAGCCCCGCGGTCGCCGACGAATTCCGCTCCATCCTGCGGTTCTGGCTCGACATGGGCGTCGACGGCTTCCGGATCGACGTCGCCCACGGCCTGGTCAAGGCCCCCGGCCTGCCCGACCTCGGCAGCCACGACCAGCTGAAGCTGCTCGGCAACGACGTCATGCCGTTCTTCGACCAGGACGGCGTGCACGCCATCTACCGCAGCTGGCGAAAGATCCTCGACGAGTACCCCGGCGACCGGATCGGCGTCGCCGAGGCCTGGACCCCGACCGTCCAGCGCACCGCCAACTACGTCCGCCCCGACGAGCTGCACCAGGCGTTCAACTTCCAGTACCTGGGCACCGAGTGGGACGCGGCGAAGCTGCGCGAGGTGATCGACCTGTCGCTCGACTCGATGCGCCCGGTGCAGGCCCCCACCACCTGGGTGCTGTCCAACCACGACGTCACCCGGCACGCCACCCGGTTCGCCAACGAGCCCGGCCTGGGCACCCAGATCCGCACCGCCGGCGACCGCGAGCTCGGCCTGCGCCGGGCCCGCGCCGCCACCCTGCTGATGCTCGCGCTGCCCGGCTCCGCGTACCTCTACCAGGGCGAGGAGCTCGGCCTGCCGGACGTCACCGACCTGCCCGACGAGGTCCGCCAGGACCCGTCGTTCTTCCGGCAGGCCGGCCAGGACGGCTACCGCGACGGCTGCCGGGTGCCGATCCCGTGGTCCGGCGCCGAGGCGCCGTACGGCTTCGGCCCGACGGCCGGCGGCCCGAGCTGGCTGCCGCAGCCCGCCAGTTGGGCCGGGCTGTCGGTGGAGGTCCAGACCGGTGACCCGACGTCGACGCTGGAGCTGTACCGCTCCGCGCTGGCCGTGCGCCGCGCGCAGCCCGCGCTCGGCGCCGGCACCGAGGTCGAGTGGCTGGCCGCCCCGGAGGGCGTGCTGATGTTCCGTCGCGAGTCGGCCGAAGGGTCGTTCGTGTGCACCGTGAACGCCACCGGGGAGAGCGTCACCGTTCCCGCGCCCGGCCGGCTGCTGCTGTCCTCGGCGGCCGTGGCGGAGTCCGAGCAGACCGAACTCCCGGCCGACAGCACCGCATGGTGGGCGGTCTGAGGTGGTTGCAATAGGCTCTGGGATCGTGACTACGGCGCGACTCTCCGACATCGCGGCGCAGGCGGGGGTCAGTGAGGCCACCGTCAGCCGCGTTCTCAACGGTAAGGCGGGCGTCTCCGCGACCACCCGGCAGACGGTGCTGGCCGCGCTGGACGTGCTCGGCTACGAGCGACCCACCCGCCTGCGCCAGCGCAGCGCCGGGCTGATCGGCCTGATCACCCCGGAGCTCAGCAACCCGATCTTCCCGGCGCTCGCCCAGGTCATCGAGCAGGTGCTCAGCCGGCACGGCTACACGCCGGTGCTGTGCACCCAGACCCCGGGCGGCTCCACCGAGGACGAACTCGTGGAGATGCTGGTGGAACGCGGCGTGGCCGGCATCGTGTTCGTCTCCGGACTGCACGCCGACACCACCGCGGACCACGACCGGTACGCCAAGCTGTCGGGCCGCCAGGTCCCGTTCGTGCTGATCAACGGCTACAGCGAGAAGATCGCCGCGCCGTTCATCTCCCCGGACGACCGGGCCGCGATGTGGATGGCCGTCCAGCACCTGGTCGAACTCGGCCACGACCGGATCGGGTTGGCGGTCGGCCAGAAGCGGTTCGTCCCCGTGCTGCGCAAGATCGAGGGCTTCACCGCCGCGCTCCAGCAGCTCACCGGGCGCACCGCCGACGAGGCCGCGGAGCTGGTCCACCACACCCTGTTCAGCGTGGAGGGCGGGCACGCCGCCGCCCAGGCGCTGCTCGACAAGGGCTGCACCGCGATCGTCTGCGGCTCGGACATGATGGCGCTCGGCGCGATCCGCGCGGTGCGCCAACGGGGCCTGTCGGTGCCGCAGGACGTCTCGGTGGTCGGGTTCGACGACTCGCCGCTGATCGCGTTCACCGAACCGCCGCTGACCACCGTCCGCCAGCCGGTCGAGGCGATGGCCACCGCCGCCGTCGACGCCCTGCTGGAGGAGGTCGGCGGAAACCCGGGACAGCGCTCCGAGTTCATGTTCCAGCCGGAGCTGGTGATGCGCGGCTCCACCGGGTCGGGTCCGCGCAACTGACGGGTGTTCCACGGCGCTTGCGGCCCCCGCTCGATGGCGGAGCGGGGGCCGCGGCGGCGTTTCAGCCGTAGAGCTGCTCGATGTCGCGCCGGTAGGCGGTGCTGACGGCCTGCCGGCGGACCTTCAGCGACGGGGTGAGCAGGCCGCGTTCCTCGGTGAAGTCGCCGCCGACCACCCGCACCCGGCGGATCGACTCGGCGCGCGAGACGGTCGAGTTGACGGCCTGCACCGCTTCGGCGAGCGAGGCCAGCACGGCGGGGTGGGCCGGGACGGCGCTGCTCACGTCCACGGTCCTCGCGGTGGGCGTCGGCGGCTGCTGCCGCAGGAACTGCTCCACCGCCTCCGGGTCCAGGGTGAGCAGCGCGCCCACGTACGGGCGGCCGTTGCCGACCACCAGCGCCTGGCTGATCAGCGGGTGGGCGCGCAGCCGGTCCTCCAGCGGGCCGGGGGAGACGTTCTTGCCGCCGGAGGTCACCAGGATCTCCTTCTTGCGGCCGGTGACGGTCAGGTAGCCGTCCTCGTCGAGTCGCCCCAGGTCGCCGGTGGCGAACCACTGCTCCCGCTCGGCCGGCTCCGCCCCCAACTCGTAGTAGCCGTCGAAGACCTGGCCGCCGCTCAGGAACACCTCGCCGTCCTCGGCGATCCGCACCGCACTGCCGGGCACCGGCGGGCCGACGGTGCCCGGGCGGGGCCGCAGCGGCGGGTTCACGGTGGACGGGCCGGTGGTCTCGGTCAGCCCGTAGCCCTCGTACACCAGCACGCCCGCGCCGGCGAAGAACAGCAGCAGCTCCGGGTCGATCGAGGAGCCGCCGCTGATCGCGTACCGGATCCGGCCGCCCATCGCCTGCCGCACCCGGCGGTACACCAGCGCGTCGTACAGGCGGTGCGCGAGGCGCAGCGACAGCGGCACGGGGCCGCCCTCGCCGGCCAGCGCGGCCAGTTCGGCGCGGGCGTGGCGCACCGCGACCTCCGCCGCCCGGTCGAAGACCCGCACCGCGCCCTTCGCCTGCGCCTCGGCCCGGCCCAACTGGTGGATCTTCTCGAACAGATAGGGCACGCCGACCAGGAAGGTCGCGCCGAACGCGGCCAGGTCGGGCCGGAGCTCGTCGGGCTTCAGGGACGGGCTGTGGCCGAACCGGATCCGGCCGAAGACGCAGGTCACCTGGATCATCCGGCCCAGCACGTGGGCCAGCGGCAGGAACAGCAGGGTGGACGGCGTCTCGCCGGTGGCGGCGGTGAACACCGGCTCCAGCAGGGCGTGGCAGTTCGCCGCCTCGGTGAGGAAGTTGGCGTGGGTGAGCAGGCAGCCCTTGGGGCGTCCGGTGGTGCCGGAGGTGTAGATCAGGGTGGCCTCGCTGTCCGGGCCGAGCCCCTTCCTGCGCCGCTCCACCTCCCCGGCGGGGACGGTCCTGCCGAGCTCGCCGAGGGCGGCGACGGCGTCCTCGTCCAGCCGCCACAGCGGCACCGTGCCGCCGGTGCGGGCGATCGCCACCGTCAGCACCTCGGCGGTGCCGGCGTCCTCCGCGACCGCCAGCACCGCGCCGGAGTCGCGGAGGATCCACTCGGCCTGCTCGATCGCGGAGGTCGGGTACACCGGCACCACGGACGCGCCGGCCGCCCAGGCCGCGAAGTCCAGCAGCGTCCACTCGTAGCGGGTGCGCGACATCAGGACGATCCGCCCGCCGGCCCGGACCCCGGCGGCGATCAGCCCGCGGGCGGTCGCCGCCACCTGCTCGGCGAACTGCCGGGCCGTCACCTGCTGCCAGCCGCCGTCCGGCCGGCGCCTGGTCAGCACCTCGGCGTCCGGCGCCTGCTCGGCGTTGCGGAACGGCAGGTCGGCGAGGCTGCCGGCGTCCGGCGGCGGCACCAGGTGCGGGGTGCGGGCTTCGACGACCCGGCCGTCGGAGCGCAGGACTTCGACGGGCGCACGGTCGCGCAGATGCTCGGCGCGGGCGGCCCGGGCGAGGGGGTGTGCCATCGGCGAACTCCCTTGGGTGGGTGGGGGTCCGCCCAGGGTAGGGACTCGGCCGCGAACTTACTAGACGGTAAGTTCCTTGACAGTAACAGGATTTGACGGGTTGCCGACCGGCCCCGCCCGCCGGGTCGCTCAGCCCTCCTCGACGGACGGCGCCGGGCCGGCGAACCGCTCGCCGTCCCGGCTGCCGCCGGTCCGCGCCCGGGTGCGCCGACCGGTGGACAGGCAGTCGCGCACCAGCAGCTCCACCGCGTCCTGCGGGCTGCTCACCCCGAGGCGCATCATCACCTCCAGCGCGAGGTCCGCCTCCAGCGTGATCGTCACCTTCGCCATCGCACCGCTCCCCGGTCTCGGCACCGCTTCCGGCCGAGAACAGGCCGCTGCCCCCGGAGCCGACCAGGGTCTCCGAGGGCAGCGGCGTTCACCGTGCGGTGCGTGCGGCGGGGGCTTCCGGGTGTCAGACCCGACCGGCGAAGTCCGGCGCCCAGTTGGCGATGGTCTCGGTCCGCACACCGGACTTCGGGTTGGCGGCCTCGACGTACTTGCCGTCGCCGATGTAGATCGCCACGTGGTAGACGCCCGAGTTGGCGCCGTTGTTCGACCAGAACAGCAGGTCGCCCGGCTGCAGGCTGTTCAGCGAGACCCGGGTCGAGTAGTCGGCCTGGTCCGCGGCGACGCGCGGCAGGCTGATGCCGGCCTGGCGGAACGCCGCCTGGGTCAGGCCCGAGCAGTCCCAGCCGCCGTTGCCGGTGCCGCCGTAGATGTACGGCTGGCCGACCTTGGACAGCGCGAAGTCGATCGCCGCGGCCTTCGACCCGGTCGCCTTGACGGCGGCGGTGGTGGTGGCGGTGGTCGTGGTGGTGGCGGCGGGCTTCGCGGGGGTGCTCGGCTTGGCCGGGGCCGGGGTGCTCGGCGCCGGGGCGTCGGTCTTCCGGTTCGAGCCGTTGGACGAGGACTTGCCGGCCGGCGCGGACTGCTTGGCCGGGGCCTGGGCGACGGCGACGTTGCCGAGCGCCAGCTGCTGACCCGGGTAGATCATGTCCGGGCCCTCGGCCAGGACGGAGCGGTTCAGCTCGTACAGCTTCTCCCAGCCGCCCTCGACGTTCTGGCGCTGGGCGATGGCGGACAGCCAGTCGCCCGCCACCACGGTGTAGCTGCCGGAGGCCTGGGGAGCCTGCTGGGCCTGCGGCTGGGCCTGCTGGCGCTGCTGCTGGGGCTGGGTCTGCTTCGGGGCCTGCTGGACCTGCGGCTGGGCCGGCTTCGGCGCGGTGTCCTGCGACGGCTTGGCGGCGGTGGAGCCCGCGGAGGTGTCGACCTGCGGGGCGCCGCCGCCCTTGGTCAGACCGGCCTGGACCGAGCACACCGGCCAGGCGCCGGGGCCCTGCGAGGCCAGCACCTTCTCGGCGACGGCGATCTGCTGGTCCTTGGTGGCCAGGTCGGCGCGCGGGGCGAACGCGGTGCCGCCGAAGGCGGCCCAGGTGGAGGCGGTGAACTGGAGGCCGCCGTAGAAGCCGTTGCCGGTGTTGATGGACCAGTTGCCGCTGGACTCGCACTGGGCGACCTTGTCCCAGGTGGCCACCGACGCGGCGGAGGCGGTGCCGGCCGCGAGGCCGGGGACGGTGAGGCCGATGCCCACGACACCGGTGGTGGCGATCAGACGGCGGGCGCGCTTGGCGCTGACGGGCAGCATGAAGATGCGTTCCTCTCCCACGCCTGCGAGGTGAGCTGTCGGATTCGGGCTGGAGTTGCCCGGCCGCGCGCACCTCTCGGTGCGCCCGGCTTCACCCCTAGCCCCGGACCGGTCCGTCAGGACCGCCCCAGGGCGACTTACCTGGTTCCCCCGCCCCTGCCGCGGTGCGTTTCGCATGAGCCGGCACACCCGGCGGCAGGACTCGGCGTTCCGGGTGAGCTGGGTCCGTGTGTCCACGAACGTGGGCAGGAGATTAAGCGGATTTAAGGACGATTAGCAAATTTCCGTGACGGCTGCCGCTGCTCCCGAAAAAACGATCAAGGGATTCCCGGCGAAATCCGCTGCGCGCTCCGAGAACTGCTGCGCCGTCAGGGAATTGGTGATCTTGTGTCCGATTTGGGATGGTATGCCGCTTCGTGAGCAATTGTTCATCTTGGGGGCATTTGCGATCGCCTCGGCCGGGTGGTTTGAACCGTTCTGTCCGACTGTCGGCAACGGGTGGTGAAATTCCGTCCGCTGACATTTCTGTCGAACTGACGAATGACGATACGTCAGAATGCTTAACCGTCCCCGAAGTCGCCGATATCCGTCCGGCCCGCCGCCTATGCTGCCCCCGACGATTCGGAGTCCCTGCGGGTGTTCGGGAGGCGGCCATCGTGGAGCAGTGGGAGAACGGGCGGCACCGGCGGCCGCTGCTGGGGCGGCGGCGGATGCTGACCTGGCTGGCCGTCGGGACGGTGACGGCGGTCGGCGGGGGAGCGGCGCTGCGGCAGTCGCTGGCCGGGGCGGCGGTGACGGCGGCGGGCCCGCCGCCGACGGCGGCCCCGGCGGCGCTGGACGAGAGCGGACGGAAGTGGTCGGACGCCAAGGGGTGGGGCGGCAGGGCGCCCGGGCCGGGGAGTGCCGTGCGGATCACCGACAAGGTGGTGCTGGACGCCGACGCCCGGGTCGGCTCGCTGCTGATCGACGCCGGCGGCTCGCTGGTGTTCGCCAAGGACCGCTCGCTGACGCTGGAGAGCGGGGGCAACGTCGAAGTCCGTGGCGTCCTGGCCCTCACGCCCGACCCGGCGCACACCCACATCCTGCGCTTCCCCGACATCGACGAACACCGCTTCCAGGGCGGCGGCATGACCGTCGTCGACACCGACACCGGCCTGTGGGTCACCGGCAGCGGCTACCTCCGGCTGGACGGCGCACCCCGCACCGCCTGGGTGCGCGCCGCCGCCGAGTTGAAGGCCGGCGACACCACGGTGCGACTGGCCGCGGACCCCGAGGGCTGGCAGGCGGGCGACGAACTCGCCGTCACCCCGACTGCCCCGCCCGACGCCGCGGACTTCTCCACCTCCTACGACCTGGTGACGGTCCAACGGGTCGACGGCCGGACCGTCACCCTCACCGCGCCGCTCCAGCACGCCCACCCGCGGGTGAGCGCCGGCGGCGGTGCGGTGTTCGGCGCGGAGGTGCTCAACCTGACCCGCAACGTCCGGGTCGAAGGCACCGAACAGGGCCGGGCGCACGTCCACCTGACGTCCAGCCGTCCGGCCGACCTCCGGCACGCCGCGCTGCGCCGGGTCGGACCGCGCGCCGCCGGGAAGGAGAGCTGGAACGGGCAGCCCGTCACCGAGCCGGTGCTCGGCCGGTACGGGCTGCACTTCCACATGCTGCTGGACACCTCGCGCGGCACCGTGGTCGAGGGCGTCGTGGTCCGCGACGCCGGCAGCCACGCGTTCGTGCCGCACAACAGCCACGGCATCACCTTCCGCGGCTGCATCTCCCACCAGACCTGGGAGGACGCGTACTGGTGGGACGGCCCCACCGACACCCGCACCCCGCAGATCCCGTCCGACGACATCGCCTACCTGGGGTGCGTCGCCTCCCGCACCGTGTACGAGCCCAACCCGCGCGGCTACCGGCTGACCGGCTTCAGCCTCGGAGCGGGCACCGGTTCCACGGCCCGGGACTGCGTGGCCGTCGGCGTGCAGGGCGCCACCGGTGCGTCCGGGTACGAGTGGCCGGAGAACAGCGAGGGGGTGTGGACGTTCGAGAACTGCCTGGCGCACAACAACCTGGAGGACGGCATCTTCGTCTGGCAGAACTCCGAACACCCGCACACCGTCACCGGGTTCGCCGCCTACCACAACGGCGGCTGGGGCATCGAGCACGGCGCCTACCTGAACGACTTCGGCTACCGCGCCTCGGTGCTGTACGGCAACGCCGCCGGCGGGATCGCCGTCCACGCGCTCGGCCGCGACAAGGGCACCGTGTTCGACGGGCTGCTGATCGACGCGGCCGGGCAGTCCGACTACGCCGTGGCCACCCTCAAACACCAACTCGACGGCGAGCAGGTCACTCTGAGCCGCAGCCGACTCACCGGCCACCGCAAGGCCGGCGTGGCGTTCCGGGCCACCGCCGACGGCAAGCCCGACGACATCGCAGTGCTGGACTGCGAGTTCGGCGACGGCCCCGAACTGTGGCTCGACCCGGACGCGCCCGCCCCCAAGCAGATCCTGTTCCGCAAGGCCGGGCAGTCGGCGGCCGTCGCGCTCGGCAAACCCGCCCCCGGGCTCGCGGCCGGGCCGTGGAACGCCGCCACCAGCCCCGCGACCGCGCCCACCCCGCCCCGTCAGGTCGCGCTGCCCGCGCTGAAGTTCACCGACAGCGCGCCGCGGACCGGGCGCGTCACCGGCTGAGCGCTCCCCCTCCCGACAGGAGGGGAGAGACTGCGACGGGCGGGAGCGCGTCGATGCGCTGCTCCCGCCCGTCGCGTTCCATAGGACGGCGCGTCAGCGCGCCGCGTGCGCCCCCGGCGTGGTGCGCTGCTCGGCGGCGGCGGCCTCGGCGGCCTCCAACTGCTCCTGGGTGGGCTCGGGGAGCGCCGCCAGGTAGCTGGAGGCGATCAGCTGGGCCACCGTCGGGTAGGCGCCGATCGGGGCGGCGCTCGGGCAGCCGGTCTCCTCGGCGGCCGCGGCCAGCAGCTCCGGGTCGGCCTCCGGGCCGATCACCAGCGGGGCCAGCGCCGGGCGCTCGCAGCCGGTGGCCTTCAGGTGGTTGACGGCCGCGGCGACCGAACCGGCCACGTCCAGCGCGGCCGGGACCACCGGCACGGCGAGCCGGGCGGCCAGCAGCACGCCGGTGATGCCGGCCGCGGCCGCGGCCTCCTCACCACCGGTGGTGGTCAGCACCACGCCGTCGGCGGCGGTGGCGATCGCGAACAGTCGGGCGCGGTCGGCGCGGGCCAGGTCCGCCTCGGACAGGCGCACGTGCACCGCCTCGGCCAGCAGCGGGTGCGGGCCCAGCGGGTCCAGCACCTGGGCGCCGGTCTCGGCGGCCGCCTTGTGCAGCTCCGTCAGGAACTCGTGCGGACCCGGCACCAGCGGCAGCACCACCGGCGCGGCCAGGCCGGCCTCGGCCGCGGCGCCCAGCAGCTCGGCCACCGTCGGAGCGTCCTCGCCGCCCAGGTAGGCGGCCGTCACCTCGATGCCCGGCTGGTCGCCGCGCACGACGGACAGCAGCTCGTCGACGACCGGGCGGGTCTCCGGCCCGGCGACGGCCGGAACCGCCAGCACCAGGGCAGGCGAACCGGCCATGATCTCGGGGCGCTCGGGACGGCGGTGGCGCCCCCGCGCACGGGAGCCTGGCGTACGGACGGGCAGTGGCGCGCCCGGGATGGCTGCGGTGCTCATGGGCCAGATCGTAGGACATTGCCCAGCGTGCCTTGCAGCCGGATACCGGCAGCGGGCGGCTTTCCGCCAGGAAGTGACGGTCATCACAGCGCGAGTTGTGACTGGCTGTGAGGCGTGGGGCCGGGCGTTGATGATCGACAACGTGCTGACGGCCGTGTGCGGACGGTCATGGGGCGATGGTCGATTTGATCGGCTGTGTCCGCTTACGCACCGTCAATTGCGGCCCTGTGAAGACTTGGTGGCGGCATTGGCACGGTCTTCTGCACGGGAAATTTCCCATGCTGATGCACGTGCAGCCGAGCTATCATCACGTCAAGTGAGGCATTCACCAGGGTCTGGGGAGAAATCAATGGGTGAGGCGTACAACGGCATCGCGGCGGCGGACCTCGACGTGGTCTGGCAGAAGAGCCGGTACAGCAACTCGAAGGGGAACTGCGTGGAGTTCGCCGCGCTGCCGGGGGGCGGCGTTGCGATGCGCAACTCGCGCTTCCCCGACGGCCCGGCGCTGGTCTACACCCGCGCGGAGATCGACGCGATGCTGCTCGGCGTGAAGGACGGGGAGTTCGACCACCTGGGCACCGCGCTCTGACGGTGCGTCAGGGACGATGCCCCCGGGCCGTCGTGGGAGATCCCACGACGGCCTTCGTGTTTTCCGGGCGTCCCGGCCGGCCTGCTCGGCGTGTCGGGCTGTTCGACCTGGCCGACCCCGTTCGACCCGACGAGTCGATGGCGGCGGGCGGTGCGGTCGGGCTTCCGGGCGCAGACGTGGGCGGACGTGCGCAGGAGCAAGGGGAGTGGCGGTCAGGCGGATTGGCGGTCAGGCGGAGCGGCGGTGTCGACCGAGGTTCGGCAGCGGGGGTTCGGCCACCGTCTCCGGTCCGCGGGCGTCGAACAGCGCCCACACCACCTTGCCCGCGCCCGCCAGCGGGTGCCAGCCCCAGGAGCGGGAGAAGGAGTCCACCAGGTGCAGCCCGCGACCGGACTCCGCCACGAAGTCGGCCTCCCGGGCGACCGGGCCGGTGCTGGACGGGTCGCTCACCGCGCACACCACCTGCGGGGCCCGGTGCACCAGGCTGATCCGGATCGGCAGCGAGCCGGCCGCCAGCTGCGGAGCGAGCTGGGTCGGCACCCGGGACGGCTCGCGCTGGCCGAGTGCGTGCCGCAGCGCGTTGGTCACCAACTCCGAAGCCACCAGGGCGACATCGTCGAAGAGGTCGCCGAGGCCCCAGTCCTCGAGGGTGGTCCGGGCGAACTCCCGCGCGGTGCGTACGGCTTCGAAGCGGGGAGCGAGTGTGCAGCTGACCACATGCGGGTCGGTCGCCAGGGCCGTACCGGTGCTCATGAAGAGCTCCTCCCATAAGGGGGCGGACACGGCGGGACCCACCGGGGTCATGCCGGTCACCTCCGACTCGCTCGGCCGCTCTGCCGCCGCGTCCGACCGTTGCGCGCACACGCAAGTACCCAGCGACGCACGGGCGTTGCCGGGACGGGTGTGCGGAATCGCGCAAGCTGTCGACGCGGAGCCCGCGGGGTTGCCAAGGGCGTGCAAGTGCACGTGCACCATGGTCCTCTGCGCTCACGGCAGATGCAAGAGTCGATTCACGTGCAGTCGTGCGATTGGCATATGCATGCACCGGATGCACGTGCAAGATGGTGTCTGCGCATCAGAACCGGTAGCCGAGCGCATCACTACCGGCACTCAGTGCGTCCAAGTGATGGCAGACTGTGCAACTGGTCTTTCCGAGTGGAGGTTTGGTCAGATGACCACAGTGCAGCCCGGTGGGGGCTCGATGGTGCGCCGCATCCTCCTCGGCTCCCAGCTCCGCCGGCTCCGCGAGGGTTGTGCGATCAGCCGGGAGGACGCCGGCTACGCGATCCGCGCCTCGGAGTCCAAGATCAGCCGGATGGAACTCGGCCGGGTCTCCTTCAAGGAGCGCGACGTCGCCGATCTGCTCAGCCTCTACGGGCTGTCCGGCGGCGCGGAGCGGGAGACCCTGCTCGCCCTGGTCCGCGAGGCCAACAAGTCCGGCTGGTGGCACAGTTACAACGACGTCCTGCCGAACTGGTTCCAGACCTACATGGGGCTGGAGGAGGCCGCCGCGCTGATCCGCACCTACGAGGTGCAGTTCGTCCCCGGCCTGCTCCAGTGCGACGAGTACGCCCGGGCGATCTTCGCGCAGAACCGGCCCGCGCTCGCCGACGACGAGATCGAACGCCGCGTCGCGCTGCGCGCCCGGCGGCAGAAGCTGCTCACCGAGGGCCGCGGCCCGAAGCTGTGGGCCGTCATCGACGAGGCCGCGCTGCGCCGCCCCGTCGGCGGCCCCGAGGTGATGCGCGCCCAGCTGGAGCACCTGGTGGACCTCGCTCAACTCCCCAGCGTGGTGCTCCAGGTGATGCCCTTCCGGTTCGGCGCGCACGCCGGCGAGAGCGGCGCGTTCTCGGTGCTGCGCTTCCCCGAGCAGGACCTGCCGGACGTGGTCTACCTGGAGCAGCTCACCAGCGCGCTGTACCTGGACAAGCGCGACGACGTGGACGAGTACGTCCAGGTCATGGAGCGGCTCTGCGTGGACAGCCTGACCCCGCAGCAGACCCTCGACCTGCTCCAGGGCATCCTCAAGAACCAGTGACGAAAGGGCCCGGCGGTGCCGCGCGGGCCGACCGGGACTGACGGAACGTCAGGGGTCGGCCCGCGCAGCGGCCGCCGGGCCGCAGTTCGGTATCGGGGTGGCGAACCGGATTGACCGGGGCCCGGCAAGCTGCCATGGTGACTGCGCCGCCGTCGGCCCCGCCCCGCTCGGGCGCGGACCGGGCGGCATTCCGGCTCCACCAACACGGGGGTTTGGTGGAGCCGGCCCCGACCTTCGGCCCTGACTTTCACCGGCCTGCGCGATGGCCCCGCGGCCCGGCTCACGGGCGCCGGCCCTGCGGGTGTTCAACGCTCCGACAGCACCTCCTGCTCCAGCGGCCGGTACTGGTAGTCCGGCACCGAAACCGGCTCGGCGGCGGCCCTGGCGCGGCGGCCGCGCAGCGCGCCGGTGAGCGCGATCAGCAGCCCGAGCGTGGTGGTGCCCGTCACCAGCAGCAGGGCGGGCCGGTAGCCGGCGAGCTGGGCGTGCGCGTCGGTGCCGGTGCCGGTGCCCGCGGTGAGCACCGCGGTGGTGACGGCCAGCACGATCGCGCCGCCGACCTGGAGCGAGGTGTTCACCAGGCCCGAGGCCAGACCCTGCTCGTCGTCCGGCACGCCGTTGGTGGCGGCCACATTGATGGAGGGGAAGCCCAGCGCGAAGCCCGCGCCGATCAGCAGCATGCTCGGCAGCACCAGGCCGAGGAAGGAGCTGTGCTCGTCCAGCCGGAGGAAGAGCGCGTAGCCGAGGGCCATCGAGGCGACGCCGACCGGGAGCACCCGCTCCGGGCCGAACCGGTCGAGCAGCCGGCTGACCGAGCCGGCCGAGAAGGCGACGATCGCGCCGCCGGGCAGCAGGCCGAGCGCCGTCTCCAGCGCCGACCAGTCGAGCAGCCGCTGCAGGTAGAGCGTGGCCACGAACTGGAAGCCCGCGTAGGAGCCCATCAGCGTCAGCGCCGTCAGATTCGCCCGGCGGACGCCCGCGTTGCGGAAGATGCCGAGCCGCACCAGCGGGTGCGCGGTGCGCCCCTCGATCAGCAGGAAGGCCGCGGCCAGCACCGCCACCAGCAGCAGTGAGCCGAGCGTGCGCAGCGACAGCCAGCCCACGCCCTGCGCCTCCGTGACCGTGAAGACCAGCAGTAGGACGGCGGCGGTGCCGGTGATCGCGCCCGCCACGTCGTAGCCGCCGGAGGTGCGCTGCTCGCCGTGCTGGCGGGGGAGCAGCTTGATGCCGGCGAGCAGGGCGACCAGTGCGATCGGCACGGGCATCAGGAACGTCAGCCGCCAGCCGGCCGACGTCAGCAGCCCGCTGATGACCAGACCGAGCGAGAAGCCGGCGGCGGAGCAGGTGGTGTAGATGGACAGTGCGCGGTTGCGGGCCGGGCCCTCGGCGAACGTGGTGGTGATGATGGAGAGGCCGGCCGGGGCAGTGAACGCGGCGCTGATGCCCTTCAGGAAGCGGGCGCCGATCAGCAGCGGGCCGCTGTCGACCAGCCCGCCGAGCAGCGAGGCGCCGGCGAACACGGCCAGGGCTATCAGGAAGACCCGGCGACGGCCGAGCAGATCGGCGGCACGGCCGCCGAGCAGCAGCAGACCGCCGTAGCCCAGGACGTAGCCGCTCACCACCCACTGCAGGGCGGAGTCGGAGAGATGCAGATCGGCGCCGATCGAGGGCAGGGCGACGCCCACCATCGAGACGTCGAGGGCGTCCAGGAACATGGCGGCGCAGAGCACCACCAAGGCGCCCCAGATGCGCGGGGTCCATCGCGTGTCGGTCATGGCACCGTACGCTACATGCATGTGCATGGGATGCAAGTGCATTTAATGCGGCTGCAACAGATGCGTACGCATGTGCTAACGTGGCGGCGTGACCGACCTAGATCCGGATCGTGACCCCGCGGTGGAGACTGCGCTGGCCGAGAAGTGGCGCGCCGTGCTGGCCAGCCACGCGGCCACGTCCTGTGCGATAGACCGCGAGCTCGGCGAGACCTTCGGGATCGGCGTCAGCGAGTTCGAACTGCTGGAGCGCCTCTGGGAGTTCGAGCAGGAGGAGCACCTGTCGGGCTCGCGCGCCCAGGTGCTCTCCGGCAGCGTGCACCTCAGCCAGAGCGCGTTCTCCCGGCTGGTCGCCCGGATGGAGAAGTCCGGCCTGGTCCGGCGCTCGATGTGCGAGGACGACCGCCGCGGCATCTTCATCACGCTCACCGACGAGGGCCGCGAGCGCTACCGCAGGGCCCGCCCCGTGCACCGCCGGATCCTCGCCGAGACGCTGTCGGACTGACCGGGCGGCCGCGCGCCCCCGGGCATCCGGGGGGGGGGGGGCGGCAGGGGCAGCCGGGTTCAGAACAGCGTCGACAGCCCGGGCGCGGCCGCGATCAGCGCGGCCGTCACGGGCGCGGCCAGTGCCGCCAGCGTCCAGGCCAGTCGGGCCCGCCGCGGCAGCCGGGGCTCGCCCAGCAGCAGCCGGTCCACCCGGGCGGGGGACTGCGCCAACTGCCGCGGCGGGCAGGACGCGAACACCTCGCTGTTCAACTCCGCGAGCGCCAGCGCCGTGGTCACCCGCCCGTGCCGGCGCGCCGCCCGGTCGTCCGCCGCCAGCTCCACCAGCACCGCCACCTGGTCCCGGAACGCGGAGAACACCTCCACCCCCGGAAAACCCGTCGCCAGCGCCTGCGCACACTGCGCCAACCAGTGGTGCCGGGCCCGGACATGGCCCCGCTCGTGGCTCAGCACCGCCGCCAGCTCCCGGTCCGAGAGCTGCTGCAGCGCCCCCGTGGTCACCACCAGCCGGGCCCGCGGCCCCGGCAGCGACCAGGCCTGCGGCCGGACGTTCTCCAGCACCACCAGCGGCTCCTTGGCCGCCGCCCGTCGACGCGGCAGCAGCGAGGCCGGCAACTCGGGGGCCCGCCGCACCAGTTGCGCATGGCGGTGACCGCGCTCCGCGCGGGCCGAACGGATCTCCCGGGCCAACGACAGCGCCGTCCACAACCCGCCCGCCGCCAGCACCGCCGCCGACAGCCGGCCCCACCCCTCCCGGCCCGCCAGGCCGTACGCGTCCGCCACTCCGTCCGGGGCGCCCGAGAACACCACGTCCCGCCAGGCGGGCAGCGCGGCCGCGCTCGCCAGCAGCAGGCTCAGTACGCAGCACAGCAGCACCGCGACCACCAGCATCTGCCACACCAACAGGGCCAACACCGGTTCTCGCTCGGGCCAGCGGGCCCGGGCCAGGCGGCTCGGCGCCACGGTGGCGAGCAGCAGTCCGAGCAGCAGCAGGCTCAGCAGTGCCGTCATGGCAGGGGCTCCCCGAGGCGGGATTCGAGGCGCGGCGATGCGCTTCCCCCCAACCTATGCCGCCTCACGCCGACGGGGAACGGCCGGGCGCGTCCAGTGACCAACACCACGTCGCCACAGGGTTTCGGACGGCCCGTCAGTCGCCCGGCCCGGCCGGCGGCTCACATGGTCAGCAGCATCGCGAACATCCCGATGCCCATCGCCGCCCGACAGGCCCGCGGCAGCGGCGCCGCCACCGCCGGACCGCCCGCCGCGATCACCCGGCTGCCCTCCCACAGCGCGTACCCGCCGAAGTACACCAGCAGCAGCCCCGTCACCACCGGCAGCCCGGCCGGCCCCGCATGGTGCCCGGCGTGCCCGCCCGGCGGACCGCCCGCCATCGCCAGCGCCATGTACGCCATCGCCAGCGCGCCGATCCCGTGGTGCAGCCGGTGCGCCCGCAGCCCCGCGCCGCGCCCGGCCAGCGCGCCCACCAGCAGCACCGCCGCCAGCAGCGCGTACGGCCAGCCCCAGGCCACGCCCGGCAGCAGCGCCATCCCCGCCATGCCCAAACCCATCGCGGCCTCCAGCACGTCCGACTCCGGCCGGGCCGACCGGCCGTCCCCGCACGTCGCGGCGGCCCGTACGTCCCGCCTCGCATGCCGCACCCGCCACCCGCAGTAGCCGCCGCTGCCCATGGCCAGCGCCGCCAGCAGCCAGTTCACCAGCACCGGACCGTGCATCGCCTCCCCCTCCGGCCGGATGTGCACGCCACCCCACGGTCACCGATCCCGACCGGGCGCAGCAGGGCGTGAACAGGGGCGCACCGAGGCGCGGCCGGGCCTGCACCGGGCGTGGAGCGGTGCCCGGCGCAGCGCCTCGCGCGGCCGACGGTGACGGAGCGGAAGCCCCCGGTGGCGGGCCGTTCGGGTGCGGGGCAGGGTCGGGCGTACCGGAAGCGACGCCGGATCTGTCCGTTTCATCCATCCCGTCAGGGAGCGGCACCGGTCGCGCTACGAACTGGAGTGTCCGCCGTCAAGTTGCCCTTGAGCCGGAAGACCTTTCGCATTTAACGTGGTCTTGTCGAAATAACTCCTGTCGAAGTGAGCCTGTGATGCAGAATCTTTCGCCGACTCTCGCGGCCGCGGGTGACACCCCCACCGCCGACCTTGCCGGGCACCCGGCCTGGCTGCGCCTCAAGGACGCCGTCGAGGCCCTCCGTCCCCTGCAGTCCAAGGACGGCTCGATCGACCTCGCGACCGTGCCGCGCCCCACCGTCGACCCCCTGGTCGAGACCGTGCAGGCCGCCGTCGCCGAGCTCGCCCCGCACTTCCCGCACGACGCCGAGTACCTCGCCGCCGTCCGGGCCGACCTCGCCAAGTGGGCGGACACCGGCTACCGGGAGCCCGACTTCCTGGACTCGCTGATGGCCTTCCGGCCCGAGGAGCGCCGCGCCGACGGCATCGGCCACCTGGTGGTCTTCCCGATGTACACCCAGAACGGCAACCCCGACCGGAACCTGGAAGCCGTCCTGCTGAAGGTCGTCTGGCCCGAGTGGATCGCCGAGCTGGAGAAGACCCGCTTCGACAACCCGGGCTACCTCGGCATCACCTTCGACGACTTCACCGCCGGCTACGACACCAACTCCGCGGTGCTGTTCCCCGAGACGGTGGCCGTCCGCGAAGCGCCGGAACGTTTCACCTGGGGCGGCATCTTCTGCGACCGCGAGGCCGCCCGCTTCCGCACCGTCTCCACCAGCGCCGTCCGCCAGCTCGGCCTCGACATCCCCGCCGACGCCGCGAGCCTGCTCCAGGACCAGGACCGCGTCCAGCAGACCTTCGTCCTGTGGGACCTGGTCCACGACCGCACCCACAGCCACGGCGACCTGCCCTTCGACCCGTTCATGATCAAGCAGCGCAGCCCGTTCTGGATGTACGGCCTCGAAGAGCTCCGCTGCGACCTGAACACCTTCAAGGAGTCGGTCAAGCTGGAGGCCGAGGGCTACACCCAGGGCCGCGACGTCCAGTACGCCGTCCTGTTCGACCGGATGTTCCGCTTCCCGGTCACCGGCGACCGTGTCCGCAACTACGACGGCATGGGCGGCCAGCTGCTCTTCGCCTACCTGCACAAGCACGACGCGCTGCGCTGGCGCGACAACCGCCTCACCATCGACTGGTCGCGCGTCGCCGAGGTCACCAACCAGCTCTGCGCCGAGATCGAGACCCTCTACCGCGAGGGCATCGACCGGCCCAAGACCGCCCACTGGATCGCCGCCTACGAGCTGGTCTCCAAGTACCTCACCCCGCACCCTGCCTCCACCTGGGCCAAGGGCCCCGAGGCGCTCCCGCTCGACCTCGCCGACGACAAGGCGCTGCGCAAGGCGCTGTGCGACGCCGTCCACCCCGACGAGTTCCCGCTCAGCATGTTCTACGAAGCCCTGTCCAAGAAGCTCAGCCGGGTCATCGCCGACACCAAGGGCATCACCAGCGCCGACGTCGAGGAGATCGCCGCGTGACCACCGCACCCCGTACCGAGACCGGCCGCCCGCTGGCCGGCAAGGTCATCGCCGTCGCCGGAGCCAGCGGCCCCGCCGGCCAGGCCACC
>NZ_NNBO01000005.1:423007-511112 GCF_002803145.1 Kitasatospora sp. CB02891 | reverse complement strand
CGGCTGGGAGACACCGACCACACCGGCCGCGGTCGAGGCCTCGACGGTCTCGCGGTACAGCACGCCGGATGCGAGGCAGTAGGACGCGACCGCGATCCGGCGAGCCCCGGCACGGCGCAGCTCATCCGCCGCCTCGCCGGGGGTCGGCGTGGTGGTCGCCGCGAAAGCGGCCCGGCACGGCAGGCCGAGGTCCGTACCCAGCGCGGACGCCATGGCGGTCACCTCGGCATACGCACCGACGTCGGTGCTGCCCGTGGCCACCAGCACCACCGCGTCGAACTCGACGTCCAGCTCGGCGAGGCGGCGGCGCAGCGCCGCGACCAGCCGTTTGTCGGGCTCGCCGGTCGTACCGCCCATCACCGGCGTCACGAGCGGCGCCCGGCCCAGCGGGTTGGACAGCGCCTTGGGCAGGTCCACCCGGGAGTGGAAGGCCGAGCTCAGCAGCAGCAGCGGTACCACGGCCACCTGCTCGTGCCCGGCTTCGGCGAGCATGCTCAGCGCTTGACGGGCCCTGGGGCGGGTGTGCCGGAGGTACGCGACCTCGACCCGGCCGGGCCAGGAGGACCCGACCGCGCGGGCGAGCGCACGGGTGTACTCCTTTGCCTCGGGGACGCGGCTGCCGTGCGCCAACAGCAGCAGCGCACTCGGAGCCGCCGGCCGGGCGACTGCTCGGGGCGTCTCGATCGCGTCGGTCACTGTCGTACCACCCTCGTCATACGGCGCCAATGCCGGGAAGTGACGACCAAGTTACCGTCAGCGACGAACCTCCCCGCCGTCGGCACGCGGCGCACGGCCGCTCGCCGACCGCAGAACCTGTCGCCTCGCCCCGTCAGTCACGTCGCGCGGCAGCGCCTCGCAGAATCCGCTCGACCAGTTCCTCGTAGCCGATGTCCACGGCCGCGGCCATCAGCGGGAGGGTGGCCGTACGGCGCAGCGCGGGCAGGGTGTTGAGTTCGAGCCACTGGAAGCTTCCGTCCGGGGTGACCACGAAGTCGCTCCGTGAGTGGCTTGAGCAGCCGAGTGCGGTGTGGGCCCTGCGGGCGACTTCTCCGATTGTGCGCGCGGTGTCGGCCGGCAGGTCGGCCGGGCACCTGAAGGCGTGCAGGTCGGAGCGGTTCTTCGCGGTGCGGTCGTAGAAGTCGCCGGCGGTGAGGATCTCCGTGGCGGGCAGCGGCACCGGGTCGCCGTCGGCCTCCAGGACGCCGACCGTCACCGTCCTGCCCTCGACGAACGGTTCGACGAACAGGCGGTGGCCGGCGGCGCGAAGGTCTCCGAGTGCCCGTTCGAGCTGTCTTCGGTCGCGGGCCACGGCCATGCCGATCGAGCTGCCCTCGTCGCGTGCTTTGACGATGACGGGGGCGTCCAGCCGTGCGAGGACGTGATCGGCCGCCCGGGCGGCGGCGTGTTCGTCCGGCACGAGGACGTCGGCCAGGACGGGCAGGCCCGCGGCGCCGGCCACGATCTTGGCGGTGGGTTTGTGCATGGCGAGGGCACTGGCCCGGATGCCGGAGCCGGTGTAGGGGATGCCGGTCGTCTCCAGGAAGCCCTGGAGCCTGCCGTCCTCCGCGTGTCGGCCCGCCAGCGCCAGGAAGGCCACGTCGACCGCCCGCACCTTGTGCGCGAACTCGGGATCGACGGTGTCGATCACGCGGATCCGGTGTCCGAGGGCGGTCAGTGCCTGCGCCACGTCGGCGCCCGTCGCCAGGGAGCGGTCCCGTTCGCCTGTAGTGACATCGGCTCCCCCTGCGATCGTCGGTTGCGAGATCTTGTGACGGCCTCCCATGCTGCCCGCGACCGGTCGCGTATAGCAGAGAGATTCGGGCCAACTCTGCTGGCATCCGCCGGGGTTGCGCCAGAACCGCGGCGGGCGCGGCTGCCCGCCGGGGAAAACCCGTTGCCCACGGCCCCGGCCCTGCCGCAGAGTATGGGCATCAGCCCGGCAGCGCCAGCGGAGAGGAACGCGAGATGAGTATCAGCCAGTCGTATCAGCGTTCCTCAAGCTCCCAGAGCCAGGGACTTCCCTCCTCTCGGTAGACGGGCCCGACAGCGCCCGGCCGCCCACGGGGAAGTCCCCGTCCGGGCGGCCTTTCTTCTTGCCGCCCACCCGCAGTGCCGGATGGTGCAACTGGCAGCACGCCTGACTCTGGATCAGGAAGTTCGGGGTTCGAATCCTCGTCCGGCAGCGCAGCACCCGGAGAGTTGGCCGAGTGGCAAGGCAGCGGCTTGCTAAGCCGTCGTCGGGTGAAAGCCCGCGCGCGTTCGATCCGCGCACTCTCCGCGCAACAACCGCAGTTCATGGAGGAGCCAGCCGACAGGTGGCGCCGGCCTCGGTCTCGAAAACCGTTGGGGTGCGCAAGCGCCCGTGTGGGTTCGACCCCCACTTCCTCCGCCAAGGGCGAGCTGGGCACTGGAGAGCCCGAGGACCTGTAAAGCCCCCGCTTCGGCTGTGCCGGTTCGAATCCGGCCTCGCCCACTCTTCCCGCCCGCACGTACACCACCTTCGGTACGGTGACGGCCGTGACCGACACCTGCGCGTCGCCCACCGGCTCTTCCACAGCGACAGCCGGCACGTCCTCACGCACCTTGCCCGCACCGCCGGCGGACCCGACTACCGACACGTGATCGCGGTGCGGCTGGCCACCTGCCTGGTGCGCGCCGCCGGACAGGACTTCTACGAGCAGGGCGACATCTGGTCCCTCGTCGCCGAACACCGCGTCACCGACACCACCCCACAACCGTCCGCACCGCTCCTGAGATCGACGTCCGAGTCGGCAACGCGCACTGCGAGTGCACCACATGGGCATCAGGACGCCCGTGCCGGAGATCGTCGCGGCGTCCGCAGTTTCGCCGGTACTGAGGCTGGTTCCCGGTCGCCAGAGGCCTCCTCGCGCCGGCCGGTTGTACCTGCCGGTCAGGGTGTCGTGCAGAACACCGAGGCCTCCAGGTTGCGGGGCCCGTCCGAGTGGTTCGTGCCCTGGGCCGTCCAGCCCGTCGCGGTCGGGCCCGACCCGTTCAACAGGGCGTCGAGGCCGATGTCTGCACCCCCGCCCGTCGGCACCTGCCCGGCGGGGCACTCCGCATGGGCCGTCCCCACGCCTCCGGCCGCCACGCTGACGGTGCTCACCCTGAGGGTGGGCTGCGTGTCGGAGCAGATCGCGAACGCCCGGACGTACGACAGCGGGGCGTCCGGGGAGAAGTCCGTGTACTTCGCCCCCGCCGTCCATGACCTGACGGTGGACCAGTCCGACCACATGACGAACGTCTTGGGGCCGGCCTGCACTCCGCCACCCACTACGAACTGGGTGTTGCTGCAGCCCGCCCCGTTGGCCGAGTTGAAGTCCCCGGGGTCGATGGAACTGTCCGGCCCGACATTGACGTTGATGCTGCTGTCCGTCGTGCAGATCACCCGGGGATGCACCGTCTGCACGTCGCCGCTGGCGTTGTAGGCGTGCACCACCCACCTGTTCCGCTCCGGGTCGGGAGCCGACTCCTGGAAGTAGACGGGGGCCAGCGGGTCGGACTCGACCGCCGCGCCTCCCCCGCTGGGCTTCGTCCCCTGCGGGCAGTACGCCGCCGCCGTCCCCTCCCTGCCGGGATAGAGGATGATCGGGTGGCCCGGCTCCTGGCCCACGGAGCGGGTCACCGGTGTGCCGCCCCCGTCCGCACGGGCGGACGGGAGCGAGACGGGGAGCAGTGCGGCAAGAAGCGCACTGGTCGTCAGTGCGATGTTTCGAAAACGCCGGATTCCGATCATTTGCGACCTCCTCGCAGTCCGGTTGTAGAACAGACGTTCCCCGCCGCCCATCCGCCGAGAGTGGTGATCGCCCGGATGCGCCCCTCATTCACCCGGTCGAACGCGAGTGCCCGAGCGCCGTCAACTCCACTGCGTGATCACCCAGCAGGCCATGCTCCCGATTCCACGCACTGAGCGTCCGGGCGCAGGCCGAACGCCCTGGTACACCGCGGGTGGGCGATGGGCCATTGGGCGGCGTCTTCGACGGTGCGCAGGGTGCGGGTGGCCTTGTCGGGGTCGGGGTGGCTGGTCCATCTGCAGTCGGAGCCGTCGAAGACCTCGACGTGCTGGATGTCGTGTTCACGGGCGACGGTGAGGGTGCCGGCGTTGTAGGCGACGGCGGTTCGGGCGAGGGCGGCGGCTTCGGCCCATGCGCGGACGGGCATCCGTGCCCCGTTGCGGTAGACGACTCGGTCGAGGGGGTGCGTGGCGGCGAGTTGGTCGGCGAGGGCCGTGGCGGCCTGGAGTGCGGTGCGGCGGGTCAACGCGGTGGGGATCTGCTGGCGTGCGGCGGCACGGGCGGCCCGGTAGAACTGGCCGGCGCGGCGGACGGTCTGCTGGGAGTGGCGGAGCATGTCCGTGTCGGTGTCGGCGGTGAAAGCTTGCAGGGCGTGCTCGTGGCTGCTGGTCCAGGTGAAGGCGGCACCGAGGGTGGCGGCCGCGGTGGCGGCTCCTTGCTCGTACATGGCGGGCACCGCTTGGTGGGCGAAGTCGTGGACGGCCGTTTCGACGGCCCGTTGGAAGCCCTGGAGCGCACTGGTGAACTGGGCCCGGGCATGGGTGGCTTGGGCGCGTCGGCGGGCGGCGATGGCGATGAGGACGGCGGTTTGTGCGGCGGCGCGGTGCTGCCAGGCCGCGGTGAGGCCGCCGGCGGTCGTGGCCGCCGCGGCACTGGTGCTCTGGCGGCGTGCGGAGGGCCGGTGGGTCACCGGGGCCGCCGTGGGGGCCGGATCGGCACGGCCTCGATCTGGTGGCCGGTGTCCGCGTCGGCCGCGGTGTCGTCGGGGCCTACGGTGTCGTTGAGGGCGGCGAGTTGGCGTTCGAGGCCGCCGAGGTTGCCGGTGCGGTCCATGGTGACGACGCCATCCACGATCAGGCGCAGCGGGTCGGCGAAGATCGGCGGCGACCACATCTCCAGGTCGACGGGGCCGGTCCCGCGGTCCACCGACACGTAGCGGCCCTGCCAGCCGTGGGCGGTGCGCAGGCACATGTCCAGCTCGGAGTAGCCGGTGCCGATGTCAGCGAGACTGTGGCGGCCGGACAGCCCGCCGGTGATCAGGCCGTCGGTGGCGATCTCGGACCGCGGCACGGGATCTACAAGGCATGGGGATCGGGCTCCTCCGCAGCGAGGCTGACGAAGCGGGCCAGCACGGAGAAGGTGCAGGCAGCGGCGCTGCCGAAAACCGACGTGCGCTCGCCAGCAGATTGGAGATCCGCCCGTTCAGGGCCCGTCTACCGTCTCGGGGGTGACGAGGTCGGCCTGGGCGCGCCTTCGGCTGGCAGCTTACGGCAAAGCGCGGGCCGGACTTCAGCTTTGTCCCAGCGGTCGGGTCGGCCGGCCTCCGGCCACAGATCCATCACCGCGAAGTCCCGCTCGAGCATCAACCGTGTCTCCTCCGCGGAGATGGCACGATCCAGATTCATCCGACGCACCGCGGTCGATGTTGCTCGCTGGTTCAGCGACTCGCTCTGGTTGATCGGGTAGACCATTGCGGGGAAATCCACGTCGATGACAGGCCGGGCGGTGGCCTCTCGGTAGCGTTCGCCGAACTCCCTGTGATGTCCTACAACCACCAGCCGGTAGGGCGCGTTCATATCGTCGAGGCTGTCTGGGAGCTCGTCTTTTGCAAAGAATCCAGCAAACGATGATCCGCAGTAAGCGGAGAACCTCACCTGATGCTCCCGGGCACGCCGGGTGATCATGTCGAGTCTCCAGCCACGGTCGATTCGAAGGCCACAGCCGGATGAATTTTCGCGAATGAATGGAACCAGCCTGGGTGACACCAGGTCGTCCGCGTCGAGGACCACGATCACGGCCCCAGTGGCTGGAGAGTTCCGCTTCAGCCAGACGCCGATCAGCGTCCGCTTCAGCTTCTTATCAAGCCGGGCCCCGTCGAAAGTGGTCGGGCACGGCAGGTCGACCGGCAGGGAGACCACCCGGTCGCTGTCCCAGAAGTCGCCCTCCGGTTTCTCAGCGTGCGCAACCACGACCATCGCATTCTGGTCGTCTGTTCCGAGTACAGTCCTGATGGTCCGTCGGAGGTTTCGCTGAACGGCAGCCCAGTCGAGAGCGATCTGCTTGGAGATCAGCGGGACAGCGAATACGACCGGCACGATCATAGGATTCCTTCCAGGCGGCGCTGCACAAGCATGGCCGACTGGCCATGGGTCCTCGCCTCTGCCACTGTGCTGCCGCTGCTGCATCCCACAGCGACCTGCCCCGGCCACTGCGCGGTCTTCTCCGATGCCCGCTCGCGCAGCAGCGGGCCGCCGAACAGCAGGCGCTCCGAATCCGGGACGTCCGCTCCGGCGCTCAGGGCGCTGCCCCCGCGGCTACGGGCAGCGCGCTTTCCCATCGACCGGACGGCTCGTCCTCGCGCCGACCGTAGAAGTAGGACCGGATGCCGCCTTCGACTGAGGCCAGGCCGGCCGGCGTCCACCGGAAGACCCTGCCCTGCTCAATGATCAGATGCTTCTGCGGGTCAAGACTGCCGAGGAGACTGTGCCGCTGCGAGTACTTCCGGTTCTCCGTCACCCCGTGCTCCACGACGTGAATATCGGAGTCGGCCGCGACCGCCACGCTCCCGCCCTTCCACCGGGACGCCTCCACCAGCCAGTCATGCATGGCCGACTGCAGCGCCGGAGACCAACTCTGGGCCAGCCTCTCCCTCAGATTGCTCAGCCACGGAGCCGTGCAGATGTCGTTGCCAATCATTCCATGTGCAAACACGCTGTCACCGCTGCCCACCAGCCCTAGGTCGAACAACCCCGGACCGTCCGTGAAAAGCGACCTGCACGCCCCCCAGGCCAGGCCCACCGACCCGCTTTTCGCCCCATCGGCGACGAGCACGCCGAGACGGGCCTGCTTGATATGCCCGTCGCTCCCGATCTTGCGCGCCGTTCGGAACGATTGAATGATCTTCGACCTTGTGAACGCCTCCCGCACAGAGTATGCCCATCGCGCGTCGACGATCACGTCACTGTCGAGCCATACAACGTGGCTGTACCGATCCGGCAGGGTGGCGGTCGCCAAGTTGATCAGCCGTTCCTTATGCCACATGAAGGAAAACTCCGGGTCCCAGAAGGTCACCTTGGCGCCACCCTCCGGTTTCTGCGGACCGGCGACCGCCAGGTATACATCCTGGGCGATCCCCGCGGCTTCCAGCGCGGAGAAGCACCGGCTGAACTTGTCCTGGTGGGACCGGTAGCCGGCCGGATTGAAGTAGGGAATGATAATCGCAAAATCGCCCACGCGAATCTGTCGTTTCCTTTGAGTCTCAAAGAAGCAGCCAAACAGTCGTCATTCATACACCCGGTTGGTCGATCCTGCTATCGCTAGCGCGAGCTATCACCCGATCGAAGTCACGGCGAGCCGTTGCGGCATTCGCCAGCATCAACCGTGTTCTAGACGGCTGACAGTGGGCCGCCCCGGGCCGCGCCGAACCACCGGACGCCCGTCCGCCAAGACAGCGAAGAACACCGGGACGAGGACAGTTCACCCATGAGGTGATCGATTGCGGTCACCGGCCAGGGCGGACGCCGGGTGGCTACGGTCTGGCCATAACGACCTTGCCTCCCGCACTTCGCTCTCTCGCCGGCCACCCCCTGGCCGATGTCGCGGCGCGCGTGTATTCCGACCTCGCCAAGATCGGCATTCCCGCGTACGCCGACGAGGGCGATGGCCTCGACACACATCCGGCCTGACTCGGCCTGCACGTCACGAGAAGCACCTGATCATGTGCTGGGACAGGCCCGAGCAGAAGCGGTCCTACAACGAGGAGGAGTTGGCGGTGATCCAGCACGCGGCCCACGCTTTCACCGCCGCCATCGTCAGCGCCCTGGCCGGCTTCGGGCACAACGTGAAAATCGAGAAGTGGAAGGACTCGTACACCCCGATGATCCTGGTGGCGCCGTAGCTGCCCCGCTTCAGCATCCGAGCAGCCCGGCGCACGGCCGAGTCAGGGACTCATCAGGCAGCCGCCGGCGAACGCGTACTCGTCCAACTCCTGCTGCCGACTGCCGGCGAGCTTGCCCCACTCCACCGTGCACAGCTCGTCAGTGGGCTCCTGACCGCGGCCTCGGATCATGTCGCGGTGGACACGGCCAAGGTCCGCCGACCTCTTCGTCTTCGCGTCGAGCGCCTGCACCCACTCCGGGCTGCCCTCGGCCGGCGCGGCTGGCGGCTTCGGGCCGCCGGAGAACGCCACGATCCCGCCGACGATGCCACCCAGCACTACCAGCGCGCCGCCGGCCTCCACGGCTATCCGCTGCCGCCCCGCGATCTTCATGATCGGGAAGGTAGCAGGGTATTCGAACTGTCGGCAGGCCAAGAAAACGAAAAGTCCCTTTCGAACATGTTTGCTACTTTTGCCCGCCTGGCCCTATGGTCCAGGACGTGGCCAGCGCATGTGCCACGAAGGCGGGCCGCCGCCTCCCCCGTTCACGTCCCGAGCTGTGCCGTGACCAGCGGGCCGGGGGGAGTGCGGCGGCCCGCCTTCGACAAGCCAAGGGGGGCGACATGGGGGCTTTCACCGCAGGCATCGACTGGTCGGAGAAACTCAACGACCTGGCCGTGGTCGACCGGACCGGAAAGGTCCTCGCCGCCCACCGCTTCGAAGCCACCCCCGCCGGCATCCGCGAAGCACTGGCGGTGCTGTCCGCACTCCGCACCGGCCACAGCTTCTCCCGGAAGTCGGTGCCCGTCGCCATCGAGGCCAGCTGCGGCCTTCTCGTCGCCGCGCAGCGCGCGCACGGGCAGACCGTGGTGCCCGTGCACCCGGCGACCGTGGCCCGCTACCGGGGCCGCATCAACCCGGGCAACCTGAAGAAGTCGGACTCGGGCGACACCGCGCTGCTGGCCAACATCCTCCGCACCGACAGCCATCTCCACCGGCCACTCCACCGCAACAGCGAACTCGCCGAGGCCGTCGGCGCCTTGACCCGCGCACAGTTGCGCGCCGTCCGAACCCCGGCAGCACCACTACCTCCAGCTCCGATCCCAGCTCCAGGCCGCCCACCCCGCAGCGGTCGCGGCCTGGGCACACCTCGACGGCCGCCTGTTCCGGCCCGAGGCCCGGGAGATCATCGCGCTCGCACCAAACAGCAGCAGCGCCGCCCGCCTGACGCGCCGACAGATCCGCGCCGCCCTCGAACGCTCCGGCCGGACCCGCCTGCTGGACGCCGAGACCGAACGGCTGCACGCGCTGTTCCGCGTCAGCGCCCTCCGCAACCCGCCCATGGTCGAAGACGCATTCGGCCGCGAAGTCCGCGCCACCCTGCGGCTCCTGTCAGAGGCGTGCGCCAGCGCCGACGAATTCGCCCAAGCCGCCGGCGAACTGTTCACCCAGCACCCCCAGTTCCCGATCTACCGGTCGTTCCCCGCCGTCGGCCTGCTCACCGGGTCCCGGCTGCTCGCCGAACTCGGCGACGGCCCAGACCGGTTCGCCACCGCGAAGGGCATGGCCGCCTACGCCGGCGCCCGCCCCTTCACCTGGGCGAGCGACAGCTCCCGCAAGGTGCTGCACCGCCGGATCGCCGCGAACAAGCGCGTCACGGCCTACGGGCACCACTGGGCGTTCTCCACGCTGACCAAATCCCCGGAGTGCCGCGCCCACTACGACCGCCGGCACACAGCGGGCGACCGGCACACAGCGGCACCGCGCCGCCTGTTCGCCCGGCTGCTGTCATCGCTGCACCACTGCCTGCGCCACGGCCAGGAGTTCGACGCCTCCGCCTGGCCACGCCCATCCGAGACGCCGACCGGCTGACCTCCTGGTCGGCGGCCGGAGCGAGACACCCGACCCTACGAGCCGGGCCCCAAGCCCCGAGGAGGGTACGGCGCCGCCCAGCCGCCGCCCACCACCCTTCAACCCCTACTCCATGGAAGGACTTTGATGCGCGTGGCTTTGTTCACGAGAACGGGTTCTGGCTCAACTTCCGTGACAGTCCCAAAGCCAGGCCTGTCGACATCGGACAGTCAGCAGGCCAGCGACCCACACCTGGGTCTGCCGCGGTGAGTTCGGCGCCTCCTCACGGAAGTTGAGCCAAACCCGTTCTCGTGAACAAAGCCCATTGTCATCGGCGCTGCCGCACATGGAGCGGCGGGGTACGCGACGTGCCGCCAGGTATGAGTGGATGTCGATGAGCTGTGTGACCGTCAGCTGTCACAGTCTGATCGGTCACGGCCGACCACTACCTCTATCGACGATTCTCGGCCTGACCAAAACCACAATGACAGGAGACGATCCCGTTCCGGTTCCACTGGAACCACTCAGGACATCGGGAGGAACGATGGCCGCGCAGTTCATGGATGCCAAGGAGACGGCCGAGTACTTGAACGTCTCCTTGTCCTGGTTGTACCGGGAAGCGCCGAAGCTCGGGTTGGTTGCCTACCGATTCGGAAGGGGGCGAAACGCGAAGATGCAGTTCAAGGTGTCCGAGGTCCAGTCCTGGATCAAGCAGCAGCGCGTTTCGGCGTGATCCTGGCTTCGGCCCGCCGGCTGTCGTGGCGGGCCGAAGCCGGGGTGCACCTCAGGCGGCGAGATCCAGGTTCAGCACCTCGGCGGCGCGGCTGATCGAGCCGGGCATGAGGTGTCGGTAGATCTTGAAGGTCACGTCGATGCTGCGGTGGCCCATCCACTCCGCGACGTCGGTGATCGGGATGTTGTGGGTGAGGCAGTTCGAGGCGAAGAAGTGCCGGAAGCCGTACAGCACCATGCCCTCCGGTATCTCGAACGTTCCGTCAGGTGTGAGCCGCTGCCACTGGTTCTGCAGGTGGTAGGTCGGCATCGGCTTCGACAAGTCGCGCGGGTGGCGCAGCAGGTAGCCGTCGACGGTGCCGTAGGTGTCGGCGTACCACTCGATGGTGTGCTTGGTCCGGGCCGGGAGCGGAACGTCGCGGTACTCCCCCGGCTTGCGGTGCTTCAGCGGCGCGTAGGCGCCAGTGGTCTGGTTGACCTGTTCAGTGATTCGGTAGACGTCGTTGGCGACGATGTTGTTGACGTTGACCGCCAGCGCCTCGCCGTTGCGCAGCCCGCAGCCGCTCATCAGGTCGGCGACGACCCGGAACACGGCGTCACCGGCGAGCCGGAGGCCGGCCAGTTGCTGCGGTGACGGGATCACGGCGCGCTTGGGGTCGTACTGCGGCGGGACGATGCCCTCGACGGGGCTCTCGTCGTACAGCCCGAGGCGGTGGGCGTCCAGCAGGATCGCCCGCAGCTTGTCGAAGACGTTGGACTGGGTGGCCAGGCCAACTCCGTTGCGCTCCATGGTGATGATGAAGCCATCGACGACCTTGTAGTCGAAGGTGCCCATGCGGCGGCTGGCGAAGGCGGGCAGCAGGTGGTTCTCCAGCAGCGAGTCGAGGTGCCGCAGCGACGCGGGGCCGAGCGCGCGCTGGGACTTCCGCCACTCCGCCGCGTACTCGTGGAACTGCATCGGGCCGTACTTCTGGAGTCGCTCGGCCCTGCGCTGGTTGTGCGGGTTGTACTTGCGCTCCTGGTAGATCTCGGCGAGCCGGGTCTTCGCCTTCTCCGAGGTGCTGAAGCCGGACTCCTCGACCTGACGCCCGGCCGCGTTGCGGTACCGGATCGTGTACTCGTGCGGGCACCGCGGCCACCGGCTCTCGGCGTCCCCGCACGTCTTGAAGAAGCTGCCCATGCCACGGATGAGCTGGATCGATGCCACTGCTGCTGACCCCCGGGTCGTTTGCTGACCTTTTGCTGACCCCGGATGGTCGGCCATGCCCCTGAGCTGGGACGAAGCGCCAGCCACGTGATATGTGGTGGAACTTCATCGGCCGGTCCGGCGAAGAAATCGTGCAAGCACGAAACGACTGGGAGAAGGCGGTCCGGTTCGGCGAGGTCCAGGGCTACCCGGGCGACCGACTGCCCGCCCCGGAGCTCCCGAACGTGGCCCTCAAGGCGCGCGGAAACCGCGACTGACCTGCATATATTCCCCGTACGCGGTCGCGGTGATCAGCTCTGGCGAGGCAGCCCGCGACCGCCTTCGGCCCTGGGTCAGGCATCGACGAGGGTCGCCGGCCAGACTCCCGACAGCAGTAGCGGGGTACCTCACCGATTCCCATCTGCGGGCGGTTTTGCATGCTGCGGGAGGATGAATGCTGACCTTTTGCTGACTTTCCTGACGGACCGTCAGCAGCTTGGGACGAGTCCTACGCGCAGGTGACAGACATGGGACCAGCCGCTTCGGTGCCGCCCAACCCCGGCGATCCGACGTGTTTGCTGACCTCACACGTTCCGCTCCCAGCGCACAGGTACTGAGGACCGCCCGCCGCGACAGCTCCGCGGCCGCGTCGGACGTCATGGTCAGAGGATCCCGCCCTTGTCGGTCATCGATGCCCCGCGGGAGGTTCTGCGGTCCTGGGTCCGTCGCCACTCGACTGCGCAGACGCTCACGTTGAGGTCGCGGATCGTTCTGGAGTGCGCAGGAGGCCACTCCATCATGGACGTCTCCCGGCGGCTCGGTATCGCGCCGGACACGGTCCGCACCTGGCGCCGTCGCTTCCCGCGCAGCACGTTGATCTGCCGGAACAGCGACGGTCCCGCGATCAACAACCGGGACGCGGCCCGACCGAAGTTCAACTCCTCGGCGACCACGACAAAGCACCGTAGCGGACACAACTCCACGGCCGACATGCGACGGCCCGTGGAAGGCTGCGTCTCCCGGCCCGGAGGACACCGGTCGTGGCGCCTGCGGCATCCCTCGGCGAGCATGGAGACAGCGGAACCGCCTGCACGACCGGCCGGCGAACCGCCGCAGCGAAGGAGCAGCGCCATGCAGGACTTCCTGGTCGAGATCACCACCACCGTCCCCGCGGACGTCCCCGCCGAAGAAGTCGACCGCAGGCGCGCCGCCGAGGCTGTCCGCGCCCGCGAACTCGCGGCCGAGGGAAGGCTGTTCAGACTGTGGCGACCGGTCGGCGAGAAGCGCAGCATCGGTGTCTGGCGCGCTGCCGACGAGGCCGAACTGCGCGCCGAGGTGATCGGCACCCTGCCGCTGTGGCCGTGGATGACCGCCGTCGTCACCCCGCTGGAACCCCACCCCAACGACCCCGGCGCACCCCGTTGACAGTCCGGACGCCATCTTCGTGACGTGTCCGACGCAGCCGCGAGCTCCAGCTGAAGGCCGCCCTGCTCGGCGGCCCGAGTGGCGGGCAGACCGGCACGGTCCCGGTCGCCGGCGGGCGCAGGTGCCGTCCGCCGGCGTTCGTACCGACGACCGAGGGCCGAGATCACCACGTGATCGCGGCGAATGCGTGCTCTAGCTCAGGAAGGTCCAGAGCTGGTTGGTCCCGCCGGTGTCCGGGTAGACGCCGACCCAGCGGTCGTCGCCGGTCAGGTTGCGCAGGACGTCGAGGTCCCAGCCGTAGTAGGTGTTGACCAGGTGCACGCTGCCGTTGGGGCCGGTCGTGAACTCCCAGTTCTGGGTGAGCTGGCCCGCGCAGTCGTACTGGTCGGCCCAGTCGCCCGGGAGGGCGTGGGTGCCGTTGTGGACGTCCAGGCACTTGCCCGACTCCTCGTTGACGATGGTGAAGGTGCCGGGGCCGCTGGAGTCGAGGTGCCAGTACTGGTTGGCGCCGCCGTTGCCGGCGTAGGTGACCACGTGGGCGTAGTCGTCCTGGGAGGCGCCCTCGACGTCGAGCAGGCGGCTGCCGTTGCTCACGCTGGCGATGGCGGACGACTGGCGGCTGCCGATCTCCCACTGCTGGGTGCGCGTGCCGTTGCAGGGGTAGATGGAGGCGCCGGCCACGTTGCCGTGGGCGCCGATGACGTTGAGGCAGCTGTTGGTGTGGTAGCCGTTCACGAGCACACCGGTGGCGGAGTCGTCGGGGTTGGGCTGGAAGTACCAGTTCTGGGTCGTCCGGCCCGAGCAGGTGGCCTGGTCGACCAGGTCCTGCTGGTTGGCGGTGCCGTTGCGGACGTCGACGCACTTGCCGGTCTTCTCGTTGACCAGCACGAAGGCCGGCAGGCCTGGGAGACCAGGCGCCAGGTCTGCTCGGGGCCCGCGGCGGGGACGGCGGCCGGGCCGCCGGTGCGGCTGGAGGGCGGATAGGTGATCAGGTCGGTCTGGTCTGTGGTGGTGCCGTCCGGGACGGTCAGCGGGTGGTCGTCGCCGGCGACACTGCGCAGTTCGATCGCCTCGGCGGCGCCGCGCAGCGCGAGGGGCAGCAGTCCGACGGGGGTGTGGTCGCTGCTCAGGGCATTCAGTCGCACGCCTTCGTAGAGCGCGCCCGCGGCCAGCGGCCGGCCGGTGAAGAAGTAGTCGGCCTCGGCGAGGTTGTCGGTGTAGAAGCCCACGGTGTACTGGGCGCTGCGGTACTCCACGGCTCCGGCCGGCGCCGCGATCGGCCGCACGTCGGGGTCCCGGTTCCAGTCACCCATCGCCAGCCAGTTGTTGTTGGGCGCCACCGCCTGGATGGCGTTGAGGGTGGCCTCCGCGTTGTTCTGCTGCCCGCCGAGGGAGTCCGCGTGTGCGGTCCAGTACGACGCGTTGCCGAGCTGGATCCCGAAGGCGGGGCGTGCGCCGGGGTTCGGGGCGTACAGGATCTGGTTGGTGTACCAGGGCGTGACGATGGCGAGGTTGACCCGGTTTCCACCGAAGTCGGTCCGCAAGTAGTAGATGTAGTAGGGGCCGCCGCCCTGGGTACCCCCGTCCCACTGGAAGACCTGCACCGGCTGGGGGCCGGCGGTCCCGATGGCACCGAGGAACTGCCCCGGCACCACCTGCCCGGGGCCGGCTTCTTGAAGTGCGATCATGGTGTAGCCCGCGTTGAGGAGTTGGGGCAGGTCCTTGGTCCACTTGTTGACGTCGTCACCGCTGCCCGCACCCTGGAGGTTGTAGGTGACGGCCTGGACGTCCTCCAGGTTGGCCGGCACCGGGGGCACCGCGGCCGCCGGCCCGGCCCCCAGGACCGTCAGCCCGACCGCGACCAACACCCCTGCCACGACACTCGCCAGGAGGCGAGCCAGCCCGGCGCGCGACCGGGTTCGCGCGCCGTTCGATTCCTTGGGACGGCTCCGGTCAATGGGCACCCTCATCGTGTTCCTCCGTTCGGCGGGGCAGCCGAGTAGCGGCCGACGCGCACGCAGCGTCTCCCGACCGGCCGGGCCGTGAAGCCGTGGCAGGGATCTCCGGGGGGTGGACCCAGGCACGGGCCTCGGGCATCGCGCGGATCGGCCACCACATCTCACCGGCCGCATACGTACTGTGATGACTCGAATACCCCGAGCATGTAAATCGCATGCGTCCCGTTGCTGGTGCGCCATGCCGACAAGCGCCCGAGAATGCACCAGAGCACAGAAGTTGGGGGCGTGAGGCAGCGCTTCGCCCGCCGTCGGGTGGGTCGGGTGAGCACCCCCGAGCGGGCCGGCCGATGTCCGTCACCGAGTCCGGCGGCCTCCGCCCGGTCTCCGGATCGTCGGCGCGCCCGGCCGCCTTCTCCTCTCAGCTGCCGGGTCGGTGGATTCGGCCTGCCGTCGCCGGGCCGAACACCCGCACGGAATCGGGGCCATTGCCCGCGGCGGAGCCCACGCCTCCCGGCGGGATCCGGCGACGGCGTGCTGGCCATCGACCACCGAACACCGGATCGGGGACCGGCAGCAGCGGCTCACCCGATCGGGTCGCTGTCACCCGCAGTGCGGAACGGTGACGATTCGCGCGCGGAAGAATCGGATCCTCCACGCCCGGGCGACGGTCTGCGGCCCGGGCGGCCAGGGCGCGCCGAAACCGGAGTGGTGGCATGACCGTTCAGGACCTCATAGGTGACGGAACCGCCCGGCGCGGTGAGTTCGCCGAGTTGTACCGGCGGGTCGCCCGGGCCGGCCTGCTGCGCCGGCGCCCGCTGTACTACGCGTGCCGCGGTGCGGTGCTGGTCGCGGCGCTGGCAGGGCTGCTGGTCTGCTTCGTGGCGCTCGGCGAGAGCTGGTGGCAGCTCGGCCTGGCGCCGCTTTTCGCCCTGCTGTTCGGCCAGTTGGCGCTGCTCGGCCACGACGTCGCGCACCGCGCGGTGTTCGCCGACCGCCGGACGACCGACCTGGCCGGCATCGTGCTGGGCAACCTGGTGGTCGGCATGAGCTACGGCTGGTGGGTGGACTACCACAATCGGCACCACGCCCACCCGAACCGGGTCGGCCACGACCCGGCCGCCGACTCCCTGCTCTTCGTCCGCACCGCCGAACAGGCCCTGCGGACCAGGGGGTTGCGGCGGTTCGTGGCGCGGTATCAGGCAGAACTGTTCTTCCCGCTGCTGTCCCTCCAGGCACTCGGGCTGCTGGTCGCCACCGGCGTGACCCTCGTCCGCGGCACCGTCCGCCGCCCGGTCCTGGAGCGCACCCTCGCCCTCCTGCACCACGCCCTCGCCGCGGCCCTCGCGGTCGTCGTCCTCACGCCGCTCCAGTCGCTCGCCTTCACCGTGCTGTTCGGGGCGCTGCTGGGCGTCTACCTGGGCTGCGTCTTCGCCCCCAACCACAAGGGGATGCCGATGACCGGCCCGGACGCCGAACGCACCGGCTTCCTCCGGCAGCAGGTGCTGCCCTCCCGCAACCTGCGGGCGGGCCGGTTCGTCCACGCCCTCTTCGGCGGCCTCGGGTACCAAATCGAGCACCACCTCTTTCCCGCCATGCCGGCGGCCGCGCTGCGTCCGGCCTCGCGCCTGGTGCGCGCCTACTGCGCGGAGATCGGCGTGCCGTACGCGGAGGCCGGGTTGGTCGCCTGTTTCCGGGAGATCCGGCGGGACCTGCACGCGGTCGGCCGCTCCGTCCCGGCCGGCTCAGACGTTGCAGGCGCAGCGGAGGCCGTCCGATGAACGGCGTCCTGCCCGGGCCGGCGGCGCCCGCCGCGGACGGCCCGGCTCCCGACGGCGAGCGGCTGCGGGTGGTGATCGTCACCGAGTCCTTCGCCCCGCAGCTCAACGGGGTGGCCCACAGCGTGCTGCGGACCGCCGAACACCTGCTGGCCCGTGGACACGCCCCGCTCGTGGTGGCCCCGGCGGCGTGGCGAGGCGACGGCGGGCAGCGCTCCGCCGAGTACGGCTGCGAGGTGGTTCGGGTCCCGTCCGTCCCGCTGCCCGGCTACCCGGAGGTGCGGATCGCCCTGCCGGGGCCCCAGGTGGCCGAGGCCATCGGGCGGCACCGCCCGCACGTGGTCCACCTGGCTGGCCCGTTCGTGCTCGGGGCGGCCGGGGCTGCGGCGGCCGGGCGGGCGGGCGTCCCCGTCGTCGCGGTGTACCAGACCGACCTCGCCGCCTACGCCCGGACCTACCTGCCCTTCGCCGGGGCGGCCGGGGCCCGGCTGGCCTGGCGGCGGCTGCGGCGGATCCACGGGGCGGCCGTACGGACCCTCGTGCCGTCCCGCTCCTCGTTCGACGCCCTGGCGGCCCACGGCATCCCCCGGGTCCACCTGTGGCCGCGCGGCGTCGACTGCGTTCGGTTCCACCCCGCCCACCGGGACGAGGCCCTGCGCCGACGGCTCGGCCGCCCCGGCGAAGTCCTGGTGGGTTACGTCGGACGGCTGGCGCAGGAGAAGCAGGTCGACCGGCTGGCCGAGGCGTCCCGGCTCCCGGGCGTACGGCTGGTGATCGTCGGTGACGGCCCCTGCCGCGCGCGGCTGGTCGCCACCATGCCCGACGCGCTGTTCCTGGGCCGCCGCACCGGGCACGAACTCGCCCGGCTGTACGCCTCGTTCGACGTGTTCGCCCACCCCGGGCCGTTCGAGACCTTCGGCCAGACCCTCCAGGAGGCCATGGCCAGCGGACTGCCCGTGGTCGCCCCGGCGGCCGGCGGGCCGCTGGACCTCGTCCGCCCCGGACGCACCGGCTTCCTGGTCCCGCCCGGCGCGGGCGCCGGCTTCCGGGAGGCGGTGGAACGGCTCGCCCGGGACGCGGAGCTGCGCCGCGCGTTCGGCCGGGCCGGCCGGACCGCGGTGGCTGCCCGCAGCTGGGCGGCGGTCGGCGACCTGCTGGTCGACCACTACCGGCTCGCGGTCGCGGAGTCCGCCCGCGCCAGGCTCACCTGACACCACGGAACGGACCGTCATGCACCAGCCGCTCGCCGCCGACTACGCGCCCAGCACCCGCCCGATCGCCGACACCGCCGTCTTCCTGCACGGGCTGGGCGGCTGGACCCACAACTGGGCCGCACTGGTCGACCGCCTCCGGCCGTCGGTGCACTGCCTGGCACTCGACCTCCCGGGCTTCGGCCGCTCCGCTCCCCCGCCCGACGGCCTCGTCACCGTCCGACGCCAGGCCATGGCCGTCGCCCGCCACCTCGACCGCACCGGGCACCGCCGCGTCCACTTGGTCGGCAACTCCCTCGGCGCTCTGGCCGCCCTCCACCTCGCCGCCCACCGCCCGGAACTGGTCGCCACGTTGACCCTCATCTCGCCGGTCCTGCCCGCGCTCCCGCCGCTCCGGGCCCTGCGGGTCGCCCTGCTCGCCCTGCCGGGCGCACCCCGCCTGTACGCCCGACAGCAGTCCGCCCGGAGCTCCGCACGGCAGCTCGACGACCTCTACGGCCTGATCTACGCCGACCCGTCCCGAGTCGGTGCCGCCCAGCGGGCGACGGAACTGTACGAACGCCTGCGTCGCGCCGAACTTCCCTACGCATCAGGGATGTTGGTCGAAGGCGTGCGTGCCCTCGTCCGGGCCCACCTCCCGCGTCCGGCGGAGGATTCGGCCTGGCGGCAGGCCCGCCTGGTCACCGCCCCGACCCTGCTCGTCTACGGCCGCGACGACCGCCTCGTCGCCTTTCGCACCGCCACCCGGGCCTACGCGGCGTTCCGCGACGCCCGGCTCCTCACCCTGCCCGACGTCGGCCACGTCGCCATGCAGGAGCGCCCCGACGCCGTGGCCGCGGCCTTCCGAGCCATGCTCGCGGAGCCCGACCGCGCCGCCCGCGGCAGCACACCGCACCCGGCCGCTCGGAGCGTGTGACCTGCCGCAGGCGGGGAGATTCGCAATTCACCGTCGGCGTCGAGTTCGTCCGGTTGCGGGCACCCCGAGCCGCTGCTGTCCTGCTGGGGTCAGGCAGCGCGAAGGATCGGAGCTGATGTGTCCTCCCCCGATGCCGTCCCACCTGAGGAGGCCGCCGACCGGCTGGCCATCCGCCGACTCGTGGACGCCTACGCGCACTGCGCGGACCGCCGCGACGCCGCAGGCCAGATGGCCCTGTTCACCGAGGACAGCCGCTTCCTGGTCCACATGGACGCCACTGCCGCCGAACCGACCCAGGAGCTGCACGGGCGCACCGCCCTCGCGCCGGTCTTCGCCGACCTCAACCAGTACCGGGCCACCACCCACTTCAACGGCCAGAGCACCATCACCCTCGACGGCGACCGGGCCGAGGGCGAGACCTACTGCCTGGCGCACCACGTCTCATCCGGTGCGGACGACGAGCGCACGATCATGATCGCGTCCATTCGCTACCTCGACCGGTTCGTCAAGCAGGACGGCGACTGGCTCTTCGCCGAACGCCGACTGCTGGTCGACTGGACCGAGACCCGACCCTGCAAGCCCTGACGCCCCGAATCCCCGGGCGAAAGCGATGGCACCCATGGCCGAGCGATCCACTGTCCGCACCGTGACCTACGACCTGCTGCGCACCCTCGGGCTCACCACAGTGTTCGGGAACCCGGGCTCCACCGAGGAGCCCTTCCTCCGGGACTTCCCCGCGGACTTCCGCTACGTCCTGGCCCTCCAGGAAGCCTCCGCCATCACCATGGCCGACGCCTTCGCCCAGGTCACCGGCCGCCCCGCGCTGGTCAACCTGCACTCCTCGGCCGGCACCGGCAACGCGATGGGCAACCTGGTGGCGGCCTACCACGCGCACACGCCGCTGATCGTCACCGCCGGCCAGCAGCACCGGGAGCTGCTGATCGGCGAGCCGTACCTCGCCAACCGCGAGGCCACCGTGCTGCCGCGGCCCTGGGTGAAGTGGTCGTACGAGCCGGCCCGCGCCGAGGACGTCCCCGAGGCCTTCATGCGCGCCTGGGCGCTGGCGCTCCAGCCGCCCGCCGGGCCGGTCTACCTGTCGGTCCCGATGGACGACTGGCAGCGGCCGCTGCCCGCCTTCACCCGGGTGCGGACGGTGAGCCACCGGATGGCCCCCGACCCGGAGCGGCTGCGGGCCTTCGCCGAACGCGTCTCCGCCGCCCGACGTCCCGCGCTGGTCTTCGGGCCCGAGGTCGACCGCAGCGACGGCTGGGACCCGGCCGTGGCCCTCGCTGAGAAGCTGCGCGCCGCCGTCTACGGCGCCCCGCTGGCGGAGCGCGCCGCCTTCCCCGAGGACCACCCGCTCTACGCCGGCCCGCTCGGCCTGTCGGTGAAGGCCGTCGGCGACCGGCTGTCCGGACACGACCTGGCCGTGGTGATCGGCGCAGAGGTGTTCCGCTACTACCCCTACGTGCCGGGCGACTACCTGCCTGCGGGCACCGCCCTGCTGCAGATCACCGGCGACCCGCGGGCCGCCGCCGCGGCACGGGTCGGCGACAGCCTGCTCGGCGATCCCCGGCTCGCGATCGAAGGGCTGCTGGACCTGGTCGAGGACGGCTCGGCCCGCACCGCCCCGGACCCGATGCCGCGGCCCCGGGTGGTGCCCGCCGCGCCGACCCTCCCGCTCCCCCCGCCGGCGGTCTACGCCGCGCTGAGCCGGGTCCGCCCACCGGACGCCGTCATCGTCAACGAGTCGACCTCGACCATGGCCGAACAGCTGGAATGGCTGCCCACCACCCGCCCCGGCTCGTTCTTCGCCACGGCCAGCGGGGGCATCGGCTGGGCCGTCCCGGCGGCGGTGGGGGTGGCGCTGGCCGACCGGGAAGGCGGGGTGCAGCGCCCGGTGGTCGGCCTGATCGGCGACGGCTCCTTCCAGTACTCCGTGCAGGCCCTCTACACCGCGGCCCGGCACCGCCTCCCGATCGTCTACGTGGTCATGCGCAACCACGAGTACGCGATCCTCAAGTCCTTCGCCCGGCTGGAGGACACCCCGGGCGTCCCCGGGCTCGACCTGCCGGACCTGGACATCGCCTCCCTCGCCCGCGGCTTCGGCTGCCGCGCCGTCGACGTGCGGACCACCGAGGAGCTGGAGCGGGAGTTCACGGCGGCGTTGCGTGCCGACACCACCACCGTCATCGTCGTCCCCACCGAGCCTCGGCCGGCCGCGCTGTAGGCCACAGCGCAGACCGGACGCCGAACACCGGCGAACTCCAACAACCGCTTCACAACTGGCGCAAGCTGCTGCTTTCGGAAGGGGAAACGCGATGACCACCGAAACGGAGGCCGTGGTCCGGGCCGCCTATCACGCAGCGGAAGGCACCGTCCTCGACGTGCAGGGCTTCATCGACCTGTTCGCCGCGGACGGGGTGTTCAACAACGTCGTCGCAGGCGAGAGCTACCGCGGCGCACACCTAGGCGACCAGGTCGCCTTCATGGGCGCCCTGGCACCCGACATCCACCGCGAACTGCACCGGCTCCACGTCATGGGCGACGTGGTCGCCGTCGAGCTGACGATCGAAGGCACCGTCACCGACCCCTTCGAGACGCCCGCCGGCACCGTCCACGCAGCCGGCGCCCGACTCAGCATCCCGACCGCCGACTTCTGGTACGTGGAGGACGGGAAGGTCAAGGAGTTCAACTGCTACATCGGGGTCAGCGTCATGCTCGCCCAGCTCGGCGTGCACCCCGACTTCGCCTCCGCCGTCACGGCCCCATGAAAGGCCCTGTTCTCCCGAAGCTGCCACGAAGTGACAGGCAGTTCTCTGTGATCAGAGTGACGCTCGATCAGGTAGTACGGGGCGAGGTCCGGGGACTCCGCCGTCCGGGAGAGCGGTGAAGTCGGCGCGGGCTGGCGCGACGGCTTCGGGGTGCGCCGCCTTCTTCGCGTGCTCCGCGAGCGCCCGGTAGATGGCCGCGACGGCGGGATTCTGTCCCTTGCGTTTGCCGGTGGGGACGATCGGGTTGGGCTGGATCTGCTCGACGGACTCACCGCCCGCGCGGTGTGGAGCATGTCCTTGGCCGACCGCCGTGCTTGCCCTTACAGGCCGCGTTTCGAGCCCTTCTAGCGTCGACTCGCGGGTGTTCCCCCGCTCGGTCTGCGCCATCGCGCCGAAGAACGATGAGGCCGTGAGTGGTGAGTTCGGTGGTGTCACGGCCGAGCCGCTTCATCTCGTACACGTTGAAGATGACGCGGCAGTACCCCCAAAGCCGATCTCACGTTCTTCGGGCGGCGTGCGTCTACGGGGTGAGAGAGGGAGGCGCGGATGAATACTCGACACGTCGTGATCGAGACGGACCTTGGACCGGTCACGATCGTCGCCAAGGACGAGACCATCACCGGCCTGTACTTCAGGCATCATGTCCGCCGGCCCCCGCAGGAGACGTTCGGCCCCGAGATCAGCGACGCCACGGACCCGTTGCTGAACCAAGCGGTCCACCAGCTGTGCGATTACCTGGCGGGGCAGCGTACGGACTTCGATCTTCCGCTCGCGGCCGAGGGCGACTCGTTCCAGCACGCCGTCTGGGACGTCGTGAAGAGCATCCAGTGCGGTGACACGACCACCTACGGCCGTATCGCCGAGCGGGTCGGCGACCGCAGCCTCGCGCAGAAGGTCGGACAGGCCGTGGGCGCGAACCCGCTGTGCATCTTCGTCCCGTGCCACCGCGTCGTGGGCTCCACCGGGGCTCTGACCGGGTACGCAGGCGGGCTGGAACGCAAGCAGGCACTGCTTGAGCTCGAGGAGCCGCCGGCGGGAGACGCCGGACGATTGTTCTGACCGGGAATCTCACGTCTGCCACCGCACGTACGTCATCAATGGGATGGACATGAAACAACCGTTCGAGAGTGTGGTCGCGCAGCACGGCGCAACCGTGCTGCGCGTCTGCCGGGTCGTCCTCGGCCCGCACGATGCGGACGACGCGTGGTCGGAGACTTTCCTGGCCGCCATGCGCGCCTATCCCGATCTGCCGGAGACGGCGAACGTGGAGGCGTGGCTGGTGACGATCGCGCACCGCAAGGCGATCGACGTGCTGCGTGCCGCGAAGAGGAATCCCGTGCCGGTCGACGAGGTACCGGAAGCACCGACCGGGCGGGGCATCCCTGATCCCGGCGACACCGACCTGTGGGCCGCAGTGAAAGAGCTCCCCAGCAAACAACGCCAGGCTGTCGCCTACCGCTATGTGGCGGGGCTGGCGTACGCCGAGATCGCGGAGATCCTCGGCGGCACCGTCGAGGCGGCCAGGAGGGCCGCCGCGGACGGGCTCAGGAATCTCAGGAAACACTATCCGGGCGCGATCGTGAGAGGAGCATCGTCGTGAGCGACATGCGCAACGATGACGACATGGCCGTCCTGCTGTCGACAGCCGTGGACGCCGACACTCTGAGTCGCCTCCACCGCCGCCTGGAGCGGGCCGCGGAGCAGGCCGACCTGATCGATGTCGCTTACACGACCATCGACTCGCCCGTCGGCAAGCTGCTGCTCGCCGCCACCCCGAAGGGGCTGGTCCGCGTGGCGTACGCCGGCGAGGACCACGATCGAGTGTTGGAAGCCCTCGGCCAGAAGCTCAGCCCGCGGATCCTGCGCGCCCCGCAGCGGCTGGAGGAGGCGGCTCGCGAGATCGACGAGTACTTCGCCCGGCGTCGCCGGGTCTTCGACCTGACGCTGGACCTGTCCCTGTCGCACGGATTCCGGCGCCTGGTGCAGACGCATCTGCCGGAGATCGAGTACGGCCAGACTCGCAGCTACCGGGACATGGCCGAGCTCGTCGGCAACCCCAAGGCCGTCCGGGCGGTGGGCACCGCCTGTGCGACCAACCCGCTGCCGATCGTCGTCCCGTGCCACCGGGTGCTGCGCACCGACGGCACGCTCGGCGGCTACGTCGGCGGGCTTGAGGCCAAGACCACGCTGCTGGAGTTGGAGGCCGCGGCATGAGCACCACGAAGGCGACCGGGCAGAAGACGGACCGCTGGCGCGGCCGCGTCGAGTCCGGCGACTGGGAGGCGATCACCGCGGAGGTCAACGAGTACGGCGGCGCGCTGCTGCCGCAGCTGCTGACTCCCGAGGAGACGGTGGAGATCAGGGAGCTGTACGAGCAGGACGGCCTGTTCCGCAGCACCGTCGACATGGGCCGGCACCGGTTCGGTGAGGGCCAGTACCGGTACTTCGACGCGCCCTACCCCGAGCCGGTCGAGCGGCTCAAGCAGGCCCTGTATTCGAGGCTGCTGCCCGTCGCCCGTGACTGGTGGACCAAGCTGGGCAGGCCCGCGCCCTGGCCGGACTCGCTCGACGAGTGGCTGCAGATGTGCCACGACGCCGGCCAGACGAAGTCCACGGCGATCCTGCTCCGCTACCGGGAGAAGGACTGGAACGCCCTGCACCGCGACCTGTACGGCGACCTCGTGTTCCCGCTTCAGGTCGTGGTCAACCTCAACGAGCCCGGGGTGGATCACACGGGCGGCGAGTTCCTGCTCCTGGAACAGCGCCCGCGCGCCCAGTCCCGGGGCACGTCCACGCTGTTGCCGCACGGCCACGGATACCTGTTCACCACCCGCGACCGGCCCGTCAGGTCCGTCCGCGGATGGTCCGCCGCGCCGGTTCGCCACGGCGTGTCCGCCGTCCGGTCCGGCGAACGTCACACCCTGGCCCTCGTCTTCCACGACGCCGCGTGAGCGACGCGATGAACGCCTTCACCCTCCTGGGGGCCGACGGCCGGCTCTACCGGTCGCCGGTCAAGGGAGAGTGGGGCGGCCATCGCGACTCGAAGATCTACGGACGGCTCGACTGCCCTGCCGCCCTGCGTGCCATCGCCCGCGGCGGCTACGTGAGGCACCGAGTCTTCTTCGCCGACGAGGCCACTGCCCTCGCCGCCGGGTTCCGGCCCTGCGGCGCCTGCTGCAAGGACCGCTACCAGCGGTGGAGGACCGCCCGAGAGGAGGGTCGACCATGGACCCCCTGACCAGCCCCCTGCTGAAGAGGCCGGCGAGCTACGACGCAGACCTGACGGCCACGGCCGCCGAGGTCGCGGCCATCGTCCAACTGGCCCGCGACCGCCGTGCCCGGACCGTCGTGATCGGCTCCGGCCGCACCCCGCACGCACGGGAGAGTGCACGCCTGATCGAATCGGCCTGGGACCGCGCGGAGGGCACCATCCTCGCCACGATCACCTGGCCCGAGACCGGGGCCTCCTGGCTGCGCCACGCCTCACGATTCGCCGACGCCGACCCCGACCTGTGGGTGATGACCGGCCCCGCGACCGGCTGGGCGCAGATGACCCGGCGGCTGCTGTGGTCGACCCCGTGGCGCCCCGAACGCACCCTGGCGACCGCCGGGATCGGCGATCCGGGCACGCTCGCACTCGTCGGCCTGAGCAATCTGAACGGCCTGGCCGGCGTGACCGCCCAGGGCACCACCTGGCTCGTCGAGGACGACACCCTCCAGTACCGCACCCGCACGCAGGAGGGGCGATGACCGTGCTGTTCACTCCGCAACTCCCCGAGCGCGACGCGCAGGAGATCGCCCCGGGCGCCGCCCACGTCCCGAACTGGCTGTCCCTGGAACAGCAGCAGTGGATCGCGGACCGGTTCCACGAGTGGGTGCGAGGCCCCGTCCCCCTGCGCGCCGCGACAGTCCGCGGACACCGGATGTCCGTGCGCACCGTGTGCCTGGGCTGGCACTGGCAGCCGTACCGGTACACGCGAGCGGCCACCGACGTGAACGGGGCCCGGGTCCTTCCGTTCCCCGACTGGATGGTCCGGCTGGGCCGCTCCGCTCTTCGGTCGACCGGACACGATGCGGCCACGATCGACGCGTACACGCCCGACACCGCGCTGGTGAACTACTACGACACCAACGCCCGCCTGGGGATGCACCAGGACAAGGACGAGGAATCCCGCGCCCCGGTCGTGTCGCTGTCCATCGGCGACACCTGCACGTTCCGCTTCGGCAACACCGAAACCCGGGCAAAACCCTATACGGACCGGCTGCTGGCCTCCGGCGACCTTTTCGTCTTCGGCGGACCCGCCCGCCCCGCGTTCCACGGTGTCACCAAGGTGCACCAGGACACCGCCCCCGCAGGGTGCGGCATCAGCCACGGCCGGATCAACATCACGATGCGCATGACAGGGCTCGACGGATAAACACATGACACAGCAAACCAGCTGCACCACCGCCGACCCTGGCGTCGTCGTCGGAGCGGACGGACTCGGACGTCCCGCGTGGGCGGCCGTCGACCCCCTACTGCGCGACTACTACGACACCGAGTGGGGCATGCCGGTCACCGACGAACGCGGCGTCTACGAGCGCGTCAGCCTGGAAGGGTTCCAGGCGGGCCTGTCCTGGGCGACGATCCTGCGCAAACGACCCGCGTTCCGTGCGGCGTTCGACGACTTCGACCCGGACGTGATTGCCGCCTACACCGAGAGCGACGTCGACCGGCTGATGGCCGACGCCGGCATCGTACGCAACCGACAGAAGATCCAGGCGGCCATCACCAACGCCCGCGCCACCATCGAACTGCGCGATGACATGGGCCTGGCCGACCTGGTGTGGTCCTTCCGGCCCGAAACCACCCCCCGCCCCCGGACCTTCGCGGAGATCCCCACGAAGTCGACCGAGTCCATCGCGCTGTCGAAGGAACTGCGACGGCGCGGCTTCGCCTTCGTCGGCCCGACCACCATGTACGCGCTCATGGAGGCGATCGGCATCGTCGACACCCACCTGCTGGACTCGCACCGGCGCGGCAGTTCCGCAGTCTGGACCTCGTGACCTGCTCCGTTTCTACCCTCAAGGCCCCAGCGACTCCGAGACCGTACTGCGGATGCCGACTGCCCACGCGATCCCCGGGAGCCGGGGAAGCAGACGTCCCGGGCCGCACCAGGTCGCCGTCAACCTGCCCGCCGGGATCCCCGACCCCGACGGACTGGCGGCGCCGGTCCGCCACTGACTGGACCTCGACTCCGGAACTGCACGGATCACGGCCGACCGGTAGGACAAGACATACGACCTGACCGTCTTCGACGCCCATAAATACGGGCCGCAGAAGCGGCGCGCGACCGCTGCCGAATACTCCTTCCCAAACCTCTCGGAAGAAAGAACCCGATCGGCCCAGCTCCAGTTCGCTACGCCCTTCGGTGCCGGTCGGCATTTCGGCCATCGGCCCGACCAGCGGCACCGCCCGCGACGGCTTGACGCGGATGGAGCCCACCCAGGAGGAATGGGTGGCACACGCGCCCAAGATCGAACTCCTGCGCAACGCCCGCGCGGCGGGCATCGAACACGTGATCGCCTGAAGCGGCACAACGGCGGAGACCGTCTACGAGGCCCTCGGCCTCACCGCCGGCCGCCCGCAGAACCCTGCCGCAACCGCCCCGCGAAGAGGCCGCAGAGACCTCGCGGCCGCAGCGAGGGCCCATTCCGGCACGGCCCCGCAGCCAGCGATCCCTCGACCGACTGCCAGCCCCTCAGTTCGACCTTATAAATCCTCGCCACCGATCTCACGTTTCGAACTCGACGAACGTCTTCGGAATGTCATCACGCCGCAAGCGAACCGATGGCAACAACAGAAAGGAAAAACCATGTCGCTCGAAGAGAACAAGGCGATCGTCGGCCGCTGGTTCACCGAATTCTGGGGCAACCCCTTCAACCCCGAAATCATCGACGAACTCGCCGCCCCGGACATCCGGTTCGAGTACTCGCTGCACAAGCCCATGCGCGGCCGGGACGAGGTGCGCGCCTTCGCGACCAACTTCCGCACCGCGTTCCCGGACCTCAACTTCTGGGGCACCGCGGACCTCATCGCCGAAGGCGACTACGTCGTCGGACAGTGGGAAGGCGGCGGCACCCACACCGGGCCGATCGTCTTCGACGACCTCCCCATCGGCTCCGCCCCCGCGGCATCCGGCAGGACACTCCGCTTCACCGGCAAGACGGTCCTCAAGGTCCAGAACGGCCTCATCGTCGAGGAACTCGGACTCGACGACGGCGTGAAGGTCCTCCAGCAGCTCGGCATCATCCCGACCGCCTGACCCCGACCGGCCGGCCGGCATCCAGCAGCAAACCGGAGGGGGCCCACCCCGCAACGGCAGGCCCCCTCCGGCAGTTCCAACACGCTGACCCGACCCGCCAAACCCCCTGCGCCAGGCGGGTCGGCCGCACTGAAGCCCGTGATCACCGGCGTAGCGTCAACCGCCGCACCGCATCCGTCGGTGCCGAGAATGATCACGGATCGGGCGGTGGGGTGATCCCGAGCAACTGCTTCCCGCCGGACGAGTGGTCCGGTGAAGGAGCTCGATGAGGAGAACGCGCGGGCGGCGCCGAAACCCCCTCCAGATTCACACCCGACCCGCAGCTGTTCGGTAGCCCACCGTGAACACCACGGCCCTTCCTGATGCAGGTCCGCCGGGGTTCCGGTCTGATACGGACATACCGGGTCAGGGCACCCGCGCGCGCACGCTCAGAGAGGCTCCAGCCGTGACAACCTCGATCGCCGTCGTCCTCGTTCACGGACGCCGACCGCACAGCAGCTCGGCGGACACCGCGTTCGGCGGGCCGGCACGACCGACCGTGGAGACCTCGCGGTGACCCCTTCCACACCGTCGCGATCGGCGAGGCCCGGTGACGACGACGGTCTGACCGGCCAGACCGTCGTCGTCACCGGGGCCGGGCGTGGCATCGGGCTCGCGATCACCGAGGCGTTCCTCGCAGCGGGATGCCACGTCGTCGCGGGATCACGGACACGCACCGAGGCCCTCGACACGCACGTGGAGCAGGGCGCGAACCTCACCGTCGTGGAAGTCGATCTCGCGACACCGGGCGGTCCGGCCGGGCTGATCACCGAGGCCGCCCGGCTCCATGGCGGCATCGACGTGCTGGTGAACAACGTCGGAGCGGTGCGCCCGAGGGTGGACGGTTTCCTGAGCGTGACGGACGAGGACTGGGACTGGGCCCTGAGCGTCAACCTCCTGACCGCCGTCCGCACCACCAGGGCTGCCCTGCCGCACCTGCTCGCCTCCGGCGCGGGACGCATCGTCACCGTCTCCTCGGTCAACGCCCGGCTGCCGGACCCCCTGGTCATCGACTACGGTGCCGCCAAGGCTGCACTGACCAACTTCTGCAAGGCCCTGTCCAAGGAGGTGGGACCACAGGGGGTGCGGGTGAACACGATCGGCCCCGGCCCGGTGGAGACCGCGCTGTGGCAGGGCACCGATGGCGTCGCCGCCACGGTCGGTCGATCCCGTGGTACCGGCCCCGACGACGTGGCCCGCGCTGCCGCGGCCCAGTCCGCGACCGGCCGCTTCACCCGCCCGGCGGAGGTCGCGGACCTCGTCCTGTTCCTCGCCGGCCCAGGCGCCGCGAACATCACGGGTGCCGACTTCGTCATCGACGGCGGGCTCGTGGACTCCCTGTGAAAAGAGTCAGGGTCCCGGTGGGGCAAGCTCGCCACCTGGCGCCTCGCCAGCTCCGGCCGAGGTGACTGCCCCGAGCGACACAGACTGAACTGGGCGTCGACCCCCGCGCCCGGGCCCTCGTAGGCGGCAACGACAAGGCCCGAGGACCGCAGGAGGGCCAGATCGTCCGGCTGGTCCGCGAGGAACTGAAGGATCTTCGGGAGGCAAGGTCTCTCCTCCCGCTGACAACTGAGGACCCCGGCGGACCACGGCAGGAGCGACGGAGTCGGCTACGGCCGCAGGCCGGGGGTGTTCCTGATGAAGTGGTCGAACCCCAGCGGGGGGCGTCCGAGGAGTTCGGCAACGTCGTTCGTGGCCCGGTCGTACCGGTTCTCGCCGTGCAGCCGCGCCATCGTGGCGATGTGCTCGAAGACGTGGGGCGGCAGGTCCTGCGTCCTGAGGTCGCGGTCCAACCACTCCTCGTACGGCACGTCGACGTACGTGATGGCCCGGCCCAAGGCGGCGGAGAACTCGGCCGCGATGACGCTCATGTCACGCGAGCGCGCTCCGGTCAGTTCGTAGACGCGGCGGGACGGCGGAGCTGAATCGAGCAGCAGCCGTGCGACGACCTCCGCCACATCGGCTGCGGCGACCGGCGAGGTCCGCGCGGACCCGAACGGCAGACGGATCGTGCGGTCGCGGAGGATCGACGCGAGGGCGATCCGCGCGAACAGCGGATTCTCCATGAACACGGTGGGCCGGACGTGGACGACCGGGACCCCCGACCAGTCGAGGACGTGCTCGGTCAGCCAGTGCAGCCGCTGCTGCCGGGACTCCGCACGGCTGGTGAGGTCCATCTGCGAGACCGTCATCTGCGAGATGCTCACCAGCAGATCGAAACCCCCGCTCTCCCGCGCGGCCGCGGCCACCGTCGTCGCCGCCTCCAGGTACGCGGGCGACACGCCCATCCCGAAGTAGGCCCGCCGGCAGCCCGCCAGCGCCTCGGCCACGTCGGCCCCGCGAGTGAGGTCACCGACCACCACCTCGACGCCGTCCACGGCCCTCAGCGCCGAGGCCCGCTCGTCGTCGTGGTGCACGAGCGCCCGGACCGGCACGCCCTCGGCACGCAACCGGTCGACGACCGCTCGTCCGACCCCGCCGACGCGCCCGCCGACACCAGTGACAAGGACGGGTTGGAACTGCACCGCGACCACCTCCTGCCCTCCGGGCCGGGAAGCCACTCCGCTCGGCCCGTTCGGGACAACCCTACGGACCGCGAATCGCCCACGCAGCCGCCTCCGGCAGGAACCGCCCGCTCCCGGCGGGGTGATCCACCCCTGCGCACACGGTGCTGGCCGAGGTGTCGCCGGCGAAGGGCAGACGGCCGTGTTCGCCGGGCAAGGCCTCCATCCTGCTGCCGTTGCCGGCGACCGGTCACCGGTGGTTGACGATGCCGGAGACGCCCCAGCCGATCGTGGCGAGCACCACGGCGAAGATCAGCCCGGCCAGGGTGCGGCCGAGCGGTCCGGCGGTGGGGCGGTCGGTGGCCGGCCGGCCGGGGAGGGGCGCCGGGTTGAGCAGGCGCAGGCCGAGGGCGAACAGGGCGGGCAGGCCGGCGCCGGTGAGCAGGCCGACCACGACGATCCGCCAGATCGCGTCCAGGTTGATCCAGGAGTTCACCGGCTGACCTCGTCGGTCCTGGTGGGCTCGGGCGCCACCGTGCCCGTCCACGCGGCGTTGACGTTCTCCGCGGTGACGGCCGGGCGGCGGGACCTGATGCGGCCGCGGCCGGAGATGATCACCCAGCACGCTGCCCGCGGCACCAGGACCCGGTCCGGCTCGGCGCTCACACAGTCGTACAGTGCCGGTGAACGGGCAGGTCGCGTTCACGGAGATCGACCCCGAGGGCGGGCACATCCATCACGGCGCCGGCCCGGGTACCCGGCCCACTGGCTGAACTCGCCTACCGGATCGCCGGGTTGAGGCAGAAGGCGCGCGAGGGCAAGGGCTGGGTCGCGGACACCTGCCTGCTGCGCCGCGCCGACCCCTCCCAGGGACCGGACACATCACCGACTTTGCGCCGGAAGCCGCCCGGGGCGTTCTAGACTGACCGCGCAACTGGTTCGCCCTGTCCGCCAGGCAGGGCGTCGTAAGAGGGAACCCGGTGGGAATCCGGGACTGCCCCGCAGCGGTGAGTGGGAACGACCGCCGTCATACGCACTGGGTCCGGACGGGCCTGGGAAGCGACGGCCAGTAGGTGCCCGGGATCGATCAACTCCCCGGGTGTGCCCGCGAGTCCGAAGACCTGCCCGTTGCCCGGATGCGTCCGTTCGCACCCGGTAGCCGGTGACCTCGAGGGCGGGTCGGCACGGACACCCGGCGGGCAGGCGCGGTCGAGCGCCGCACCGCCCGGTCTTCGCCACCCCGCGCGCCCTCCTGTGCACCGGACCCAGGATCAAGGCTCGCGAGGAGAGTCCCCTTGACTACGAAGTCCGTAGCCGCGGCAACCGTCCACGGCTACCCCCGCCAGGGCGGGAACCGGGAGCTGAAGAAGGCGATCGAGGGCTACTGGAAGGGCGCCGTCACCGCCGACGCGCTGCTCGCCACCGCCGCCGAACTGCGCTGCACCAACTGGCGCCAACTGGTGGGCGCCGGCATCACCGAAGTCCCCACCGGCGACTTCTCGCTGTACGACCACGTGCTCGACACCACCGTCGCCCTCGGCGCGATCCCGCCCCGCCACCGGGCCGCGTACGAGGCCGATCCGCTGGACGGCTACTTCGCCATGGCGCGTGGCACCCAGCAGACGCCGCCGCTGGAGATGACCAAGTGGTTCGACACCAACTACCACTACCTGGTACCCGAGTTGGGGCCGGACACGGTATTCGCCCCGGACTCCGCCAAGCAGGTCGGCGAACTCCGCGAGGCACTCGGCCAGGGCCACCGGGCCCGGCCGGTACTGCTCGGCCCGGTCACCTACCTGCTGCTCGCCAAGCCCGCACCCGGCGCGCCGGACGGCTTCGAACCACTCACCCTGCTCGACCGGCTGCTGCCCGTGTACGCCGAACTGCTGGCCGACCTGCGGGCCGCCGGCGCCGAGTGGGTGCAGCTGGACGAGCCCGCGCTCGTACAGGACCGCACGCCGGCCGAACTGAACGCCGCCGCTCGCGCGTACCGGGATCTCGGCGCGCTGACGGACCGTCCGAAGCTGCTGGTCGCCTCCTACTTCGACCGGCTCGGCGAGGCGCTGCCTGTGCTCGCCAAGTCGCCGGTCGAGGGCCTGGCGCTGGACTTCACCGGCCCGGCCGCGGGCAACCTCGCCGACCTAGCCGCGGTCGGCGGCCTGCCCGGGAAACGCCTGGTCGCGGGCGTGGTGGACGGCCGCAACGTGTGGATCAACGACCTGGGCGCCTCGCTCGCCACCCTCGCCACCCTGCTCGGCCTGGCCGACCGGGTGGACGTCGCCCCGTCCTGCTCGCTGCTGCACGTGCCCCTCGACGTGGCCGCCGAGCGCGACCTGGACCCGCAGATCGGCCGCTGGCTGGCGTTCGCCCGGCAGAAGGCCGCCGAGGCGGCGCTGCTGGCCCGCGCCCTGCGCGAGGGACGCTCCGCCATCACCGCCCAACTCGCCGCCAACCGCGCCGACCTGGCGTCCCGCGCCGCGTCCCCGATCACCCGCGACCCGGCCGTCCGGGCCCGCGCCGCGGCCGTCACCGCCGCCGACACCCGCCGCGACGCCCCGTACGCCGTCCGCGCCGAGGCCCAACGCGCCCGGTTGCAGCTGCCGCCGCTGCCCGCCACCACCATCGGCTCCTTCCCGCAGACCGCCGAACTGCGCGCCTCCCGCGCCGAGTTGAACGCGGGCCGACTGGAGGAGGCGGACTACCGCAAGCGGATGGAGGACGAGGTCCGCGAGGTGATCGCCTTCCAGGAGCAGGCCGGGCTGGACGTCCTCGTGCACGGCGAACCCGAACGCAACGACATGGTGCAGTACTTCGCGGAACAGCTCACCGGCTACCTGACCACCCGGCACGGCTGGGTGCAGTCCTACGGCACCCGCTACGTGCGGCCGCCGGTGCTCGCCGGCGACATCTCCCGCCCGTACCCGATGACCGTCGACTGGTACACGTACGCGCAGAGCCTGACCGACCGTCCGGTCAAGGGAATGCTGACCGGCCCGGTGACCATGCTGGCCTGGTCGTTCGTCCGCGACGACCAGCCGCTCGCCGACACCGCCCGGCAGGTCGCGCTGGCGCTGCGGGACGAGGTCGCGGATTTGGAGGCGGCGGGCGCGGCGGTGATCCAGGTGGACGAGCCGGCGCTGCGCGAGACGCTGCCGCTGCGCCGCGCGGGCCGGCCCGCCTACCTGGACTGGGCCACCGACGCGTTCCGCCTCACCACCGCCGCAGTCCGCGCCGACACCCAGATCCACACCCACATGTGCTATGCCGAGTTCGGCGACATCCTGCGCGCCATCGAGGAGTTGGACGCGGACGTCATCTCGCTGGAGGCGGCCCGCTCGCACATGCAGGTCGCCCACGAGCTGGCCGCGGCCGGCTACCCGGCGGAGGTCGGCCCGGGCGTGTGGGACATCCACTCGCCGCGCGTCCCGTCCCCCGCCGAGACCGTCCTGCTGCTGCGCCTCGCACTCACCGCCGTCCCCGCCGAGCGACTGTGGGTGAACCCCGACTGCGGCTTGAAGACCCGCGGCTGGCCCGAGACCCGGGCCTCGGTGGAGAGCCTGGTCGCCGCCGCCCGCACCCTGCGCGCGGAGTTGCAGAACCGGCGGATCGACTGACATGACACCGGTCCGGGCGGGCACGCCGCGCGCCCGCCCGGACCGGCCGGAGCGATCGAAGGGGGCGGCCGATGGCCGGACGGGGCGAAGTGCAGCGGATCAGGATCGGCGAGGAGGTGCTGGTCGTGCTCCCCGAGCGGGAGTACGAGGCCCTGCTCGCGAACCGGCGTCAGGTCGGCGGGTGCACCGCGCGGGTACGCGCCCTCCAGCACGCGCTGGCGGAGGCGCTGTCCCGCCTGGCCGCCGCCGAAGGGGCGGGTGCGGCGGACGACGGAGCGCCCGACGTCGCCCAGTAGGCGCCCCGCCCTCCGGCCCCGGGAACGCCGACGGGCCGGTCCGCACCGCATGAAAGGTGCGAACCGGCCCGTCGGAGTCGCTAGTTGGCGACCGGGGTCGCCTCGGCGGCTGCGTTGGCGGGGCGGGCCGGCTTGGGCAGCAGCAGGCGTTCGGCGAGGTGGCCGAAGAGCAGCCCGAAGGACAGCCACAGGGTGAGCTGGATGGCCAGGGCCGCAACCCGGAACTGCCAGAGCAGGGAGGCGGAGAAGTCCTCGGGGACTTCGTTGACGGCGGGCAGCAGGACGTACCCGAGGCCGATCAGCGCGGCGTAGCCGAGCCCGGCGGCCAGGGTGGCGTTCCAGTTGCCCAGGCGCGGGGCGAGCTGCTTGCCGGCCGCCACGGCGGCGACCGCGAGCAGCACGCTCAGCAGCATCATCAGGAAGTACAGGGTGGTGCGCTTGCCGATGGTCTCCGGGTCGCCCACCGACGGCGGGTTGGCCGGGTACTTGAGGAACGGGACGAGGTAGACGGCGACCAGTGCCGCGCCGGAGAGCAGCAGGGCGCCGGCCCGGGGGCCGAAGCGGCCGGTGCGGCCGAGGGCGAAGCAGTACGCGAGGGCGGCGATGCCGCCGAGCGCGAGGCCGTAGATCAGGATGCCGGTGGCCAGGCCCGCGGTGGACTGCAGGGTGCGGCTGACCAGTTCCTCGCCGTGCTCGTGGCTGTGGGAGTCCTCGAAGGCGATCGCCGCGTCGACCCGGGGTTCGCCCAGCAGGTAGGCGACGATCAGGGCGAGGACGCCCGCGCCGAGGCCGGCGAGCATGCCGCGGACCAGGAGGTTCCTGACGGTGTGGGAGTTCATGTGTTCAGTTGCTCGCTTCTTCTGCCGGAGCGGGTCAGTGGCAGGGGAAGCCGAGCAGGTGCCGCCCGTCGTGCACCCACTCGTGCACACTCTCGCCGGAGAGCAGCGAGGTGGCGCCCTGTTCGGCGCCGACGAAGTAGAGCAGGGTGAGCAGCAGGATGCCGAAGAAGGCCGCCCAGGGGGCGATGGCCTTGACGGAGAGGGGGGTGAGGGCCGGCGTGGTGACGGCGGCGGGCGCGATGGGGTGAGCCATGGCGGTGTGACCTCCTTGCGGGAACTCGCGTCCCGGTCGTGTGGAGCAGGAAACGACGGAGGCGGGTCTGACTTCCCCCTGGTCAGGGGTTCACAGTGGCGCGACCGTGCCGGGCTTGCACCGGACTTCCACGCACCGTCGTTGATATGGGGTTGTTCGCCGAGAAGGTACCGTTCCCCGGCACGGCCCGCCAGGGGCGCGGCACTCCGATCCACGATTCGTGGACGGATGATCTTTGGGAGGGTGGGCCTGTGACGGTCCGGGTGATGTTGGTCGCACCGGCGCTCGGCGCGGAGGGCCGCGGCGCCCGGTTCGGTGACGACCTGCCGCTGACGGATGCCGACCTGGCTCCGGCCCGGACGCTGGCCGTGCCCAGGGCGGACCGGGTGCTGTCGGCCCCGTCGCCGCGCTGCCGGCAGAGCGCCGGGGCGCTGGACCTGATGCCGGCGGACGAGCCCTGTCTCGCCGACCTGGATCCGGGTGCCTGGCGCGGCCGTCCGCTGGCCGAACTCGCGGCTGCCGAACCGGAGTCGATCGCCGCTTGGCTGTCCGACCCCGGTTTCGCCCCGCCCGGCGGGGAGTCCGTCGGCGCGCTGCTGGCCCGGGTCGGCGGCTGGCTGGACGCGCTGCCCGCCGACACCGGCCGCGTGCTCGCCGTGGCCGAGCCGGCCGTTGTCCGGGCCGCCGTGGTGCACGCCCTCGCCCTGCCGCCCGCCGCGTTCTGGCGGCTGGACGTCGCCCCGCTCACCGTCACCTCGCTCAGCGGGCGCGCCGCGCGCTGGAACCTGCGCTGCGGCGCGCCGCTGATGCCGCGTCAGCTGCCGTAGCGCAGGGAGACGGTGTCGCCGGCGTTGACGGTGGTGGCCCTGGTGGCGGTGGCGGCGGTGCCGTTGTCGAGGCGGACCTTCCAGCTGTTGGCGCCCGCGTTGGCGGTGCCGTTGACGGCGGTGATCGCGCCGCTGCCGCTGGACGGCGTGACGCCGGTGACGCAGCCGCTGGGGGTGGCGGTGGCGGCGGCGTCCAGGACGGCGCCGAGGGTGGTGGTGGAGCCGGTCGGGGTGAGGGTGACGGCGCAGACCTTGAGGTTTCCGGTGCCGTTGTCGACGGTGAGGGCGATCCGGGCGGCGGTGCCGGAGGTGAATGCCGTGGTGGCGACCCAGGTGGGGGCGCCGGAGGTGACGGGGGTGGGCGGGGTGGCGGTGAAGCCGCCGCCGGCCACCGCGCGCAGGCCGTCGACCGAGGCGTACGCGGACGGCGTGGTGTCGGTGGACTGGTACTTGAAGCCGCCGCCGGGGTTGAACTGCTGGGCGATCAGGTAGTCGACGGGGGTCTTGCCGCTGCCGCTGGTGAAGGCGGCGCCCTGCGGGTTGATGCCGCAGGCGTTCAGCCCGGAGACCGCCCAGCCGTTGGAGTCTGTGTTGGGGCCCCACATGGCGGCGAACGAGCCGTTGGCGTTCAGGTTGGCGGCCAGGAAGCTCGCGGCGGAGGTGATCGCGCTGTCGGTGCTGGGCACGCCGGCGGCGCACAGCGAGGCCATCGCGGCGCCGGTCATGTCGATGTCCGAGGCCTGGGCGAGCGCGGTCGGGTCGCCGGCGGCCTTGCTGTAGTTCCAGCCGCCGTCGGTGTGCTGGTTGGCGCGGACGGCGGCGGCCGAGGCGTCCAGCAGTGTCTGCGGGACACGCTGGCTCCCGCTCTGGGTACGGGCGTTGCCGAGCGCGAGCAGACCGAAGACGGTGCCGTTGAAGTTGCCGGACGGCCCCCAGTAGCCGGGTTCGGCGCTCTGCCAGTACGCGGCGAGGTCGGCGATCAGGTTGCGGCCTGCGCCGACCCGGGCCGGGTCGATGCCCGCGGCGTAGGAGTTGAGGATGGCCCGCTCGTAGTCGGTGACGACCGGGGACGCGCCGGGCCAGGTGGCGGCGGCGAGTTGGCCGCGGTAGACGGTGCGGGCGTTCTTGGCGGGGTCGGCGCCGGGCAGCACGTCCACGGCGGCGGTCCCGGCGGCGGCGAGCGCGCTGAACGCCCACTCGTTGGACAGCCCGCCGGAGGTGACGTAGCTGCCGTCGGCGGCCTGGAGGGTCTTCAGGTAGGCGACGCCGTTGGTCTTCGAAGTGGCGATCTGTGCGGGGGTGGCGGCCTGCGCGGGGACTGCGGTGCCCAGCAGCGCGCCCGCGGCGAGGGCGACGGCGGCCAGGGCGGTGGTGGAACGACGGGTCACAACGGACTCCTTGGGTCGGGGCGCCGACGCGTCCCCGTCGCACCGGCGGAACGCGCTGGCGTCCGGCCGGAGTCCGGGGCGGCCGCCGCCCGGATCGCGTGGGTGGCTTTCGCTCGTGGTGCACGGCCGGCAGGCATTCGGACTCGGGCGTGTGAAGGCCCCTCACCGTTGCGCGTCAGTCCCGGACTCCCACCGGGTTCCCCTGCTCGGCCACCGCGGACGGTACCCCACGCAGCAGGCCGGCCGACAGGGTGACGTACCCGACACGACTCCGGCGAGCCGTCGGTCCTACCGGTCAACCTCCGCCGATCAAGCGGTAGTTGCGCACCACTCCGAGCGCTCCGGGCGCACTTCGACTGGCTGCCGGGCGCGTTGACGCCCCCTCAGCTCACGTGGTCTGATGAACGGGTTTTCCACCTCGGAGGTCAGGGGAAGCCGGTCCGAATCCGGCGCTGACCCGCAACCGTAGCCCTGCCCGTGCGGCGGGGGAGCCGGAATGCCTGCCACCGGGGGTTCGTCAGCACCACATGCGTCGTCGCGGACTACGACGCAGTCGGTACGGGGGCCAGTCCGCCGTCCGCTGCCTTGTCACACCCCGCCACGACCCGATCAGGGAGTCACCGGTGAGGGTCAACCACAGCAGCACCAGCACGCACCCGTCCAGAACCCGTGGCCGCCGCCCGGCCGCCGCCCTGCTCGCGACGCTCGTCGCGGCCGCCACCACCGGCACCCTGCTGCTCGGACACCCGGGCACGGCGGCCGCCGACCCGGTCGAGCAGTGCACCGCCACCACCGGCGCGATCGTCGCGGTCGACTTCTCCCCCTGGGGCGGCGGCCTGGTCCGCGGCTGCGACGCCCACCCGACCACCGGCATGAACCTGCTGCACAACGCCGGGTTCACCACCGCGGGCACCGTGCACGACGGCCCCGGCTTCATCTGCCGGATCGGCACCGGTGCGTTCGCCACCGGCACCCAGTACCCGACCGCCGCCACCGAACCCTGCACCACTACCCCGCAGGGCAGCGCCTACTGGTCGTACTGGATCGCCGAACCCGGCGCCACCGCCTGGACGTACAGCCGCTTCGGCGCCGACGGCCAGAAGCCGAAGGCCGGCGAGGTCGAGGCCTGGGTGTACGGCGCGACCGACCTCGGCGGGACCACCGGCGGGCCGAAGTTCACCCCGGACGAGGTGCGGGCGAAGAACGCCGCCAGCCCGTCCCCGTCCCCGTCGCCCAGTGCGAGCGGCGGCCCCTCCGGCAGCCCGAGCCCGTCGCCCGGCGGGAGTTCGGGCACCGGCGCCCCGCCCGGCCGCACCGCCGATCCGGCTGCCGCCGCGGCCTGGCTGGCGGCGCAGCTGACGGACGGCGACCACATGGAGAACTGGGCGTTCGAGGGCCCGGACTTCCCGCGGACCGCGCTGACCGCGCTCTCGCTGGCCGGCTCCGGCACCCAGGACGCGGCGCTGCGCAAGGTCGCCGCGTTCCTGGCCGCACACGCCGACGCGTTCCTGTTCCCGAACGGCGCGTCGGCCGGCGCCGCGCCCGACGCCCGGGCCGCCGCGCTGCTGGCGCTGGTCGCCGAGGCCACCGGGGGCGACCCGCGCTCGTTCGGCGGCCGCGACCTGGTCGCGGCGCTCACCGACCACGTCTGCGACGCCGCCGGGCAGGGCGGGAAGTGCAGCGCCGCCGGGGACTTCCAGGGCGCGGCCAACCCGTGGACGCAGGCGATGGGCGTGATCGCGCTGGCCCGCGCCGGGGTCGTCCCGGCGCCCGCCGTGCTGGACCGGTTCGCCGGGGTGCAGTGCGCCGACGGCGGCTTCGCCGGCACGCTGATCCGCCCCGGCCAGTACTGCGAGTCCGACCCGCTGTCCACCGCCGAGACCGTGATCGCGCTGCGACTGGCGGGCGGCCACCAGCCGGTGGCCGACCGCGGGGTGGCCTGGCTGACCGCCCAGCAGGGGGCCGACGGCGCGTTCGTGCCGTACGCGGGCGCTTCCCCCGAGACCCTGTCCACCGCCGTCGCGGCTCAGGCCCTGCACGCTGCCGGGCGCACCGCCGAGGCCGACCGGGCCACCGCCTGGCTGGCCGCACGGCAGAACGCCGACGGCGGCCTCGGCCCCGACGAGTGGACCCCGGACTCGGAGGCGCCCGCCACCGAGCAGGCGATCCTCGCCCTCACCGGCACCGACCCGGCCACCGTGCTGCGGCGGGTCAACGCCCCGCAGCCCGCCCGCACCCCCGACCTCGCCAGGGCCGGCGCCTACCTGACCGACCGCGCCCGCCTGATCGACGGCCACTACTACGAGGGCTTCACCGACTTCGCCGACTTCGGCCTGACCATCGACACCGCGTACGCGCTGGCCGCCACCGGCACGGACGACGCGGCGCTGCGCCGGATCACCGACTTCCTCGACCAGCAGGGCAAGGACCGCTCCGAACGGTCCGTCAACGACTGGACGGCGATCGGCACCGAGTGGGCCGGCGGCGGCTCGGTCGCCAAGGAGGCGCTGCTCGCCGAGATCGTCGGACGCGACCCGCGGCACTTCGGCGGACAGGACCTGATCACCGCCCTGGACCGGATGGTCTGCGACCACGCCGACGTGAACGCGGGCTGCGACGGGCCGGGCAACTACCAGTGGGCGCAGTCGGTGTTCTCGCAGGCCCTCGGCGTGATGGCCCAGGTCCGGGCGGGGCACGCCGAGCAGGCCGGGCCGGCCGTCGCCTACCTGCGCGGGCTGCAGAACGCGGACGGCTCCTGGCCCAGCCTGATCCCCAACTCCCGTACCCCGGACGTGGATTCCACCGCGATCGCGGCGATGGCCCTGGACCTGCTGCCCGACCGGGAGAGCAGGCAGGCCGTCGAGCGGGCCCTCGGCTGGCTGGCCGCCCGGCAGTTGCCGGACGGCGGTTTCCCCGGCTCGGCGGGCAACTCGGTCAACTCGGCCGCGCTCGCCGTCCAGGGTCTGAGCCTGCGCCAGGACGCGTATGCGGCCCGGATCGCCCGGGCCACCGAGTTCCTCGCCGGGCAGCAGAACGCCGACGGCGGTTTCACCGTCGCCGCCGACGGCCCGCGCACCTCCGACCTGCGCGCCTCCGCCCAGGCGGCGGGCGGGGTCACCGGCCGCTCCTTCGGCACGCTCAGCCACAAGTTGGACGACAGCACTCCCGGCGAGCCCAGCGGCTCCCCGTCGCCGTCCTCCTCCGCGTCGCCCTCCGCCTCCGCCTCCGCGGAACCGACCGGGTCCCCCTCCCCCTCTCGGAGCACGTCCGGCGGCACGGTGGTGGACACCTCGACGGGCGGCGGGTCGACCTCCTCCGGGCTGGCGTTCACCGGTACCGATGTGCTCGAACTCGTCGTTCCGGGGCTGTTGTTGACGGTGGGGGGCGGCGCGGTGCTGGTCGCCTTCCGGCGGCGGGCCAAGGCCGACGGGGGCTCCCGGTGAGCGGGCGGTTCGCCCGGCCGGCCCGGCTGGGCGCGGCCGCGGGGACGGTCCTGGCCGTGGCGCTCGGCGGGCCGGCCCCGTCACCCGCGCGGGCGGAGGCGCTGCCGATGGACCAGTGCACGACCAGTCGGAACGTGGTGCTGGCGATCGACTTCGGCCGGTGGGGCGGCCCGGTGCTGCGCGCCTGCGGCAGCACGCCCACCACCGGTTACCAACTCCTCAATCAGGGCGGCTGGAAGACGGCCGGCACCCAGCACGACGGCCCGGGCTTCATCTGCCGGATCGGGTACAGCGGCTACCAGGGCGGCAAGCAGTTCCCGCCGCCCGACCAGGAGAAGTGCATGCTGACCCCGCCGGCCACCGCGTACTGGTCGTACTGGCACGCCGATCCGGGCCAGAACACCTGGTCCTACAGCCAGTTGGGCGCCATGAGCTACCACCCGGTACCGGGGAGCGTCGACGCGTGGGTGTTCGGCGAGACCGACATCGGCGGCACCCGGGGCGGCCCGTCCTTCTCCCCCGACTCGGTGCGCGCCCTCAACTCGGCACCGGGCGGCTCGGGTTCGGGCGGCGGCACCGGTGGCACCGGCGGCGGTACGGGCGGTAGCGGCACGAGCGGCGGCAGCGCGGGCGGATCGTCCGGCGGCGGCTCCGGCGGGGGCGGCAAGGCCCCGGCCCCGACGTCCGGGGCGGGCAACGACCCCACCGGCGGCGGAAGTTCGAGCGAAGGGCCGACCGCCGACCCCGACCCGGAGCCGACCGGCAGCGCGACTGCCGCCGGCTCCCCGAGCCCGAAGGCGTCGCCGTCGCCCTCCTCCGACCCGACCGGCAGCCCCTCACCCACCGCGAGCGGCGCCTCCCCCGCCCCGGTGGACGCCGTTCCGCTCGCGGACACCCCGCGTCCGTCCTCCGGTTCGATCGCCCCGGTGGTGGCGGGCGTGGTGCTGGTGGCCGCGCTGGGCACCGCGACGGCGGCAGTGGCGGTGCGCCGCCGCCGGGCGGACCGCGAGTGAGCACCCGCCGGGCGGCCGACTCCGGCAAGCGGATCCCGCGCGACCTGCATCCGCTGGCCTGGTGGGCGTGGGCGCTGGCGCTGGGCACGGCGGCGTCGCGGACCACCAATCCGCTGCTGCTCCTGCTGGTCCTGGCGGTGCTGGGCTTCGTGGTCACCGCGCGGCGCACCGAGGCCCCGTGGGCGCGCGGCTTCAAGTACTACCTGTGGCTGGCGCTGACGATCGTGGCGATCCGGGTGCTGTTCCGGTGCGTGTTCGCCACGGGGGTGACGCCGGACGACCACGTGCTGCTGACCCTGCCGCACCTCCCGACGCCCGCCTGGTACGCGGGGATCTCGATCGGCGGGCCGGTGTCGCTGGAGGCGGTGCTGTCCTCGATGGTGGACGGGCTGCGGCTGGCCTGCCTGATGTGCTGCATCGGCGCGGCCAACACGCTGGCCAACCCGAAGCGGGCGCTGCGGGTGCTGCCGGGCGCGCTGTACGAGCTGGGGGTGGCGGTGACGGTGTCGCTGAGCGTCGCCCCGCAGCTGGTGGCCAGCGCCCAACGGGTGCGCCGGGCCCGACGGTTGCGGGCCGCTCGGGCGAAGGGCCTGCACGCGCTGCGCGGCATCGTGGTGCCGGTGCTGAGCGACGCGCTGGACCGCTCGCTGCACCTGGCGGCGGCCATGGACTCGCGCGGTTACGGCCGTTCGGGGTCGGCTTCGCCTTCCTCGCGGCGGGCCACGGGCGCGCTGCTGCTGGCGGGCATGGCCGGTCTGTGCACGGGCCTGTACGGGCTGCTGGACGGTACGGCCCCGGCCTGGCTGGGCCTGCCCGCGCTGGCGGCCGGGTCGGCGCTGTGCGTGGCGGGCCTGGCGCTGGGCGGGCGGCGGGTGCGGCGCACCACGTACCGGCCGGATCCGTGGCGGGGCGCCGAGTGGGGGGTGGCGGGCTGCGGGCTGGCCGCGGCGGTGCTGCTGTGCGGGTCGGTCGGCTACGACGCGACCGCGCTCAACCCGTCTCTCTACCCGCTGAGTTGGCCCTCCCTTCCCGTCGTCCCGGTGCTGGCCCTGCTGCTGGCGGGGACGGCGGGCGTACTGGCCCCGCCGCCGGGACGCCCTCCGACGGCGGCCGCGCCGCCCTCTCTTCGTCCCGTCTCCGACCGTGAACTCTCCGAGGTGTCCGAGTGATCCGTTTCGACCAGGTGTCCGTGGTGTACCACGGCGCGTCCGAGCCGGTCCTGCGGGACGTCGAACTGACCGTCCCCGAAGGCGAGTTGTGCCTGGTCGTGGGCCGGACCGGCTCCGGCAAGTCGACGCTGCTGGGCGCGGTGAACGGGCTGGTGCCGCACTTCACCGGCGGCACCCTGCACGGGCGGGTGACGGTCGACGGGCGGGACACCGCGCACCACCCGCCGCGCGAACTCGCCGACGTGGTCGGCGTGGTGGGGCAGGACCCGCTCGCCGGGTTCACCACCGACACGGTGGAGGAGGAACTGGCCTACGCGATGGAGCAGTTGGCAGTCCCGCCGGAGGTGATGCGCAAGCGCGTCGAGGAGACCCTCGACCTGCTGGGCCTGGCCGAGCTGCGGCACCGGGCGCTGCACGAGCTGTCCGGCGGCCAGCAGCAGCGGGTGGCGATCGGCTCGGTGCTCACCGCGCACCCCCGCGTCCTGGTGCTGGACGAGCCGACCTCGGCGCTCGACCCGACGGCCGCCGAGGAGGTGCTGGCCGCCGTCACCCGGCTGGTGCACGACCTCGGCGTCACTGTGCTGCTGGCCGAGCACCGGCTGGAACGCGTGGTGCAGTACGCGGACCGGGTGGTGTACCTGCCCGGTGACGGCACCGTGCGCGACGGCCTCCCGGCCGAGGTCTTCCGGGACACCGCGATCGCCCCGCCGGTCGTCCAGCTCGGGCGGCTGGCCGGCTGGCGGCCGCTGCCGCTGTCGGTGCGCGACGCCCGCCGGGCCGCCGCGCCGCTGCGCGAACGGCTGGCCGCCCGGCCGGTGCCGCCGGTACGCTCCGCGCGCAGCCCGGGCGAGCGGGTGCTGCGCGCGGAGCGGGTCGTGGTTCGGCACGGACGGCAGGTCGCCGTCCGGGAGGTGTCGCTCGACCTGGCGGCGGGTCAGGTGGTGGCGCTGATGGGGCGCAACGGCTCCGGGAAGTCCTCGCTGCTGTGGGCGCTCCAGGGCTCGGGCGCTCGGCAGGGCGGCACGGTCCTGGTCGCCGGGAAGGACCCCAAGCGGGTGCCGGCGGCCGAAGCCCGGCGGCTGGTCGGGCTCGTCCCGCAGACCCCGACGGACCTGCTCTACCTGGACAGCGTGGACGCCGAACTCGCCCAGGCCGACCGGGAGTCCGCGCCCGCACCGGACCGCGGGGCCCGCGCCCTGCTCGACGCCCTGGCCCCCGGTGTCCCCGGCCACCTGCACCCGCGCGACCTGTCCGAGGGCCAGCAGCTCGCCCTCGTCCTGGCCGTCCAACTCGCCGCCGCCCCGCCCGTCGTCCTGCTGGACGAGCCCACCCGCGGACTGGACTACCCCGCCAAGGACGCCCTGATCGCCATCGTCGACCGCCTCGCCGCCGAGGGCCGGGCCGTGGTCGTCGCCACCCACGACGTCGAGTTCGCGGCCGCCGCCGCGGACCGGGTGGTGGTGCTGGCCGAGGGCGGGAGCGTCGCCGACGGCCCGACGCCCGCCGTGATCACCGCGTCTCCGGTCTTCGCCCCGCAGACCGCCAAGATCCTCGCCCCGCTCCCCTGGCTGACGGTCCACCAGGTCGCCGCCGCCCTCGCCGAACCGTCTCCGGAACCGAAGCCGGAGGCCGACCGGTGAGCGCCGCCGTCCGGGCCGTCCGCGTCCCGCTCCGGGCCCGGGCCGTGATCGCGTGCGCCGCGTTCGCCGGGCTGGTCGCCTTCCTGTGGCCGTTCGTCGTCGCCCCCGGCCGGTTCGGGTCCGCGTACGCACCTCCGCTGATCTTCGGCGCGCTGCTGGTGCTGATCCTGGCCGTGGTGATCTCGGAGATCGCCTCGGGCGGCATCGACGCCAAGGCGCTGGCCATGCTGGGCGTGCTCTCGGCCGTCAACGCCGGCCTGCGCCCGCTCGGCGCCGGAACCGCCGGAGTGGAGACCGTCTTCTTCCTCCTCGTCCTGGCCGGCCGCGTCTTCGGGCCCGGCTTCGGGTTCACCCTCGGCTGCACCTCCCTGTTCGCGTCCGCGCTGCTCACCGGCGGCGTCGGCCCGTGGATGCCGTACCAGATGTTCGGCTGCGCGTTCGTCGGCCTGATCGCCGGCCTGCTGCCCCGGCTGCGCGGCCGGGCCGAAGTACTGCTGCTGGCGGGCTACGGGGTGCTGTCCGGCTACCTGTTCGGTTTCCTGCTCAACCTCTCCTTCTGGCCGTTCTCCCTCGACCCGCACAGCTCGATCGCCTACCTGCCCGGCCTCCCGTTCACCGAACAGTGGCACCGCTACCTCCTGTTCGACCTGGCCACCTCGCTCGGCTGGGACACCGGACGCGCCGTCACCACCGGCCTGGCCGTACTGATCGCGGGCCCCGCCGTGCTCGCCGTCTTCCGCCGCGCCGCCCGCCGCGCCGCCTTCGAAGCACCCGTCCACTTCTCCGCCACGCCCCGGTAGGCCCCGCCGCACCACCTCCACCGACCAGACCGAGGCACACCCCGGGCTGCAGCAGCAGGGGCGGCGTGCGAGGGCGATGGGCGGATCGCGAAGGCCGCTGCCGGAAAGGCGGCGGAGACCAGTAGGAGGGCTGGGGCGGTCGGCTGACGGTGCACAGACTTGAGGGGCACGGCCATGGTCCGCCTGTTCTCCGCACGTGGGCGACGGAGACCGGGCCGGCCCAGATGCGCGCAGCACTGCGGTGACTCCGCCGCCCTGACTGCCGTATCGATCAGCTCGGCGCCGGAAACCCGTTGTGATCACTCGGCGGTGCCGGATCGCCGCCGTCCACGACCAAGCCGGAACCGAGTACCCCGTGCCGGTCTGCGGCAGCATCGTCGGTGGCGACGGCCGCACTCAAGGTGTCCGAGGTCCAGTCCTGGATCAAACAGCAGCGCCTCCCGGCGTCACCTCGGGTTTCGGCCCGCCGCATGTCCTGACGGGCCGAAACCATGGTTCACCTCAGGCCGCGAGATCCACGTTCAGCACTTGGGCGGCGCGGCTGATCGAGCCGGGCATGAGATGGCGGTAGATCTTGAACGTCACGTCGATGCTGCGGTGGCCCGTCCACTCCGCGACATCGGTGATCGGGATGTCGTGGGTGAGGCAGTTCGAGGCGAAGAAGTGCCGGATGCCGTACAGCACCATGCCCTCCGGCATCTCGGACGTGCCGTCAGGTGTGAGCCGCTGCCACTGGTTGACACTTGTCGGGGCTTGGGTCAGTCGCTCGGGCTCGACGAGCCACGGTGGGGACGTTGGATTCCGCCCCAGGGTGAGCCTGAAACCCGCTACCAGATGACCTTGAAGCCCTGACGAGGAGGCCGCGCGACCTGGCCCGCCCCCACGTCCGGCAGTCATCGGTGTGATGTGAGAACTCGGCCTTCAGGTGATGCGAACCGGATCGCAGGACACTAGCCCTGCCGCTTCAGCCATTCCGAAATCACCTGGTTGGTCTGTTCTGGCATTTCCTCCTGGATCCAGTGACCGCATTCCAGGCCGATCACTTCCACGTCGGGCACGAACTCTGCCAGTCTTTCGAACCTCGGGATCGCGAAGTCCCGGTCGCCGTAGATCATGAGGGCGGGCTGCTTGACGATCGGGTCCGCGTCCGCCAGCTGGTGCCAGTTGCGGTCGAGGTTCCGGTACCAGTTGATGCCGCCCGTGAATCCGGACGTCTCGAACGCGGAGACGTAGACGGCCAGATCACTGTCGCTCATGATGGGCTCACCGAGTGGTGTTTCCGCCTTGGCGAGGTTGATGAATGCCATGCCCGGTTCAGGGGGTGCGGGGGGCACGTTCTTCCGGTAGAGGTTGCGGAGGAACTGGGAGGTGTTGGCATCGAATGCGGCGTCCGCGACGCCCGGCTGCCGGTTGAAGTGGACGAAGTAGAAGTCGCCGCCGAGAAAGGTTTCCATGGCCTCGATCCACGGCGTTTCTCCGCGCTCCTGATAAGGCAGGCTCAGGTTGATCAGCTTGTTCACCCGGTCGGGGTGCAACAGGGTCAGCCCCCAGACGACGAACGCACCCCAGTCATGGCCGACGAAGGTGGCGTCCTCGTAGCCGTAGTGGTCCAGGAGCGCGACGAGGTCACCCGCCAGGTGCTCGATGTCGTAGTCCGTCACCTCGGTCGGGCGGGATGAGTGACCATAACCCCGCTGGTTCGGTGCGATGACGTGGTAGCCGGCCGCTGCGAGGACGGGCATCAGGTGACGCCAGGAGAAGGCGTGCTCCGGCCAGCCGTGGCAGAGCACGATGGGCTTGCCCTTGTTTTCTCGGCCCGCCTCGAAGACTTCGAGCTCCACACCGTTGACCTGGATGAGGGCGGGCTCGGGAAATTCCGCTTGATTGAGCACTGCATTTCCTCTCTGGGGGCGTTCGCCGGCGGTCGACCTCCTCGATGAGGCCGTGTCGCCATCGTGCTCCCCAAACCGGTCACCCCATGACCGGTTTTCATGAGAGCTTTGTCTGCATGCGATCCGATCGGCTGGTGGCCACACTCCTCCTGCTCCAACGGCGCGAGCAGGTGACAGCCGCAGAGGTCTCCCGAGAGCTGGACGTCTCCGAGCGCACCGCCCGCCGTGACCTCGACGCCCTGGCCATGGCCGGGGTGCCCGTGTACTCCGTACAGGGCCGGGGCGGCGGCTGGCGCCTCGTGGGCGGCGCTCGTACCGACCTGTCCGGGTTGACCGCCAGTGAGGCCCGCGCCCTGTTCCTGGCTGTCGGTCCGGCCTCGGATGCGACGCCGGCGATGAAAGCAGCTCTGCGCAAGCTCGTCCATGCCCTACCGAAGCCCTTCCAGGTGCAGGCCGAGGCAGCGGCGGCGTCGCTGGTCGTAGACCCGCAGCGCTGGGGGGCGGGCCGGATCGAGCACCGGCCACCTCGCTTCCTCGACGAACTCCAGGACGCGGTGATCAGCGGCGTCCAGGTGTCGCTCGGCTACGTCGACAGCAAAGGCGTCGAGACCCGGAGAACCGTCCACCCGCTGGGCATCGTCGCCAAAGGTCCTGTGTGGTACCTCGTCTCCGACACCGAGACCGGCCGACGGATCTTCCGGATCGACCGCGTGTCGTCCGCCGACCCGACCGGCGACCCTGTGCACCGACCCGGGGACTTCGACCTTGCCGAGAGCTGGAACGAGATCGCCAAAGAGGTCGATCACAAACGAACGCCGCTGGAGGTCCGGGCGGTATGCACACCCGACGGCATAGGCATACTCCGGATGGCGCTCGGCGACCGGCTCGACGTGGGAGGTTCCACGACCGATGGCCGCATCGAGGTCGTGATCCGCGGCCCCAATGAGTACATCCTCGCCGGCGAGCTCTCCGGGCTCGTCGAATGGGTCGAGGTGACCGGCCCTCCGGAGGTCCGAGACCACCTGGCCTCGATCGGCAACGCCCTCGTCGAACGATACGGCCGGCCGCGCACCAGCGGAGACCTTCACCCGTCTTGAAGCGGACGAGGCAGAGCTTCGAGAACAGTTCCGCTCAACAGGGCGGGTTTGTCCGTTCCGGCAGTCGCCTGGTCACGAGTCAGCGGGTCTGCCGGCCTGGCTCGCATGGACACGCACCTGACCGCGCCGCCCTACCGGCTGGTGGCCCATCATGCCCCCACCGAGGCCGGGATGATCGCCCGTCAGGCCGGGCGCTGCCCTGCCCTGGCCGCCACGCCGCTGCTCGACACCATCCGCCTCGCCAAGGCCCTCACCCCCGGTCTGGGCTCCTACCAGCCTCGACAACCTCCTGATCCACTACGGCATCGCCCGCCCGGCCGACCGTCACCGGGCGATGTCGGACGTCACCGTCACTGCCAGGCTGCTGGAGTGCCTGCTCGCCGACGGGAGTGCCGCCGGGCGGTGGAACGCCCTGCTCGACCTGGACGATGCCGCCGGTGGCGCTGGAGTCCCTGAGGACCGCCGGGCCGATCGACGGGATCACCGTCCCGAGGCCCGACCCGCCTGCCGCCTTCCCCGCGGCCCTCTGGGCGAGGGCGCGCAGCGCTTCCGCGCCTGACGGGCTGCGACAAACGGGATGTGACGGTACATCAAGTGCCCAGTCCAACACCCGCGTCTGCGGAGGACTTCGACCGCGAGTTCCGTCGACATGGTTGACCGCATTGAAGTGACCATGGCATTTTCGTGCGGCGCGGGCGTGCACCAACCGGTCGCACGCCTGCAATCCCCCACAAGGAGAGCCATGTTCAAGAGATTCGCCGCCGCGCTCGGCGCGGTCGCGGTCGTCGCGGGTGCCCTGACCCTCGGTGCCGCTCCCGCGCAGGCCGTTCAGGCAGGCGACCTGACCTCCACCATCGCGCTGAGCAACTGCTCCGCCTCGCTGGTCCGCTACCCGAGTTCGGTGGACACCGACCGGGCGATGATGCTGACCAACGGCCACTGCCTGCCGACCATGCCGTCGGCCGGCCAGGTCATCCAGAACGCGAGCGCCAGCCGCAGCGGCACGCTGCTCAACTCCGCCGGCACCTCGCTCGGCACCGTCCAGGCGGACAAGGTGCTGTACGCGACGATGACCGGCACCGATGTCGCGCTGTACCAGCTCACCGACACCTTCGCCGCCGTCACCACCAAGTACGGGGCGACGGCGCTGACGATCAGCGACACCCATCCGGTCGACGGGTCGGCGATGTACATACCGTCCTCGTACTGGAAGCAGGTGTGGAACTGCTCGATCAACGGGTTCGTCGACACCCTGCGCGAGGACCAGTGGACCTGGCGCGACTCGCTGCGTTACAGCGCGGGCTGCAACACCACACACGGCACGTCCGGTTCGCCCATCGTCGACGCCGCCAGCAAGAAGGTCGTCGGCATCAACAACACCGGCAACGACGACGGCGCGATGTGCACCCTGAACAACCCGTGCGAGGTGGCCGCGGACGGCACCACGACCGTCACCAAGGGCCAGAGCTACGGTGAGGAGACCTACTGGTTCACCACCTGCCTGGGCACCGGCCGGGTGATCGACCTGACCGTCAGCGGCTGCCTGCTGACCAAGCCGGCCGGCGCGGCCGTGTCGGTGACCAACCCGGGCAACCAGTCCACCGTGGTCAACGGTTCGGTCAGCCTGCAGATCCAGGCGTCCGGCGGCACCGCCCCGCTGAGCTACTCGGCCACCGGCCTGCCCGCCGGCCTGTCGATCAACGCCTCCACCGGCCTGATCAGCGGCACCCCCACCACCTCGGGCGGCTCCTCGGTGACCGTCACCGTCAAGGACGCGGCCGGTAAGACCGCCTCCACCACGTTCTCCTGGACGGTCACCACGAACCAGGGCACCTGCACCCCGGCGCAGCTCCTCGGCAACGCGGGCTTCGAGACCGGCACCGCGGCCCCGTGGACCACCAGCACCGGCGTGGTCGACAACTCCGCCTCGCAGGCCGCGCACAGCGGTTCGTGGAAGGCGTGGATGGACGGCTACGGCTCCAGCCACACCGACAGCGTCTCGCAGACCGTCACCATCCCGGCCGGCTGCAAGGCGTCGCTGAGCTTCTGGCTGCACATCGACACCGCCGAGACCACCACGTCGAGCGCGTACGACAAGCTCACCGTCACGGCGAACGGCACCTCGGTCGCCACGTACTCGAACCTCGACAAGAACACCGGCTACGCCCAGAAGACCGTCGACCTGTCGGCCTACGCCGGCCAGTCGGTGACGGTGAAGTTCAACGCCGTCGAGGACGCCTCGCTGCAGACGTCCTTCGTGATCGACGACACCGCGATCCAGACCAGCTGAGCCCCACGAGCCCGGCGGAGCCACCCGAACGCTTCCGGTGGCTCCGCCGGACTCGTCCTCGCCCGGCTCCGCATCGCGGCCGACGAGCCCGGGCGCCGTTCCGTGCTACCCGGCCGCACGTTGTCGGCACACGGGTTCTGACGCCTGGCCAGTCCGGTTGGCGCGCGCCGAATCGGATTCGTCGGCCCGGAACCGGTTCTGACGTCCGGTCAGTCCCGATGACGGGCATGGATCAGGGCACCACCCATCCGCCGGACCGGTTCGCTGTCGCTGCGGACGGGGTGGCGCGCAGTGGCAGCACCCTGCGGTGCGGGCCGCGCTCCGCGGGGACACGAGGCTTCGGCTGACGGGGAGTTGGGTCTCCAGGAGGTCGAGGAGCTCCGGTGCGGTCAGGTCGGGGGCGGCGACCCGCCGTGAAGCGGACCCAGGTCCTGCTGTCGTCGCGGGTGTGGACGACGCAGGACTCGATCGCTGTCGGCGGGTTCGGTGTCCGCCCCGCTGCCAGGTTCCATGCCACGCACCGGTTGAGGGTGACGCCCAGGAGGAGGGCCTGGGCGCGGCTCTGGTAGGGCTTCAGGAGCGGCGAGTGTTCGCCGTGGGGAGAGTCGAGCCGGTGATCGGCGACGAGCGAGTCCTGGGGTGGGCGCTGCGCACGCGGCCCGGGTGGGCCCGGAGGAACTCCGGGAGCGAGCCGGCCGACGCCGAGACCGGCGTCCTGGCGCGGTCGAACGGCGGCATGGAGGACAGGTAGGCACTCCGGGGCGGCAGGTGTCAGGCCGTCGAGCGCGGCCCGGGTGTACCCGGAGTTCGACGAGCTCTCCGGGGTCGCGGCCGACATCACCACGGCGCCTTCCGGTCCCACCTCGTGCCGGAGGGGCGGAGATCAGCTGGTCGGGGCGCACCGAGGCGAGGACGCGGCCGGCCGCCTGAACGAACAGCACGCCACCGTGCCGGACGCCCAAGTCGCGCAGCCGGCGGACGAGTCGGTTGTCGGAGGAGCTGACGTTCGGCGGGACGGAGAGGCTCGCGGTCGGGCGCTGAAGTGCGATCAGTTCGGCGGCCGTGAGCCCGGCGACGCCGAACCAGGCCTGTTCCGCGCCGGATTCGTCGGCCGGCCGGACTTGGTAGGAACTCCCGGGTCGCCGTGCTGTCGCCCCGCTGCATGTCCTGGTGGACCTCGTCCGTGAGGAGGACTGCCAGTGCTCCGCCCGGTCCGCGCAGGGCCCGGCGACTCTCGTCGGCGGTCGCCCACCTGTGCCACACCCTGGCGTTGCCCTCGCTCGGCGCCCGACCGATGGCGAGGCAGAGCGGCCGGCGCGCCGGCCCCAACGCCTGGCTCCGGCTCGGAGACATCCTCACAGCCGCCGCAGCCGGAACGGCCTGGCCCAAGCCGCCCGGTCCCCGGTGACAGCTCCGGGCTGCGCCGAGACGCACCGGCGGCCACCTGGCAGGACCGAGCGCCGGCGACAGCGGGCGGTGGTGGGTGTGAGGACTTTGACCTGCGACCCCTTGACGCCCAACTGCAGGGTCGCCTGCTGCGGGGCGTCCGGGGGGCGGATCAGAGCGGCCTACCCGCCGACCACTCGCCGTGATCTGCCGAGCGGCGTGTCGTCCTGCGCGTGTCGCCCCGGCGCAGCCGTGGTGTGCTTCGCACCCGGCTGCGCACGCTCCGCCGACACGCCGGGCGCGGGGCAGCGAGCCTTGTTGCCGGAGGACACCGAAGGCAAGGAGGGATTCCGGTGGACGTACTTCGACTTCGCCGGACATCGGCGGCCACCGTGGAGTGGATGCTGGCGCATCTGCCGCTCACGGGCGCGGCGATGGTCAGCCTCGTCGAGCACCCCCATGCCGCCACGGCCTGGGTGCGGTGCAGCGGCGCGGCCGCCGTGCTGGTCGGCACCATGCTCGTCGCCGCGACCCGCCAGGTCTGGCACACCGAGCGGGAGCTGTACCTCGCGCTGTCCCGGACTCTGCGGTCGCAGCCCTCGCCGCCCGTCCTGGGCCTCGTCCCCGTCCTGCTCTTCGCGATCCCGTGGGGGCTCGCCGTGACCTACCGTCTGCGCCGCCAGGAGGGAGCCGCCCGGGAACGGACCCGGGCGGAGTCCGGCCGATCGACGCCTACGCCTGGAGGGACTTCGCGGCGTCGCGGATGACGTCGAGGACGAAGTCCGGGTTCGAGAGCATCGGCACGTGGCTGCTGTCGACGTCGTAGGCCTTGGCGTCCATGCGCTCGGCGGCGGCCCGTTCCAGGTCCGGGTGCACCGTCCGGTCGTTGTTCGCGACGATGCACCAACTCGGCTTGGTGCGCCAAGCGGTGCCGGGCACCTGCTGGTCGAACAGGTCGGGGACCGGCACGGCGCCCACGGCCCGGACGAGCTTCTGTTCGGCCGGCGGCAGATCGCCGCAGAAGTCGCCGGTGCCCGACTCCTTGAGCCAGATCCGGCCGTGGGAGACGTCGATGTGATCGAACACGGGCGTACGGGGGAACTTGCTCTGCTGCTCCTGCGAGGTCTCGTCCTCGTCCGGGCTGAGCGCGGCGATGTAGACCAGCGCGCCCACGCGGTCGTGAACGCCGGCCTTGGTGATCAGGGTCCCGCCGTACGAGTGACCGACGAGCACGACCGGGCCGGGCACGTAGTCGATGGAGCGGGTGACGCACGCGACGTCGCTTTCGAGCGAGTCGAGGCCGTGCTGCGAGCTGGAGACCACATGCCCCTCGGCATGGAGCGCGGGGATGAGCTTGTTGAAGCACGACCCGTCGGCCCAGAGGCCGTGGGCGAAAACGATGCTGGCCCTGCTGGCCATGGGGTTCCTCGTTTCGTCGTCGTCGAGCCGCGGTGACCCGGCTACACCGAGTGGTCACGCTATGACTCATCGCGGTCGGCCGCGACTGCTGGCCCGTCGTGCCGGCTGCCCAAGGCCCGCAGACGATCCTGCCCGGCGGGACCGCAGACGACGCGCGGCCCACCAGACCTGCGGATCCGAACTGCCCCGCCCGAAGCGGCGAGCCGGTCGACCTGACCGTCCCGGAGATCCGCCGCCTGATCGGCACACTGTTCAGCCCACCGGCCAGGTCCCTGAGCGCGCTCCTGCACTGGTCGAACTGGCGCAGAAGCCACCAAGCTTCGGCACGTCGCAGCCATTACCGGCGGCGGCTCTCCGTCCCCGCAAGCACGTAGATCGCGGAGTCGCACTGGAGTACTAGGTCGCCTCGGACCAGTCGACGGTGAGCTGTGCGTCCACGTGCCAGTCTCCCTGCCTGCTCGAACGTCGGTGCGCCGCCGGTGGGGTCGGGCCCCGTGCCGTCCGACCGTACAGTGGCCGACCGGCGGGTCCGATGCGACGGGGCGACCGGCGCATCGGCGCGGCCGGAGGGCCGACGTGGCCGGGCCCTGGCCGCGTCATGCGCTGCCGGGGCCCGTGTTGGGTGCGGCGATCAGCCGCAGTGGGTCCAGCCGGAGTACCAGCGGACGCCCTGCGCTTCGCCGCCCCACGAGATGCACGTGCCCTTGGCGCTCAGGGTCACCGGGCCGGCGTAGTACAGGTAGAAGCCCGCGCCCGGAGCGTCCTTCAGGTCGCTCTGCCGCTCGATGTTCACCCTCAGGTCGTACCGGGTGGTCCCGTTCGGGCTGCGCTTCCAGGTGACGGCGCAGTTGCTGGAGCCGTTGTAGAACAGGTAGACGTCGGCGACCGTGCCGATCGCGTGCTGGTCGATCAGGTAGTACCCGCTACCGACGCTGTTGCAGGCTCCGCTGGGCGTCGACGCCGCCTCCGCCGGAGCAGCCGCGACCAGCATTCCCGTCGTCATGCCCAGCACACTGAGGGCGAGCGCCGCTATCCGCTTCGACTTGCGCATGTCTCTCCGTTCGAACATCCGTACCGGCAGGTGTCGCACGCACGATAACAGCGCCCAAGATCACCCAGCTACGCCCATCCCGCCCGACCTGCCGAACCTCCCGTTCTCCAACACCCTTTCACCACAGTCACTTGATCCCCAGTCATCGCAACCTGACGGCCGGTCACCGACGTGCAGCTCCTCGATGAGGTCGCGGTACGTTCGAAAGGCCTGCTTGGGCGTGTAGTCGTCGTGCAGGAGGCCGAAGTGCGGGAACAGCCCTCGGCGTGGCTGTCGGCGTCCCGCAGGGCGAAGAGCGACTAGCTACCTAGATCACGAAGTCGCACTGGAGTACTAACCGGACCATCGCGGGCTGCGGGCCGGTTACTCGGGGGTCGGTGAGGCGCAGCAGCGCTGCGGCGGCGGTGCTGCGCGGGTCGTGGCCGAGGGTGTCGGTCACAGTGCCTCGTGGCGGGCCTGGACGGTCGAGTGGTGCATGCCGAGGGTGGCCGCCGCGGAGCCGCATCGGCCGACGCCAGTGCCCGGCACCGCAACCTGTGGCCGCGCACCCTCGACCGCTTCGGCCTCGACTTCGGCTTCGCTTCGGCCTCGGCTTCGGCTTCGGCTTCGGCTTCGGCTTCGACAGCTGACCGCGCCGGCCTCGGCGCACGCGGGACACCCGAAGTGCGGGCGTCCCGCCGCATATCCCCGGGACAGATTGGGCATGAACGGGACAACATTCGGGCAGGGTCGACCGAACCCCGGGGGGAATCCCATGGCCGTCGCACGCCGCACGCTGCTGACCCGCGGCGCCCTCGCCGCCGTCGCCACCGCGTTCGGCGGCCTGCTCCCGGCTCCCGCCGCCCGCGCGGCGGTCGGCTCCGCCGGCACGCCCGGCGGGAAGCCCACCGCCGACTGGATGTCGTACCTCGCGCCGGAGCGCTCCCTGCTCGGCCTGACCATTCCCGGCACCCATGACTCCTGCTGCACCGACCCCGCCCACGGCACCGAGTGGTCCCACACCCAGAACTGGGGCGTCCCGGAGCAGCTCACCCAGGGCGTCCGGTTCCTCGACATCCGGTGCAACGGCTTGCAGGGAACGGCCGACGAACTAGGCATCTACCACTCCGACGCCTACCAGTACGTCCGCCTCCAGGACGTCCTGGACCAGTGCCGCGCCTTCCTGACGGCCCATCGGGGCGAGACGCTCGTCATGCGGCTCAAGAACGAGAACGCGGGCGGCCAGGCCCTGGACGCCGCCGAGTTCCGGCGCCGGGTCGGCCACTACCTCGACGACCTCGGGTACCGCGGCCTCTTCCACCTCTACGGCTGGCCCACCCTCGGCGCCGCCCGCGGGCGGATCGTGCTGCTCGCCGACTTCGCCAACGACTGGGGCCTGATCCAGTGGTCCAGCGGCACGAACCAGTACTTCCGCACCCAGGACCTCTGGCAGACCGACCAGTTGTTCCCGCTGCGGGTCAAGGGCCGGGCGATCACCCAGCAGTTCGACGCGGCGACCGCCGACCCCGACTCCCCGCAGATGTACGTCAACTTCCTCAGCTACGCCGGCGGCCTGTGGCCCAAGACCGCCGAGCAGACGCTGATGGACCAGTCCGTCTACCCGTACCTGGCCGCCCGCACCGGCGGGGCCGCCCGCTACGGCATCGTTCCGATGGACTTCCCCGACTTCCACGTCAACGTCCTGCAGATGTTGATCGACAAGAACTTCGCCGCCTGACCGCGGGCAGCAGCACGAGCGGCTGCTGCACCGGTGCGGCGGGCGGGTGTCGGGGGACCTGCGGGCGGGCGTTCTGTCGATGGGGTCACTGCAACAGCTGCTTCGACCAGTCGCCCCGGAAGCGGTAGTCACGGCCGTCGCCGGGCTGCTTCGTCCCCCGGGGAACGACGTCCTCGTGGTACGGGTACTGTTCCGTCACCGCCGCCAGCAGGAACTCCAGGAACCCGCCCTCGAACACGTCCCATTCCCGCATCGAGTCGAACTTGGCGGCGACCGGCCAGCGGTCCGGATCCGGGCCCCGCATCAGCCAGAAGAACTGGTCGGAGCACCAGTTGTTGGCCCACTTCAGAAGCCCGCCCTCGGCCGGGAACAGCGGATACGGGCACTCGTCGTAGTCCCCGTCGCGGTAGGCCTGGGCCAGCATGGCGCAATATCCGTAGGGCTCCGTCGTGCAGTACAGGAACCCCTCGAAGCCGAGCGGCTGCTCGGTCTGGGGAACGGGCGCTGCCGATGGCGTGAAGATGTGCAGTTCGCCCCTGATGCTGACCGCCCCGTACCGGTCGACGAACGCCCGGTAGTCCGTGGGCAGTTGGAATCCGAGCACCGCACGCCCGAGCTGCCACGGGACCGGCGCCACTCCTCCCGCCGGCGGCGGCCCGATCACCGCGCCCAGCCGGTCCAGCATCTCCTCGACATCCACGCCCGCGTCCCCTTCCGTCGGCCGCCCGTTCTCGCCGGAGGCTACATTCCCAGGTTCACAAGTCCGCTCGGGCCGTAGCGCGCGTTGTCCACGACCGTCGACCCGAAGTCCGTTCTCGCCCCGGTGGTGGCATCCCACGCGTAGAGCGCCATCTCCCACTTGCTCGGAATGGTGCTGGTTTTTTCGTACCGCGGGCGCACGTCGTACAGCACGTAGCCCTGCTTCATGCCGTTCCCGGCCCTGGTCTCGAAGGTGAACATGCTGTTGGTGATGGTGCCGCCGGTTGCCTGGTTGATGTTGGCCCCCCGCTGGAAGCACGGCGTCAGGTTCCGCTCGTCCGCCGTTCCGCCGGCCTGGCGCGGTACGGAGTGGCAGCGGGCGATGTCGCGCTCCTGGTTGAACCCGAGGGCGGTCGCCCGCGTCCGGGCGTCGGTCCAGCCCGGGATGTTGCCGGCTCTGTCCGCGGACTGCCCCCTCTTGGAACCGGGCGCCCCTTCGAGACAGGACTTGACTCCCCCGTTGCGGCCCCGGGCGTCCGACGGCAGGTAGTCGACCCATCCGCCGCCGTTCAGGTCTGTGGCCCCCAGCGGCTTCAAGTCCTTGCAGGTGCGGATGTGCCGGTTGCCGGCCCCACCGGGGTCCGGGCTGCCGTGTCCCGAAGCAGGACCCGCGGAGACGGGGGCTTCCTCGACCGTCGTGACCTCGTCGACGGAGAGTTGTTCGCCACCGCGGTGCACGACCAGCCCGCCGGGCGGGAAGACCGCCGGGGCCGGGGCAGTGGTGGCGGCCGGGGCCTGCACCCGGAGCGCCGTATAGTGCCCGTTGGGCTTGCGGACCAGCCCCTCGTAGTCGATGGCCGGGCTGCCGAGGGTGGCTGCCTGCGCGGGGGTGAGCCGCCGGACGGCGTCGGGCGTCAGGTACGCCGTGCCCGGGCGGGCGTCGACGGTGGTGCCGTGCTGCTTCGCGTACTGCGTCAGCGCGGCGGCCCGGGGCCCGCGGTACGGGCTGTCGCCGGTGTCCTCGTCCTGGCCGGCGGACCGGTTGCCGGCCTGCGGAGCCGGTGCGGGCGCGTCGCCGCCCTGGTTCATCGCGGCCGCCGGGTTCGACGGAACGGAGGCGAAGCTCTGGATCGCCTGCGCCATCTGCCCGAGCAACTGCTGGCTTCGGGACCGGAGTTGCTGTTCCTTCGTCTTGAGGTCGGCGGCCCTCGTGTCGTTGGCCTCGGCGGCGGCGTCGAGCTGGGAGGACTTGGCGTCGACCTGGGAGGCCTCCTGCCGGATCTGGCTCTCCTCGCCCTGGATCCTGTCCTCGACGGCGTTCTCCTGGTTCCTCTTGGCCTCCAGTCGGTGCGCCTCGGTGTCGTAGGCGGCGGCCGCGCGCGCGTCCGCGGGCAGGGTGAACGTGTTCGGCTTGGCGTTGTGGGCGGCAATCTCGCCGTCGACGGCCTTCGCGCGCTCGTTGTGGCCCTTGATCTCCTCGTTCACCACCGCGACCCTGGCGTTGAGCGCCGCCTTGCTGTCGCGGACGGCGGCGGACTCCTTGGTGATCCGCTCCGCCTCGGCGACCACGTCCTTCCCCTGCTGCGCCAGCTGCGCCGCCTGCCGGTTCGCGTCCTCGATCTCCACCAGGAGGGTCGCCAGGGCGGCCTCGAAGCCCCGGGGCGCCACCAGCGGAACGGGCGCGAGCGTGCCCGCCTGCGCCGTGACGGCCACGGCGCCGGTCGCCGCGATCGTCTGCGCTCCCGCGACGACGATCGGCGCCAGGAGAGCCAGCAGCACGAGGTGGAGTAAGCGGGGCAGCGCCCGGCGACGCGCGGCTGTCCTGCGCGAGGGCGCGGTCATCCGGTCACCTTGCCGGTGAGCTCATCGGCGATCACGAAGACGGCGGGCCCGCCGTTGCCGGCCTGGCAGACGGAGGCCTGTATCAGGCTTGCGCCCTTCACCCGGGCCTGGTGGTAGCAGGCCCAGTCCGCGGTGTCGCCCTGCGTCGCGGTCCACGCCACCGCGGCCTCGGTGGCGGGGTCCGCCGTGTAGGCCCACTTCGAGGTGCGTCCGGCTTCGTCGGTGCGGGTCGAGGACGGGCACTTGGTGAGCCCGTCGGTGAGCGTCCTGAAGGCCGCGTCGGCCTTCTCGCTGTCCGGGAACACGCCGACCACCTGGTTCACGGTGTAACTGCCCGAGCCTGCGGCGTCCTGGTAGGTCGCCGACAGGAACGCCTTCCACCCCTTCCCGTAGACCGATTGCGTCGTCGGTCCGGCGGCGGTGGCGCATTCCGACGGGGTCACGGCGAGCGGGACGTGGGGCCGGTCCGACTGCGGTCCGGCGACCATCGTCGTACCGGCCAGTCGGCTGACGCTGTCGGTGCTGAGGAGGACCGCCTGGACGGTCCCCTCGGTGATGCGCGGCGGAAGGCCGGTCGGCTGTTGCGGCCAGAGGTACCACCCGACGCCGGCCAGCAGCAGGCAGGGCAGCACCGCGGTCACCAGCAGCCGCCAGTGGCGCAGTAACCCCGTTCCGCGGCGCGGCGCCCGCGCGCCGAGCGGCGTCCCCGACGCGGCCGGCGGCTGCGGGCGTGGCCCGGCGGTCGGTTGGGCGGCCGGTTGGGCGGCCGGTTTGGCGGCCGGTTTGGCGGCCGGTTGGGCGGCCGGTTGGGCGGCCGCCGGCGCGGCCGGCGATATGCCCTGGGCCGGCGGCGCGGCAGGAGGCGCGGCCGGAGGTGTGACGGGCGCTGCGGCAGGCGTCGACCCGCCGCGGCCGAGCCGGGGCGGCACCGCGCGCGGTGTCTGCTGCCAGGTCGGCGGTGCCGGTGCGGCCGGGTCCTGGTTCCAGTAGTGCTTCGTCATGACGTCCCCCTCGTCGCGGTGTTCGGGTCGGCGCTGTTCATCGGCTGCACGCGGCGGCGAGGACGAACAGCAGGAACAGCACGGCCAGGAGGCCGAGGCAGCCGATGCCGCCCTCCGGGTTCTTGGTGTTGGCCTCGACCGTTCCGCCGGGGAACAGGCCGGGGTGGCGGTCGGTGTAGTGCGCGATCTGTGCCCGCTCGCCCTGGGACTCGGCGCCCCAGGAGGTCTTGAAGCCGCACTCGCCGCACCGGTAGCGGTATGCCATGTCGGATCCTTGGACGTCGTCGGTGGAAGGTCGGGTCGGTCGCCGCGCGGCGGGGTCAGCGCCAGCGCCAGCAGACGGTGTAGCCGAGGTCGGGGAACTCGTCGGAGCGCCAGTAGGTGGAGGCGTCCTGGCCGCAGAACGCCGGGTAGTTGGGCGTGCTGGTGCGTCCGGTGACGTAGACGTTGGAGCGGTCGCAGCTGCCGACGTTGGTGAAGGTGGAGCCCGACTTGAGCAGGCAGGTGCGGACGGTGGCGTAGCCCGCGTCGTCGGGGAACACCATGGACAGGCATTGCAGGACGTCGCTGTCGGCGCCCTTGGGGCCGGGGGCGGTCCGCCACTGGTTGTAGTTGGGCCAGTTGTCGCACCTGGACTGGTCGTTGGTGCCGCTGTAGACGACGAGGACCTTGAAGGCGCCGGTCCGGCAGGACACCAACGACCACGGCCCCGGGCGGTTCGGCCCGGAGACGCAGTCGCCCTGCCGGGCGTGGTACAGGTCGCCGCCGGGACTCTGGTAGCTGAGGCACAGGACCCGCGAGTAGCGCTTGGAGTCGACGTTCCAGTCGCTGCCGGGCACGTTGGCGCAGCCGCCCGGGTCGGTGCTGCCCTCGTTGATCCGGACGACCTTGAACGTCCCGGCGGTGCAGGTGGCCGGGGTGAGGTCGGCGTGGTCGCTGGTGCCGGTGTCGTGGAGGCAGTCGCCGACGCCCGCCGTGGCGATCGGGTCGGTCGGACTCGGGCTCGGGGTGGGCGTCGGGGTCGGGGTCGGGGTGGTCGGGCGGGTGCTGGTGACGGTCGGGTCGGGCTGCGGGGTCCGGTACGTGCTGCCGGCGGGACGCGGCGAGTGACTGACCGTCAGCGGGTGGCTGTCGGCGGCCGGGTGGGAGTCGCCGCGGTGGACCGCCACCAGCACCAGGGCCACGACGGCGGCCAGGGCGACGAGCACCTTGCCGGCGCGGGCCGCTGCGCTGCCCGTTCCGGTGCCGGGGGTGGTTGCCGAACCTGAACCTGCCGGACCTGCCCCGCTGTTGACGTGCGGTCGCGGGGCGGCCGGCCCGGCCGGTGGCTTCGGCTTCGCTCCCCCGCCCGGCTTCGCTCCCCCGGCGGCTTTCGGCCCGCGGCCGGGTTTCGGGCTGCGGCCGGGTTTCGGGCTGCCGGACGCCGAGGCCAGTTGCTCGGCCCAGGCGGCGGGCGTCGGCCGGGCGGCCGGGTCCGTTCCGAGCGAGGCGCGGGCCAGGGCGCCGAGGGCCGGGTCGATCGCCGCCAGCGCGGCCGGGTCGGTCGTGCTCTGGTCGCGGGCGAAGAGGCGGACGGCGAGCAGGGCGAGCTTGTAGGTGTCGCTGTGCCGGGTCGCCCGTTCCTCGCCTGCGGGAACGTGCCAGTCCGGGGTCTCGGCCTGCGGCAGCACCGTCGCGAGGTCGGTGCGGGCCGCGTCGCAGTCGATGAGGAAGCACTCGGGCTGCGGTGCGAGGGTGAAGAGCAGGTTCTTCGGCGAGAGGTCGCCGACGGCGACACCGAAGCGGTGCAGCCGGTCGAGGGTGGCCGCGAGGTCGGCGAGCAGCAGCAGCCGGTCCCGGTCGGTGACGGTCAGTCCGATCCCCGCGACGTAGGAGTCGTCGTTGAGGAGGTACTCCAGGGTGGCGAGCCGGGGCGGGCCCTGGTTGCCGGCCGCCAGGGTCTGCAGGGTGAAGTGGAAACGGTCGGGGACGGCGCGCATCAGGAACCCGCACGTCCGTCCGCCGCGCCGGACCACGGCGGCCGGCCAGGCGGTCTTCTCGCACAGCCAGCGCCCCTGTTCGCCGGTCAGCCGCCCGGGGAGCGCGACCGCGGCCGCCAGCGCGGCGGCGTCCACCTGCGGCAGCACCGCGGGGACGTACTCCTTGTAGACGACCTCCCAACCGCCGTCGGCCGCCGACTCGTTGATGCGCTTGTTGCGCACCCGGTGGACCGATCCCTGGCCTCCCCGGCCGAGTTCCCCGTCCAGGACGAGCGTGGCGAACTCGACCGGGGCGGCCGACCCCGCGCTCACCGGTGCCCCTCGGGCCGGGGCCAGATCGCCAGCAGGGTGCGGTCGTCGTCGAAGGTCTCCCGGGTGAAGTCCAGTACGTGGCCGAGCCACAACGGCGGGGGCGGCGAGGCGAGTTGATGGGCGAACAGCTCCCCGACCCGGCCGTCGCCCTCGCCGAGCGGGTCGCCGAACCCGTCGGTGCCGACCAGCAGCGTCCACGGCTCGGCCAGCCGGCCGGCGGCGGTCTCCGGCCGGTCGGGCACCAGCGGGAGTGGGGAGACCTCGTTGCTGACCAGCGGCGCGCCCGGTACGGCCTTGCCGCCGAACAGCGGGTGGTAGCCGCCGCCGGCCCGGTCGAGGAGCCACGCCCCGGAGTCGCCGATCCGGAAGAGTTCGACCTCCAGGGCGTCGCCCGCGGCGCGGACCGCCCCCGCCACCAGGGTGGTCGCGTACAGGCGGGCCACCTCGGCCGCCTGCGGTGCGGGGACGCCGAGCCGCCACCGCGCCAACTCCCGCAGCCGTTCCGCGGCGTGGCCCGCGACGTCGGCGCCGTCGAGCCGGTCCGGGCCCCGGTCGAGCAGGTGCAGGATGCGTTCGACGGCGGCCCGGCACGCCTCGACGGCGCCCTGGTGGGACTCGGCGGCGCTGGACACGCCGTCGGCGACCGCGAAGACGACACTGCCGGTGGCCTCGTGCACGGCGGCGCGCACCGCGTCCTGCCGCGGCTGACGGTAGTAGCGGTGCTTGGCGCCGCGGACGGAGGCGAAACGCAGGGTGAGCCGGTCGGTGGACCAGCCCTCGCATTCGCTGTCGGGGAAGTCGAAGGCGTACTGGCTGGGCGGCCGGGCCTCGAACTCCAGGCCCGGCACGTCCACGGTGATCCGCTGCCACGGCACCAGGTCCGGCCCGGCCGCCGGGGGCGGCCCGGCGGGCCTCGCAGGCGCCGCCGGCGGCACGGGGTACCGGTCGCCCCGGCGGGCGGGCGTCACCGGCCGACCTCGTCGATGGCCATGGTGAACTGGTCGGGCCGGTTCACCACCAGCTGCGGGTCGGCCGAGTTCAGGGCGTGTCCGGAGGCCACCAGGCTCATGGTGAGCGAGTGGAAGAACTCCGAGATCGCCCGGCCGACGTCGGTGCCGGACTTCGCGAGGAAGGCGAACTCGGGGCGGGTCGCCACGTCGACCATGGTCTGCGCCCGGGCGTCGCCGACACCGCAGGCGATGATGTTGGGCGCGGTCGGCGTGCGGTCCCGGTCGGTCAGCTCGGCGTGCGGCGCGTGCCAGGACGAGCCATCGGTGGGCTGGCCGTCGCTGAGCAGGAAGACCACCGGGCGGTGCACCCGGTAGCCCTCGCCGCGCAGCCACTTCACATCGCCGGGGATCCGCTGCAGCAGGTCCTCGAAGACGGCCCGGTAGTTGGTCACCCCGCGGATCACCAGCTGCGGCACCGTGGTCTCGGTGCGCATGTCGGCCACCGCGAGCCGGACCCGGACGTCGTCGGAGAAGCCCAGCACGGCCAGCCGGAGCTTGGCCGCGACCATCGGCTCCGCCCGCAGCCCCTCGCACAGCGACGCCACCCCGTCCCCCAGCTCCCGCTGGTACGGGGCCATCGAGCCCGACTCGTCGGCCACCACGTAGGCCGGCAGCAGGACGCCCTTCGCCTCCGCCATCGCAAACACCGCCTCCCTCAAGTTCACGTACCGGTGTCGCGGACCGGGGCGGCCCGGCCGCGCAACTGGGTGCGCCGGGGCCACGGAACCGTTGTCCGCACCGCCGATGTTGACGTCACGTCAGACGAATGCACAGGTCACAGCACCGGCCATAGGTGACCGGTCGTCAGCGGTGGGCTCGCCCCTGTTTCGCCTCCTCGGGGTTTCGCATCCTCGGGGTTTCGCCTCCTCGGGCGAAGGGCGGGTCGTGGCGGAGACGCCCGTCGCGGCGGAGACGCTCGGAGCACTGGCGCGCCGGCCACGGAAGCAGGCCGGTCCGACGCAGTTCCAGCTCGCCGAGCGGGCCGGGCTCGGCGAGAGCACCGTCCGCCGGATCGAGCCCGACCGGCCCTTCGACCACCGGCTCGGCACCGTCAGCCTCATCGCCGACGCGCTCGACGCCGGCCCCGAGGACAGCCGACGGCTGAGCGCCCTCGGCGGCGGCGCCGCCCCGGAGGCCCTGTCGGCGCAGGAGCCCCCGCCGGCACCACTGCCGCCGCTCCGGGACCACGGCCCGTTCGCCGACGCCGCCGAGGAGTTGGCCCGCGAGAGCCGGCACCGCTGCCGCCGCGAGGAGGCCCAGCGCCGGGTGCACCACCCGTTCGCACTGCCGGTGCGCCGGTGCCGTGGCCATTGCTGCCGCCGCCGTCCTCCGCCGGCGGTCGAAGCGCCGTAGAGCATCCGGGCCCTCGTCGAGCAACTAGCGACGGCATGCCGCCGCCAGGACCAGCAGCAGGAGCGCGATCGCCACGATCCGGAGGCAGCCGGAGCTTCCGTCCGGGTTCCTGCGGCTGACCTCGACATGGCCGCCGGGGGGAATACCGGGGTGCTTCCTGGCGTAGTGGTCGGTCTGCTGCTCCTCGCCGACGGACTCGGTGAGCCAGGGCGTCTTGTAGCTGCACTCGCCGCACCAGTAGCGATAGACCATGTCGACTCCTCGTCCGTCGCACTGCGGGGGGTGGTCGCCGCCATCGCCGACACTCGGTGCAGCCGAGGGCCGGACAGCGACACCTCGTTCGTCACCGGCCAGGTGCGGCCGCCCGCCGCTGATCCTGAAGTTCGCGCTGGTCGGCGAACAGGACACGGCACCGGCCACATATGACCGGCTGTCACGGTAGGATCACCGGCGGCCACGAACGGCGAGTGGAGAGGCCCCTCGTGACAGATCAACTCGGCCCGCTGTTACGCCGACTGCGCAATCAGGCGGGACTGACGCAGGAACAGCTCGCGGAACGGTCCGCGGTGAGCGTTCGCACCATTCGTCGGCTTGAGAACGACAGGTCCACCGACCACCGGCTGAGAACGCTGAACGACCTCGCGGATGCTCTGGCCGTCGGGCAGGACGACCGCCGGCGGCTGGCGGCCGTCCTGGCGAGGATGCAGAACGGGGCGGCTGCGCCGGATCCCCTGCCGTCCGAGCCGGTCACCGTCCCGCAGGCACGGGCCGACGAGCCGCCCGCGCCGCTTCCTTCCCCGGTCCCCGCACCGTTGCCGGCGACCGGTGCACTCGCCGAGGCCGTGGCCGAGCTGGCACGGGAGATCAGGCGTCGCTGGCAGCGCGAGGAGGAACAGCGCCGGGTCCACGACCCGTTTCCGTTACCGGTCCGGTGGCAGCAGGCGCCCGCAGACCTGACGGATCGTTCGGAGAACATCCAGCGCCTGGGGCCGGGGGCCGTCCCGCGTCGGATGGACCTGAGCGGTGACCTGCGCAGCGTGGCGGACGTCTACCGGCGAATATCGTCCGGACGGTTGGTGGTTCTCGGCCGGGCCGGCTCGGGCAAGTCCGTTCTCACGATCAGGTTCGTCCTGGACTTCCTCCACTCCTCGGCCGCCCCAGGTCGGGTACCGGTCATCTTCAGTGTCGGCTCCTGGGACCCGTCGACCACTGCGCTGCGGGACTGGCTGATCGGCCGCCTGCTGCGCGACCACCCCCATCTGGCCCGCAGGAGCCCCGGCGGGTCGACCCTGGCCGCCGGGCTGGTCGACGCCGGCCTCGTCCTTCCGGTCCTCGACGGATTCGACGAGATCGCGGAAGGCCTGCGGCAGGAGGCACTTGAGGTGCTCAACGCCACTTCGGCGCCGCTCGTCCTCACCAGCCGGCGCGACGAGTTCGCCGAGGCCGTCCAGGCGGCGCACACACCGCTGGTCTGGGCGGCCGGAATCGAGCTCGTCGACCTCACCCCCGACGATCTCGTCGCCTACCTGCCCCGCACAGCCCGGGAGACCGCTCGCCGCACGGACCGGGGCGACGGCGGGACCGGGGCGACGGCGGGACCGGGGCGGTGTGGGACGCCGTCCTGGAAGAACTGTGCGCCCCGAGGACGCAGGCGGGCGCGAACCTCGCCGGGGTGCTGGCCACCCCGCTCATGGTCAGCCTGGCGCGCACCATGTACAGCGAGACGCCCGACCGAAGTCCGGCCGAACTGCTGGACGGCGAAAGGTTCCCCACCGCGAAGTCCCTTGAGGAACACCTGCTGGCGGGCTTCGTTCCGGCGGTCTACCGGCACCGCGCCCCCGAGCAGTCGGCCGGGGGCCGCGAACGCCGCCGGCCGAGCTGGGATCCGGAGCGCGCGCAGCACTGGCTCGGCTACCTCGCCCACCACCTGGTCCGACTCGACCGCGATCAACAGGACCTGGCCTGGTGGCAGATCAGCGACTCACTGCGGCCCTCGACCCGCACCATGGCCGTCGTGCTGGCAACCGCGCTGAGCATCACCCTGTCCGACTGGCTCATCTGTGTGATCGCCAACCAGATCGGGTTCGGCGAGAGCCTCCTTCAAGGACTCCTCATCGGGCCGGTCGCCGGCCTCGCTTTCGGAGCCGTGTACGGGGTCATGGTCACCTACGGCCGCGGTGCGGTCTTCGAACCCGCCCGCGTGCGGCTGCGGATGCCCGGCACCCGCGACAGCATCGGCCGCCGGGCGATCCGTACCTTCGCAGTCCGTTTCCGGGACGGTCTGCTCGGCGGCTTCGCCATGGGCGTCGGCTGCGCGTGCGCTCTCGCCCTCGAACGCTCGGTGTACAGCGGGATCCCGCTCACCGACCCCCAGGTGATCGAACGCACCCTGATCAACATGCTGTGCTTCGGGCTGATCTTCGGCTCGGCCGCCGCGGTGGTCTTCGGATTCATGGCCGCGCTCGAAGCCCCCGTCGACGTCACCTCCGCGGCGACCCCGGTCAGCCTGCTCGCCTCCAACCGCGCGACGGTGGGCCGGCAGATCCTCGTCCTGGCGCCGCTGCTCACACTGGCGATCACCTTCGGGGGCAGCCTGACCGCCCACCTGCTCCAGGGCCTGCTCGGGCCGCTCACCTGGAACCTGCCGGACGGGCTGTTCATCGGCGCGGTCGGGGGGATCGGCGGTGCGGTGTCCTACGCCCTGGCCTTCACCGCCTGGGGGCAGTGGGTCGTGCTGTCCCGCTTCTGGCTGCCGCTGACCGGCAAGCTGCCCTGGGACACGGCCGCCTTCCTGGACGACGCCTACCGCCGCGGGGTGCTGCGCCGGACCGGTGCGGTGTACCAGTTCCGCCACATCCGGCTGCAGCACCACCTCGGCCACACGTACCGCCGGCAGCGGACCAACTACAGACCGGCCGGATTCCCCTCCGCACAGGCCTGACCACCGTGACGGCAGGCGCCCCACAAGCCGGCCGGAGCCGAAAGCCTGCAGGTCGTGACGGCCGGTCATATCCGGCCGGTGCCTTGGCCTGTCCACCGAGCTGCCGGAACACCACGATCGGAGCAGCCGGAGGGCATGACCGCCCGTGGACCAAGGAGTCCGATCAAGGCCCTGCGTCCGACCGCTGTCGCCGCTCCGGAACCCGGCCGGCCGGGGGACCAGTCGCTGCCGGCCGCACTCGCGCTGCTCCTGCCCCCTGGGCGCCGCCGGACTCGGCCCTGCGCCACGCCGGTGCCCACCCCACCGACGACCGGGCCGCTCGGCGATCCCGCCGAGGACGGCGGCGGTCGAAGGCGGCGGTGAACTCCGCGTCCCGGTCCCGGATCAGGCAGCCGATGCCGGAGAGATTCGACCACCCACAGAAAACGGAGAGCGACATGAGCATGTTCGACGGTTTCAAAGCCACCGCTGCGAACGGCGCGGAGCGCCCGGGTGCGGCCGGTACGGCCGACCGGCCCCTGCGGAGCCCGCGGCATCGGCGGTGGCTGCTGACGGTCGCCGTCACGGCCTGCCTCGTGCCGGCCGGTGTGGGCCCGGCGACCGCGGCCGCCCCGACCCCGGCCGCCCTCCTGCAGGCCGGCGCCGAACGGGGCGTCGCCGACGGCTATCCGGGCGTGATCGGCCTGGTACGCCAGGCCGACACCGCCCAGTACGTGCACGCGGGTGTCGGCGACCTTTCCACCAAGGTGCCCGCCGACCCGAAGGCGAAGTTCCGGATCGGCAGCAACACGAAGGCCTTCACCGCCGCCGTGCTGCTCCAACTGGAGGCCGAGGGCCGGCTCTCCCTCGACGACACGGTGGCCAGGTGGCTCCCCGGCGCGGTCAACGCCAACGGCTTCGACGGCTCCAGGATCACCGTCCGCGAGCTGCTCAACCACACCTCCGGCCTGCCGGAGTACGCCAACGGGGCCTTCGGCACCCAGTACGCACTGAACACCCAGCCCAACCAGCCCTGGCCCCCGCAGAGTCTGGTGGACCTCGCGCTCTCCAAGCGCGCGCCCGTCTCCGCGCCCGGCCGGCAGTGGAGCTACGCCAACACCAACTACGTCCTGGCCGGCATGGTGATCAAGGCCGTCACCGGCAACGAGGCAGCAACCGAAATCCAGCGGCGCATCATCGAACCGCTCGGGCTGCACGACACCAGCTTCCCCACCGCCGATCCCGCGCTGTACGGCAACTTCCTCCACGGCTACCTGCACCCGGTGGTCTTCTACACCCAGGACGTCACGGTCTCCAACGTGCAGACCTACGGGAGCGCCGGCGCCATGGTGTCGACCCTGGACGACCTGTCCGCGTTCTCCCGTGCCCTGCTGACCGGACAGCTCCTGGCGCCCGCGCAGATGGCCGAGCTCAAGAGCACCGTACCGATGGACAGTTCAGGCACCTCCGCGTACGGGCTGGGCGTCGAACACCTGCAACTGCCCTGCGGACAGTGGGCCTGGGGACACAACGGCGCCGTACTCGGCTACCTCAGCAACTGGCTGAGCAGCGAGGACGGCACCAAGCAGGTGCTGTACGCGAACAACGAATTCCACCTGATGGGCGGAACCCAGGGCCAGCGCGACACCGTCAACTCCGCGTTCGACGCCTTCTGCGCGCTGTAGCCCCGAACCCGCACCGCAGTCCCGGGCCGATCCGGCCCATGCCCGACGAGCCGAGCCCTCGACCCCGGAGGGCTCGGCTCGTCAGATCCGGTCACCACCCGACCGAGCAGGCTGCGGGGCGATCGGGCCTCGAAGACCGCGTACTCGTTGGTCAGCTCGATCAGCTTGGCCTTCTGGTTCACCACCAGGACGGGCTCGGAGAAGAGGGTGCCGCCGCCACCGTGGACCGGTCCGACGCCGCCTGCTGCTGCACCTGACGCTGCACCTTGGCGGAGTCGCCGACCGGAGCGGCCGGCTGCCTGTCGCACCACCCTGCGGTCCCGCCGGGTGGAAGTCACCGGGTTCGCCCGTGGCGGATCACGGGTGCAGCTCGCCGAAGTCCTTGAACCGGAACTCCGGCACGGTCAGCGACTGTTCGGCCCAGATGACCTTGCCCCGGGCCGAGTACCTGGTCCCCCACCGTTCGGCCGTCTGCGCAACCAGGAACAGGCCCCGGCCGCCCTCGTCCGTGGTGGCTGCGTAGCGCAGGTGCGGGGCGGTGCTGCTGCCGTCCGAGACCTCGTGGACGAGGCTGCTGTCGCGCAGCATGCGGACCCGGATCGGCTCGGCGCCGTAGCGGATGGCGTTGGTGATCAGCTCGCTGAGGATCAGCTCGGCGGTGAAGGACAGGTCCTCCAGTCCCCAGGCGGCAAGTCGGTCGGCGCACTCCTTCCGGATGCGTGACACCGAGGCGAAGTCGAGCGGCACGTCCCAGGCGGCCACCTGGTCGGGCTCCAGCAGCCGGGTGCGCGCGACGAGGAGCGCGATGTCGTCGGTGGGGCGCGGCGGCACCAGCGCGTCGGACACGGCCTGGCAGATGTCGTCCGGGGAGTGCCGGACGTCGGCGCCCGCCAGGGAGCGGCGCAGTGCCTCCAGCCCGGTTCCCAGGTCGCGGTCGCGGTTCTCGACCAGCCCGTCGGTGTAGAGCACCAGGGCGGTTCCGGGCGCCAGCCGCAGCTCGGTGGTTTCGAAGGGCAGTCCGCCCACGCCGAGCGGCGGCCCGGCCGGCAGGTCGACGAACTCGGCGCTGCCGTCGGGCTCCACCAGCACCGGCGGCGGATGTCCGGCCCGTGCCATGGTGCACTCGCCGGACGTCGGATCGTAGATCGCGTACAGGCACGTGGCGCCCGTGACGGCCGCCCGCTCGCCCCGGCCTCCCGTGTCCTGCTCTCCCCCGGAGTTCTCCGCCGGGTCGAGGCGGGTGACCAGTTCGTCGAGGCGGGCGAGCAGTTCGTCCGGGGGCAGGTCGAGGGCGGAGAGGTTGAGGACGGCCGTGCGCAGGCGGCCCATGGTGGCGGCGGCGTGCAGGCCGTGGCCGACGACGTCCCCGACGACGAGCGCGACGCGGAAGCCGGGCAGCGGAACGACGTCGAACCAGTCCCCTCCCACCCCGTGCAGCGCCGGCAGGTAGCGGTAGGCCGCCTCCAAGGCGCTCTGCTCGGGCAGTGCTCCGGGCAGCAGGCTGCGCTGCAGCGTCTCGGCCATCGTGCGCTCGCGGGTGTACCGGCGGGCGTTGTCGAGGCAGACCGCCGCGCGGGCGGCCAGCTCGTCGGCGAAGGAGAGGTCGTCCTCCTCGAACGGCGGCGACCCCGCCCGCCAGAAGTGGACCGTGCCCAGGGTCGTGCCGCGGGCCCGAAGGGGTGCGCAGACCAGCGAGTGGACCCCGTACGAGAGCACCCGGTCGGCCGCCTCCGGGCTCCGCGCCCGCCAGGCGTCGGCCCCGCGCAGGTCGGCGACGAGCGCGGCGCGCCCGGTCTCCAGTGCGATCTCCTCCGGGGTGCCGGGGCGCGGGTCGAGCCGCGAGCCGATCGGGAAGAACGGCCAGTCCTCGTCGACGCCGCCGACCGCGACGCGGCGGATCCACAGGCCCTGCGCGGCGCCGGGGTCCGGGGGCTCCTCGCCGTTCAGCACGGCGTCGGCCAGCTCGACCGTGGCGAAGTCCGCGAAACCGGGAACGGTCACGTCGGCCAGCTCCTGCGCGGTCCGCGCCACGTCCAGGGTGGTGCCGACCCGCAGCCCGGCGTCGTAGAGCAGTTGCAGTCTGGCCCGCGCGGTCTCGGCCTGCCCGGCCAGTGCCCGCAGTTCGGTGGTGTCGCGGACGGTCGCGACGCTGCCCGGCTCTCCGCCGAACGGTGCGGTGGGGCGGTTGTTGACGGCAAGCAGCCTGTCCCCGGCCCGATGCACCTCGTCGGTGGCGGCCCGCCCGGACGCCAGCAGCTCGGCCAGCGCGGGGGCGAGCCCGAGTTCGGCAGCGGCCCGTCCCTCCACGTCGGGCGGCAGTTCGAGCAGCCGGCGGGCCTCGTCGTTGGCCAGCAGCACCCGTCCGTCCCCGCCGACGATCAGCACACCCTCGCGGACGGCGTGCAGCACCGCGTCGTGGTGCTCGTACATCCGCGTCATCTCGGCCGGGCCCAGGCCGTGCGTCTGGCGTCGCAGCCGCCGCCGGGCCAGCGCCGCCCCGCCCGTGCCGACCGCGAGCGCGGCCGCCGCACCGCCGATCAGGATCGGCAGCTGCCGGCCCACCGCGCTGCCCACGTGGGCGACGGTGATTCCGACCTGGACCACGCCGGCGACCGAGCCGTCCGGCCGGTGGACCGGCGCGCCGGACTCGACGACCCGCCCGACGGGCGTGAGGAAGCTGTCGGTGGTCGGCCCGGCGAGGGTGTGCTCGAACGGGCCGATGACGTGCTTCCCGATCAGGTCGGGGGTCTGGGCCGAGTAGCGGATCCCGGCCGGGTTGGCGAACACCACGTAGTCGACGCCGCCCGTCTGCACGACCTTGTCCGCCAACGGCTGCAGCACCGCGGTCGGATCGGGACCGTCCATCGCGCTCACCACGCCGGGGGCCTGCGACAGGGCGACGGCCGCGGCCCGGGTGCGGCCCGCGGCCTCACCGGTGGCGGACCGCCGGGCCTGCAGCACGAGCGCCGCCAGCGCCGCGCCGACCAGCAGCAGCACGACCACCAGCAGAACCACGAACACCTGCCCGGCGACGGTGCGCACCCGCAGCCGCGAGCCCACCCCGCTTCGGGCGGATCGCTGTCCGTCCGACCCGCCCGGTCCAGCACTCCGAGCGGCATCGCCGTCCGCTGCATTCATCCAGGCCATCCCCGCACATCCGGGTCTCAGCTCCCTCCACGCTGCCACCCCGCCCGACGTCGCGCACAGCGGGAGGATCACCTGAGCTCCGACGAGGACGCCGACCGGGTCCGTGCCGAGAGGTGCACGGCGTCCTCGTCTCGGCGGGGGCCGCGTACTGCGGGCCGCGCCACCGTGCGCGGACGCCCTCGGCGAGCGTCGCGCCCAGCCGGCGCCGCGAACCGAATCAAGACCGTCCCCGGCCACGGCTGGTTCGCCATGGTCCGCTTCCACGGCCCCGAAGAAGCCTTCTTCGACCGCCGGTACATCCTTGGCGACTTCGAGAAGCTCCCCGTGTCCGGCGTTCTGACCGGACGGCCGCACTCGGGCCCGGGGGACCGGCCGGTTCCCCCGCCCGGGTGGTGTTTCGAGCCGATCCGCGATCCCGGAACGGGCGCTGCACTACTGTCCGGAGCCGAAGACCCCGTGACCAGTACTCGCACCGGAGCACCCCATGGCGACTGCCCGATTCGGGCTCGAAGCGGCCCCGAACGACGACGAGTTCATCTTCCGACTGGACGACGAGGAGAAGATCGGGCAGGCCCGGGCGATCCTCGCGGGCACCGAAAGCTCCAAGGTCCACGTCCAGGGCCGGGTCGTCGCGGAGACGGCGGACCACAACCCGGACTGGAACTTCCACCTCGACCCCGGCAGCATCACCTTCTTCCAGGACGCGGACGCGGACTGCGACGCCTCGGCGCACTACGTCGCAACGCAGCTGGACGACATCGGCCAGGAGGACTTCCTGCCGGGCCACATCTGGGCGCCCGCACGTTCGAAGATCACCCGCGAGCTGGACGGTTGAGCGCCCCCGTCCCGCCACTGCGACGCGCATAGCGCAGGCGGGGCGGGTGCGGGCGCAGATCGCGGCAACATCACTGGTTCCGGTGAATGGTGACGGTACGTCAGTTCGGGCCCCTCTCGGCCCGACCATGATGCGGATCGGCATCCGTTCGCAGAGAAGGTGGTTCCGAAATGACCAGTGACCCGATTCCGTCGGTCACCGAAGCAAAGCTCACCGACGTCGCCACCAATGGCGTCTGGGGCCCGGGCCACAGCGTCAACCAGGCCGTCGTCGACGTGTCCCGGGCCCTGCTCGCCGCCGTGCAGGGCGAGGAGGGCGTCGAACTCCCGACGGAGCTCGCGGAGTTGGTGGCCGATGTCCAGCGGATCGGCAGGATCGCGCTCCCCCGCATCGTCTCGCACGACGGCACCCGGCTGTCGGCGTTCTCGATCAAGCTGAAGGGCGACACCCCGCGCCCGGTGGTGATCGTGCCCGCCGGCTGGAACCCGTACGGCTGGCTGCCCTTCCTCCACGCGTACCTCAAGCTGGCGCAGCGCGGCTACCACGTGCTCGCCTACTCGCCGCGCGGCATCGGCATCAAGGGCTGGCTGTCGACCTCCGAGGGCTTCGTCGACGTGGCCGGGCCCAACGACTGGGCCGACGGCACGGTCGTGATCGACTACGCGCAGGAGGCCTTCGAGCCCAGCCGGACCGGGTTCCTCGGCGAGTCCTACGGCTCCGGGATCAGCCAGCTGGTCGCGGCGCACGACCCGGCCGGCCGCGTCGACGCCGTGGTCGCGCTGAGCACCTGGGGGAACCTCGCCACCAGCCTGTACAACAACGGCACCCGGCACCTGGAGGCCGTACAGGCGCTGATCGACTTCACCGGCGGCCCGCTGGAGGAGAAGTTCGACGAGGGGACGCAGCAGCTCCTCAAGGACTTCCTGAGCGGTCGGAACCTCGACGAGGTGGTCGCCTGGGGCACCGAGCGCTCCCCGCAGGCGTACGTCGACCGGACGAACGCGCGGGGCGTCCCGACGTTCCTCTCGAACACCTGGCACGAGACGCTGTTCCCGGTCAACCCGGTGGTCGAACTCTTCGAGCGGCTCACCGTGCCGAAGCGGCTGAACCTGTGGATCGGCGACCACGGCGCCCCCGAGGGCCCCGGCCTGGTCGGGCTGGTGACCGGCCTGCCGTTCCCCGGGCTGGCGGAGCCGACGCGGGAGGCCTACGAGTGGCTGGACCACCACCTGCTCGGAGTGGACAACGACGTGCCGAACTGGTCGGCGGTGAGCAGCCAGAGCATGTTCACCTACCGGACGGTCGCGATCCCGGGCGGCACCGAGCTGATCACCGTCCCGGCCCACCGCGAGACGTACCTGTCCTGGGACGAGGCCACCACCGGCAGCGAGAACTGGTACCTCACCGGCGCCGGCGACAACGGTGACGGCGCGCTGACCGACAAGCCGACCGCCGGCTGGTCGCGGGACTTCGCGGCGGGCGCCCTCACCTCCTCCGTCGCGGGCGAGCTGCTCAAGACCGGGCAGCAGGAGTGGTTCGGCAACCCCAGGACGTACGAGCCGACCAACTTCGAGCGGGACCAGCTGCTGGTCTGGTCGACCGAACCGCTGACCGGCTCCGACGAGGTGGCCCGCCGGATCCGGGGCGCCGCCACCGTGCACCTCACCGTGCGCAGCAGCACCGACGCCGCCACGGTGATCGCCTACCTGTACGACGTCGCCCCGGACGGCACCGCCCGGATCATCACCCACGAGCCGTACACGGCCACCGACCTGACGCCGGAGGTCGACACCACCATCGCCTGGCTCCTCCAGGCCGTCTCCTACGACCTGCCGACCGGGCACCGGCTCGCCCTGGTGGTCAACAGCCGTGACCCGCTGTACTCGTACGCGGGCTCGGACCTCCCCGCCCTCACCACCACCACGGTCAGCTCCGTGAACGGGAACGAGGCCCGACTGGACCTGCCGCTGGGCTGACCTTCCCGAGGTACCTCCACGGCCGCCTGCGGTGGCAGCCGTGCATCCGCATGGTTGCCACCGCCGGCGGCCGGTCACCCGCTCCCCGGTCACCCCGGGGGCGGGGGACCGCGCCGTTCCGCACCCTTGAGCACCAGGTCTCCGCGCAACCCGCCGGTCGACATGGCCGCGAAGCAGACCCTGCCGACCGCGGCCGTCTCATCCGTCCGGCTGGTGCTCGCCCTCGCCGGGCCGGCCTCCGCCGATACGACCGTGACTCCGACCACCCGGCCGTGCCCCGGCCCCGACCAGTACTACAGCGACTCGCTCCTGTCCGATGACCGGGTGCCACCTGCGGGGTGGAGGGAGCGGGCGAGCGGGGGCGGAGACGGCCCTGCGGACCGGGTGGGTGAGCCGCAGGGCCGTCTCCGCCCACGTACTGGCGTTACGGGTGGGTGGGGATCACGGCAGCTTCCACTGCTGGTTGCTGCCGCCGTCGCAGTCCCAGAGATCCAGCCGGGTCCCGTTGGTGGTGACGGCGGCCGGGTCGTCGAGGCAGCGGCCGGACTGGGTGCCCTTCAGGGTGCCGTCGGCCTGCGGGATCCACTGCTGGTTGGCGCCGCCGTGGCAGTCCCACAGCTCGACCTGGGATCCGTTGGCGGTGGCTGCGCCGGTGACGTCGAGGCACTTGCCGTTGTGGGTGAGGGTGCCGTTGGACCAGGTCCACACCTGTGAGCTGCCGCCGTTGCAGTCCCACAGCTGCACGGCGGTGCCGTTGACGGCGGAGTCGCCGTTGTCGTCGACGCATTTGCCGGGCAGGCCGGAGCTGATCGGGCCGGTGTGGTTGCTGGGCGCGCCCTGGGTGAGGTCGAAGTTGTCGAACTGGTCGGTCCGGTAGCCGGTCACGCCGAGGCCGGCCTGGCCGTTGGTGAAGCTGCCGTCGGTGGCGCTGCCCACGGTGCGGCCGTCGATGGCGGCCGTGAGGGCCGTGTTCTGCATCGACAGGCTGATGGTGTGCCAGCGGCCGGTGCCCAGCGGGGCGGTGGTGGTGCCGCTCGCCAGGGTGGTGAACTTCCAGCTGGTGTCGCTCTTGACGATCGACCAGGCGCCGGTGTCGCTGACCCGCAGGTGGTAGGCGTTGAGACCGTTGTTGTTGCGGCCCTGCTGGTTGACCCGGCCGAGCAGCTCGACGGTGCTCGACTGCTCGAACATGGTGTCGGCCGTGACGGTGTAGTTGGACCAGCTGCCGTCGCCCATGATGGTGTACGGGGCGTCATAGGACTCGTCGGTCCAACGGATCGGAGTCGTCGGGGCCATCTGGCGCAGGCAGGTGCCGGTGCGGCCGCCGCCGCACCGGACGGTCTGGAAGGCGCCGTTCATGTCCGTGAAGTACTTCGGGGACGTGGTGGCAGCCGGCGTCTCGAAGCCGTCCGCGTACGGCAGTCGGAGCGGAGCGGCGGCCGGCGGGGTGGCGGTGCCCTTGCCCTGGCCGGTGGTGGTGGTCACGGTGTAGACGTAGCCGGGCTGCAGACCGAGGGTGTAGCTGCCGTTGACCGGGGTGATGTCCTGCTGGTGGACGAACCAGTCGGCCGGGTCGGTGGAGTTGAGGTTGGTCGCCCAGACGTGCACCTTGCCGGTCGACAGGCCGCCGGTGACGCTGAACTTCGCGGCCTGGGGAGCGCCGGCGTCCATCGTCTCGATGACGGTGCTGTAGTCGCGGTTGTTCGGCGACTTGAGCGTGACGTAGCTGCCGTTGGCCCGGTCGCCGCCGAGGTAGCCGTCGGCGGAGTCGATGTACTTCCAGCCCGGCTGGGCGAACTGGGTGGTCTGCGCGGTGACCCAGGTGGTCTTGCCGATCGTGTAGTTGCCGGACCAGGGCTGGTTGGCGATCGACATGCCGTCGGTGGAGAAGAACAGGTTGGGGTAGAGCGCGGCGATGACCGGCCAGTTGATGAACGAGGTCATCCTGCCGTCGATGTAGCCGCGGTTGATCCCGCGCGCCACCGAGGCGGCGCCGTCGTTGGCATCCTCCGAGCCGTTCTCGCTGGCCCAGAGCGGCTTGCCGAGCGCCTGGGCGTTCGCGGTGCTGGGGCAGCTGGTGAACGAGCCGAGGTAGCCGCAGGGGTAGTGGACACCGACGACGTCGACGGCGTTCTTGAACGCGGGATCGGCGGCCATGTCGTCGGCCACCGACCAGTCGGAGTCGGCGGCGACCACCTTGGTGGCGCCGTAACCGCGCGACACCAGCGTCGACTTGAGGTTCTCGTACCAGGCCTTGTCGTAGCCGCGCTCGTTCCAGCCGCCGAGGTAGCTGATGTCCAGGTGGTGCTTGCCGGCGCAACCCATCCAGTCCATCAGGTAGTTGATGGTGTCCTGGGACCAGAAGGAGCCGCCGCTGCCCGTGTTGCCGATCCAACCGGGCGCGCCCCAGGACAGGCCGAGGAACTTGATGTGCGGATTGCGGGCCTTGGCCTGTTCGGCCAGCCACCACTCGTAGCCCTGGTTGCAGTCGACCGTGCCCTTGGTGTGCTCGATGCTGGGCTCGGCGCCGTCGGTGGAGTTGGTGTCGCCGCCGATCTCCAGCTTCAGCATCTGGAGGGAGGCTCCGTAGCCCGGTTTGAACAGGTAGTCGAGCAGTTGGCTGCGCTGGGGTTCCGGATAGTCCACCAGCAGACGGGAGTTGCCGCCGCCGCCGGAGATCGCGCCGACACCGTCGAAGGTGAGGCCCGGTTTGGCACCGTCCACGGCGATGGGAGTGGAGGCGGCCGGAGTGGCGGGCGCGACGGCCACGGCAGCGGTGGTTGCCTGGCCCGCGACGAGTGCGCCGGTCAGGAGGAGGGAGGCGGCGACGGCCGCCCTTCTGAGGGTGCGTCCGGGGCTGACCAGGACACGGAGGGATCCGCGCATGGGGGATGCCTTTCGTACGACGCCGGAAAGCGGCATGCCGAACACCGCTACCCGACGGTGGGGGTGGGAGACCTGAGTCACTCAGAAACAAACGAAGACGACCAGAAACAAACAGTAGGGCGATGGAGAGTTGGCGGTCAACGGTCCTGCCGCAGACTTCGTTCAAGATCCGAGTACGCAGTCTTTTCGCCGGACCGGGTCGGCCCGTCCGGACCTGCGGGTCGAATGCCGTGATGACCGCCCTCGGACGGATGCGCTTTGGGGTGCGGATTCTCCGGGTGCACCCGGTCCGGGGCCTTCCGGCCGCGCGGGCGACGCTGCGGGTCGGCCGGTCTCGGCGCTCCACTGCTGGCCACGGAGCAGTGGAACCCTCCGTACCCCCATAGGATCCGTATACGCAATCAATGAGTCGGGAATTACTGAGTAGTGCTTTTCATGAGTATTTTCCGACCCCCCTCCCCGGTAGCGCTGGAATCCGCTGGTCAGGGCATCGATAACAATGGGATATCAGCCGCGGGCGAATGTTTTCAGCTTCTTGACGAGCGGGTGAACGGACCGTTTTCCTTTGATCGCAGCGTTTGAAAGTGATGAGACGTGATCGGTTCTGTTGCATCCGGTCCGGCCCACACCCGTTCACCCTGGAGCCGCCCCATGTCCGCCGTCCGTGCCCGCCTGTTCCCCGCCGCCGTGCTGGGTATCGCCACCGTCCTCAGCCTCACCGCGTGTTCCACCGGCCAGACCTCCGGCGGCGCGGACACCAAGGCCGCACCCGTCAGCGGGAAGATCTCCATGACGTACCTGCAGAAGCAGGGCGACCAGCAGTACTTCGTCGACGAGGCGGCCGGCGCCAAGGCGAAGGCCGCGGAGCTGGGCGTCGACCTGAAGGTGGTCGACCTGGGTACCGACGCGAACAAGACGGTCAGCGAGGTGCAGTCGGCGATCGCGCAGAAGAGCAGCGGTCTGATCGTCGTGGTGCCGGACCCGGCGGTCGGCCCGCAGGTGGTGCAGATGGCCCGGGACGCGAGGACAGCGCTGCTGACCTCGGACGACCAGGTGTGCGCGACCGGCCCGGCGCCGTCGAAGTGCGCGAAGGGTGACCTGGTGCCGCGGATCGGCTTCTCCGGTCAGCAGATGGGCCAGCAGGTCGGCCGGCGTGCGGCCCAGGAGTTCCAGAAGGCCGGCTGGAACCCGGCCGACACCCGGATCATCTCGGCCTGGCAGCAGGACGTGACGGTCTGCGGTGACCGTGTGAACGCCGCCAAGGACGCCTTCAGGCAGACCGTGCAGGGCGTGCAGAACATCGATGTCGCCACCGACAACACCCCGACCGGCGCGCAGGACAAGGTGGCGGCGACGATCACCGCGAACCCGGGCGTGAAGCACTGGGTGGTCTGGGGCTGCAACGACGAGAACGTGCAGGGTGCGGTGACCGCGCTGCAGAACGCCTCGGTCACGCCGGACAACATCGACGGCGTCGGCCTGGGCGCCTACCTGGCCTGCAAGAACTGGCAGTCGGGCAAGCCGTCGGGCATGAAGGCGGCGCTGTTCATCAACGGCAAGGACGTCGGCGCGCTGTCGGTGCAGACCCTGTTCGACAAGCTCAAGAACGGCAAGGACTTCCCGCAGGAGGCCTTCGCCCCCACCAAGATGGTCGACTCCACCGACTGGCAGTCCTCCGGCGTGAGCTGCAGCTGACCGGCACTCGGACCGGGCCGGTCCGGCGGCACCGTCCCGGAGCCGCCGCACCGGCCCCCGCCTCTGACCCAGCCGCACTCCACACGTCAGTGAGACCTTGATGCCCCCATCCGAATCCTCGCCACGCACGTCGTCCGGCGCCTCGCCCGGCCTGACGGCCGAAGGCGTCTCCAAGCGTTTCGGCACCGTCCAGGCCCTGGAGGACGTCACCATCAGTTTCCCGCCCGGTCAGGTCACCGCCCTGATGGGCGAGAACGGCGCCGGCAAGTCCACCCTGCTGCGGGTCCTGACCGGTGACCACCGCCCCACCGAGGGGCGCGTCCTGCTGGACGGCAAGCCGGTCGACCTGCACTCCCCGCAGGACGCCCGCCGTGCCGGTATCCGGATCATCCCGCAGGAGCCGGAGATCGTCCCGCACGTCTCGGTCGCCGAGAACGTCTACGCGGGCTCGCTGCCCCGCGCGGCCGGACGCCGCCTGGACCGCGCCGAGCTGCGCCGCCGCATCAACGCCGACCTGGAGCGCCTCGGCTTCGCCAAGGTCCTCGACCCCGACCTGCTCGGCTCCCGGCTCACCGCCGCGCAGCGGCAGTTGGTCGAGATCCTGCGCGCCCTGACCGGCGAGGTCCCGCCGCGGGCGATCGCCTTCGACGAGCCGACCTCCTCGCTGTCGGAGTTCGAGGTCGAGGCGCTCTTCGCCCTGATCGGGCGGCTGCGCGACGAAGGCATCGCCGTCGTCTACGTCTCGCACCGGATGAAGGAGATCTTCCGACTCGCCGACCGGATCGCCGTCCTGCGCGACGGCCGGGTCGCGGGTGTGGTGGAGGCCGCGGCCACGGACGAGAGCGCCCTGGTACGGCTCATGGTCGGGCGCGACCTGTCCACGCTGTTCGTCCGCCGACAGGTCGCCACCGACCGCGTCGTGCTGGACGTCAAGAACCTCACCACCGACGATGTGCGCGACATCAACCTCCAGGTGAGGGCGGGCGAAGTCGTCGCACTCGCGGGCCTGATCGGCGCCGGACGCTCCGAATTCGCCCTCGCCCTGGCCGGAGACGCCCAGGTCCGCTCCGGCAGCGTCGAGCTGGGCGGCAAGCCCCTGCGCCTGAAGAACCCGCGCGCCGCGATCACGGCCGGCATCGGCCTGGCCCCCGAGGAGCGCAAGGCCCAGGCGCTCTTCCTGCACCGGACGATCCGCGACAACACCTCGCTGGTCAGCCTCGGCCGGCTTCGGCGCTGGCGCTTCGTCAAGCACCAGCAGGAGCGGGCCCTGGCCCAGCAGTTCGCCGACCGGCTGCGGGTGCGCGCCCCTTCCATCGAGGCCGAGGTCCGCACCCTGTCCGGCGGCAACCAGCAGAAGGTCGTCCTCGCCCGCTGGCTCGCCCGCAAACCCGATCTGCTGATCCTCGACGAGCCCACCCGGGGCGTCGACATCGGCGCCAAGGCCGAGATCTACCAGATCATCGCCGACCTCGCCCGCGAGGGCACCGCCGTCCTGATCATCTCCTCCGAACTGCCCGAGGTCCTCGGCCTGGCCGACCGGATCGTCGTGATGCAGAACGGCCGCACCACCGGCGAACTGACCCGTGCCGAAGCCTCGGAGGAGGCGGTCCTCGCCCTCGCCATGGCCGACGACCTGGCCCCGGCCGACGCTGCCGACGACCGCGCCACCGCCCACGCCCCCACCGGAGACCCCCGATGACGACCACCACCGCCCCCAGCGCCCAGCTGCCGGAGGCCGAGCCCGCGGCCGGTCGCCGCGGCGGCGTGCGCGCCCTGCTCGACGCCGTCGGCGGCCAGAACCTCAGCCTGATCGGCGCCCTCGCCGTCGTCCTCGTCCTCTTCGGCTCGCTGAACGGGAACTTCCTGTCCTGGGACAACATCCAGGTCATCGCCGAGGCCGCGACCATCTCCGGCCTGCTCGCCGTGGTGCAGACCGTCGTCATCATCTGCGGCGGCCTCGACATCTCCGTCGGCTCCCAGGCCGGCCTGGCCTCCGTGGTCAGCGCCATGGTCTTCACCTCCACCGGCGCCAACCCCTACCTCGGCATCGGCGCGGCCGTCGCCATCGGCGCCGGCATCGGCCTGTTCAACGGGGCGGTCATCATCTACGGCCGGGTCAACCCCACCATCGCCACCCTGGCCGGCCTCGCCGCCTACAAGGGCGTCGCCCAGCTCGTCTCCGGCGGACGCGCCCAGGGCTACGTCCTCAACGACCCCGTCTTCGTCTTCCTCAGCCGCGGCAGGATCGCCGGCCTGCCCACCATGGTCTGGCTGCTCGTCCTCACCGCCGTCGCCGTCCACCTCCTGCTCACCTACACCGACATCGGCCGCAACATCTACGCCATCGGCGGCAACGACACCGCCGCCCGCCTGGCCGGCATCAACCTCAACAAGTACCTGGTCTCCGCCTACGCCCTGTCCGGCATGGTCGCCGCCCTCGCCGGCATCCTGCTCACCGCCCGTACCGGCTCCGGCCAGCCCGTCTCCGGCAGCGAAGGGCTCGAACTGCAGTCCATCACCGCCGCCGCCCTCGGCGGCTGCGCCCTCAAGGGCGGCAAGGGCACCATCGGCGGCACCCTGCTCGCCGTCGCCCTGCTCGGCGCTCTCCAGAACGGCCTCACCGTCCAGGGGATCAACGCCTTCTGGCAGAACGTCGCCCAGGGCGCCCTGCTGGTCGCCGCCGTCGTCATCCAGCAGCGCCGCAACGGCGGACGGGCGGTCGGCCTGCCCGCCTGACCCCCCGGGCGTGATTCACCGGACACCGGCCGTCGGCAGCTGCCGCCGCGGTGTTCGCGGGCCTGACAAGGAACGGGGCGAACTCGCCCGACGACTCCCGGGTCCGGGTGGTCGAGGGGGCCGTCCGGCACCGGGTCCCGCCGCGGCGGCGCGCCTGCGCCCGTCCGCCGCGGTTCGCACAGTGACCGCCGTCCGGCCCCCGGACGGCGGTCATCGCGCTGCGGGGGGCTCAGCCGCCGGCCGGGCCCGGAGAGTAGACGGCCGCCACCCGCTTCCGGCTGGTGCCGAGCTTCTTCAGCACCTTGGCGACGTGGTTCTCGGCCGTCCGCGGCGACAGGGACAGGGCCTCGGCGATCTGCTGGTTGGTGGCTCCGGCGGTGAGGAGTCCGGCGACCTGGTGCTCACGCGGCGAGAGGCTGCTGCCGTACCCCCGGCGGCCGGGACCGCGGCGGACGAGGCCGAGGTCGCGCAGGACCTGCTCGCACCGCGCGACGTCGGCGGTGGCCCCGAGGTCCGTGAAGAGCGCCAGGGCTCCCGTGAGGGGCTCGACCGCCGTCCCGGCGAAGGTGCGACGACGTGCTTCGCTCTCCCGTTCCAGGGCGCGGGCGGTCTCGTAGGGGCGGCCGATCTCCCGCCACCTGCGCGCCGCCTCGGCGAAGTGCCCGGCGGCGGAACCGGGGTCGGGCTCCTGAAGCAGCAAGCCGCGGACGACCTCCAGGTCGGCAGCGGCCGCCGGGGCGTCGCACCCGCGAAGTCCGCGCTCGATCTCGGCGCTCAACTGCTCGGCGGCCCCCCGCCGGTCGCAGGCCAGCGCCGCCTCGACCGCGGCCGACAGCAGGCCGGCCGCCCGTGGCCACGCGGCGGCACGGCGCACGGTACCCACGGCCTTCTCCGCGACCGCCCGGGCGCGGGGACCGTCGCCGGCGGCGAGGTGGAGCGAGCTCAGGCCGGCGGCGGCCCGCAGTTCGAAGCCCACCAGCAGCTGGTCGACACCGGCAGCGAGGGCCTCGCCGAAGGCTTCCAGTGCTGCGGTGCGCTGCCCCCGGGCGGCGGCGAGGCTGCCGGCCAGGATGGCCCGCTCGGCGCGGAGGCTCGCCCCGGTCGGGTACTCCTCGATGAGGGAGTCGAGGCGTCCTTGGAGTCCCTCCCACCGGCCGGCGAGGGCGTCCTGCCGCAGCAGGACGGCGCGGGACAGGAAGGCGGCGATGGGCCGTGCGCCACGCGTGCCGAGCTGCCGGGCCTCGGTGGCCAGCGCGGCGGCCCGCCGGTCGTGGCCCAGATAGGTGGCGGTGTCGGCGACGTTGAGCAGGGCGCGGGCGGTCTGCCCCAGCAGCTCGGGGTCCTCGGCGTGGCGTGGCAGTCGCTCGGTCAACTCCCAGACCGTCGAGTCTCCCTGACAGGTCATCAAGGTGAGACGGGTGGCGAGCACCGTGGCCCTCAGCACCTCGCTGCCGCTCCCGCGGACGGTGTCCTCGGCACGCTCCAGCCAGGCACGCGTGTACTGCGGCCCCTCGGCCTCCTTGAGGGCCAGGGCGACCATCGCCCGGACGGCGAGCTCGGGCCGGCAGGCCGCCAGCTCCGCGGCCGCCTGCTCGACCTCCTCGAACGCGGCGCGGACGGCGTTCTCGTTCAGCAGGCCGATGCCGAGGCGGAGCCGGATCTCGCCGCGGGTCTCCGGCGGCAGCCGGCGGTCGTCGAGGAGTCGGCGCAGCAGCCCGGCGTGGCTTCGGAAGTCGAGGCTGGTGGCGGCGACCCCGGCCAGTGCCAGGGCCGCCCGGGAACGCGCCTCGCCCTCCAGTTCGGGCCGGTCGAGCACCTGGTGCAGCAGCGTCGCGGCCGTGCCGCCGTCGCGGACGGCGATCGCCTGGTACGCGGCCTCCTGCGCCCGCAGCAGCCAGCCGGCCAGGTCGCCGACGGCGAGGGTGTGGTGCGCGATCTGCACCAACGGGACCGGAGTGCGGGCCTGGAGCACCTCGATCGCGCGCCGGTGCAGCCGGAGCCGGACGGGGGCGGGCACGTACTGGTACGCGACCTGCTGGGCGAGCACGTGCCGGAACGTGTACGTGCCCGGTTCCGCTTCGCGCAGCACCGACGCCCGGAGCAGTTCGATCAGCGCATCGGCGCCCTGCTCCGCGTCCGGACCGGCGAGGGCGGTCAGCAGTTCCTCGGACGCGGGGACCGCGAGCACCGCGGCCGCCCCCGCGATCGACGCGGCGGCGGGCGACAGTCCGGTGAGTCGCTGGGTGATCGCCTCGCGCAGCCCGCGCGGCGCATCGGCCGCCCGCAGCCGCTCGACCGCCTCGGTGTGGCCACGGGTACTGCGGTGCTCGGCGAGGGTGATCAGATCCTCCTCGGCGACCAGCGGCAGGCCCTCGCTCCGCCGGTGGAGGACGGCGCCGAGGGCGGCAGTGGCGTGCGGACCGAGGGCGGCGGCCGCCAGCTCCTGGACTTCGGACTCCAGCAGCGGGCCGAGCCGGACGACGGCGCCGCCGGTGCCGGGCGGGTGGCTGTAGGCGGCGCCGAGCACAGCACTCCCCGGCCGCAGCTCCTCGGCCCGATAGGTGAGCACCAGGCTGAGCTGCGGCGGCAGGTCGCGCGCGAGCAGCAGGAGCAGATCACGAGTGGCCTCGTCCGTCCAGTGCAGGTCCTCCACGACCAGGACGGTCGGCCCGAGCGCAGTCAGGAACGACCGGACGGCCTGGAGCAGTTGGAAGCGCCGGCCGGCGGGGTCGGCCGACGGGGGAGGCGGCGGGAGCCGGTCGGCCAGATCGGGCAGCAGCGGGGCCAGCGCGCCGGCGCTGGGCGGGAAGGCCGGGGCGTCCGCCAGGTCGGCCCTGCACAGCGCGTCCGCCACCGGCCCGTACGGGAGCGGCTCGCGCAGCGGGTGGCAGAAGCCGGTCAGCACCTGGTACCGCTCGGCGCGCAGCGCGGCGGAGGCTTCGCGGACCAGGCGGGACTTGCCGATCCCGGCCTCGCCCTCGACCAGCACGACCGCGGGCGGGTTCCGTACCGCGGTCAGCAGCCGGTCGAGCTCGCGCCGCCGTCCCACCAGCGGGAACCGCTCGCCACGGCCCGCTGCTCCGCCGTCGAGGTCCCGAATCACGTGGTCACCATGCCGCGCCACTCTGGAGCGCGACGCCGAGCGGCGACTGCGCCGCCCCGGGCCCGTCCGGCGGATGAGTGCTTCCGGAACAGCCGGACGATGTCGATGCCAGCCGTGCCCACGCCGTAGCCCACCTCGTGAGGAAGTTCCCGCCTGCGCGTGAGTGCGAAGTGATCCCCCACTCCCGGCTTCCGCAGGCAACCGACAATGCATGCACATTACAACATCTCTGCGGCCACGCCCACCGTCGCCGCAGCACCGTGTCCGCAGCAACGGTGGACTCCGCGGTGTCGCGACCTTCGGCCGACAGTGCCCTGAACGTCGCGGGGGTGCCCGTCAGGGCCCGGGTCTGCTTGAGGCGGCCCCAGTCGGCCAACTCGCGCCCCGCACCACGGCGCGACAGTCTCGCCGCAGCCGAGGTCGGCGGGACGCCGGTTCAGCTCTTCTCGTCCTCGGCCCAGGTGATGTCCATCTGGTCGATGAAGTAGCGGCCGTCGAAGCAGAGGAACACCTTGGAGCTGGTGTCGTTGTCCGCGATCCAGGTCTTGTTCCACTGCACGACGGTGCCCGCGCCGTCGCGCTTGGGGAAGTAGAGACCCTCGCGGCGCTCGGGCCGGTTGTAGAAGCCGTGGCCGTTGGCCAGCCGGTACGGCGTCCGGACGAGGGCGCCGCTGTAGTCGTCGAAGAGGGCCGCGGGGAAGTTGGTGCGGGCGACGAGCTTCGGCGGGACGTAGTGGACGTCGACCTCCTCGGAGCTCACGTAGCGAACGGGCTCCCCCGGCAGCCGGTGGAAGGCCCTGCGCACGGCGCCCGGCGTGTCGTAGCTGTCCGTGAAGGTCACGAGACTTCCCTCCCGCCCCTCCTGGTACCAGTCGCCCTGGGAGTACTGGTCGAAGTCGAAGGTCTCGATGCGGGCGCCCGGGACGAGGAGCTCGCCGGGGACCTCCCGGAAGCTGGTCTCGTCGAAGATCTGCTCGATGGTCCGCACGTGCTTCTCGTAGCGGCGGGCCGGCACCCGGACCCGACCCGTCCCCACCGGGAGGTCGGTGGCCTTCGGCACCGGAGCGGGTGCGGGCTCCGGCGCCGGGACGGGCGCGGGCGCCCACGCGGTGCAGGACCGGTCCTCGGCCCCGGCGCCCTTCTCCAGCACCAGCGGCCCGCCCGGCCGCTCGGCAGCCGGATCGGCAAGGCCGAGCAGGCAGTTGGAGGAGTCGTGGAGGGCCATCAGCCGACCGGTGTCGCGCTGGACGAAAGCCCGCCACGCCTGCCGCCAGTACGAGGGGTCACTGCCGCTGTCGGAGAACTTGGGCCGCAGGGTGACCGCTGCGCCCCGGCTCGTCCCCTCGGCGGTCAGGTAGAGGCCGGTGGCGACGTGCCGGATCCGGTGGTTGATCACCCGGAACCGCTCGGCCACCCACTGCTCGCCCTCGCCGCCGGTCTCGGGCGCGAGCACCACCGGGGCGCCCTCCGGGCTCCCCGCCGCGGCACCCGCCACCAGACCGGGAATGCGGTGCAGACGCAGCACGAACGTCTCGGCGGGCCAGTCGACCAACATCGTGAACACCCTCTCGGCAAAGGAATATGACGCGGCGTCACGCCATGATCACCCATACGGGTGCGATCGCGCCAGGCTCGCCGGCACCGCCGACGCCCAGGGTTGTCCGGTCGGCCGCCGAGCTGCGCCCGCCGGAACCCGAGCGAAAACCGCACTGCTGAAGCGCCGACGGTCTCGGTCCGGCGCGTTGCACGGATTCTGGAACGGCGCCGGATTCGTCGAAGGTGCGCGCAGCATCCGGTACTCCGACAGCGACGCAGGCCTCGGCGGGCGGGTGCTCTCGCTCGTCCTGCGGCTCATGGTCGGGCCGGCGATGCTTGTCGCCGCCGGTGTCCACGAGCGACGTCCGCGGCGGCCGCCGCGACCGGTCCGACGGCGACGGCCAGAGACCCGACCGGGCCCACCGAGGACCGGCTGAAGGAGGACGAGGCCGTCGCGGTCCGACACGAGCATCCCACGCCGCGGCGCCGACCTGCCGGTGCCTCCGGGCGCACCCCCGCAAGGGAGCGGCCCGACGACAGTCCTGGCCGGCCGGGGCCTCCCGGCGCGGGACAGGCAATCGGAAGGGCGCGCGACACCGGCACAGCCGGAAGTCGCGGTCCGACACGAGCACCCCACGCCGCGGCGCCGACCTGCCGGTGCCTCCGGGC
>NZ_NNBO01000005.1:0-422853 GCF_002803145.1 Kitasatospora sp. CB02891 | reverse complement strand
GCCGACCTGCCGGTGCCTCCGGGCACACCCCCGCAACGGAGCGGCCCGACGACAGTCCTGGCCGGCCGGGGCCTTCCCGGCGCGGGACAGGCAATCGGAAGGGCGCGTGAAACCGGCACAGTCGGAATCCGATGATTCCCTTGACGGAGCATCGCCCACCCGACAGCCGCACTGTGGTTGCGCCGGAGCGACCCAGTCCTGCGGAGTGCCCCTGCCGAGCGATGTGAACGCACGCTCACGACCACCGCGGCCGCCACAACAGAAAGTCCGCCTCCGCCACTCAAGCGGAAACGGCCTCCGACCTGCGAACACGCTGTCAGGACGACAGGACTTGACCCTGCGGCCCTCGTCCCCGGGCGCCGGCTGTCTTGCCGATTGGCCGCCTGCTCGACACGGCGACAGGCAGCTGAGAGCGGACATCCGCCCGAGCCCCCACGGCGGATGCGGCGGAGCATGAGACCCCTGGCCCGCCGGAACGCCGAATGCGCTGTCGCAGGTCACGCGGCCTCTCCGGGGTGGGCCCGATGCGGCCCTGGCCGATGCCGGTTCAGTGGCCTGACCGACTGTCATGCGGTTCCGCCTCGGTCGGGCCGGCCGGTGCGACAGGTGGCCGAGCCCGTGATCGGTGTCGCGAACCAGGGTTTCCGGGTGCCGGGACGGCTCCTTCGCGGTCGGTGCGGCCCGCGACTCCGTGGTGGTTGCGTCCGTCCGAATGGCCTCCAGCGCCGCCGACTCCTCTTCGTTCGTATGCGGGAATGGGTTGCTGAGCGACCCACTGGCCCGCTTCCTGGAGGACACCGATGGCCATCCCCGCCCTGGACCACTCGACGACCCGCTACTCCCTCCCCCACGCCTACTGGATGGCGCAGGCCGCCGGGCTGGCCGTGCTGGACCGGGCCGGCATCGAGGAGAAGGCCCATGCCTGGGGCTTCGACGAGGTACGCCACTTCGAGTCGACGCACCGGATGCCGTTCCCGATCGAAGACACCCAGGCCTACACCATGGCCAGCGACCGCATGATCGTCACCGGCTTCCGCGGCACCGAGGTCCTGAAGATCTACGACTGGCTCACCGACGTCAACACTCCGCCCGTCCCCGGACCGGCCGACAAGGGCTTCGTCCACTACGGCTTCCACCAGGCCCTGCTGTCCGTCTACCCCCGGATCCGCGACACCGTCCAGGAACTGCGCACCGACGGGCAGAGCGTCTGGTTCACCGGCCACAGCCTCGGCGGCGCCCTCGCCATGCTGGCCGGCGCCAACTGGTACTTCGAGGATCCCCACCAACTCCCCGACGGTGTCTACACCTTCGGCCAGCCCCGCACCTGCGAACGCCTCCTCGCCGACGCCCACAACGCGGCCTTCAGGAACCGCTGTTACCGCTTCGTCAACAACAACGACATCGTCCCCCAACTCCCGCCCGAGCCGGTCTTCACCCACGTCGACGCGCTCCGCTACTTCGACGCGGACGGAAACCTCCACGAGGCCATGCCGTTCATCACCGGACTGATGGACCGGGGCAAGGGCTTCCGCCAGGACATGTTCGCCCCCGAGACCGACGGCATCAGGGACCACCACCTCCCCAACTACCTCGCCGCGTTCGAGAAGAACCTCGCCAAGACCGGCTGACCAGGTACGCACCTCAGCGAGTTGACGATTGTCGAGAGCACATGATCCGGATCCGGCCTCCGGAACCCGGATCATGGCGCGAATCCCGTTCCTCACGCCGAAACACGACCGTGCGCGCCCCGCCCCGCCCGGCGAACGGGGACGCGGCCGAGGATCCAGAACGACCTCGATCTCGATCACCACCGCGCGCCGTCCCGACGGCCAGCTGCGGCTCACCGCCGTCAGCAACCCGGTCGGCGATCGCTGGACACACCAGCACGACCCCACCGGCGGCGTGATCGGGAGACCGACTTCGCCGGCCGCACCGTCCGCTACTTGCGGGACCTGACCGGCGTCCTGGCCGCCCCCACCAACGCCGCCGGGCAGCGCGTCGAGTACGTCCGCGACGCCCAGGACCGCACCGTCGAAATGCACGCCGGCGACCGGGTCACCCGGTACACCCACGACGGCGCGGGCCGGGTGCTGACTCTCGGCCGGGTCACTGCCTTCTCGTACGACCTGCTCGGCCGCCGCACCGGCCTGCGCACCCCCGCCGGCGCCGAGTCGCTTGGGGCAGCCGGCACGGAAGGCCCTTGCCGAGAGCGTCGAGAAGGCCGTGGGCGCTCGACCGCCGGTGGACGTCCGGCTCAGGGTCGAGAAGGGCAACCCCGGCCTGGGTCCTGCTGTCCGCCGCCCGGGAGCGGGCGGCCCTGCTGGTCGTCGGGCACCGCAGCCGCGGCGGTTTCGAAGGCCCGCTGCTGGGCTCCGTCGGGCAGTACTGCGTGCAGCACGCGCCCTGCCCGGTCGTGGTCGTACGCACCGAGGACTGACGGCCGCTACGCACCTCTGCGGACGGGCCGCTCCGGTGGTTCCGGCTCGCCGTATCCGCCGCCGCCCGGGGTCTCGACCTCCAGCACGTCGTCCGGCTCGACGTGCACGGTCGCGAAGCCGGCCAGTGGCTCGACCGTGCCGTCCCGGCGCAGCAGCCGGTTGGAGCCGAGGGCGCCGGGTGCGCCGCCGGCCATGCCGTACGGGGGGACGCGGCGGTGGCTCGACAGGATGCTGACCGTCATCGGCTCGCGGAAGCGGATCCGCCGCACCACGCCGTCACCGCCCCGATGGCGGCCTGTTCCGCCGCTGCCGGACCGGACGGCGAACTCGTCGAGGAGGACGGGCAGTCGCCACTCCAGGACTTCCGGGTCGGTCAGCCGTGAGTTGGTCATGTGGGTCTGGACGGCGGCGGCTCCGTCGAAGTCGGGGCCCGCGCCGGCGCCGGAGGCGATGGTTTCGTAGTACTGGTGGCGGTCGTTGCCGAGGGTGAGGTTGTTCATCGTTCCGGACCCCTCGGCCTGGAGGCCGAGGGCGGCGTAGAGCGCGCCGGTGACGGCCTGTGAGGTCTCGACGTTGCCGGCGGCGACGGCGGCCGGCGGGCGCGGGGCGAGCATCGAGCCGGGTGGGACGACGATCCGCAGCGGGCGCAGGCAGCCGTCGTTGAGCGGGATGTCGTCGGCCACCAGGGTGCGGAAGACGTACAGCACCGCGGCGTTCACCACGGCGGACGGCGCGTTGAGGTTGCTGTCGAGTTGGGCCGAGGTGCCGGTGAAGTCCACGGTGGCGGTGCGTCGGCGGCGATCCACCCGGATCCGCACCGCGATCACCGCGCCGGTGTCGGTCTCGTACCGGTAGGAGCCGTCGGCGAGTTCGCCGATCGCCTCGCGCACTGCCCGTTCGGCGTTGTCCTGCACGTGCCGCATGTAGGCCTGGACCACGTCGAGTCCGAACTGCGCGACCATCGCGTTGACTTCGTCGATTCCCTTGCGGTTGGCGGCGATCTGGGCCCGCAGGTCGGCGAGGTTGGTGGCCGGGTCGCGCGAGGGGTGGGGTGCGTCGGTGAGCAGGCGCAGCGTCTCGGCCTCGCGGAGCCGGCCGTCCGCCACCAGCAGCCAGTTGTCGAACAGGACGCCTTCCTGCTCGATCTCCCGGCTGGTCGCCGGCATCGAGCCGGGGGTGATCCCGCCGATCTCGGCGTGGTGCCCGCGGGAGGCGACGAAGAACAGGATCTCGCGGCCGGCCGGGTCGAAGACCGGGGTGACGACGGTGATGTCGGGCAGGTGGGTGCCGCCGTGGTAGGGGTCGTTGACGGCGTAGGAGTCGCCCGGCCGCATCTCCGGCCCGCGGCGGCGGAGCACTTCCTTGACGGTGGTGCCCATCGAGCCCAGGTGCACCGGGATGTGCGGGGCGTTGGCGACCAGGTTGCCCTGCGGGTCGAACAGTGCGCAGGAGAAGTCCAGTCGCTCCTTGATGTTGACGGACTGGGCGGTCGACTCCAGCCGGGCTCCCATCTGCTGCGCGATCGCCATGAAGAGGTTGTTGAACACCTCCAGCAGCACCGGGTCGGCCTCGGCGGTGACCGCGGGCCCGGCCCGGTCGGCGATCTGCTCGATCTGCAGGTGGCCGGCGGGGGTGACGGTGGCGCGCCAGCCGTCGTCCACCACCGTGGTGGCACCGGCCTCGGCGATCACGGCCGGCCCGGTGACGGTGTCGGCCGGGCGCAGCCACTCGCGTTGCAGCAGCGGCACCTCGCGCCACCGGCCGCCGGTGGCCATCCGGACGGCGGGGCGCACGGCAGGTCCGTTCCGGTGGACCTGCGGCGCGCCCAGGTCCGGCTGCTCGGTGAGGCCGGTGGCCTCCACCGCGAGGGCTTCGACGACGATCGGACGGTCCATCAGGAAGGAGTAGGTGGCCAGGTGCCGCTCCTTGAACTCCCCCTCCATGTCGTGGAGTTCGCCGAGAACGACGTCCAGGGTCGTGTCGGTGCCGTGGTACCGCAGCCGGGCCCGGCGGGCCAGCCGGATCCGGTCCGGCGCGATCCCCTGCTCCCGCAGCTCGGACGTGGCGCCCGCCGCCAGTTCCTCGGACAGTGCGCGCAGGTCCGCCATGGCCTCGGCCTCCAACCGGCGTTCGACGGCGTGCTCGCGCAGCACGGTGGTGTCGGCCAGGCCGATGCCGAGTGCGGAGAGCACCCCGGCCATCGGCGGGACCAGCACCGTGCGGATGCCGAGCGCCTCGGCCACCATGCAGGCGTGTTGGCCGCCGGCGCCGCCGAAGGTGGTCAGCGCATACCTGGTGACGTCGTGGCCCTGCTGCACCGAGATCCGTTTGATCGCGTTGGCGATGTTGCCGACCGCGATCCGCAGAAAGCCTTCCGCGGCCTGTTCCGGCGAGCAACTCGTCCCCGAGTCCGCGGCGATCCGGTCGGCCAGGACGGTGAATTGACGGCGGACCAGGTCGAGATCGGGCGGCTGGTCGCCGTCCGGCCCGAGGACGCGCGGGAAGTGCTCGGCCTGGATCCGGCCGAGCAGCAGGTTGGCGTCGGTGACCGTGAGCGGCCCGCCCCGCCGGTAGCAGGCGGGCCCCGGGTCGGCGCCGGCCGAGTCCGGGCCGACCCGCAGCCGCCCGCCCTCGAAGCGCAGCACCGAGCCGCCGCCGGCCGCCACCGTACGGATCGCCAGCATCGGCGCCCGCAGCCGCACCCCGGCGACCTCGGTGGTCACCACCCGTTCGAACTCGCCCGCGTAGTGCGACACATCGGTGGACGTGCCGCCCATGTCGAAGCCGATCACCCGCTCGAATCCGGCCAGTCGGGACATCCGCACCATGCCGACGATGCCGCCGGCCGGGCCGGACAGGATCGCGTCCTTGCCGCGGAAGTGGCCGGCCGCGGCGAGACCGCCGTTGGACTGCATGAACATCACCGGTACGCCGCTCAACTCCCCTTCCACCTGCCGGACGTAGCGCCGCAGGCCGGGCGAGAGGTAGGCGTCGGCCACGGCTGTGTCGCCGCGCGGCACCAGTCTCATCAGCGGACTTGCCTCGCTGGACAGTGACACCTGGCCGAAGCCGAGCCGCTCGGCCAGCCGACCGATCTCCCGCTCGTGCGCGGGGTGCAGGTAACTGTGCAGGCAGAGCACCGCGAGCGCGTCGATGCCGTCCCTCCGGCACTGGCGCAGCTCCGCTTCGAGCCGGTCCAGGTCGGGCCGGCGCAGTACCGTGCCGTCGGCGGTGATCCGTTCGTCCACCTCGATCACCCGGGCGTACAGCGGTTCGGGGAGGGTGATCTCCCGGGCGAAGATCTGCGGGCGGTTCTGGTAGCCGATCCGCAGCGCGTCGGCGAAGCCCCGGGTCACCACCAGCGCGGTCGGTTCACCCGCTCGCTCCAGCAGGGCGTTGGTGGCCACCGTGGTGCCCATCCGCACCGATTCGATTCGTTCGTCGCCGGACGGGAGCAGGGCCCGGATGCCGGCGACGGCCGCGTCGCGGTAGCGGGCCGGGTCGTGCGAGAGCAGCTTGCGGGTCATCAGCCGGCCGTCGGGCGCCAGCGCGACCACGTCCGTGAAGGTGCCGCCGCGGTCCACCCAGAACTGCCAGCCCCGGCCGGGCATTTCGGTCCCTTCCGCCGCCTCGGGACGCAGGTTCGGCGGGCCACGCCCGACGGCGCCCCTCGTCGAGTATCCGCCCGGAGGAGCCGGGGTCGCAAACAAGGACATACTGAACATACGGCCAGCCCCGGAGGGCGGTGAGACGCACATGGAGACCGGAGCACCCCGGACCGTCGGCGTTTTCCGGGAGACGGTGCCGGGCGAGCGACGAGTGGCCCTGGTGCCCGACGTGGTTCCCGCCGTCGGGCGGCTCGGGCTGACGGTCCTGATCGAGCCAGGCGCCGGCGCCCAGGCCTGGCTGCACGACGAGGCGTACCTCGCGGCCGGAGCCGAACTCGCCGGACACGCGCAGCTGTTGCACCGCGCCGACGTGCTCCTCGGGGTGCATCCGCCGGCCCTCGACCGACTGCACGACCTGCGCCCCGGGCAGCTGCTGATCGCCCTCCTGCGCCCCGCCGCGATCCCCCGCCCGGTGGGGCAGTGGGCCGACCGGGGGGTCACCGCGATCGGCCTCGACCTGGCGGACACCCGGCTGCCCGCGGCCCGTCCGATGGACGCCACGACGTCCCAGGCGCGGATCGCCGGCTACCGGGCGGTGCTGCTCGCGGCCGAACGGCTGGGCCGGTGCCTGCCGCCCTGGGGCACGGCGGACACGGCGTTCGAGCCGGTCCGGACGCTGGTGGTCGGCGCCGGGCCCGAGGGGCTCCAGGCCGTCGACACCGCCCGCCGCCTCGGCTCCCGCGTACAGGTCGTCGAACTGCGCCGCCAGGAGCGGGCGCAGGCCCTCGCACTCGGTGCCGAGCTGGTGGCCCTGCCCGGATTCGACCCGGTGGCCGGCGACCTGGAACTGTGCGACACGCTGGCGCACCGCCGCTCCGCGCTGGGCGAGGTGCTCGCGGCGGTCGTGCCCCACTTCGACCTCGTGGTGACCGCACTCGACGTGCCCGGCGGGGAGCCGCCGATGCTGCTGCGCACCGACGCGGTGGCGGCCATGCGCCCCGGCTCGGTCCTGGTCGACCTGACGGCCGGGCCCGCGCACGTCCCCGCCCCCGCAGACAGCTGGGCGCAGGGCAACCTCGAGTGCGCCCGGCCCGGCGCCACGACGCTGGTCGGCGACGGGGTGATCGTCATCGGCGCCGGTGAACTCGCCGCCCAGGTCCCCGGGACGGCCTCGGAGGCGTACGCGCACAACGTGCTGGCGCTGCTGACCCACCTGACCCGGCGCGACGGGCTCCGCGTCGATCCGACCGATCCGGTGCAGGACGCCATGGTGGTGACCCACCGCGGAGCCGTCCGGCACGCCGCGACACGACGACTGCTCGCCGACGCGACGGCGACCGCCGGTCCACCTCCGCCCTAGCTCCGGCCCCGTCCCGGCGACGCGGGGCCGGTGAACAGCAGGGCGTACCGCCCGATCGCACCGGCGTGCTCCGCGCACTGCTGGTAGTGCCCGGACAGCAGGACCAGGTCGGCGGCGGTGCCGACGTCGACCGGAGCCTCTGCCGCGAGCAGCCCCTCGTACAACAGGCGCTGCCGCCGGACCGTCCCGGGCACGTCCGACAGCAGGTCCGCGACGGCCTCCGGTGCGGCCTGCTCCAGGACGTCGGCCGCCCTGCCGACCAGACCGACGGCCTGGTCGGCGACGGCTCGCAGGCTCGTGAGCAGCTGCTCCGGAAACGGCTCGCGGTCCTGCCGCGACCAGGCCACCTCCAGCAGCCGCTGGGCGAGCACCCCCAGCCACTCCACCTCGCGGCCCACCTGAACGCCGGCCACCACGGCCTGCAACCCGGCGGGCGCGGCACCCGCGTCCTCCTCGATCCGCCCGCGGAGTTCCGCCAGCGCCTTCTCCGACCGCACCACCCCGTCCGCCGCGCCGACCTCGGCCGTCAGCGCTGCGGTCGCGCCGTCCAGCGCCTCTGCGGCGAGCCGGACCAGACCCGCCAACTCACCGACAAAAGCCCGCAGTTCACCAACACCGGTATCCGACATCGGTCGGCTCCCGTCTCGCTCGGAACACCGAACCCGCCCGCTCGGCCACGTCGCGCAGCCCCTCCCCGACAGTCTCCTCCCGGCGCCCGACCGGCAACCACCCCTGACGACAGCCGCGAGGCGCGACCGTCACGCTCCACGTCCAGCCTGCCACTCCACGCGAAAGCACCTCGGCGGTCGGCGGTCCGCTTCCGGTCCGGCCACGGACACGGCGAGGCGCCGGAAAAGGCGCAGATTTACGGGGCGACATCTGCCGCTCCGGTCAGTCACGGTTCGGTGCCTGTCTCGCGGACGAGCTTCGGTCCGGTCTCCTTCTCGCTCGGCCACGCCGCGCCGACCGTCTCCCCGGACGCGAGCTGATCGAGCAGGCCGTCGAGGCCGCCCGCACGGCCGAGGTCGCGATGGTCGTGGTCGTGGTCGGCACCACCGAGGAAGAGGAAGTGGAGAGCGAAGACATGGACCGGGCCGACCTGCAACTGCCCGGACGCCAGGACGAACTGGTCTCCCGGGTCGCCGCGGCCAACCCGCGCACCGTGGTCGTGGTCGACGCGGGCGCCCCGGTACTGATGCCGTGGCGCGAGGAGATGGCGTCCGCACTGATCTGCTGGTTCCCCGGCCAGCAGGCCCGCGAGGCGCTCGTCGACGTACTGCTCGGCACGGTCGACCCGGGCGGCCGGCTGCCCACCACCTGGCCCGCCGATGAGGCCGACAGCCCGGTCCGGGAGGCCGTGCCGACCGAAGGCCAACTCGACTACTCCGAGGACCTGTTCATCGGCTACCGGGCCTGACAGCGCCGGGCCGGCGTACCCGCGTACTGGTTCGGGACCGGCGGCGGCTGCACGACCTGGTCCTCCGAGAGCGTCGAGGTACGCCTCGCGGACGGCTCTGCCGAAGAGCTCGTCGAGTTTTCCTTCCGAGCGTGCAACACCGGGCAGCGTCCCGGCCGCGAGGTGGTGCAGGTCTACCCGGCCACCGACGGCTCGGACCGCAGCCGCCCCGACCGCCGGCTCGTCGGCTTCGCTGTCGTCGAGGCCGCACGCTGCGCCGTCGCGACCGCTCGGATCGCTCGCCCCCTTCGCTGGTCGCGTCCGGCAGGAATCTCGCCCGGACAGGCGAAACCTGCAAGGTGGGCTCCCTTCGCCGGCATTGTCCGGATCAGGTGGTGGAGGTCGCCTTCCGGTCTCACAGACCTTCCAGCCTCTCAGCCCGACCGCTGACAGACGCCCCGTGCGACGTCGCCGCCCAGCACCGGGGCCATCCGGTCGAACTCCCTCGCTCGCCCTGCAGGCTTCTTCCCACGATACTCCCGCCGCCCCGTCCGTAAACCGGGGACGGGCGGACCGGTCGCTGTCCGGACGAACCGGCCGACCGGCCGGGGCTGAGCAGGCAGCGGCCCGCCGTCCTGCCGGTCGTCCACCGGTCCTGAGGTGGCCGTGGGCGGCGATGGCCCGAAGCAGGGTGAGGTTGCCCCGGACGGTGCCGCCGAGGCCGGCCGCATGCGACAAGTGGGGCTGCCAGTCCGGTAGTTGCCGCGAGGGCGGTGGCGCCGCCGACGGCGATCAGGACGGCGGTGCGGGCCCGGACGGGGACCCGGGTGACGAGCGGGGTGCACGGGGTCCGGCCGAGGCCGGCCGGGCCCGACGCCCGGGCGGCAGGGACGGATCCGGACGCGCGCGGTGAACGGCGGGACGTGGGGGCGAGGCCACGGCGAGTCGCCGGAACGCTGCGGCGCGCTCGAATGCCTTGGGCCGGGCGGCAGTTGGAGGTGTCTCGGGAGGTGGCGGCCAGGGGTGGCGCAGGGCACCGGGCAGCCCGGCGTCGACCGCAGCCGGTACAAGGTGCGGGTGGAAGCGGAGCGGCGGCGGGTGAGGCTGGAGCTGGAGTCCGAGATCCAGGTGCTCGGCCTGGAGAACGTCATGGTGCTCAAGATGCTCAGGGAGATCTCCCAGGCGCCCGTTCCGCAGTTCATCAGCGGGAGCGACCTCTCGGCGTTCCTCGAAACGCTGCCGATCACCCGTCTCGACGGGCTGATGGACCGGATGCGGACCCTGCGCGTGGGGGCCGGGATCGAAGGCGCTCAGCGGCCCTCGCTGCCCGAGGCGGATGGCGAGGAGGCCGGGAAGAAGGGGTGAGACGCGCGTCGGCCGGTACGGGCGCCGGCCGTCGGGGCGGGCTGACCGGCCGGCTCGCCGCCCGCTCCCCGGCGCGGGCGGCGCCCGGCGTCCCGCCTGCCGTCTTCTCGCTCGCTCAGCCCTTGGCGGGAATGTAGTAGGGGCGGTTGTGGGCGGCCACGGGAGCCGACTGGTAGGTCCAGACGCCGGCGGCGCGGGAGTCGGCGAGGAGGTCGGTGAGGTGGCGGCCGACGCCGTCGGCGGGGTCGGTGACGGTGAGTCGGACCCGGGCGCGGGTGGTGTCGTCGAGCAGGTGGTACTGGTAGGGCTGGTAGACGTTCATCGGACCGGCGAGCAGGCCGCCCACCGGGTCGGTGCCGTAGCCGGTGATGGGGGTGTTGTTGACGGGCTCGGGGGTCAGGCCGGCCAGGTCGGCCTCGAAGGAGAACAGGGCACGGTCCCAACGGTCGATGCCGGTACGGTCCTCGGAGAGTCCGGCCTGTCGGCAGGTGACCGACCAAGTCCGTTGGTGCGTCGGCCCGTTGAGGGATGGCATGGTGGTCTCGAACCACGCCGGGTACTTGGGTTCGGCGTAGAGCCTGCGGCCGGCGTCGATGGCGAGCGGGTTGTCGCACAGGACGTGGATGCGGGCGATGCCCAGGAGTTTGGTCTGGTCGAAGCCCCGCGCGTACTGCTCGTAGCCGACCTCCGGCAGGCGGCCGACGGCGCCTGCGGGGTGGGCGACGATGTTGACCTCGATCTCCTGGGTGATGCCGCCGCCGTTCGGGTACTGGGCGAAGTAGAGCTGGTAGTTGAGCGAGACGCAGGCGCGCCCGTCGAAGTCCGCGGCGACCAGGTCGGGGTGGTGCTCGGCGAGGACCTCCCGGACGGGGCCCGGATCGGTCAGCCAGTCGAGGCCGATGTTGTGCAACGCTCCGTAGTGGAACGGCAGTTGGTACGGCGCAGGGACGGGCGGCAGGGGCAGCGGCTGGTCCGGGCTCATCGGCGGTCGGCTCCTCGGAGTGCGGGGTCGGCAGTGCCGCCCGGCCCGCGGACGGAGCCGGGGCGGCGGCGGGCGAGCAGGTCGCGGTGGATCTCGTCGCTGCTGCGCAGGGCGAGGGCGGCCATGGTCAGCGACGGGTTGGAGGTGGCGACGGTGGGCATGCTGCCGCAACCGATGGCGTACAGGTTGGGGTGGTCCCAGCAGCGCTGCCACTCGTCGACCACGGAGGTCGCGGGCGAGTCGCCCATGATGTGGGTGCCCGCCCCGTGCCCGGCGCCCCGGTAGGCGTAGGACCGGCCCTCGTACTCGAAGTGGCCCGGCCAGGCCGGTCCCGCATCGAAGCGGGTGTGGTCCTCGGCGCCGAGCAGGCCGAAGAGCTGGTCGGAGACGCTCTTCGCGGCGACGATGCCGCGTTTGACGTGGTCGGACAGGTCGTAGTGCAGCACCGGGCGCGGGTTGCCCAGCGCGTCCCGGTGGCGGGGGTCGATGGTGACCCGGTTGGCCGGGTCGGCGTCCTGTTCCATCTCGAACTGGAACGCGAACTCCCGGCCGATCCGGTCGGCCAGGGTGCGCCGCAGTTGCGGGCCGAACAGGCCGCGGCCATCCGGGCCGCCGCTGCGCAGGAGTTCGGCGACCCGGCCGTCCGGCGGGCCGAGCGCCCAGCTCCAGCCCCAGTTGCCGATCTCGATCCGGAACGGGGCGCGACGGGCCCTGGCCGCCCCGAAGCGGAAGCCCTCCAGGCCGGAGGTCGAACCGGGGCCCCGGTAGGGGCCGATCTGACGCGGCATCAGTCCCCAGGTCAGCAGGACCGGGTGGTCCATCAGGTTGCGCCCGACCTGGTCGCTGCTGTTGGCCGCGCCGGAGGCCAGCAGCAGCCTCGCGTTCTCGATCGCGTGCGCGGCCAGCACGACGAGGTCGGCGTCGGCGGTGTGCGTGCTCGCCGTGGCGGGCGTGGCGGCGTCGTCGCGGCAGACCCGGTACTCGACACCGGCGGCCCGGCCGTTGCCGGCGATCCGCACCCGGGTGACGACGGCCCGGGTGACCAGGGTGACCGACGGGCCCCACCGGGCCTGTGTCCGCAGGGGCGTGTACTTGGCGCGGGACGGGCAGATCGGCACACAGCTGGCGTGGCCCTGGCACGGCCGCCCGGCGGCCGGCTCGTCGGGGTCGGCGTCCGGGTGGGGCAGTCCGTTGCGGGCGTGCGGCGTGGTGACGACCCGCAGGCGGGTCGGGCCCTGCCCGCCCGGCTCCTGCACCGACCTGCCGTCCAGCGCCTTCGCCATCACCTCGTCCAGGTAGCTGCGCGGGATCGACCGCATCGGGAACCGGTACCCGTCGGGGAACGGCAGGCCGACGCCCTCACGCTGTTCGTCGACGTCGCCGGCCACCCCGATCTCCCGTTCAGCGGCCCGGTAGTACGGCTCCAGGTCTCCGTAGCCGATCGGCCAGTTCCGGCCGTGCCCGAAGTCCGCCGCGCGGAAGTCCTCCGGGTGCATGCGCGGCGCGAGTCCCGTCCAGGCCAGTCCGGTGCCGCCGTTGGCCCGCAGGTATCCGCTGGCGTAGGGCAGCGGGCCGCGCTGCACGAAGTACCCGTCCGAGCGGAACCCGCCGCCGGTGTCGCCGGAGAGATCCGTCACGTCCGGCGAGTCAATCCAACGACCGGCTCCGTAAGGAGAGTTGGGCACCTTCGCCACGGCCGAGCGGTAGGACTCCACCGCGTCGAGATGCCCCTGCTCGGGATCGGGTGCGCCCTGGCCGGCCTCCAGGACCAGGACTCGCCAGCCCCGCGCACCGAGCTGCCCGGCGACCAGGGATCCGGCGAACCCGGCGCCGACCACGATCACGTCCCAGTGCCGCGCGTCCGGCGCGCTCACCACTGCTCCGCCGATACCGCGTCCGCGTCGCGGGCGGCCCCGAAGGCCGGCGCGGCGGACCAACTGCCGTGCCCCTGCGCCACCGTGCCCGGCGCGTGCCCGTGGAAGGTCCGCCACACCAGGCCTTCGGCGTAGGCGCGCGACGAGACCACGAAGGGCTCCCCGTCCGACAGCCCGGGCCATGTCCCGAGGTACCACAGGTGGGCCACGGCCCGGGCCAACTCCCGCACCGGCTCCCGGAGGAGCTCCGCCGAGCCACCGGCCGCCGCGGCCTCCAGCCGGCCCAGCCGCTCCGCGCCCGCCCGGTCCAGCACCACGGCCCGATAGTCACCCGCCATGCCGGTCGCGCGCAGTTCCTCGGCGCTGAAACCGGTCAGCTCCGCCGACACCGCGATGAACCGATCGACAAACACGGCCCGCCCCCATTGATCATCATGCACATGACGCCCATGCTGCCGTGATCATTCCTCGGACCGACCACGATCATGCACACCTCCGCAGACCGGCCGGATCACACCGCCGGCACACGGCGTGCGCCACGACCCGCGCGCCTCCTCCGCACCCCGCGAGCCCCGACCGGTGTCCACGGGAGAGCACGGGCGAAGAGGCGCCGCCCGCCAGGTGTACGCACCGGTCCCGGTGCGCGGCGACCTCGAACCGGCCGTCACCGGCCCGGCCACCGCCGGCACCGGCGGTGGAGGCGGCCGCCCACCCAAGGTGGTGACGGTTGCCGCCGGTGGTTGCGGAGACCGTGACGTGCCCGGCCAGGATGGTGCCGCCGACGGTGGTGGTGCAGGTGAGGGTGAGCGAGCCGGTGTTCTTGCCGCCGTCGGCGGCGGTGGGGGTGAACGCGCAGGTGCCGGTGCCGCCGCCGATGCGGCAGTCGGCAGTGCCGGCGGCGTACGCGGTGCCGGAGTAGTCTGCGTGCCCCACCCGCGAAGAATCCGAGCTGTCGCCGGGCAGGACTGGTGCCTCCGCAGGTCAACCGGGGCATGCAGCACGGTCGGAATGACGCTCCCTGCCGGTCGGACCGGCTTCCGGCGACGACTTCGTTCGGACCCTTCCGGCTCGCCGCGCTCGGCCTCGTCGCAGATGTACGCGATCCTGGACTCGATGAGCCCGAGCCGCCGATTCGCGACCGCTCGGACGGCCGCGGTCCTGTCGTGACCGATCACGCGCCGCGACACAGGCACATCGGGCGCCACCGGCGACCCGAGCGGAGGTCATACGGCTGATGAGCAGCGGCGAGCACGATTCGTCAGGAGCGCGGGACACCACCGAGGGCCGCGTCTACACCGTCACCGGCAGCAACTGGGGCGAGGTGGTCGACGCCGTCGCGCGGGCCGACGACGAGCGGATCATCGTCAACATGGGGCCGCAGCACCCGTCCACCCACGGCGTGCTGCGGCTGATCCTGGAGATCGACGGCGAGACGGTGAAACAGGCCCGCTGCGGCATCGGCTACCTGCACACCGGCATCGAGAAGAACATGGAGTTCCGCAACTGGGTCCAGGGCACGACCTTCGTGACCCGGATGGACTACCTGATGCCGCTGTTCAACGAGACCGCCTACTGTCTGGCGGTGGAGCGGCTGCTCGGCATCACCGAGCAGATCCCGGAGCGGGCCGACGTCATCCGGGTGCTGATGATGGAGCTCAACCGGATCTCCTCGCACCTGGTGGCGCTGGCCGCCGGCGGGATGGAGATCGGCTCCACCACGCTGATGGTCTACGGCTTCCGGGACCGCGAGGTCGTTCTCGACATCCTCGAACTGGTCACCGGCCTGCGCATGAACCACGGCTACGTCCGGCCGGGCGGCGTGGTGCAGGACCTGCCTGCCGGCGCCGTCGACAAGATCCGCGAAGGCGTGAAGCTGCTGCGCTCGCGGATGCACGAGTACGACAAGCTGGCGACCGGGAACCCGGCCTTCAAGGCTCGGCTGGTCGACGTCGGCCACCTGGACCTGGCCGGCTGCCTGGCGCTGGGTGCCACCGGGCCGATCCTGCGGGCCACCGGGCTGCCGCACGACCTGCGCAAGTCCGACCCCTACTGCGGCTACGAGAACTACGAGTTCGAGGTCGCGACGGCCGACACCGCGGACGCCTACGGGCGGTTCCTGATCCGGCTGGAGGAGATACGCCAGTCGCTGCGGATCGTCGAGCAGTGCCTGGGCAAGCTGGCCCCCGGCCCGGTCATGGTGGGCGACAAGAAGATCGCCTGGCCCGCCCAACTGGCGCTCGGCCCGGACGGGTTGGGCAACTCGCTCGACCACATCCGGAAGATCATGGGCGAATCCATGGAGGCGCTGATCCACCACTTCAAGCTGGTGACGGAGGGTTTCCAGGTCCCGGTCGGCCAGGCCTACGCGGCGGTCGAGTCCGCCAGGGGCGAGCTGGGCGCGCACGTCGTCTCCGACGGCGGCACGCGGCCGTACCGGGTGCACTTCCGCGACCCGAGTTTCACCAACCTCCAGACGATGGCGGCGATGTGCGAGGGCGGCCTGCTCGCGGACGTCATCGTCGCGGTGGCGAGCATCGACCCGGTGATGGGAGGCGTGGACCGGTGAGCACGGCCGCGTGTTCCTGACCGCATCCGGCCCGGGGGCGCCCGCCGAAGTCCGCGGCCGGGCGCCCCCTGCGGCCCGCCGTCGCCGTGGGGCGACGGTTCAGTAGAGGCCCTCGGGGGAGGAGCTGGCGATCTGGAGGGGGCGGACGTTGGCGACGCCGTCGGTGGGCCAGCGGTCGGTCGGGTGACGGAGGGCCTGGTCGCGTTCCAGGATGTTGGGGAGGAAGAGGTCCTCGTGGAGGACGGTGAGCCGGACCTGGCCGACCGTGCCGGGGGCGACCTGGGTCGAGGGGTCGGCCTTGTCGACCACCGCCATGGTGACCTGCGGGTAGTTCGGGACGTAGCTGATCAGTTCGCCGTCCCGCTCGATGTCCAGGCAGGCCGCGTTGCCGAAGGTGTTGCCGTAGGTCAGCCCGCAGATCCCGCCCTGCAGGGCGGCGGTGAAGGTCCGGTACATGTCGGCGCTGATCTGGGTCCCGCTCAGGCGCACGCCGTCGAGGGCGGCGACCAGGTCGGGCCGGCGCTGGCGGAGGGCCTGGAAGAGGGCCGGGGTGGTGTTGACGTAGTGCACCCGGCCCGGCGCGAGGACGTCGGCGATCTGCTCCAGCAGGTGGGTGGTGTAGTCGCCGACCTCGGAAAGGCGTCCCGCCCGGATCAGGCGCTTCACCCACCGGGGGTCCATGTCCACGGCGTACACCTGGCCGGCGTGGAGTTCGGACACCTCGTGGACGCCGTTCCCGATCAGGTGCGGTCCGGTGGGGGTGGCCTGCAGCCAGGTGCGGCCCGGCGCGAAGCCCTCCCGCACGAAGGACCAGCGGCGCCAGAGCGCCCGGTGCCGCAGCATGTCGGGGGTGTAGAACGCCCGGCAGGGGGTGCCGGTGGTGCCACCGGAGTCCCAGACCCGGCCGACGAGCGGCCTGGGCACCGACAGCGGGACGAGGTCCGCGGGGTCCTCCGTGCGCAGCCGGTCGAGCGGGAACGAGCCGAAGGCCACGAGCTGGTCGTAGCGGGTGATGTCGCGCGGGTCGAAGTCCAGCCGGGGGGCCTGCGCGAGCCAGTAGGGGCTTCCGGACACCGGGTCGAAGTGCCGCCGGACCACGGTGCGGGTCCACTCGTCGAGGTCGGTGTCCAGCCATCGGGCGATCTGGGCGTCCGGGTCGGTCCCGGTGGCGGTGGTGGCGGTCACGACAGGGCCGGGGCGCCGGTGAGGTCGATGCCGAGCTCGTAGGCGGTGGTCAGGGCCTGCTCGACGTGCTCGGGCCGCTCGATGTGCACCACCGGGAAGGGGAACGCCAGGATGCCCTCGGGAATCGAGGGGCCCATCACCAGCCCGAGCTGCACGCCCTGTTCCTTCATCCCGGTGTAGACGTCGACCAGGCTGATCGGGTCCGTGGAGTTGCGCTGGAAGAGGTCCCTGACGTCGTCGGCGGTGCGCAGGACCTTGGACTCCAGGCAGGACAGCAGGGGGAGCTCGGGGGCGCTGAAGGGGATCGCGTCGATCCGCGGGGCCATGAAGTCGCGGTAGGGCCGGCGCAGCGGGGTGTGGACGGCGATGGTGCGGCCGGGGAGCGGGACGACCGTTCCCGGCGGGGCCTCGGCGGCGAGCGCGCCGAGCGCTTCGGCGTGGCCGGCGAGCATCATGATGCGCTTGGTGCCGTCGACCGTGGGGCCGAAGTCGCCCGCCAGGTAGACGCCGGGGACGTTCTCGCCGGGGTGGGCGGGGGCGCCGTCGGCGAGGGAGCCGAAGGCGATGGCTATGCCCTGCTGCGGGTCCTCGGCGGGCGGTTCCGGGGTGTCGCGGGATCCGGCCAGCATCTCGAACAGCTCCCGTCGCCCCAGCGATCCGGCGAGGCAGCTGGCGGTCATCGCGCCGAGGCTGAGGCCGCCGATGGCCGCGGGGCGCAGGTTGAACGAGGCGAGCACGTCGTGCACGCCGATCGCGAGGGCGGCTTCGCGGACCGTGCCGACGCTCTGGCGCTCCTCCTGGGCGGTCGGGAGGTCCTCCTCCAGGATCTGTCCGACCGTCAGCCCGGTCCACGCGGAGACTTGCTCGTACCAGCCCTGCACGACCTCGTAGGTCCGGTAGAGCTCCAGGCCGTGCGGCTCGGTCCCGACGCCGCCGCCGAACAGGTACCCCAGACTCATGACAGCTCCTGTGAATTGGTGTGAAAGGAGGGAACGGTGGTGCGGCTGGGGCGTAGTGCGACAGAAGTGAACCCGACCGCACAATGCCGCAGAATCCGGCGTCCGGCGGACGCTCGGCAACTCGTCTCGCGATGCGATATCGAGACGATATCCGGATCTGGGAAAATCTCCGGCGACACAGCGGCGGAGGATATTCACCGCCTTCGGGAGGGATTTTCCCGGCCCGTACTCCAGGGAGCTCCCACGACGGGCGACGAAGGAACGGCGCACCCCTCCCTCTTCCAGGAATCGAGGAATTCCGGGAGAACGCGAGGTGGCCGGATCCTGACGCCGAGCATCCCGCGGGAGTGCGCCCGGGAAACCGGCGCGGGCCGGTTCGCGGCCCGGAGACGGCGAATCGGCCCGGCCCGACCTGCTCGGAGGTCGCCGACGGTGTCACTCCCCGCCCCCTCCCCCGCCGTCCGTGCTTTCAGGCGCGCAGCGCGCCGGTGAGCTGGTCGCGGAGCACGGCGGTCACCTCGTCCGCCCGGCTGGTGAGGTAGAAGTGCCCGCCGGGGAAGACCCTGAGGTCGAACGCGGCCGTCGTGCGGTCGCGCCAGCGGGCGGCCTCGGGGACCGGCGCCCAGTGGTCCTGGTCCCCCACCAGGGCGGTGACCGGGCAGCTGACCGCGGCGTCGCGGTCGGCGCGGTAGGCCCCCACCGCGCGGTAGTCGCCGCGCAGCGCGGGCAGCACCATCCCCAGCAGCTCCTCGTCCTCCAGGAGTCGGGCGTCGGTGCCGCTCATGGCCTTGAGTTCGGCCACGATGCCCTCGTCGTCGACCGGGTGGGAGGCGTCGGGCCGGTCCGCGGACGGCCCCTTGCGGCCGGAGAGGAAGAGGTGGTCGACCCGGCCGCCCGCGCGCTCGATCCGCCGGGCCACCTCGAAGGCGACGAGCGCGCCCATGCTGTGCCCGAAGAGGGTCAGGGGGAGGTCGTCCCAGCGGCGCAGCGCCTCGAACACCTCGTCGGCCACGCGGTGCAGGTCGTGGATGCCGGCCTCCTCCCGACGGTCCTGCCGGCCGGGGTACTGCACGGCCAGGACGTCGACCGGGCCGTGCAGTGCGGCGGACACCGGGAAGTAGAAACTCGCCGAGCCGCCGGCGTGCGGAAAGCAGACCAGTCGGCGCGCGGCCGTCGGCGAGGGATGGAAGCGACGGCACCACAGGTCGCTGTCCAAAGAGAGGGAGGTCATGTCGGCCTTTCATTCTCTTCTCGAAATCCGCGCAGTGCCGACGGGCGGGGTGTGGTGATCGGGCAGGACATCCTTCGCACCGGCGGGCCGTCTCGTGCGCGCTTATACAGGGAGCTTCGATCGACGGTGATCGGACACTCACGGGCACCGCATATGACAGCCTGCCATACCGCTCGGAATGTCAGCAAGTACTCACCGGAGCGCATCGATCCGCTCAGGACCGGGTTCAATTCCGGCCATCTCTTCGGTGATTGGTGAGGACGTTGCGATGCGGAGCAATCCCGTGGGATTTACTTGGCACCGACTCGGCGGCACCACCCCGACCGGACCGCGCCCCGCGGATCCGGTCGGGGTGGTCGGCCACCGCCGCGAGCCGCGGCGGACGGGCGGGCGGTCCCGACCGTCGCGACGGTGTCGCGCAGCGCAGACCCGGCACGAGCGCAAGACCCGCACTCCAAGCACCCCCCTGGATCCGACAGAACCCGCAGACCCGACAGGACCGTGTTGACGCGTACACGGTCCCCCAAGAGGCCGGAGGCAGTCCTGCCCGCCGGCCGCGTGACGAAGAGGACTCTCCCCTTGAACTTCCTGCTGCTGGGCCCGCTTTCCATCCGGTTGAACACGTGTGAGGTGCACGTGTCCGCGCCGAGGCAACGCGTGGTCATGGCAGCGCTCCTCTTCAACGCCAACCGGGTGATCTCGGTCGACCGGATCGCCGAGTACGTCTGGGACGGCGCCCCGCCGCCGAGTGCCGCCGCGACCGTCCGCACCTACGTGATGCGCCTGCGGCAGTCGCTGGGCGAGGTCGCCTCCGCCCGGATCCTCACCCGGGCGCCCGGCTACCTCCTCGAACTCGGCGAGCACGAGAGCGATCTCGGGCAGTTCACGGCCCACCGCCGGCGCGCGGCGGAGCTGGCCGAGCGCGGGGACCTGGAGGGCTCCTCCGCCGAGCTGGCCGAGGCGCTCGCCCTGTGGCGCGAGGAGCCGCTGGCGGACATCCCGTCGCAGACGCTGCGCGACGTGGAGGGCCGCTACCTCCAGGAACTCCGCCTGCAGACGATGGAGCTGCGGTTCGACACGGAACTGGCGCTGCTGCGGCACGCCGAGGTCGTGCCGGAGCTGGTGCGGCTGGTGCGCAAGCACCCCTTGCGGGAGGCCCTGGTGGGCAAGCTGATGCTGGCGCTGTTCCGCTCGGGACGGCAGTCGGAGGCCCTGGACCTCTACCGGCGCACCCGGGTGCTGCTCGTCGAGCAGCTCGGCACCGAACCGAGCGCCGATCTGCGCGAGGTCCACCGGCGCATCCTCTCGGTCCACGACCGGCCCCGTACGCCCGGCCCGCAGGAGCCGCCCGCGCCGGCCCGGGCGGCGGCCGCCCCCGCGCCGACGCCGGCCGCCGCCTGGGACAGATCCTGCTGGCCGAGCCCGGCGCAGCTCCCCTCGGTGCCGCTGCCGCTGTCGGCCCGCTCCGGTGCGCTGGCCAGGCTGCAGCACTTCCTCACGACCGGCCCGATGCCTGCGGGCGTGGTGGCGACGGCGGTGGTGACCGGCCGGGGCGGTGTCGGCAAGAGCGCGCTGGCCCTGCAGGTGGCGCACGCCGTGCGCGGCTCCTCGGTGCACGGCCAGCTCTACGCGGATCTCGGCGGAGCCGCGCGGCCGCTGACCGCCCGGGCGGTCCTGCCGCGGTTCCTGGCGGACCTCGGGGTGCCCCGGGACGAGATACCCGAGGAGGCGTCGGAGCGGGAGAGCCTGTACCGCTCGCTCACCGCGGGCCGCCGCCTGCTGGTGGTGCTCGACAACGCCTCCAGCACCGCGCAGGTACGGCCGCTGATACCGGGCAGCGGGGGCAGCCGGCTGCTGGTGACCAGCCGGCGGCGACTGGCCGACCTGGACGGGGCGCACACCCTCCAGCTGGGCCCGCTCGACGAGGCCGGGTCGCTGGAGCTGCTGGGCGGCATCGTCGGCCCGGCCCGGGTCGGCGCCGAACCGCAGGCGGCCCGTACGGTGCTGACGGTCTGTGGGGGCCTGCCGCTGGCGATACGGATCGCGGGGACCCGGCTGCTGGAGCGCCCGCACTGGAGCATCGGGTACTTCGCCCGGCGGCTCACCGAGGCCCCTCGGCTGTTGGACGAACTGCACGCGGGCGACCTCGGCGTCCGGCCCTGCCTCGACGCCGACCACGCCGGGCTCCGGCGGACCGCTCCGGCCGGGGTCGACCCGGCCGAGGTGTTCACCGCGCTGGGGGCCGCCGGGACGAGCTCGGTCTCCGCCGGCCGGGTCGCGGTGATGTTCGGCTGCTCCGAGGAGCAGGCCGAGGAGGCCCTGGACGCCCTGGTCGAGGCGAACCTGCTGGGCGCGCCGGCGGGGGGCCGCTACCGGCTGGACGCACTGCTGCGGGCCTACGCCCACGAGCGGGCGCAGGCGGTCGCCGTGCGGCAGCACGACCACCCGTACATGCGCGCCGGGTGACCTCCCGGCGGCGCGCTCCCGCCTTCGCCCCGACCTTTTTCGACCCGATGTCCCCCGATCCGATCCCCTCCGAGAGGACCCTTCGCCATGGCCGACCAGACGACAGCCACCCGCGACCTGCTCGCCTACGTCCGGGAGGTCTCCCTCCGCGACGACGACCTGCTCAGGGAGCTGCGGGAGACCACCGCGGACCTGCCGGGCGGGACCGCCATGCAGGTGATGGCGGAGGAGGGCCAACTGCTGGCCCTGCTGGTCGGGTTGACGGGGGCGCGGGCGGTGCTGGAGATCGGCACCTTCACCGGCTACAGCACCCTGTGCATGGCCCGCGCCCTCCCGGCCGACGGGGTGCTGGTGTCCTGCGACATCGAGGAGCGGTGGCCGGCCATCGGCGCCGAGTTCTGGAAGCGGGACGGGGTCGACTCGCGGGTCGACCTGCGGATCGGCGATGCCGCCGCGACCCTGGACGCGCTGCTGGCGGAGCGCGGGCCGGAGAGCTTCGACCTGGTGTTCATCGACGCGGACAAGACCAACTACGTGCGCTACTACGAGAGTTCGCTGGCGCTGCTGCGCCCCGGCGGTCTGATCGTGGTCGACAACACCCTGTTCTTCGGCCGGGTCGCCGATCCGGCCGCCGTGGACCCGGACACCGCCGGGGTCCGGGCGCTGAACCGGGTGCTGCACGAGGACTCCCGGGTGGAGCTGTCGCTGCTGACGATGGCCGACGGGATCACCCTCGTCCGCAAGCTCTGAACGAACCACGGGCCGGGGCCCGGCGCTCCTGGGAGCGCCGGGCCCCGCGGCCGTCACGGCGTTCCCGGGCCCCCTTCCGGCGTGCTCAGGTCGGGTGCGTCCACGCTGATGACGGTGGACACCACGCGCGGGCCGGGGATCAGGTGCAGGCGCTGGAGTCCGCTGTCCTCCGCGGCCGGTGCGAGGGCGTCGGCGCACGGGCACGGGGCTTCGTCCAGGCCCTCGAAGCCCGCGAACCGGTAGGCGATCTCCATCATCCGGTTGCGTTCGGTGGCCCGGAAGTCCGCGACCAGGTGGGCCCCGGACCGGGCGGCGGCGTCGGCCAGCCAGTTCAGCAGGGTCGCGCCGGCGCCGTAGGCGACGACCCGGCAGGAGGTGGCGAGCAGCTTGAGGTGCCACAGGCCCGGGTGCCGCTCCAGCAGCAGGACGCCGACCGCGCCGTGCGGGCCGAACCGGTCGGTGAGGGTGACCACCAGGACCTCGTGCCGGGGGTCGGTGATCAGGCCGCGCAGCACCGCGTCCGGGTAGTGGACCCCGGTCGCGTTCATCTGGCTGGTGCGCAGGGTGAGTTCCTCGACCCGGGACAGCTCCTCGCCGGTCGCCCGGCCGATGCGCATCCGCAGGTCCAGGGAGCGCAGGAACTCCTCGTCGGGGCCGGGGGCGGCCGCCCGCTCGGCCTCGCGGAGGAAGCCCGCCTGGTACATCTGGCGCCGCCGCCGGGAGTCGACGGTGCTGGTCGCGGGGGTGAACTCGGCGAGTTCGGGGAGGTCGAGGACCTGCTCGGCCGGGTAGCACCGCACGTCGGGCAGGTGGAAGGCCACTTCGGCGCGTTCGGCGGGCCGGTCGTCGACGAAGGCGATGGTGCTGAGCGCGAAGTTCAGCCGGTCGGCGATCCGGCGCACCGACTCGGACTTGGCGCCCCACCCGATCTCCGGCAGGACGAAGTACTCGGCCAGGCCGAACGCCTCCAGCCGGGCCCAGGCGTGCTCGTGGTCGTTGCGGCTGGCGACGGACTGGAGGATGCCGCGGGAGTCGAGCTCGATCACCACCTTGCGCACCTCGTCCGGCAGGTGCACCTCGCCGTCCTCCAGCAGGGTGCCCTGCCAGAGGGTGCCGTCCAGGTCCCAGACCAGGCACTTGACGGTTGCAGCCATGTCGTCCTTCCTCGTCTCGTCGGCCGCGGGCCCGCTCACGGCGTGCCCGGAGCGGAGAGGGCGTGCTGCGCCAGCATCAGCCGGCACAGCTCGTTGCTGCCCTCGATGATCTCCATCAGCTTGGCGTCCCGGTACGCCCGGGCCACCGTGTGCCCGTCCCGGGAGCCGGCCGAGGCCAGCACCTGGACGGCCGTCGCCGCGCCCTGGGCGGCCTGGGTCGCGCTGACGTGCTTGGCCAGCACGGTTGCCACCACCTGGTCCGGCGAGCCTTCGTCCCAGCAGCGGCTGGCGTGCTCGCAGACCCGCGTGGCCACCTGCTCGGCCGTGTAGAGGTCGGCGAGGTGTCCGGCCACGAGCTGGTGCTCCGCGAGCGGCCTGCCGAACTGCTCCCGTCCGGCGGCGTGCGAGGTGGCCGCGGCCAGACAGGCCCGCAGGATGCCCACGCACCCCCAGGCGACGGACATCCGCCCGTAGGCCAGCGCGGTCGTCACCAGCAGGGCGGGCGGCAGTCCGTGACCGCCCAGGACGCTGTCGGCGGGCAGCCGCACCCCGTCGAGGTGCACGTCGGCGTGGCCGGCCGCGCGGCAGCCGAGCGGGTCGGCGATCCGCTCGATCCGGACGCCGGGCGTGTCGGTCGGCACCACGACGGCCACCGCGCCGTCCTCGTAGCGGCCGACGACGACCAGCAGGTCGGCGTAGTGGGCGGCGGTCACCCACTTCTTGTGCCCGTCGACGACGACCGTGTCGCCGTCGCGGCGGACGGTCGTCGTCATCGCCGAAAGGTCGCTGCCGGCGCCGGGCTCGCTGAAGCCGACCGCCGCCAGCTCGCCGCCGGTCAGCCGGGGGAGGTGGACGGCCGCCTGCTCGGCGGTGCCCAGGCGCTGGATGGTCCACGCCGCCATCCCCTGGGAGGTCATCACGCTGCGCAGCGAGGAGCACAGGCCCCCCACGTGGGCGGTGTACGCGCCGCTGTCCGTGCTGCTGAGCCCCCAGCCGCCGTACTGCGACGGGACTTCGGCGCACAGCCGGCCCTCGGCGCCCAGCTCGCGGAGCAGGTCCCGCGGGATGAGGCCGGTGCGGTCCCACTCCCCCGCCAGGTCGCCGACCCGCAGGGTGACGGCGGTCATCGCGCCGCTCAGGTCCTCACCCACGCTGGCCCCCGGCGGCGGGCGCCTGGAGCCGGGCCACCAGCTCGGCCATCCGGCGCACGGTGCGGAAGTTGTCCAGCCGCAGGTCCGCGCCGCGGACGGCTATGGCGTAGGTCTTCTCCAGGTGCACCACCACCTGCATGGCGAAGAGGGACGACAGCCCGCCGGCGTCGAACAGGTCGGTGTCGGCGTCCCAGGCGGTCCCGGTGCGTCCCTCCAGGAACTCCAGCAGCTCCTTCTCCAGGGCGTGGGTGTCGGGCGTGTTCGTCGTGCTCATGGCCGTCTCCTTGTCGGGGTGATCAGGGGTGATCAGGGGTGGTCGTGGCGATCGGGTCTGGTCGGGGTGATCAGGTGTAGTCGTAGAAGCCGCGCCCGGACTTGCGGCCCAGCCGGCCCTCGCGGACCAGCCGGAGCAGCAGTTCGGCGGGGCGGCAGCCGTCGTCGCCGGTGCGCTCGTGCAGCACGGTGAGGGAGTCGACGAGGTTGTCGATGCCGATCAGGTCCGCGGTGCGCAGCGGGCCGGTGGGGTGTCCCAGGCAGCCCTGCATCAGGGCGTCGACGTCCGCGGCGGTCGCCGTGCCCTCCTGCACGACCCGGGCGGCGTCGTTGATCATCGGGTGCAGGATGCGGCTGGTCACGAAACCGGGTGCGTCCCGGACGACCACCGCCTTCCGCCGCAGTGCCGTGAGCAGGGCCGCCACGGCGGCCATCGCGGCGTCCCCGGTCCTGGCGCCGCGGACCACCTCGGCGGTGCCGATCAGGTAGGGCGGGTTCATGAAGTGGGTGCCGACCAGTTCCGCCGGCCGCTCCAGGGCCCCGGCCAGTTCGTCGACGGGGATGGAGGAGGTGTTGGTGATCAGCAGGGTGCCGGGCCGGACCAGTCCGGAGACCTCGGACAGGACGGCGGCCTTGATCGCGGCGTTCTCGGTGACCGCCTCGACGACGGCGGTGGCTCCGGCGGCGGCCTTGAGCGAGGTGCCGGTGGCCAGGGCGCCGAGGGGCGTCCCGGCGGGCAGCGCGCCCATCAGCTCGGCCAGCCGGAGTTCGTCGCCGATCAGGTCCGCGGCCCGGTCGAGCCGTTCCCGGTCGACGTCGACCAGGTGGACCGGCAGGCCGTGCCCGAGGGCGAGGACGGTGATTCCGACGCCCATCACCCCGGCTCCCAGCACGGTGAGGGCGTGCCGCGGGGGGGAATCGTCGTACGGGGCGGTGGTCAACGGGTTCTCCTTCGTTCTCACTGGTCTTCGGGGGTACGGAGGGTGTCGGGGGTGCGCAGGGTGGCATCGAGCCAGTCGGCGACGGCGTCGCCGGTGGTCGCGACGTGCTGCTCCATGAGCGAGAAGTGGTCCCCGGGAACGTCGACGACGGTGTCGGCGCCGTCCCAGGACGCGCGCCAGTCACCGGCGTCGGCGGACGGGCGGCCGAGCGGGGTGGAGGCGCGGACCAGCAGCAGCGGGGCGCGGACCGCCGGGGGCTTCCAGTCGTCGAGCAGCCGGAAGTAGCCGCCCATCGCGGTCAGCCGGGTCCCGTCCATCGGGGCCGCCCGGTCCTCGCGGGCGAACATGCCGCCCAGCAGGACGTCGTTGAACTGGGTGATTCCCTGGTTGTCGGAGAGGTAGGTGTCCAGCAGCACCACGGCCGCCGGGCCCGCGCCGCGCCGCTCCAGTTCGGCGGCCACTCCGTGGGCGAGCGTGCCGCCGGAGGAGGAGCCGGCCAGGACGAGCGTCCGGCCGGGCAGTTCCCGGAGCAGGGTCGTCGCCTGGAGGTCCAGCAGGGCCGACATGTCGGCGGGCAGTTCCTCCTCGGGGGTGAACCCGGGGGCGTCCAGCGCGGCGACGGCGTAGCGGTCCCGGAAGCGGGAGGCGAAGCGGGCGTACTGGTGGGCGCCGCCGAGGGCGACGACGGAGCCGAAGCAGACGAGTACGGGGGCGTCGGCGCGCTCGTTCAGGCGCAGCAGCCGCGGGCCGGCGCCGGCGGCCGCGAGGTCGCTGCCGCTGTGGAAGGCCGGGCGCAGGGCGGAGGCGTGCTTGAGCAGGGCGATGCCCTCGTCGATCCGGCCGAGTGCGCAGGCCCGGCGGAACAGCACGCTCGCCGGGTCGGTGTCGGCGGCCTCGGCGCCCGTCGCGTCGGCGCCGGCCGCGTCGGCGCCGGCCGCGTCGGCGCCGGCCGCGGGTGCCGCTTCGGGCCGGGGGGTGTCGTCCGTCCGGACCTCGGCGGCGAGGCGCGCCGCGAGCGCGGCGGGGGTGGCGCTGTCGAAGACCGCGGAGGGCCGCAGCCGCACCCCGGTGGCGGCGGCCAGCCGGTTGCGGAGCTCGACCGCGGTCAGCGAGTCGAATCCGACGGAGAGGAAGGGCGCCGTCGCGGACAGCGCCCCGGAGTCGGTGTGGCCGAGGACTTCGGCGGCCTCGGCGAGGACGAGTTCGCGCAGCACCAGCTCGCGTTCCTGCGCGTCGGCGGCGGCGTCGAGCCGGCGCCGCAGCGCTGCGGCGGCGCTCGGCGCCGCCTTCGCCCCGGTCGTCGCGGCCGGGCCGCGCCGGACCAGGGAGCGCAGCATCGGGTGCACCGGGCCGTCGCCGCGCACGGTGAGGTCGAGGTGGGCCAGGACGACGGGGCTCCCGTCCCCGGGCGGGGCGGCGTCCGCGGCGCACACCGTGTCCAGCAGGTCCATGGCCTCCTCGTCGGACAGGCCGCGGGCGCCGCGCCGGTCGATCCGCCGCCGGTCGGGGCCGTCGAGCTCCGCCGTCATCCCGCTCACCCGCTCCCAGGGCCCCCAGGCCAGGGACAGGCCGGGGAGCCCGAGCCGTCGGCGTTCCGCGACGAGGGCGTCGAGTGCGGCGTTGGCGGCCGAGTAGGACGCCTGGCCCGGGCTGCCCAGCACGCCGGCGGCGGAGGAGAAGACGACGAACGCGGCGAGGTCCGCTCCGCGCGTCAGCTGGTCGAGGTGGCGGGCGGCGTCGAACTTGGGCCGCAGGACGGCGGCCACCCGCTCCGCCGTCAGCCCGTCCAGCAGGCCGTCGTCGAGCACTCCGGCGGTGTGCACCACGGCGCACAGCGGACGGCTCTCGGGAATGGCCGCCAGGGCGGCGGCCAGGGCCCGGCGGTCGGACACGTCGCAGCCCAGGGCGGTCACCTCGGCTCCGGCTCCGGCCAGCTCCGCCGTCAGCTCCGGCAGGCCGGGGGCGTCGGCGCCGCGGCGGCTCAGCACGAGGAGGTGGCGCACCCCGTGCGCGGCGACCAGGTGGCGCGCCAGGACGGCCGCGAGGGCGCCGCCGCCACTCAGCAGCACCGTCCCCTCGGACGGCCCGAACGCGCCGGCCGACCGGGTCGCGGGGGCGGGTGCGGGGGCCGCCGTGGGCCGTACCAGTCGGGGGGCGTACAGGACGCCGCCGCGCAGGGCCGCCTGCGGTTCGCCCGTGGCGAGGAGGTCGGCGAGCGCGTCGCCGAGGCCGTCCTGGTCCGGCCCTTCGGTGTCCAGCAGCACGAACCGGTCGGGGTGTTCGAGCTGAGCGGCCCTGAGCATGCCCCAGACGGCGGCCGCGCCGGGGTCCGCCGGCCGCGCGCCGAGCGGGCCGGTCGCGCCCCGGGTGAGCACCACCAGGGGCGTCCGGGCGGTGCTGTCGTCGGCCAGGTGGGCCTGGAGGCGGTCCAGCACCCCGGCCGCGACCGCGTGCACCGCCGCGGGGTCCGCGTCCGCGCTCGCCGTGTCGGCCGACGGGGGGCAGGTCAGCAGCACCGCGTCGGGTGTCGCGGACCGGGGTTCGACGGGGAAGGCGGCCGGCAGCACCCGCTCGTCCCGCGGGCCGAGGAGGCCCCAGCGGGTGACCGGGCGCGGACCGGGCCCGGCGGTGACCGGCGTCCAGCCGACGTGGAAGACGGAGCCGGCGGACGCCCGCAGCGCGGCGGTGGACGCCGTGCGCAGGGTGAGCGAGCCGACCGTCGCCACGGTGCGTCCGGAGGGGTCGGTGATCCGCGCGGCGACGGCGTCGGGGCCGTCGGGGCGCAGCCGGACGCGCAGGACCGGCGCGTCGGAGGCTTCGATCGCGACGCGCTGCCAGGAGAACGGCAGGGGGACGCCGTCGGCGGCCCCGCCGGTCGCGGCGCCTTCGCGCAGACCGGTCGTCTGGAGGGCCGCGTCCAGGAGGGCCGGGTGCATGACGAATGCGCTGTCGAGGAGGCCGTCGGGCAGGGCCACTTCGGCGTGGATCGCGTCCGCGGTGCGCCAGGCGGCGCGCAGGCCCCGGAACGCCGGGCCGTAGGCGACGCCACGGGCGTCGAGCAGCCCGTACAGCTCGTCCACGTCCAGCGGGACCGCACCGGGCGGGGGCCACGCGCCGGCCGTGTCGTCCAGATCGGCCGAGGGTCCCTGGTCGGCTGAGGCGTCCCGAGGGCCGACCGTGCCGGTCGCGTGCCGGGTCCAGGGCCGGTCGGCGGCGCCGGGGTCGGCCTCGGGCCGGGAGTGGAACTCCACCGGGCGCCGGCCCGTGCCGTCCTCGGCCCCCACCCGTACGCGCAGCTGTACGGCGTGGTCGTCGGGCAGCAGCAGCGGGGTGGCGAGGGTCAGTTCCTCCACGAGGGCGCAGCCGTGGTGGCGGCCCGCGTACGCGGCCAGCTCGACGAGGGCCGCGCCGGGCAGGATGACGGCTCCGGCCACGGCGTGGTCGACGAGCCAGGGGTGGGTGGCCGGAGCGAGCCGGCCGGTGAAGAGGGTGCCCGCGTCGTCGGGCAGTTCGATCGCGGCGCCGAGCAGCGGGTGGTCCGCGGCGGACTGGCCGGCGGCCGCCTGGTCCCGGTCGGCCGGCAGGGCGTCGAGCCAGTAGCGGCGGCGCTGGAAGGCGTAGGTGGGCAGGTCCACCCGCTGGGCGCCGGTTCCCGCGAACAGCCGCTCCCAGTCGACGCGCAGGCCCCGGACGTGTGCCCCGGCGAGGGCGAGCTGGAACCGGCGGAGCCCGCCGGCTCCGCGCCGCAGGGTGTCGAGCACCACCGTCTCGGGGGCGCCCTCGTCGGCGGCCGTGTCCTCGATCCCGTACATCAGGGCCGGCTGGGGGGCGGCCTCGATGAAGACGCGGTGCCCGGCCGCGAGGAGCGCGCGGGTCGCCTGCTCGAACTCGACGGTCTGCCGGAGGTTGCGGTACCAGTACTCGGCATCCAGGGCCTTCGTGTCCAGCTGGCCGCCGGTCACGCTGGAGTAGTACGGCACCGCGCCCGGGAGGGGGGTGATGCCGTCCAGGTCGGCGAGCAGGCGCTCGCGGATCTCTTCGACGTGCGAGGAGTGCGACGCGTAGTCGACTTCGATGGGAGTCGCCCACACCCCTTCCTCCAGGAGTTCCTCCACCAGCGCGGTGACCGCGTCCGCGTCGCCCGACACCGTCGTCGACGACGGGCCGTTGACCGCCGCCACCGAAAGCCGGCCCGTGATGCGCTCCCGGACCACGTCCACCGGCAACGGCACCGAGGCCATGCCGCCACGACCGGCCAGTGCACCGACCGCACGGGAACGCAGTGCGACCACCCGCGCCCCGTCCTCGATGCTCAGACCGCCCGCCACGCACGCGGCAGCGATCTCGCCCTGCGAGTGGCCGACGACGGCGTCCGGAACGACGCCGAACGAGCGCCACACCTCCGCCAGCGACACCATCACCGCCCACAGCACCGGCTGCACCACGTCGACCCGCGCCAGCAGCGCCTCCGAACCAAGCGCCTCGACCAACGACCAGTCGGTGTACGGCGCCAGCGCCCGCTCGCACTCGGCCATCCGCGCCGCGAACACCTCCGATTCGCCCAGCAGCTCCACGGCCATCCCGACCCACTGCGAGCCCTGACCCGGGAACACCAGCACCGAACGACCCGGGAGCGGCCCGCCGCCGACCAGCACGGCCGCCGAGCCCTTGCCCCGCGACAGGGCGGCGACACCGGCCAGCAGCTCGTCACGGTCCGCCCCCACCACCACCGCGCGCTCCGTGAACCGCGATCGGCCCGCCAGCAGCGAATGGCCCACGTCCAACACGCTCAGGCCCGGCTCCGCCGCCACCCGCTCGTACAGCGCCGCCGCCTGGGCGCGCAGCGCATCCGGGGTGCGCGCCGACAGGATCCAGGGGACGGCCGGCAGGGGGGTGCGCTCGGCCGGCGGGCCGTCGTTCTCCAGGGGGGCCTGTTCGAGGATGACGTGGGCGTTGGTCCCACTGGCGCCGAAGGAGGACACCCCGGCCCGGCGGGGCCGTCCCGTCTCCGGCCAGGGGGTGGCCTCGGTGAGCAGGGAGACGGCCCCCTCGGTCCAGTCGATGCGGGGCGAGGGGCGGTCGACGTGCAGGGTGCGCGGCATCACGCCGTGCCGGATCGCGAGCACCGACTTGATCACCCCGCCGACGCCCGCGGCGGCCTGGGTGTGGGACAGGTTGGACTTCAGCGATCCCAGCCGCAGCGGCTGCCCGGCGGGCCGGTCCTGCCCGTAGGCGGCCATCAGCGCCTGGGCCTCGATGGGGTCGCCGAGGACGGTGCCGGTGCCGTGCGCCTCCACCATGTCGACCTCGGACGGGGCGAGTCCGGCGTGGGCGAGCGCCCCGTTGATGACGCGCTGCTGCGCGGGTCCGTTCGGGGCGGTCAGCCCGTTGCTGGCACCGTCCTGGTTGACGGCCGAGCCGCGGATGACGGCCAGGACGGGGTGTCCCGCGCGCCGGGCGTCCGAGAGCCGTTCCAGCAGGAGCAGCCCCAGGCCCTCCCCGAATCCGGCGCCGTCCGCCGCGGACGAGAAGGACTTGCTGCGCCCGTCGGGCGCCAGGCCGCGCTGGCGGCTGAATCCGACGTACAGGCCGGGGGTGGACATCACGGTCACCCCGCCGGCCAGGGCGAGGGTGGTGTCGCCGGAGCGCAGCCCCTGGCAGGCGAGGTGGACGGCGACCAGCGAGGACGAACAGGCGGTGTCCAGGGTGACCGCCGGGCCCTCCAGGCCCAGGGTGTAGGCGATCCGGCCCGAGGCGACGCTGGGGATGGTGCCGGTGCCGAGGAAGCCCTCCACTTCGTCGGGCACCCGGCCGAGACGGGACCCGTACTCGCTGTAGATCACACCGGTGTAGACGCCGGTGCGGCTGCCGCGCAGGGTCGCCGGGTCGATGCCCGCACGCTCCACCGCCTCCCAGGACGCCTCCAGCAGCAGCCGCTGCTGCGGGTCCATGGCGAGGGCCTCCCTCGGGGAGATGCCGAAGAAGCCGGCGTCGAAGCCGGTCGCGTCGTGCAGGAAGCCGCCTTCACGGACGTAGAAGGTGCCGGGGGTGTCGGGGTCGGCGTCGAAGCCGCCCTCGACGTCCCAGCCGCGGTCGGTGGGGAACGGGGAGACCCCGTCGCGCTCCTTGAGCAGCAGTTCCCACAGGTCTTCCGGAGTGCGCACGCCACCGGGGTAGCGGCAGCTCATCGCCACGATGGCGATGGGCTCGGCGGAGTCGTCGCGGAGCCGCCGGTTCTCCTGCCGCAGGCGCTGGTTGTCCAGCAGCGAGGCGCGCAGGGCGGCGACCACCTGGTCCGTGTCGGTGGGCATGGGGTTGGGCTTCTCCTTCTGCGGCTGTCGGTCAGTCACGTTCGCCACCCAGGGCCATCCGGACGAGGTCGTCGACGGCCATGGCATTGATGTCGGCGGCGGGGGCCGGCGCTTCCGACCGGTCGGCGAGGGCCAGGAGCGCGTCGAGGAGCCCGGCCCGGCGCAGGGCGGCGGGTGGGATCGCGGCGAGCAGGGAGCTGATCTCGTGGTCCGCGCGGTCCGGCGTCCCGGTGCTCGTCCTGGTGGCGGGCCCGTCGGGGACCAGGCGCCCGGCGAGGTAGGCGGCGACGGCGGCCGGGGTGGGGTGGTCGAAGACCAGGGTCGCGGGCAGCCGGCGGCCGGTGGCGGCGCCGAGCCGGTTGCGGAGCTCGACGGAGGTGAGCGAGTCGAAGCCGAGGTCCTTGAACGCCTGGTCCGGGTCGACGGCCCCGGCCCCGCCGTGGCCGAGGACGTCGGCGGCCCGGCTCCGCACCAGGTCGAGCAGGGTGGCGAGGCGTTCCTCCGGGGCGAGGTCGGTCAGCCGGCGGCGCAGCGAGTCCGCCTCGGCGGCGTCCGCCCCGGAGGCGGGGCGACGTGCGGCCCCGGGGACCAGGGCGGAGAGCAGGGCCGGGACGGGCCCGGTCCGGGCCGCCGTCCGGAGCCGGCCGAGGTCGATCCTGACCGGGACGAGCAGCGGTTCGTCCAGGGTGAGCGCCGCGTCGAACAGGGCCAGGCCCTCTTCGCTGTCGATGGCCGCGGTGCCGCCCCGGGACATCCGCCGCAGGTCGGCGGCGCTGAGCGTGCCGGTCATGGTGCTGCGGCGCGCCCACAGGCCCCAGGCGAGCGACTGGGCGGGCAGCTTCAGAGCGCGGCGGTGCTGGGCGAGCGCGTCGAGGAAGGCATTGGCGGCCGCGTAGTTGCCCTGCCCGGCGTTGCCGACCGTGGCGGACGCGGAGGAGAACAGGACGAAGGCCTCCAGCGGCAGGTCACGGGTGAGTGCGTGCAGGTTGAGGGCCGCGTCGACCTTGGGCCGCAGGACGTGGCGCATCCGATCGGGGGTCAGCGACTCGACCGTCCCGTCGTCCAGGACGCCGGCCGCGTGGACGACCGCGCTCAGCGGACGGTCGGCGGGGATGCCGGCGAGCAGGGCGGCGAGCGCCTCCCGGTCGGCGACGTCACAGGCCGCCACGTCCACCCGGGCGCCGCGCCCGCGCAGTTCGGCGGCGAGGTCGGCCAGGCCCGGGGCGTCCGCGCCGCGCCTGCCGACGAGCAGCAGGTTCCGTACGCCGTGCGCGGTCACGAGGTGCTGGGCCACCAGGCCGCCGAGCGCACCGCCGGCCCCGGTGACCAGGACGGTTCCGCCGGCCGCCGCGATACCGGGCGAGGTGTCCGGATCCACCGGGACGATGGCCCTGGTGAGGCGGGCGGCGAGGAGCCGTCCGGCGCGGATCGCCAGTTGGGGTTCCGTTCCGGCCAGCGCCTCGGGCAGCAGGTCGGCCACGGCGGCCGGGTCGTCGGTGTCGATCAGCAGGAAGCGGTCCGGGTGCTCGGACTGGGCGGACCGGACGAGGCCGCGGACCGCCGCGCCGGTGAGGTCGGTGACCTCCTCGCCGGCCGCCGTGGAGACCGCGCCCCTGGTGACGAGCACGAGCCGGGTGCCGTCGTCCCAGCGCGGGTCGGCCAGCCAGCCCTGGACGAGCCGCAGGGCGTCGTCCAGCGCGGTGTGCACGGAGGCGGCGTCGGGCGGGGACAGCGGGAGGTCCGGGGTGTGGTCGCACCAGGCCAGCACCGCGGCGGGCGACGGCGCTCCCCCGTCCAGCGCGGCGCCGAGCGCGGCCAGGTCCGGGTGGCTGTCGGGGAAGAGCTCGCCACCACCGAGGACAGCCCAGGGGCCGAGGGGGGCAGCGGGTGCGGTCGCGGGCGCCGCCGACCACTGCACCCGGTAGAGCGACTCCGGGCCGCCGACGGGGCGGAGGGCGTCGAGGTCGATCGGGCGGACGGCGAGCGCCTCGACCGACACCACCGGGAGGCCGTGCGGGTCGGTCGCGTCGATCGACACCGAGCCGTCCGGCCGGAAGCCGAGCCGCACCCGGAGCGCGGTGGCTCCGGAGGCGTGCAGCCTGACCCCGCTCCAGGAGAACGGCAGTCCGGCGGACGGCCGGTCCGGGCCCGGCCCGGTCTCCGGCTCGGCGCTCAGGAACAGCCCCTGGAGGGCGGCGTCCAGGAGCGCGGGGTGCACGCCGAAGGCGGCGGCGGACCGATTGCGGTCCTCGGGCAGGCGCACCTCGGTGAAGATCTCGTCGCCCCGGCGCCAGGCGGTGGTGAGCCCGCGGAAGGCGGGTCCGTAGCCGTAACCGGAGGCGTCGAACCGCTCGTACAGGTCGTCGACGGGGATCGGGACGGCACCCGGCGGGGGCCAGGAGCCCGCGTTTTCCGGGACGGGTGCCGGCGACGGTATGCGGGTCGCGGCGTCGGCGGTGAGCCGACCGGTCGCGTGTGCGGTCCACTGCGGGGTCGCCGCGTCCTCCCGGCAGGAGAACAGGTCCAGCGAGCGGCCGCCGTGCGCGTCCGCGGCTCCGACCCGCACTTGCAGGCGGACGGCGGTGTCGGCGGGTATCAACAGCGGCTGCTGGAGCGTCAGTTCCTCCACCGCGTGGCATCCGGCCTCGTCCGCGGCGCGTACGGCGAGTTCCGCGAAGGCCGCGCCGGGCAGCAGGACCGTACCGGCCACGGCGTGGTCGGCGAGCCAGGGGTGGGTGCGCAGCGAGATCCGGCCGCTGAGCAGCAGCTCACCCGTGTCGGCCAGCTCGACGGCCGCCCCGAGGAGGGAGTGGGAGGCCGGGTCGAGCCCGGCCGAGCCCACATCGGCCACCGTGGCGGGCGCCGGCTCGGGCCAGTAGCGGGTGCGCTGGAAGGCGTACGTCGGCAACTCGACCCGCCGCGCGCCCGGGAACGCCCCCGACCAGTCCACCTCCAGCCCGCGCTCCCACCCGCGCCCAACCGCACGCAGCACCTGCGCCAGGCCGCCCTCACCGCGACGCAACGTCCCCAGTACCACGGCATCGACGCCGGCGGCCTCCACCGACTCCCCCACCGCCACCGACAGCACCGCATGCGGGCTGGACTCGACGAAGAACCGGAAACCCTCCCCCAGCAACGCCTCCGTGGCGTCCGCGAACTCCACCGTCTCCCGCAGGTTCCGGTACCAGTACTCGGCGTCCAGCGACTTCGTGTCCAGCCAACTGCCCGTCACCGTCGAGAAGAACGGCACCGAACCCGAGAGAGGGGTGATGCCGTCCAGATCGGACAGCAGGCGCTCGCGAACCTCCTCCACATGCGCGGAGTGCGACGCGTAATCGACCTCGATCAGACGCGCCCGCACCCCCTCCGCGACCAACGCATCGACGAACTCCGCCACCGCGTCCGCGTCACCCGACACCACCGTCGACGACGGGCCATTCACCGCAGCCACCGAAAGCCGACCCGCGATGCGCTCCCGCACCACATCCACCGGCAACGGCACCGACGCCATGCCACCGCGACCGGCCAGCGCCCCGATCACACGGGACCGCAGCGCGACCACGCGCGCCCCGTCCTCCAAGCTCAGACCACCCGCCACCACAGCGGCCGCGATCTCACCCTGCGAGTGGCCCACCACCGCGTCCGGAACCACACCGAACGACCGCCACACCTCCGCCAGCGACACCATCACCGCCCACAGCACCGGCTGGACCACATCCACCCGCGCCAGCAGCACCTCCGAACCCAGCGCCTCCACCAACGACCAATCGACATACGGCGCAAGCGCCCGCTCGCACTCCGCCATCCGCCCGGCAAACACCTCCGACCCGGACAGCAGCTCCACCGCCATCCCCACCCACTGCGAACCCTGACCCGGGAACACCAGCACCGAACGGCCGTCGACCGGGCGACCGCCGTCCCACGCTCCCGAGTCGTCGTCGGCCATCCGGCCCAGCAGGGTGTGGAGCTCGTCCCGGTTCCCGACCAGTGCCTTCCGGTACTCGAAGGCGGTGCGCGCGTGCAGGGCGGACCCGATGTCGCGCGGGTCGTGCCCGGGGCCGCCGTCCAGGTGGCGGCGCAGCCGGTCGGCCTGGGAGCGCAGTGCCTGCGGGCTCCTCGCCGACAGCAGCCAGGGCACCTCCGGCACGGGGGTGCGCTCGGCCGGCGGGCCGTCGTTCTCCAGGGGGGTGTGTTCGAGGATGGTGTGGACGTTGGTGCCGCTCAGGCCGAAGGACGACACACCGGCCCGGAAGGGGCGGCCGTGCTGCGGCCAGGGCTGCTGCTCGGTCGCGAGGGCCAGCGCTCCGCGCGTCCAGTCGACGTGGCCGGAGGGCCTGCCGACGTGCAGGGTGCGGGGCACCTGCCCGTGCTGCATGGACAGCACCGTCTTGATGACCCCCGCCACGCCCGACGCCGCCTGGGCGTGGCCGAGGTTGGACTTGAGGGATCCGAGCAGCAGGGGCTGTTCGGCGGGCCGGTCCTGGCCGTACGTGGCCAGCAGCGCCTGCGCCTCGATCGGGTCGCCGAGGGTGGTGCCGGTGCCGTGCGCCTCCACCACGTCCACCTCGGACGCCGTCAGCCCCGCGTCCGCCAGCGCCGCCCGGATCACCCGCTGCTGCGAGGGACCGTTGGGGGCGGAGAGCCCGTTGCTGGCACCGTCCTGGTTGATCGCCGAACCGCGGACCACCGCCAGCACCGGGTGCCCGTTGCGCCGGGCGTCCGACAGCCGCTCCAGTAGCAGGACGCCCACCCCTTCGCCCATGCCCATGCCGTCCGCGTCGTCCGAGAAGGCCTTGCAGCGGCCGTCCTCGGCGAGTCCCCGCTGGCGGGAGAAGCTGATCAGGGCACCGGGGGTCGCCATCAGGGCGACGCCGCCGACCAGGGCGAGCGAGCAGTCGCCGCCGCGCAGCGCACGGCCGGCGTAGTGCATGGCGACGAGGGAGGAGGAGCAGGCCGTGTCGACGGTCACCGCGGGGCCTTCGAGGCCCAGGGTGTAGGCGACCCGGCCGGAGACGACGCTGGGTGCGCTGCCGGTGAGCAGGTGGCCGTCCCCTTCCTCGGACTGGGCGACCACGGCCGCGTAGTCGGCGTAGTTGACGCCGGTGAACACGCCGGTGCGGCTGCCGCGCAGGGCGACCGGGTCGATGGCGGCGCGTTCGATCGCCTCCCAGGTGGTCTCCAGCAGCAGCCGCTGCTGCGGGTCCATGGCGAGGGCCTCGCGCGGCGAGATGCCGAAGAACTCGGCGTCGAAGTCGGCCGCGTCGTGCAGGAAGCCGCCCCGCCGGGTGGTCGAGGTGCCGGGGCGGTCGGGGTCGGGGTCGTAGAGGGCTTCGAGGTCCCAGCCGCGGTCGGTGGGGAAGTCCGAGACGGCGTCGCCGCCGTCGGCGAGCAGGCGCCACAGGTCTTCGGGGGTGCCGATGCCGCCGGGGAAGCGGCAGGCCATGGACACGATCGCGATCGGCTCGTCGTCGGACGCGGGCGGCTGCGCGGCGGCGTCCGGGGCGGAGGCGTCCGGTTCGACGGCCTGCCGGCCGAGCAGTTCGGCGCGGATCTCCCGGGCGAGCGCGGTGGACGACGGGTGGTCGAAGATCAGGGTGGACGGCAGCCGCAGTCCGGTGGCGGTGTTGAGCCGGTTGCGGAGTTCGACCGCGGTGAGGGAGGCGAAGCCCATGTCCTGGAAGGCCGTGCCGGGCCGGATCGCGTCCGCCCCGGAGTGGCCGAGGACGGCTGCCGCGTGGGTGCGGACCAGGTCGAGCAGCAGGCGGTGCTGTTCGGATTCACCGAGGGCGGCGAGCCGTTCGCGCAGCTGTGCGGCGGCGGGCGCCACTGTGTCGCTAGCCGGGGCCTCCAGGGCGCGGCGGGCTTCGGGGACGCCGGTCAGCAGCGGGCTGGGGCGGGTGGAGGTGAAGACGGCGGCGAACCGCTCCCAGTCGACGTCCGCGACGGCGAGCACGGGCTCGTCGTCGTCCAGTGCCTGTTGCAGGGCGTGCACCGCGAGGTCGGGGGCGATCCGGGGCAGGCCGTGCTCCTCCAGTTTGAACAGGTCGGCGTCCGCTCCGGCGACGCGGTCCTGGTAGGGGTTCTCGGCCTGCCAGATGCCCCAGTCGACGCAGGTGGCGGTGAGGCCGCGGGCCCGGCGGTGCTGGGCCAGCGCGTCGAGGTAGGCGTTGGCCGCGGCGTAGGCGCCGTGGTCGCCGCTGCCCCAGACTCCGGCGATCGAGGAGAACAGCACGAAGGCGTCGAGTTCGCGGTCGAGCAGGGCGTCGAGGTGTTCGGCGCCGGCGGCCTTGGCGGCGACGATCTGCTCGAACGCGGACATCGGCGTGCCGTCCAGGGGGGCGAGCGCGACGAAGGCGGCCGCGTGGACGACCGCGGTGACCGGGTCGCCCGCCGTCTCCAGGCCGGTGAGCAGTGCCCCGACGGCCTGCCGGTCCGCCAGGTCGCAGACGGGCATGGTCAGCCGGACGCCGAGGGCGGCCAGTTCCGCGGCGAGTTCGGCCGCGCCGGGCGCCTGGGGGCCGCGGCGGCCGGGGAGGACGAGGTGGGTGGCGCCGCTGCGGGCCAGCCAGCGGGCGAGGTGCGGGCCGACGGCTCCGGTGCCTCCGGTCAGCAGGACGGTGCCGCGGGGCTTCCAGTGCTGCGCACGGCTCTCGTTGCGGCCCTCGTTCCGGGGGGCGCGCCGGAGGCGGCGGGCCAGCAGGCCGGTGGGGCGCAGGGCGAGTTGGTCCTCGCGGCCGGGGGCGGAGGCCGTCAGTACGGCGGCGAGCCGGGCCCGGGCGCGGGCGTCGAGGTCCGGCGGCAGGTCGACGAGTCCGCCCCAGCGGGCGGACAGTTCGAGCGCGGCCACCAGTCCGGTGCCCCAGACCAGTGCCTGGCGGGGGTGGGTGACCGGGTCGTCCGGTCCCGTCGACACGGCCCCGGCGGTGGCGCACCAGAGGGGCGCCGTGAGGGCGAGGTCGCCCAGGGCCTGCACCAGGGCGACGGTGAGTGCCGTCCCGGTGGGCAGGGCCGGGTGGTCGGGGTGGGACCGGTCGTCGGCGGCCAGCAGCGACAGCACACCCGTCGGGACGCGGTCGCCGAGGGCGGTGGCGAGCGTGTCCGCGAGGTCCGTGCGGCGGACGGCGTCGGCCGTGAGCTCGGCCGTGACGACGGTGGCGCCCGCTTCGGCGAGGGCGAGCAGCGGGCCGCGCACCCGGGCGTCGTCGTGGTGTCCGGCGGGCAGGACGACCAGCCAGGTGCCGGCGGCGGGGGCGGCGGCCGGCGGGTCGGGCAGGGGCTGCCAGCCGATGCGGTAGCGCCAGGAGTCGATGACGCTCTCGTCGCGCCGCTGCTTGCGCCAGCCGCGCAGGGCCGGCAGGACGGGAGCGAGGGCGGCCTCGTCGACGGCGAGGTGGGCGGCGATCTCGGCCGGGGCCTCGTGGTCGACCATGTGCCAGAAGGCCGTGTCGTGCGGGTCGGCGGCCGGCCCGGTGTCCGGCAGTGCCTCCGGCTCCAGCCAGTAGCGCCGCAGCTGGAAGGGGTACCCGGGCAGGGCGGTCGGTCGGGCGCCGGTGTCGGCGTACACCGCGGACCAGTCGACGGCCGCACCCGCCACCCACAGTTCGGCGGCCGAGCGCAGGGCCCGGCGCAGTCCGCCGTCGTCGCGGCGCAGGGTGCCGACGACCACGGGCGGTTCCTCGGCGCCGGTGGCCTCGACGGTGTCCTGGAGGGCCATGGTCAGCACCGGGTGCGGCGACGCCTCGACGAAGACCTCGTGGCCCTGCTCGACCAGGGAGCGCACGGCCGCGTCGAAGCGGACGGTCCCGCGGAGGTTGCGGTACCAGTAGTCGGCGTCCATGGCGGTGGTGTCGAGCCGGTCGCCGGTGACGGTGGAGAACAGCGGGATCCGGGCCGGGAGCGGGCGTACGTCGGCCAGTGCGGCCAGCACCTCGGACCTGATCCGTTCGACCTGGGCCGAGTGCGAGGCGTAGTCCACCGGCACGGACCGGGCCCGTACGCCCTGTGCGGCGCACTGGGCGAGCAGTTCGGCCAGGGCCTCGGTCTCCCCCGAGACCACCACGGCGGCGGGCCCGTTGACGGCGGCCACCGACAGCTTCCCGGCCCAGGGGGCGATCTCGGCGCGGACCCGGTCCTCGGGCAGGGGCACCGCGACCATGCCGCCGAGTCCGGCCAGCGCCCGGATCGCCCGGCTGCGCAGGGCGACGACCTTCGCCCCGTCCTCCAGACTCAGCGCTCCCGCCACCACGGCGGCGGCGATCTCGCCCTGGCTGTGTCCGACCACGGCGTCCGGCCGGACGCCCCAGGACTCCCAGTGCGCGGCCAGTGCCACCATCACCGCCCACAGCACCGGCTGCACGACGTCCACCCGGTCCAGGGAGGGCGCGCCGGGGGCGCCGCACAGGACGCCTTCCAAGGACCAGTCGACGTGGGCGGAGAGGGCGGCGTCGCAGGCGGCGAGGCGGTCCCGGAAGACGGGGCTGGTGGCGAGCAGGTCCCGGGCCATGCCGTCCCACTGGGAGCCCTGGCCGGGGAACACCAGGGCCGTCCGGCCCTCGACGACCCGGCCGGTGCCCATGACGACGTCGGCGGGTGCGGTGGGGAGGTCCGTGCCGGGTCCGGACAGGGCGGCGAGGCCGTCCAGCAGTGCGTGCTGCCCGTCGCCGATCACCACGGCCCGGTGTTCGAAGGCGGACCGGGTGGTCGCCAACGAGAACCCGATGTCGGCCGGCCGGGCGGGCGCGTCCGCGGCGAGCCGGGCGCGCAGCCGGGCCGCCTGGTCCCCGAGCGCGGCCGCGGTGCGGCCGGACAGCACCCAGGGCAGCACCCCGGGCTCCGCTTCCGGTCCGTCGGCCACCGTTTCCGGCCCGTCGGCCGGCTCCGGCTCCGGCGCCTGTTCGAGGACGACGTGCGCGTTGGTGCCGCTCATGCCGAACGAGGACACCCCGGCCCGGCGCGGCCGGTCGACGACGGGCCAGTCGCGGGCCTCGGTGAGGAGTTCGACGGCGCCCGAGGACCAGTCGGCGTGCGGGGTGGGCGCGTCCACGTGCAGGGTGCGCGGCAGGACGCCGTGCCGCAGCGCGAGGACCGTCTTGATGACCCCGGCGACGCCGGCGGCGGCCTGGGTGTGCCCGATGTTGGACTTCAGCGACCCGAGCCAGAGCGGACGCCCGGCGGGCCGGTCCTGGCCGTAGGTGGCGAGCAGCGCGTCGGCCTCGATCGGGTCGCCGAGGGTGGTGCCGGTGCCGTGCGCCTCCACCGCGTCCACGTCGGACGCCGTCAGCCCCGCGTCGGCCAGCGCCGCCCGGATCACCCGCTGCTGGGAGGGGCCGTTGGGGGCGGTCAGGCCGTTGCTGGCGCCGTCCTGGTTGATCGCCGAACCGCGCAGCACGGCCAGCACCGTACGGCCGTTGCGCCGGGCGTCCGACAGCCGTTCCAGCAGCAGCATGCCCACGCCCTCGCCCCAGCCGGTGCCGTCCGCGGCCGCCGCGAACGGCTTGCAGCGGCCGTCGGGGGACATCGCGCCCTGCCGGCTGAACTCGACGAACACCGCCGGCAGCGCCATCACGCTGACCCCGCCGGCGAGGGCGAGCGAGCACTCGCCGGCCCGCAGCGCCCGCGCCGCGAGGTGCAGCGCCACCAGCGAGGACGAGCAGGCGGTGTCCACGGTGATGGCGGGGCCTTCGAGGCCGAGCGCGTAGGACACCCGCCCGGACATCACGCTCATCGAGTTCCCCGTCATCAGGAACCCCTGGACGGCTTCGGCGGCGCCGGAGCCCAGCGTCGCGTAGCCCTCGTCGACGGCCGCGGCGTACACCCCGGTGCGGCTGCCCCGCAGGGTGAGCGGGTCGATGCCGGCCTGCTCGACGGCCTCCCAGGACGCCATCAGCAGCAGCCGCTGCTGCGGGTCCATGGCCAGCGCCTCACGGGGCGAGATGCCGAAGAACTCCGGGTCGAAGTCCGCCGCGCCGTCCAGGAACGCCCCCCGCCCGGGGATCGTGCCGCCGGACGGCCAGGCGCGCTCCCAACCCCGGTCGCCGGGGACGGGCGCGCTGGTGTCGCGGCCCTCGGCGAGCAGGTCCCACAGCTCCTCCGGGGTGCGGACCCCGCCGGGGAAGCGGCAGCTCATCGCCACGATCGCGATCGGCTCGCTCAGGCGGGCCTCGGCCTCCCGCAGCCGCTGCCGGGTGTCCCGGAGGTCGATGGTCACCCGGTTGAGGTAGTCGCGCATCCTCTGGTCGCTCACTGGACACCGCTGCTTTCGTCTCGGGCTGCTCGGGTCTCGTCCCGAAGGACGCGGGGGTCGCGGGGGGCGCGGGCCGGTGCCCTGGTCATGCGGACCCCAGCTGCCGGTCGAGGTACTCGAACATCTCGTCGTCGCTGGCCGCCTCGATCAGGTCGGGGGCCAGGTCGTCCGGGTCGCCCGCGGGGCGGGCGGCGGCCGGTGTCCCGCCGGGCAGCGGGCGGGACAGCACGTCCCGGATCCGGGCGACGAGTTCGTCGCTGACGCCGTCCGGCGGCAGGGCGTCGAGCAGGGTCTCCAGGGCGTCGAGCCCGGCCCGGACCGCTTCGTCGCCGGTCGGACGGGCGGCGCCGGCCCGCTCGGCGAGGTGGCGGGCCAGGGCCTCCGGGGTGGGGTGGTCGAAGACGAGCGCGGCCGGCAGCCGCAGCCCGGTCGAGGACGCCAGCCGGTTGCGCAGTTCGACCCCGGTGAGGGAGTCGAAGCCGACGTCCTTGAACGGGCGGGCCGGGCGGACCAGGTTCGGCGAGCTGTGGCCGAGCACCGCCGCGGCGGTGCCGCGCACCAGGTCGAGCAGGGTCCGGTACAGCTCGGCCTCGGGCAGCTCGGCGAGCTGCCGCGCCATCGAGCGGGCCGGCGCCTCCGCGGCGGCGGCGCCGGTCCGGGCCGGGCGGACCAGGCCGCGGAGCACGGCGGGCAGCCGGTCGTCCGCCCGCAGCACGGACGGGGCGATCCTGGCCGCGAGCCGGTAGGCGTACGGGGAGTCGAGCGCCGCGTCGAACAGGGCGAGGCCCTCCGCCGAGGTCAGCGCGCCCGCCCCGGTGCCCCGGCCCGGGGCGACCGCCGCGGTCATCCCGCTGCGCTCCTCCCACAGGCCCCAGCCGATGGACAGGCCGGGCAGCCCCTCGGCCCGGCGTTCGGCGGCGAGGGCGTCGAGGACCGCGTTGGCGGCGGCGTAGTTCGCCTGCCCGGCCGCGCCGAACTGGGCGGCGCCCGAGGAGAACAGCACCATCGCGGCGAGGTCGAGGTCCCGGGTGAGTTCGTGCAGGGCCAGCGCCGCGTCCGCCTTGGGCCGCAGGACGCGGTCGAGCCGGTCCGGGGTCAGCCCGGCGATCGTGGCGTCGTCCAGGACGCCGGCCGCGTGGACGACGGCGGTCAGCGGGTGCGCGGCGGGCACCGACCCGAGCAGGGCGGCGAGCGCGTCCCGGTCGGCGACGTCGCAGGCCGCGACGGTCACCGACGCGCCGAGCCCGGTCAGTTCCCGGACCAGTTCCGGCATCCCGTCGGCGGATTCGCCCCGACGGCCCGCCAGCAGCAGGTGCCGGGTGCCGTGCGCGACGACCAGGTGCCGGGCCAGCAGCCGTCCCAGGGTGCCGGTGGCCCCGGTGACCAGGACGGTCCCCTCGGGGTCCGGCCGGGCGGGCAGCAGCAGGACGTTCTTGCCGACGCCCCGGGCCTGGCTGAGCGAGCGCAGCGCGGCCGGGGCCTGCCGGACGTCCCAGCCGGTGACGGGCAGGGGACGCAGCACCCCCTGCTCGAACAGGTCCAGGACCTCGGCGAGCATCTCGCCGATGCGCTGCGGACCGGCCTCCATCAGGTCGAACGCCCGGTAGCGCACCCCGGGGTACTGCCGGGCGACCGCCTCGGGGTCGCGGACGTCCGTCTTGCCCATCTCGACGAACCGGCCGCCGTTCGGCAGCAGCCGCAGGCCGGCGTCGACGAACTCCCGCGCCAGGCTGTCGAGCACCACGTCGACGCCCTGCCCGCCGGTGGCCGTCAGGAACGTCTCCGCGAAGTCGGTGGTGCGGGACGAGGCGATCTGCGCGGCGTCCAGTCCGCCGGCCCGCAGGACGTCCCACTTGGCGGGGGAGGCCGTCGCGAACACCCGCGCACCGGCGTGCCGGGCGAGTTGCACCGCCGCCATGCCGACGCCGCCGGCCGCGGCGTGGACCAGGACCGACTCCCCGCGCTGGAGCCCGCCGAGGTCGAACAGGCCGTAGTGGGCGGTGAGGAACACCACCGGCACGGACGCCGCGCGGGCGAAGGACCAGCCGGCCGGTATCCGGGCGACGGTGCGGCGGTCGGCGACGGCCGTCGGGCCGAACGCGCCCGCGAAGATCCCCATCACCCGGTCCCCGGGTGCCAGGTCGTCGACGCCCGGGCCCACCTCGATGACGGTGCCGGCGCCCTCGCTGCCCAGGCCCTGCTGTTCGGGGTCGGGGTCCAGGCCGAGCGCGGCGATGACGTCGTGGAAGTTCAGCCCGGCGGCGCGCACCGCGATCCGCACCTCGCCCCTGCCCAGCGGGGCGAGGGCCGCGGGGGCGGGCGCCGCCACGATGTCCTCCGGGGAGCCCTGACCGTCGCTGGTGAGCCGCCAGGCGGCGCCGTCCGGCAGGGCCAGCGTGCCGTCCGGACGTCCGCCGCGGACCAGCCGCGGCAGCAGCGGCGGGCCGGTCCGCAGCGCCAGTTCGGGTTCCCCGGCGGCGAGCGCCGCGGGCAGGGCGTCGGCCGGTTCGGCGGTCCCGGCCGCGTCGATGAGGACGAAGCGCCCGGGGTTCTCGGCCCGCGCGCTGCGCACCAGGCCCCACAGGGCGGCCTGAGCGGGATCGACGGGACGGTCGACCGGTCCGGTGCGGACCGCGTCCCTGGTGAGCAGGGCCAGCCTGGCCGCGGCGAACCGCTCGTCGGCCAGCCACTGCTGCACCAGGGCGAGGCCCTGGTGCGCGGTGGCGCGGACCCGGTCGGCGGGGTCGGGCAGGTCGGCGGTGGCGACGGCCGCCACGATCACCTCGGGGAGGGCGGCGCCCGAGTCGAGGGCGGTGCCCAGCGCGTCGAGGTCCGGCCAGGACACGGCGGCATCGGGGACGGCGCCGCCGAGGGCGGCCCAGGTCGGCACGGCGCTGTCGGCCGGGTCGGTGGCCGGGGTCCAGTCGAGGCGGTACAGCAGATCGGCGTGGGCGGTCGCGGCCAGCGGCCCGCCCGCGGCCGGCGGCCGCAGCAACAGGCCCTGTACGCCGATCACCTGCCGTCCGGACAGGTCGTGGGCGTGCAGGCTCACGGCGTCCGGCGCGTCGGCGGCGAGCCGCACGCGCAGCGTGGTGGCCCCGGTGATCCCGCTGGTCACCCCGTTCCAGCTGAACGGCAGCCGGGCCCCGCCGTCCTGGTCGGGCAGCAGCGCGGCGGTCTGCAGGGCCGCGTCCAACAGCGCGGGGTGCAGCACGCATCCGGCGGCGTCGGCGTGCTGCTGCTCCGGCAGCACCACCTCGGCGAACACCTCGCCGCCGCGGAGCCACGCGGCACGGATGCCGCGGAAGGCGGGGCCGTAGTGGTAGCCGGCCTCGGCGAAGCGCTCGTAGAGGTCGCCGGTGTCCACGGGTTCGGCACCGGACGGCGGCCAGCTCAGCAGACCGGCTCCGGCCGGGTCCCCGGCGGGCCGGGGTGCCAGGGTGCCGGTGGCGTGCTCGGTCCAGGGCGCGTCGGCGTCCCGCGTCGTCCGGGCGAACACGCTCAGCCTCCGCCGGCCGCCGCGGTCGGGCTCGCCGACCCGGAGCTGCAGGTGGGCGGCGTCCTCCTCCGGGAGCACGAGCGCCGATCCGAGGGTGAGTTCCTCGACCACCGGGCAGTCCGCCTCGGCCCCGGCGCGCAGCGCGAGTTCGAGGAACGCCGTGCCGGGGAGGAGCACGACGCCCGACACGGCGTGGTCGGCGAGCCAGGGGTGGGTGCGCAGCGAGATCCGGCCGCTGAGCAGCAGCTCACCGGAGTCCGCGACCTGCATCGCCGCACCGAGCAGCGGGTGCCCGGTCGTGGCGAGCCCCGCCGAGGCGACGTCCTGGCTCGTGGTCGGCACGTCGAGCCAGTAGCGGGTGCGCTGGAAGGCGTACGTCGGCAACTCGACCCGCCGAGCGCCCGGGAACGCCGTGGACCAGTCCACCTCCAGCCCGCGCTCCCAGCCACGGCCGACCGCACGCAGCACCTGCGCCAGGCCGCCCTCACCGCGACGCAACGTTCCCAGCGCCACGGCATCCACGCCCGCGGCCTCCACCGACTCCCCCACCGCCACACCCAGCACCGCATGCGGGCTGGACTCGACGAAGAACCGGAAACCCTCCCCCAGCAGCGTCTCCGTGGCCTTCCCGAACTCCACCGTCTCCCGCAGGTTCCGGTACCAGTACTCGGCGTCCAGCGACTTCGTGTCCAGCCAACTGCCCGTCACCGTCGAGAAGAACGGCACCTCGCCCGAGGCAGGAGCGATCCCCTCCAGATCGGCCAGCAGGCGCTCACGAACCTCCTCCACATGCGCGGAGTGCGACGCGTAATCCACCTCGATCAGACGCGCCCGCACCCCCTCCTCGACCAACGCATCGACGAACTCCGCCACCGCGTCCGCGTCACCCGACACCACCGTCGACGACGGGCCATTGACAGCCGCCACCGAAAGGCGACCCAGGCGTTCCCGCAGCACGTCCACCGGCAGCGGCACCGACGCCATGCCACCGCGGCCGGCCAGCGCCCCGATCACACGGGAACGCAGCGCCACCACCCGCGCCCCGTCCTCCAAGCTCAGACCACCCGCCACCACAGCGGCCGCGATCTCACCCTGCGAGTGGCCCACCACCGCGTCCGGAACCACACCGAACGCACGCCACACCTCCGCCAGCGACACCATCACCGCCCACAGCACCGGCTGCACCACATCCACCCGCGCCAGCAGCGCCTCCGAACCCAGCGCCTCGACCAACGACCAGTCGGTGTACGGCGCCAGCGCCCGCTCGCACTCCGCCATCCGCCCCGCGAACACCTCCGATTCGCCCAGCAGCTCCACGGCCATCCCCACCCACTGCGAACCCTGACCCGGGAACACCAGCACCGAACGACCGGACAGCAGCCCACCACCAACCACTGCGGTGCCCTGCGACAGCGCGGTCAGGTGGTCGGCGAGGTTGTCCTCCGTGCCCACCAGCACCGCGCGGTGTCCCAGCGCGCTGCGGCCGGTGGCCAGGGAGAAGGCCACGTCCGCGGCGCGGACGCCCGAGCCGTCCCCGATCCGGGCCGCCAGCGCCGCGGCCTGGGCGTGCAGTGCCTCGGGGGTGCGCGCCGAGAGGAGCAGGGGGACGGCGGTGGGTGCGGCCTCCGGTGTCCCGGGCTCGTCGGCGAGCGGGTCGGCCGGGGCCTGTTCGAGGATGACGTGGGCGTTGGTGCCGCTGACGCCGAAGGCGGACACGCCCGCCCGGCGCGGACGACCCGTGTCGTCCCACTCCCGGGCCTCCGTCAGCAGTCGGCCGGCGCCCGCCGACCAGTCCACCTCGGGCGTCGGACCGTCCACGTGCAACGTCCTGGGCATCACGCCGTGCCGCAGGGCCAGCACCGACTTGATGACGCCCGCCACACCGGCGGCGGCCGAGGTGTGGCCGATGTTCGACTTCAGCGAGCCGATCCACACCGGACGGTCCGCAGGCCGGTCCTGCCCATAAGTGGCCAGCAGTGCCTGCGCCTCGATCGGGTCGCCCAACCGCGTCCCCGTACCGTGCGCCTCCACCACGTCCACCTCGGACGCGGTCAGTCCCGCGTCCGCCAGCGCCGCCCGGATCACCCGCTGCTGCGAGGGACCGTTGGGGGCGGTCAGGCCGTTGCTGGCACCGTCCTGGTTGATCGCCGAACCGCGGACCACCGCCAGCACCGGGTGCCCGTTGCGCCGGGCGTCCGACAGCCGTTCCAGCAGCAGCATGCCCGCGCCCTCGCCGAAGGCGGTTCCGTCGGCGGCCGCGGCGAAGGACTTGCAGCGGCCGTCCGGGGCCAGCCCGCCCTGCCGGCTGAACTCGACGAACAGTTCGGGGCTGCACATCACGTTGACGCCGCCGGCCAGGGCCAGCGAGCACTCGCCGGAGCGCAGCGCCCGGACCGCGAGGTGCAGCGACACCAGCGAGGACGAGCAGGCCGTGTCCACGGTGACCGCGGGGCCTTCCAGGCCGAAGAAGTAGGCCAGGCGTCCGGAGACGATGCTTCCCGAGTTTCCGGTGCCGAGGAATCCCTCGACGTCCTCGGGGATGTAGGGCAGCAGCCGGGCGGCGTAGTCCTGCTGCATCAGGCCGACGTACGTGCCGACCGGGGCGCCGCGCAGGGTGGACGGGTCGATGGCCGCGCGTTCGAAGAGCTCCCAGGTGGTCTCCAGCAGCAGCCGCTGCTGCGGGTCCATGGCCAGCGCCTCGCGCGGCGAGATGCCGAAGAACTCGGCGTCGAAGTCGGCCGCGTCGTCCAGGAAGCCGCCGTGCCGGGTGATGGAGGTGCCGACGCGGTCGGGGTCGGGGTCGTAGAGCGCGTCCGGGTTCCAGCCCCGGTCGGTGGGGAATTCGGAGATGCCGTCGCGGCCCTCGGCCAGCATCCGCCACAGCTCCTCGGGCGAGCGGACGCCTCCGGGCAGGCGGCAGGCCGCGGCGACGATCGCGATCCGGTCGTCGTCCGCGTCCCGGTCCCGGCCGGCGGGCGCAGTGGGCACGACAGGCGTGGCCGTGTCCGTGAGTCCGGCGCCCAGGAAGGCCGCGAGCGCGGCCGGGGTCGGGTGGTCGAACACCAGGCTGGCGGGGAGCCGCAGGCCGGTGGCGGCGTTCAGGCGGTTGCGCAGTTGCACCGAGGCCAGTGAGTCGAATCCCAGCTCGCGGAAGGCCCGTCCGGCGTCGAGGGTGTCCGGGGAGGCGTGGCCGAGGACGGCCGCCGCGTGGGTGCGGACGAGTTCGACGAGCAGCCGGGTCCGTCCGGTGCCGTCGAGGGCCGCGAGGCGCAGGCGCAGGGCGTTGTCGTCGGCCTCCGCCGCGGTGGCCGCGGCCGCCCGGCGCGGCGGTGTGCGCACCAGGCCGCGCAGCAGCGGCGGCAGGGAGCCGTCCGCCGCGGCGGCGCGCAGAGCGGCGGTGTCGAGGCGCATCGGGACCAGGGCGGCCCGGTCCACGGTGAGGGCGGTGTCGAAGAGGTCGAGTCCCCGCTCGGTGGAGAGCGGCGGCATCCCGGACCGGGCGAGGCGTCGTACGTCGTCCTGGTCAAGGTGTCCGGTCAGGGCGCTGGGCTGCTCCCACAGGGTCCAGGCCAGGGACTGGCCGGCCAACCCCGCCGCCCGGCGCCGGGTGGCCAGGGCGTCGAGGAAGGCGTTGGCGGCGGCGTAGTTGGCCTGTCCGGGGCCGCCGAAGGTGCCTGCGGCCGAGGAGAACAGCACGAAGTGCGTGAGGTCGAGGCCGCGGGTCAGCTCGTCCAGGTGGAGGGCGGCGTCGACCTTGGGGCGCAGCACGGCGTCCACCCGCTCGGGGGTGAGGGCGGTGACGACGCCGTCGTCGAGGGCGCCGGCGGTGTGGACCACGGCGGTCAGCGGGTGCGCGGGCGGCAGGTCCGCGAGGACGGCGGCCAGGGCGTCCCGGTCGGCGGCGTCGCAGGCGACGACGGCGGCCTCGGCTCCCAGAGCGGCGAGTTCGGCCCGCAGTTCCTCGGCTCCGGCGGCGGCCGGGCCGCTGCGGGAGAGCAGCAGCAGGTGCCGGACGCCGTGCCCGGTGACCAGGCGGCGGGCGACGTGGGAACCGAGCAGGCCGGTACCACCGGTGACGAGGACCGTGCCGTCGGGGTCGAAGGCCCGGAGCGACCCGGCCGCGTCGTCCGAGGGGTCCTGGTCGTTCCGGGGAACCCGGACCAGCCGGGGGACGAGGACGTCGCCGCCGCGGACCGCGGACTGCGGTTCTCCCGAGGCGAGCGCCGCGGCGACGGCCGCGGAGGCGCCGTGCTCGTCGTCGGCGTCGAGGTCGAGCAGGGCGAAGCGGCCGGGGTGTTCGGAGCCGGCCGAGCGGATCAGTCCCCAGAGCGCGCTGTGCGCGGGGGTGCGGACGTCCTCCCCTTCCCGGGCGGCGACCGCGCCCCGGGTGGCGAACACCAGGCGCGAGTCGGCGAAGCGGTCGTCGGCGAGCCAGATCCGGACGTCGGCGAGGGCCTGGTGGACGGCCGCGCGGACCGCCGCGGCGGCGGGCTCCACGGTCTCCGCGCAGGTGAGCAGGACCGTCTCCGGCACCGGGGCACCGGCCTCGACGGTGGCCAGCAGCGCGGCCAGGTCCGCGGTGCGGTGGGCGGGTGCGGCGGGCTCGCCGCTGCCGCGCGCGGGTGCGGTGACCCACTCCGTCGCGTAGAGGTCCTGGTGGTGGCGGCCGCGGGGGGCGGGGTCGGCGCCGAGGGCGACGGTGCCCGCGGGCCGCAGGACCAGCGCGTCCACGGTCGCCACGGGGGCGCCGGTCGCGTCGGCGACGGCGAGCGCCACCGCGTCGGGTCCGGCCGGGGCGAGCCGGACGCGGATCACCCCGGCGCCGGTGGCGTGCAGGGTCACCCCGTTCCAGGCGAACGGCAGCCGTCCCTCGGGGTGGGCGTCCGCGCCGGGGGTGCCGGGGACGCCGGTGGCGTGCAGGGCCGCGTCCAGCAGGGCCGGGTGCAGGCCGAAGCGGGCGGCCTCGGGTGCGGGCCCGGCGGGCACGACGGCCTCCGCGAACAGTTCGTCGCCGCGCCGCCAGGCCGCGCGCAGGCCCTGGAAGGCGGGGCCGTAGGCGAATCCGCCCGCCGCGAAGCGGTCGTACAGCCCGTCGAGGGCGAGGGGTTCGGCGCCGGGCGGCGGCCAGGGCATCGGCCCGGCGGCCTCGGCGCCGTCCGCGCCGTCCTGGGCCAGGATGCCTTCGGCGTGCCTGGTCCACTCGTCGTCGGGGTCGCCGTCGGCGGGTGCGTCCGGCCGGGAGTGCAGGCTGAGCGGGCGGTGGCCCCGGGAGTCGGGGGCGCCCACCGTGAGGCGCAGCACGGTACCGCCGTGTTCGGGCAGCACCAGGGGGGCCTGGAGGGTGAGTTCCTCGACCCGGGGGCAGCCGATCCGGGCTCCGGCCTGGAGCGCGAGTTCCAGGAAGGCGGTGCCCGGGAGCAGGGCCCGGCCGCCGACGGCGTGGTCGGCGAGCCACGGGTGGGTGCGGGTCGACAGGCGGCCGGTGAGGAGCAGGCCGTCGCTGTCGGCGAGGACCACGACGGCGCCCAGCAGCGGGTGGTCCGCGGGGGTCAGTCCGGCGGAGCCGACGTCGGCGGCGGGCGCGGCGCCGTCCTCCAGCCAGTACGGGTCGCGCTGGAAGGCGTAGGTGGGCAGTTCCACCCGGCCGGGGCGGCGGCCGGCGAAGACCGCGTCCCAGTCCGGGGCGACTCCGCGCAGGTGGAGTTCGGCCAGCGACTCGGTGAACCGGCGCAGGCCGCCGTCGTCGCGACGCAGGGTGCCCACGGCGGTGGCGTCGGCGCCCGCGTCCTCGGCGGTCTCCAGGACGCCGACGGTGAGGACGGGGTGCGGGCTGCTCTCCAGGAGGACCTGGTAGCCGTCGGCGAGCAGGGCGCGGGTCGCCTGTTCGAACCGGACGGTCCCGCGGAGGTTGCGGTACCAGTAGTCGGCGTCCAGGACGGTGGTGTCCGCCAGCAGGCCGCCGGTGAGGGTGGAGTAGAAGGGGACGGCGGAGGGGCGGGGGGTCAGTCCGTCGAGCCGGGCGAGCAGGTCGGTGCGGATGTCCTCGACGTGGACGCTGTGCGAGGCGTAGTCGACGGGGATGCGCCGGCTGCGGACGCCCAGGGCCTCCGTCCGGTCGAGGAACGCGTCGAGCGCGTCGGTGTCGCCGGAGACCACGGTGGAGTCGGGTCCGTTGACGGCGGCGACGGAGAGCCGGCCGTCCCAGGGGGCGAGGTGTTCGGCGACCTGTTCGGCGGGCAGGGCCACCGAGGCCATGCCGCCGCGGCCGGACAGCGCGCGGATCGCCCGGCTGCGCAGGGCGACGACCTTCGCCCCGTCCTCCAGGCTCAGCGCTCCCGCCACCACGGCGGCGGCGATCTCGCCCTGGGAGTGGCCGACGACGGCGCCGGGGGCGATGCCGCGGGAGCGCCACAGTTCGGCCAGCGAGACCATGACGGCCCACAGCGCCGGCTGCACCACGTCGACGCGCTCGGCCGGCGGGGTGCCGGGGGCGCCGCGCAGGACGGCTTCCAGCGACCAGTCGACGAAGGGGGCCAGGGCGCGCTCGCAGTCCGCGATCCGGGCGGCGAAGGCGGGGGCGGAGTCGAGGAGTTCGACGGCCATGCCGGCCCACTGGGAGCCCTGGCCGGGGAACACCAGGGCGACTTCGCCGCCGGTTCCGGCGGTGCCGAGGACCAGGCCGGGGGCGTCGAGGCCGGCGGCCAGGGCGTCCAGGCCGGCCCGGAACTCGTCGGGGCGGGCGCCGATCAGGACCGCCCGGTGCTCGTGCGCGGCGCGGGTCGTCGCGAGGGCGTGGCCGACCTCGGCCGGGCCGGGTCCGGGGTGGGCGTCGAGGTGGTCGCGGAGCCGTGCGGCCTGGGCGCGCAGCGCCTGGGCGGTGCGCCCGGAGAGCACCCAGGGGAGGACGGCGGGGGCGGCGGGTTCGTCGGCCTGTTCCGGAACGGGCTCGTCCGCCTGTTCCAGGACGACGTGTCCGTTGGTGCCGCTGACGCCGAAGGAGGACACCGCGGCCCGGCGCGGCCGTCCGGTCTCGGGCCAGGGGGTGTTCTCGGTGACCAGGCGCACCGCGCCCGCGGTCCAGTCGATCTGCGGGGACGGGTCCTGCGCGTGCAGGGTGGGCGGGACGGTGCCGTGCCGCATGGCGAGGACGGTCTTGATGACGCCGCCGACGCCGGCCGCCGCCTGGGTGTGCCCGATGTTCGACTTCAGCGACCCGAGCAGCAGCGGCTGCCCGTCCGCGCGGTCCTGCCCGTACGTGGCCAGCAGGGCCTGGGCCTCGATCGGGTCGCCCAGCGGGGTGCCGGTGCCGTGCGCCTCGACCACGTCCACGTCGGCGGGGGTGAGTCCGGCGTTGGCCAGGGCGTGCCGGATGACGCGCTGCTGGGCGGGGCCGTTGGGGGCGGTGAGCCTGCTGCTGGCGCCGTCCTGGTTGACGGCGGTGCCGCGGACCAGCGCGAGCACCGGGTGGCCGTGGCGCCGGGCGTCGGAGAGGCGCTCCAGCAGGAGCATGCCGACGCCCTCGCCCCAGCCGGTGCCGTCGGCGGCGGCGGAGAAGGACTTGCACCGGCCGTCCCGGGCCAGACCGCCCTGGCGGCTCATCTCGACGAACGGGACGGGTGTCGACATGACCATCGCACCGCCGGCCAGCGCCAGGGTGCAGTCGCCGGCCCGCAGGGCCTGGGCGGCGAGGTGGATGGCGACCAGCGAGGAGGAGCAGGCGGTGTCGATGCTGACCGCCGGGCCCTCCAGGCCGAAGGTGTAGGCGACGCGGCCCGAGGCGACGCTGTCGGAGCTGCCGTTGCCGACGTAGCCGGCCACGTCGTCGGGGACGTGGCGCAGCCGTACCGCGTAGTCCTGGTACATCACTCCGGCGAAGACGCCGGTCCGGCTGCCCCGCAGGGTCGCGGGGTCGATGCCGGCCCGTTCGAACGCCTCCCAGGTGGTCTCCAGGAGCAGCCGCTGCTGCGGGTCCATCGCGAGCGCCTCGCGCGGGGAGATCCCGAAGAATCCGGGGTCGAAGTGCCCGACGTCGTCGAGGAAGCCGCCCAGGGCGGTGTGGCTGGTGCCTTCGCGCAGCTGTTCCGGGTCGTCCAGGTGCTCCAGGTCCCAGCCCCGGTCGGCGGGGAAGCCGGTGATGGCGTCGGTGCCGTCGGTGACCAGGCGCCACAGGTCCTCGGGGGACCGTACGCCGCCGGGGTAGCGGCAGCTCATCGCGACGACCGCGATCGGTTCGCGGCTCGCCTCCTCGGCCTCGGTCAGGCGCCGGCGGGTGTGGTGCAGGTCCGCCGTCACGCGCTTGAGGTAGTCCCTCAGCTTGTCGTCGTTCACCATCGGGGGCCGCCGTCCTGGTTCGCGGGTCGGGTCGTTGTCATGACCGGCCGAGTTCGTTGTCGATGAGGTCGAAGAGTTCGTCGTCGCTGGCGCCGTCCATGCGGTCCTCGATGGAGGCGGTCGCCGTGCCGTCGCCGTCGGCCGCGCCGGCCGCCGGGTCGAGGCTGCGCAGCAGCTCCCGGAGCCGGTCGGCCAGCCGTTCGCGGTCCGCCGGGTCGTCGGGGATGCCGTCGAGGGCGCCCGCCAGCCGGTCCAGTTCGGCGAGGCCGGGGAGCGGGCCGGGGCCGGCGTCGGGGAGCAGTTCGGCGGCGAGGTGTTCGGCGATCGCGGCCGGGGTGGGGTGGTCGAAGAGCAGGGTGGCCGGCAGCGGGTGGCCGGTGGCGGCGCGCAGCCGGTTGCGCAGTTCCACCGCGGTCAGCGAGTCGAAGCCGACCTCCAGCAGGCCGCGTCCGGGCTCGACCGCGGCCGGGCCGCTGTGGCCGAGCACCAGGGCGGCGTGCGAGCGGACCAGGTCGAGCAGGACCCGGCCGCGCTGGGTCTCGTTGAGGGAGCCGAGGCGCTGCTTGAGGGCCTCGGGCCCGTCGGAGCCGGTGCCGGCCGCCGGGACCGCGGCGCCGCGCCGGGCGGCGGGGCGCACCAGACCGCGCAGCAGGGCGGGGACGCCGCCGGTGGCGGCCTGGGCGCGGACGGCCGCGGTGTCGAGCCGCAGCGGGAGGACGACCGGCTCGTCGAGGGTGCCGGCCGTGTCGAACAGCGCCAGTCCCTGGGCCGGGCTGAAGGCGACGATCCCGCCCCGGGCGATCCGTCGCAGGTCGGCCTCGGTGAGCCCGCCGGTCATCCCGGTGCTGTTGGCCCACAGGCCCCAGGCCAGCGAGCGGCCGGGCAGCCCGTCGGCGCGGCGCCGGTGGGCCAGCGCGTCCAGGAAGGCGTTGGCGGCGGCGTAGTTGCCCTGGCCCATGCCGCCGAAGACTCCGGCGATGGACGAGAACAGGACGAACTCGGACAGGTCCAGGTCGGCGGTGAGTTCGTGCAGGTTGACCGCCGCGTCCATCTTGGGGCGCAGGACGTGGTCGAGCTGCCCGGGCGTCATGGTGGCGACGACGCCGTCGGCCAGGACGCCCGCGGCGTGCACCACCCCGGTCAGCGGGTGCGCGGCGGGCACGGCGGCCAGCAGGGCCGCGAGGGCGTCGCGGTCGGCGGCGTCGCAGGCGGCGATCTCGGCGTGCGCGCCCAGGGCGGCGAGTTCGGCGAGGAGTTCCGCCGCGCCCTCCGCGTCGGGGCCGCTGCGGCTGGTCAGCAGCAGGTGCCGGACGCCGTGTTCGGCGGCCAGGTGGCGGGCGACGTGGGCGCCGATGGCACCGGTGCCGCCGGTGATCAGCACGGTTCCGTCGCCGCCCCAGCCGGGGGTGCGCCCGGTGGCGGCCAACGGCACCCGGGCCAGCCGGGCGACGTGGACGGCTCCGGCCCGGATCGCGAGCTGGGGTTCCCCGGACGCGAGGGCTTCGGCGAGCAGGGCGGGCGGGGTGTCCTGGGCGTCCAGGTCCAGCAGGACGAAGCGGTCGGGGTTCTCGGTCTGCGCCGAGCGGACCAGGCCCCAGAGCGCGGCCAGAGCCGGGTCCGGGATGTCGTCGCCGGTCACCGGGACCGCGCCCGAGGTGACCAGGACCAGCTTGGCGTCGGCCAGGCGCTCCTCGGCCAGCCAGTCGCGCAGCAGCGCGAGGAGCGTGCCGAGGCCGTCGTGGACCGCGTCGCGGAGAGCGCCGGGCGACGCGTACGGGGCCGGGGCGGGCGGGCAGGCGGCCAGCACCAGCCGGGGCGCCGGGGCGCCCGCGTCGAGCAGGGCGGACAGCGCGGCGAGGTCGGCGACCGCACGGCCGGGGAGCGGCGCGGCGCCGAGCACGGTCCAGGACTCCGGGCCGAAGACGGTGCCCGTCGCGGCGCGCCCGGGCAGGGCCTGCCACTCGGGGCGGAACAGTTCCTCGTGGTGTCCGGCGCGGGTGGCCTTGAAGCGGTCGGCCGAGACGGGCCGCAGGACCAGCGAGCGGGCCGAGACCACCGGCCGCCCGGTGGCGTCGGTCGCCGTCACGGCGACGGCGTCGCGGCCCGTGGGGGTCAGCCGCAGCCGGAGCTCGGCGGCGCCGGAGGCGTGCAGGCGCACCCCGTTCCAGGAGAACGGCAGCCAGCCCTGCGCGGGACCTTCCAGGACGTCGAACACCAGTGAGTGCAGGGCGGCGTCCAGCAGGGCCGGGTGCAGGCCGAACGCGGCGGCGTCCGGCCGCTGCTCCGCCGGCAGGCTCGCGAGGGCGTACACCTCGTCGCCGAGCCGCCAGGCCGCGCGCAGGCCCTGGAACGCGGGGCCGTAGGCGAACCCGCCGCCCGCGAACCGGTCGTACAGGCCCTCCGTGTCGAGCGGGACGGCTCCGGCCGGCGGCCAGGCCTCGGGGTCCTCCGGGTCGGCCGGGTCCGTGGCTCCGGCGGACCCGATCAGGCCGCTCGCGTGCCGGGTCCAGGGGGCGTCGGGGCCGTCGTCGACGGCCCGGGCGTGGACGCTCAGCGGGCGGGTGCCCGCGGCGTCCGGGCTGCCGACGGTGAGCTGGAGTGCGACGGCTCCGCCCGCCGGGAGGACCAGCGGCGCCTCCAGGGTCAGTTCCTCGACCTGGTCGCAGCCGACCTGGTCGCCCGCGCGGACCGCGAGTTCCAGGAACGCGGTGGCGGGGAACAGCACGCCCTCGTAGACGCCGTGGTCGGCCAGCCAGGGGTGGCTGCGGACCGAGAACCTGCCGGTGAACAGGAAGCCGTCGGAGTCCGCGAGTTCCGTTCCGGCGCCGAGCAGCGGGTGGTCGACCGCCTGCAGTCCGGCCGCGGGCAGTCCGGCCGCGGCCGGGCCGGCCTGGAGCCAGTAGCTGCCGCGCTGGAAGGCGTAGGTCGGCAGGTCGACGGCGGAGCGGGACGGGCCGCCGGCGTGGACGGCGTCCCAGTCCACGGGGACGCCCGTGACGTGCAGCCGGGCCAGGGCGGCCGTCGCCGCGGGTGCTTCGGGCCGGTCCTTGCGCAGCAGGGGCACCAGCACCGGGCTGCCGGCGGCGCCGGTCAGGCAGTCCTGGCCCAGGGCGGTGAGCGCGCCGTCGGGGCCGAGTTCGAGGAACGCGGTGACGCCGTCGCGCTCCAGGTGGCGCACGCCGTCCTGGAAGCGGACGGTGCCGCGCACGTGCTCCACCCAGTAGTCCGGCGAGCCGAGCTGCTCGGCGGTGGCCGGCTCGCCCGTCAGGTCGGAGATCACCGGGACGGCGGCCTCCCGCGGGACGATCCGGGCCACCACCTCGCGGAACTCGGCGAGCATCGGCTCCATGAGGGGCGAGTGGAAGGCGTGGGAGACCCGCAGCCGCCGGGTCTTGCGGCCGCGGGCGGCGAGAACGGCGGCGATCTCGTCCACCGCCGCCGCGTCACCGGAGACCACGGTCGAGGCCGGGCCGTTGACGGCGGCGAGGCCGACGTCGCCCTCGCGGCCCGCGAGCAGCGGCAGCACCTCCTCCTCCGCGGCGGCGATGGCGACCATCGCGCCGCCCGCCGGGAGGGCCTGCATCAGCCGTCCCCGCGCGACCACCAGCGCCGCGGCGTCGGGCAGGGTGAACACCCCGGCGACGTGGGCGGCGGCCAGCTCTCCCACGGAGTGGCCGAGCAGCCGGTCGGGGCGCACGCCCCAGTGCTCGACGAGGCGGAACAGGGCGACGCCGAGGGCGAACAGGGCGGGCTGGGCGTACTCGGTGCGGTCCAGCAGGCCGTGGCCCGGGTCGCCGGGGGCCGCGTCGATCACCTCCCGCAGCGGGCGGTCGAGCAGCGGGTCGAGTTCCGCGCAGACCGCGTCGAAGGCGTCGGCGAAGGCCGGGAACCGCGCGTACAGGTCGGCGCCCATGCCGGTGCGCTGGCTGCCCTGGCCGGGGAACAGGAAGGCGGTCTTCGCGGCCGGGCCGGTGACCCCGCGCACCAGGTCCGCCGACGGCTCGCCGGCGGCGAGGGCGGCGAGCCCCTGGAGCAGGGTCTGCCGGTCCGTGCCGGTGAGGGCGGCCCGGTGTTCGAAGGCGCTGCGGTGCAGCGCCAGGGAGCGGCCCAGGTCCGCGACGGCGAGGTCCGGGTCCTGCTCGACGTGCCGGAGCAGCCGGGCCGCCTGCTCGCGCAACGCGTCCGCGCTGCGGCCGGAGAGCAGCCAGGGCAGGGCGGGCGCAGCGAGGGCGACGGGTGCGTCGGAGGTGGCCACCGGGGCCGGCTCGGTGGGCTGTTCGAGGATGGTGTGGGCGTTGGTGCCGCTGACCCCGAACGAGGACACCGCGGCCCGCCGGGGGCGGCCGGTCTCCGGCCACGGGGTGTCGTCGGTGAGCAGCCGGACCGCACCGGCCGACCAGTCGACGTGCGGGGTCGGCGTGTCGACGTGCAGGGTGCGCGGCAGTGTCCCGTGCTGCATGGCCTGCACCATCTTGATGATGCCGGCGACTCCGGCGGCGGCCTGGCTGTGTCCGATGTTCGACTTCAGCGACCCCAGCAGCAGCGGCTCCCGCTCGCCGCGCTCCCGGCCGTAGGTGGCCAGCAGCGCCTGCGCCTCGATCGGGTCGCCCAGCTTGGTGCCGGTGCCGTGCGCCTCCACCGCGTCGACCTCGGCGGCGGTCAGTCCGGCGTCGGCGAGGGCCGCCCGGATGACCCGCTGCTGGGAGGGCCCGTTGGGGGCGGTCAGGCCGTTGCTGGCGCCGTCCTGGTTGACGGCGGAGCCGCGGACGATGGCGAGCACCGGGTGGCCGTTGCGCCGGGCGTCCGAGAGTCGCTCCAGGACGAGCAGTCCGGCGCCCTCGGCCCAGGAGGTGCCGTCGGCGGCGGCCGCGAACGGCTTGCAGCGGCCGTCCTCGGCGAGCACCCGCTGCCGGCTGAATTCCACGAACGCGCCCGGGGTCGACATCACGGTCACGCCGCCGGCCAGCGCCAGCGAGCATTCGCCGGCCCGCAGCGACCGGGCCGCGAGGTGGACCGCGACCAGCGACGAGGAGCACGCCGTGTCGATGGTCACCGCGGGCCCTTCGAGGCCGAGGCTGTAGGAGATCCGCCCGGACGCCACGCTGCCCGCGCTGCCGATGCCGAGGTACCCCTCGAACTCCTCGGAGGGCTCGGTGACCCGCGACCCGTAGTCGTGGTGGCTGCAGCCGACGAAGACGCCGCTCGCGCTGCCCTTGAGGGAGAGCGGGTCGATGCCGGCCCGCTCGAACGCCTCCCAGGACAGTTCGAGCAGCAGCCGCTGCTGGGGGTCGATGGTCAGCGCCTCGCGCGGGGAGATCCCGAAGAAGGCCGGGTCGAAGCGGTCGGCGTCGTGCAGGAAGCCGCCTTCCCGCGCGTAGGTGCTGCCGGCCCGGTCCGGGTCCGGGTCGTAGAGGCCGTCCAGGTCCCAGCCGCGTCCGGTGGGGAAGCCGGTGATCGCGTCCCGTCCGTTCGCGACGAGCTCCCACAGCTCCTCGGGGGTGCTGACGCCGCCGGGGTAGCGGCAGCTCATGGCGACCACGGCGATCGCCTCGTCCTCGGGCACCGCGACGGCCGCGGGCGGCTGCCCGGGGGCGTCGGGCGCCTCGGTGGCGGGCGCCCCCGGCAGTTCGGCGCGCAGGTGTCCGGCCAGGGTGGTGGCCGTGGGGTAGTCGAAGGCCAGGGTCACCGACAGGCGCAGGCCGGTGGCCGCGGCGAGCCGGTTGCGCAGTTCGACGGCGGTCAGCGAGTCGAAGCCGATGTCCTTGAACGCCTGGTCGGGTCCCACCGCCTCGGGCCCGGGGTGGCCGAGCACGGCGGCGACCTCGCGGCGGACCAGGTCCAGCAGGGCCCGGTCGCGTTCCGCCGGGGGCAGTGCGGCCAGCAGCAGGGCCGGCGGCTCGGCGCCGTCGGCCGTGCCCCGGGACCCGGCCGCGGCGGCGAGCGCGTCGCGCACCTCGGGCAGGTCCCCGAGCGCGGCGCTGGGCCGGAGTGCGGTGTACGCCCGGGTGAAGCGGTCCCACGCGAAGTCGGCGACGATGACGGCCGTGTCGTCGTGGTCGAGGGCCCGGCGCAGCGCGGTGGTGGCCGCGGCGGGGTCCATGGCGGGCAGGCCGTCGCGGATCAGCCGTTCGGCGACCGCTCCGGAGGCGAGGCTCTCGCCGCCCCACAGGCCCCAGGCCACCGAGGTGCCGGGCAGTCCGAGGTCGCGGCGCTGCCGGGCCAGGGCGTCGAGGTAGGCGTTGGCGGCGGCGTAGCTGCCCTGGCCGGTGCCGCCGAGGGTGCCGGCGAGCGAGGAGAACAGTACGAAGGCGGTCAGGTCGAGTCCGCGGGTGAGCGCGTCGAGGTTGCGCGCGCCGTCGAGCTTGGGGCGCAGGACGCCGGCCGCGCGTTCGGGGGTGATCGAGTCGATCACCCCGTCGTCGAGGACGCCCGCGGTGTGCAGGACGGCGCGCAGCGGGCGCTCGGCCGGAATGCCGGCGAGCAGTTCCGCCAGTGCGTCGCGGTCCGCGACGTCGCAGGCCACCGCGGTGGCGTCGGCGCCGAGTCCGCGCAGTTCGGCCAGCAGGGCCTCGGCTCCCGGGGCCTGTGCGCCGCGCCGGCTGGTGAGCAGCAGGTGCGCGGTGCCGGTGCGGGCGAGCCAACGGGCGATCTGGGCGCCGAGGCCGCCGGTGCCGCCGGTGATCAGGACCGTGCCCTCGGGTGTCCAGTCGCGGGCGGGGGCGGTGTCGCCGAGTCCGGCGTGGACGACCCGGCGGCCGTAGAGGCCGGTGGCGCGCACCGCCAGCTGGTCCTCGCCGTCGGGGTTGGCCAGGGCTTCGGCGAGCCGGGTCGCGGCCCGGTCGTCGAGCCGGCGCGGCAGGTCGACCAGGCCGGCCCAGCGCTGCGGGTACTCGACGCCGGCGACCCCGCCGAGGCCCCAGGCCAGGGCCTGGAGGGTGCTGTCGATCCGGTCGGAGCGGCCGACCGACACCGCGCCCCGGGTGGCGCTCCAGAGCAGGGCGTCGGTGCCGAGGTCGCCCAGGGCCTGGAGGAGCGCGACGGTCAGGGTGAGGCCGAGGGGGAGCGCCGATCCGTCGCCGTGCGGTTCCTCGGCCAGGGCGAGCAGCGACAGGATTCCGGCGGGCGGCCCGTCGACGCGGTCGTGGGCGTCGCGGAGCAGTGCGGCGAACCGGGTCCGGTCGGTCGCGTCGGGGCCGGCCTCGACCAGGACGGGGGTGGCGCCGTGTCCGCGCAGGGCGTCCGCGGCGAACGCGACGGCCGGGTCGTCGGCGGCACCGGCCGGGGCGACGAGGAGCCAGCTGCCGGTGAGCCGGGGCCGCTCGGGGGCCGGCAGGGGCTTCCAGGCGACCCGGTAGCGCCAGCTGTCGGCGGTCCGGTCGTCGGCCCGGCCGCGCGCCCACTCGGCGAGGGTGGGCACCAGGGAGGCGAGGGAGGCCCGCAGTTCCCCGTCCTCGACCCGCAGCGTGGTGGCGAGGGCGTCCAGGTCCCCGTGGTCGACCGCCGCCCAGAAACCGGAGTCGGCCGGGCCGGTGCCGGTCGCGGCGGCAGTGCCGGCCGCGGTGTCGACAGACCGGGCGGGGGTGTCGTCCAGCCAGTAGCGCTGCTGCTGGAAGGCGTAGGTGGGCAGGGGCCGCTTGCGCGCGCCGGTCCCGGCGAACACCGCGTCCCAGTCCACCGGCAGGCCGCGGACCTGGACCTCGGTGAGCGCGGCGAGGAAGCGGCCGGGGCCGCCCTCGGTGCGGCGCAGGGTGCCGACAACGGCCCCGTCGCCGACCCCGGCCGCTTCGACGGCCTCCTGGATCCAGACGGTCAGCGCGGGGTGGGTGCTGCACTCGACGAAGGTGTGGTGCCCGTCGGCGACGAGCGCGTCGAGCGCCCGGCCGAACTCCACCGGCCGGCGCAGGTTCTCGTACCAGTACGCGGCGTCCAGGCCCAGGGTGTCCACGGGGCCGCCGCTGACCGTCGAGTAGAACGGGACGGCGGAGGTCCGCGGCGCGATGCCGCCGAGGAGGCCGAGCAGTTCCTCGCGGAGCTGCTCCACCTGGGGCGAGTGTCCGGCGAAGTCCACGCCGGGGACGGGCCAGGCCAGGACGCCCGCCTCGGCGTACTGCTCGCGCAGCCGTTCCAGCGCCGCCGGGTCGCCGGAGACCGTCACCGACGTCGGCCCGTTGACCGCGGCGACGTCGAGCGCCCCGTCGTGGGCGGACAGTGCCTCGCGCACGGCCTCGACCGGCTGCGGCACGAACAGCATGCCGCCGTGTCCGGTCAGGGCCAGCAGGGCCCGGCTGCGCAGCGCGACGATCCGGGCCGCGTCGTCCAGCGAGAGCGCGCCGGCCACGCAGGCGGCGGCGATCTCGCCCTGGGAGTGGCCGACCACGGCGTCGGGGACGATCCCGTGCGCCCGCCACAGCTCGGCCAGCGACACCATCACCGCCCACAGCACCGGCTGCACCACGTCCACCCGGTCGAGCGGGGGCGCGTCGGGCTCGTCGCGCAGGACCGCGAGCAGCGACCAGTCCAGGTACGGGGCGAGGGCGCGTTCGCAGGCCGCGATCCGGTCGGCGAAGGCCGGGGCGTGGTCGAGCAGTTCCCGGGCCATGCCGGCCCACTGGGAGCCCTGGCCGGGGAAGACGAAGACGGTCCTGGCCGACCGGGCGACGGTGCCCCGGACCAGACCGGGCGCCCGCTCTCCCGCGGCCAGCGCGGCCAGGCCGCCCAGCAGGGTCTCCCGGTCGCCGCCGACGACGGCCGCGCGGTGCTCGAAGGCGGTCCTGGTGGTGGCCAGGGAGTAGCCGATGTCGACGGACGCCAGCTCCGGCCGCTCCGTCAGGTACGCGTGCAGCCGCTCCGCCTGGTCCTTCACCGCCTCGGCGGTCCGCCCGGACAGCACCCACGGGACAGTGGCGGGCGCGGCGGGCAGGGCGGGCGCGGCGGGCACCGGCTCGGCCGGCGGCTGTTCGACGACGACGTGGGCGTTGGTGCCGCTCAGGCCGAACGAGGACACGCCGGCGCGGCGCGGGCGGCCGGTCTCCGGCCAGGGGGTGGCCTCGGTCAGCAGGGCGACGGCGCCCGCCGTCCAGTCGACGTTCGGGGTCGGCCGGTCGACGTGCAGGGTGCGCGGCAGTTCGCCGTGCTCCATGGCCAGCACCATCTTGATGATGCCGCCGACGCCGGCGGCGGCCTGGGTGTGCCCGATGTTCGACTTCAGCGACCCGAGCCGCACCGGCCGGTCGGCGGACCGGTCCTGGCCGTAGGTGGCCAGCAGCGCGTCGGCCTCGATCGGGTCGCCCAGCCGGGTGCCGGTGCCGTGCGCCTCGACGGCGTCCACGTCGGCGGCCGACAGCTTGGCGTTGGCCAGCGCGTCGCGGATCACCCGCTGCTGGGCCAGGCCGCTGGGCGCGGTCAGCCCGTTGCTCGCGCCGTCCTGGTTGATCGCCGAGCCGCGCAGCACCGCGAGCACCGGGTGGCCGTTGCGGCGGGCGTCCGAGAGGCGTTCCAGAAGCAGCAGGCCCACGCCCTCGGCCATGCCGAAGCCGTCCGCCGAGGCGGCGAAGGACTTGCAGCGCCCGTCCTCGGCGAGCCCGCGCTGCCGGCTGAAGCCGGTGAACGACAGCGGGGTGCCCATCACCGTGGCACCGCCCGCCAGGGCCAGCGTGCACTCGCCCGAGCGCAGCGACTGCGCGGCGAGGTGGACCGCCACCAGGGACGAGGAGCAGGCCGTGTCGACGGTCACGGCGGGCCCCTGGAGGCCGAGCTGGTAGGCGACCCGCCCGGACAGGACGCTGGTGGAGATGCCCGCGATGAACAGGCCCTCCAGTTCCTCGGGGATGTCGCGCAGACTGCCGCCGTAGCCCTGGTAGGAGGCGCCGGCGAAGACGCCGGTCGGGGTGCCGCGCAAGGTGGACGGGTCGATGCCGGCGCGCTCGATCGCCTCCCAGGAGGTTTCCAGCAGCAGCCGCTGCTGCGGGTCCATGGCCAGGGCCTCGCGCGGGGAGATCCCGAAGAACCCGGGGTCGAAGCGGTCCGCGTCCCGGACGAATCCGCCCGCGGCGGCGTAGCTCCGGCCGGGCCGGTCGGGGTCCGCGTCGTACAGCGCGTCGAGGTCCCAGCCCCGGTCGGACGGCAGCCCGGAGACGGCGTCGTGCCCGTCCGCGACCAGGCGCCACAGGTCCTCTGGGGTGCGGACGCCGCCGGGGTAGCGGCAGCTCATGGCGACGATCACGACGGGGTCGTCGTCCGCGGCGGGCGCCGCCGTCGGGGGCTGCCGGACGGCGGCGGGCTCCCCGGCGGCGCCCAGCAGTCCGGTCTCCAGGCGTCCGGCGAGCGCGGCCGCCGACGAGTAGTCGAAGACGACGGTGACCGGGAGCCGCAGGCCGGTGGCGGCGTTCAGCCGGTTGCGCATGTCCACGGCGGTCAGGGAGTCGAAGCCCAGCTCGCGGAAGGCCCGGCCGGGGGCGATCGCGTCCGGCGAGTCGTGGCCGAGGACGGCGGCCGCGTGGGTCCGGACCAGCTCGACCAGGACCCGGGTCCGCTCGGCCGCCGGGAGCGGCTCCAGCCGCTCGCGCAGCGCCGAGGGGGTCCCCCCGGCGCCGGCCTCGCCGGTCTCCGGTCCGGCGGCCAGCGCGGCGCGCACCTCGGGGAGTTCCCCGATCAGCGGGCTGGGGCGCGCCGAGGTGAAGACCGTCGCGAAGCGGTCCCAGTCGATGTCGGCGACCACGACCACCGTCTCGTCGTGGTCCAGGACCTGCTGGAGCCCGGTGATCGCGACCGCGGGCGGCATGAAGAGCACGCCGTGGCCGCGCAGGGTCTCCTCCGCCAGTTCGGCCGCCATCCCGCCGGCCCCGTCCTCGGGGCTCCAGATGCCCCACACGACGGAGGTCGCGGCGAGGCCGCGGCTCCTGCGGTCCTCGGCGAGGCCGTCGAGGTAGGCGTTGGCGGCGGCGTAGGCGCCGTGGACGGCGCTGCCCCACACCCCGGAGATGGAGGAGAACAGCACGAACGCGTCGAGCGTGTCGCGGTCGAAGAGCAGGTCCAGGTTGCGGGCCCCGCCGACCTTGGCGTGCAGGGTGTCGGCGAACTCGTCCGCGTCGGTGTCGGGCAGCGGCACCAGCAGCCCGGCGCCCGCGGCGTGGAAGACGGTGCTGATCCGGTGGCCGTCCTGTTCGAGGCCGTCCTTCAGCGCGCGCAGGGCCTCCAGGTCGGCGACGTCGCACGAGGCCAGGGTGACCCGGGCGCCGAGCGCGGCCAGTTCCTCGGCGAGCTCCGGCGCACCCGGCGCGTCCGCACCGCGCCGGCTGACCAGCACCAGGTGCCCGGCTCCCCGCCGGGCCAGCCAGCGCGCGATCTGCGCGCCGATCCCGCCGGTACCGCCGGTGATCAGCACGGTGCCCCCGGGCCGCCAGCTCCGCAGCGGCGCGGTGTCGCCCAAGGCGGACCGGACCAGCCGCCGGCCGTGGCAGCCGGTGGCCCGGACGGCCACCTGGTCCTCGTCCCCGGCCTGGCCTGCCAGCACCCGGCACAGCCGCGCGGCGGTGTCCGCGTCCAGGACCTCCGGGAGGTCGACCAGACCGCCCCAGCGCTGCGGGAACTCCAGCGCGGCGACCCGGCCCAGGCCCCAGAGCAGGCTCTGCGCGGCGCTGACCCCGCTTCCGGTGTCCGTGCCCCCGACCGACACCGCGCCCCGGGTGGCCCACCACAGGGGCGCGCCGATCCTGGCGTCGCCGAGGGCCTGTACCAGGGCCAGGTTGAGCGCGGTGCCCAGCGGGACGGAGGGGTGCGCCGGGTGCGGGCGCTCGTCGAGGCCCAGCAGCGACAGCACTCCCGCCACCGGGCCGGGCAGCGCGTCGAGGGACGCGCGCACCCGGTCGGCCAGCACGGCGCGGTCGGCCGCCGCCTCGGTGATCCGTACGTGGACCACCGAGGCCCCGGCCTGCTCCATGGCGCGGACGGTAGCCTCCGACCGGCGCTCCCCGTCCTCGGACTGGCCGTCCGACGACAGCACGAGCCAGCTGCCGTCCAATGCGGCCGCCGAGCCCTCGGGCAGGGCCCGCCAGGTCACGCGGTAGCGCCAGGAGTCGACCACCGAACGCTCGGTGCGCTCGGTGCGCCAGGTGGCGAGCGCGGGGAGCACCACGTTCAGCGGGTCCTCGGGGGCCACCCCGAGGGCGGTGGTGAACCGGTCCAGGTCGCCCCCGCCCAGGGCCTCCCAGAAGTCGTCGCCCGCCGCGGACGTCCCGGACCGACCGTCCGCCGCGGGGGCGGTGTCCTCCAGCCAGTACGGGCGACGCTGGAAGGCGTAGGTGGGCAGGGAGACGCCGCCCGGACGGCGTCCGGCGAACACCCGGTCCCAGTCGGGCAGCAGGCCGCCCACGTAGGCCTCTGCCAGGGACGTCAGGAAGCGGTCGAAGCCGCTCTCGCCGCGCCGCAGCGTGCCCACGACCACGGCAGGGCCCTGCGCGGAGCCGGCGGTGTCGGCCGCGTCGGCGGTCTGCTGGACGCCGAAGGTGAGCACGGGGTGCGGGCTGGACTCGACGAAGAACCGGAAGCCCTCCCCCAGCAGCGTCTCGGTGGCCTTCCCGAACTCGACCGTCTCCCGGAGATTGCGGTACCAGTACTCGGCGTCCAGCGACTTCGTGTCCAGCCAACTGCCCGTCACCGTCGAGAAGAACGGCACCGAACCCGAAAGGGGCGTGATGCCGTCCAGATCGGCGAGCAGGCGGTCGCGAACCTCCTCCACATGCACGGAGTGCGACGCGTAGTCGACCTCGATCAGACGCGCCCGCACCCCCTCCTCGACCAACGCGTCGACGAACTCCGCCACCGCGTCCGCGTCACCCGACACCACCGTCGACGACGGGCCATTGACAGCCGCCACCGAAAGCCGGCCCGCGATGCGATCCCGGACCACGTCCACCGGCAACGGCACCGACGCCATGCCACCGCGGCCGGCCAACGCCCCCACCGCACGGGAACGCAGTGCCACCACCCGCGCCCCGTCCTCCAAGCTCAGACCGCCCGCCACCACAGCGGCCGCGACCTCGCCCTGCGAGTGGCCGACGACGGCGTCCGGAACGACGCCGAACGCACGCCACACCTCCGCCAGCGACACCATCACGGCCCACAGCACCGGCTGCACCACATCCACGCGCGCCAGCAGTGCCTCCGAGCCCAGCGCCTCCGCCAACGACCAGTCGACATACGGCGCCAGAGCCCGCTCGCACTCCGCCATCCGCGCCGCGAACACCTCCGACCCGGACAGCAACTCCACGGCCATCCCCACCCACTGCGAACCCTGACCCGGGAACACCAGCGCCACCCGACCGGAGGACACACCGTCCCCCAGCACCAGGCCCGGCACCGTGCGCCCCTCCGCCAGCGCCTGCACGCCGTCGAGCAGCCCGTCCGGGTCGGTGCCCACCACCACGGCCCGCCGTTCGAAGGCGGTGCGGGTGAGGGCGAGGGCGCGGCCGGTGTCGGCGGCCCGCAGCGGTGCGGGATCGGCGCCCAGGTGGGCCAGCAGCCGGGCCGCCTGGTCGCGCAGCGCCTCGTCGGTGCGCCCCGACAGCGCCCAGGGCAGCGGGTACGCGTCGCCACCGGCCGCCGGTTCGGCTTCCTCCGCCGGGGCCTGTTCCAGGATCAGGTGGGCGTTGGTGCCGCTGACGCCGAAGGCGGACACGCCGGCCCGGCGCGGGCGTCCCGTGTCGTCCCAGGCGCGGGCCTCGGAGAGGACTTCCACCGCGCCCGACGACCAGTCCACCATGGGGGTCGGCCGGTCCGCGTGCAGGGTCCTGGGCAGTTCGCCGTGCCCGATCGCCAGCACCATCTTGATGACGCCGCCCACGCCGGCCGCCGCCGAGGTGTGGCCGATGTTCGACTTCAGCGAGCCCAGCCACAGCGGCCGTTCGGCGGGCCGCCCCTGGCCGTACGTGGCCAGCAGGGCCTGCGCCTCGATCGGGTCGCCGAGGGTGGTGCCGGTGCCGTGCGCCTCCACCACGTCCACCTCGGACGCCGTCAGCCCCGCGTCCGCCAGCGCCGCCCGGATCACCCGCTGCTGCGCCGGGCCGCTGGGCGCGGTCAGGCCGTTGCTGGCGCCGTCCTGGTTCGTCGCCGAACCGCGGACCACCGCCAGCACCGGGTGCCCGTTGCGCCGGGCGTCCGACAGCCGCTCCAGCAGCAGGACGCCGGCGCCCTCGGACCAGCCGGTGCCGTCCGCGTCGGCCCCGAACGCCTTGCAGCGGCCGTCGGCCGACAGCGCGCGCTGGCGGCTGAACGCCACGAACGGGTCGGGGGTCGCCATCACCGACACCCCGCCCGCCAGGGCCAGCGTGCAGTCGCCCGCCCGCAGCGCCCGGATCGCCAGGTGCAGGGCGACCAGCGAGGACGAGCAGGCCGTGTCCACGGTCACCGCGGGCCCTTCCAGGCCCAGGGTGTACGCGATCCGGCCGGAGACCACACTGGTCGCGGTCCCGGTGTCCAGCAGGCCCTGGACCTCGGGGAGGTGGCGCGAGCCCTCGCCGTAGCCGTTGCCGATCGCCCCGAGGAAGACGCCCGTGGCGGTGCGCCGCAGCGTGCGCGGGTCGATCGAGGCCCGCTCGACCGCCTCCCAGGCGATCTCCAGGGCCAGCCGCTGCTGGGGGTCCGTGGCCAGCGCCTCGCGCGGCGAGATGCCGAAGAACTCGGCGTCGAAGTCGGCCGCGTCGTGCAGGAAGCCGCCCTGCCGGGTGTAGGACGTGCCGGGCCGCTCGGGGTCCGGGTCGTAGAGGCCCTCCAGGTCCCAGCCGCGGTTGACCGGCCAGGCGGAGACCGCGTCGGTGCCCCGGGAGACCAGGTCCCACAGCAGTTCGGGCGTCTCGGCGCCGCCGGGGTAGCGGCAGGCCATCGAGACGATGGCGATCGGTTCGTGGCGGGCCTGCTCGGCCTCGCGCAGCTGCCTCCGGGCGTCACCGAGGTCCGCGGTGGCGCGCCTGAGGTAGTCGAGCAGCTTCTTGTCGTCGGACATCAGTGCCAGCTCTCTCTCAGACGTTCCCGAAGTCGTTGTCGATCAGGGCGAACAGCTCGTCCGCTGTCGCCGTCTCCATCGCTGTGGCCGTGTCGTCCACCGGTCCTGGCGGCGGTGCCTCGCCGGTGCGGCGGCGCCAGCCGCGCAGCAGTTCGTCCAGTCGTTCGCCGACCCCGTCGTTGTCGGCCGCTCCCGGTGGGGCGGCCGTGAGGAGCGCGGCCAGCCGGTCCAGCTCGACCAGCAGCGGCGAGGGCGGCTCGGGCGCGGCGGACAGCTCCGCGTCCAGGTAGGCGGCGAGCGCCTCGGGTGTCGGGTGGTCGAAGACGGCCGTCGGCGGGACGGCCAGCCCGGTCGCCTCGCACAGCGCGTTCCTGAACCGCACCGCGAGCATCGAGTCGAAGCCGACCTCGGCGAAGGCGCGTTCCGGGCGCACCGGCCCGGTCCCGGGATGGCCGAGGACCGCGGCCGCGTGCCGGACGACCAGGTCGAGCACCGCCTGCCGGCGGGCCCGCCGGTCCAGCGGGGCCAGCCGGGCGGCCAGCCGTACGGCGGGGGTCTCGTCGTCGTCGACCGCGGCCGCCGGGACCTCCTCGGCCGGCCCCGCCGTGGTGGCGGCGGCCGTTCGGCCCGGGGTGGCCAGCCAGTACCGGTCGCGATGGAAGGGGTACGTCGGCAGCAGGACGGGCGCCGGGCCGCCCGGCCCGGGGGTCCCCGTCCAGGGCGACCAGTCCGTCGGACCGGCGCCGGCCGCCCACGCCTCGGTCAGCGAGGCCAGCAGCCGGTCCCGGCCGCCGTCGCCGCGCCGCAGCGTTCCGACCGCCGTCACGTCCCGCCCGGCCTCCGCGGCCACCGCCTCGATCCCGGCGAGCAGCACCGGGTGCGGGCTGACCTCGACGAGCAGGGTGTGGCCCGCGTCCAGCAGGGTGCGGGTCGCTCCGGCGAAGTCGACCGGTTCGCGCAGGTTGCGGTACCAGTAGGCGGCGTCGAGCGACTCTCCGGCGACGGGTTCACCGGTCACCGTCGAGTAGAGCGGGACGGCCGAGGCGCGGGGGCGGATCCCGGCGAGGGCTTCGCGCAGTTCGTCCTCGATCTCGGCGACCTGGGCCGAGTGGGCCGCGTAGTCCACCGGGATCGCCCTGGCCCGGACGCCTTCCCGCTCACAGGCCGTGAGCAGGGCGGCCAGTTCCTGGGGCTCGCCGGCGACGACCACGGCCTCGGGGCCGTTCACGGCGGCCACGCAGGCGCGTCCGCCGGCGGGCAGCAGGCCCGCGGTCCGCTCGGCGGAGGCGGCGACCGACACCATGCCACCGCGGCCCGCCAGCCTCAGCAGCGCCCGGCTGCGCAGCGCCACCACGAGGGCCGCGTCGTCGAGCGACAGCGCTCCGGCGACGCAGGCGGCGGCGATCTCGCCCTGGCTGTGCCCGACGACCGCGTCCGGGGTGACCCCGGTGTCGCGCCAGTGCGCGGCCAGCGCGACCATCACGGCGAAGAGCACCGGCTGGACGACGTCCACGCGGTCGAGCGTCGGTGCGCCGGGCGCGCCGCGCAGCACCTCGGTCAGGGACCAGTCGGTGTGCGGGGCGAGCGCCCGTTCGCAGTCGGCGACGGCGGCGGCGAACGCCTCGGAGGCGTCGAGCGCCGCCGCGGCCATGCCGGCCCACTGCGAGCCCTGGCCGGGGAAGACGAAGACCGTGCGGCCGCCGCGCGCCCGGTCCTGCACGGCGTCGGGGGCGGGCTCTCCCGCCGCGAGGGCGTCCAGCCAGCCGAGCAGCGCGGCGCGGTCGCGGCCGGTGGCGGCCGCCCGGAAGGGCAGGGCGGGGCGGGTGGTGGCGAGCGCCCGGGCGGCCGCGGCGGCGCCCGCACCGGGGTCGGCCCGCAGGTGCTCGCCCAGTCGGCGCGCCTGGCGGCGCAGGGCCGCGGGGGCCATGGCGGAGAGCAGCCAGGGAACGGTGGCTCCGGTGTCCTCGGCCGGTTCGACGTCCGTGTCTCCGGGCGGCGGGCCGTCGGCGGCGGCGGGCGCCTCCTCCAGGATGGCGTGGGCGTTGGTGCCGCTCATGCCGAACGCGGAGACGCCGGCCCGCCGCGGCCGGCCCCCGTCCGGGGCCTCCCAGGGGCGGGCGTCCGCGAGCAGCCGGACCGCGCCGGCCGACCAGTCCACCCGGCTGGACGCCTGCTGGGCGTGCAGGGTGCCGGGGAGCACGCCGTTCCGCAGGGCGAGCACCGTCTTGATGACCCCGGCGACGCCGGCGGCGGCCTGGGTGTGCCCGATGTTGGACTTCAGCGACCCGAGCCACAGCGGGCGGTCGGCGGGCCGGTCCTGGCCGTAGGTGGCCAGCAGGGCCTGCGCCTCGATGGGGTCGCCGAGCACGGTGCCGGTGCCGTGCGCCTCGACCAGGTCGACCTCGGCGCCGGAGAGTCCCGCCGTGGCCAGCGCGGCCCGGATCACCCGCTGCTGCGCGGGGCCGCTCGGGGCGGTGAGGCCGTTGCTGGCGCCGTCCTGGTTCACCGCGGTGCTCCGTACCAGGGCGAGGACCGGGTGCCCGAGGCGGCGCGCGTCGGAGAGGCGTTCCACGAGCAGGACGCCCACCCCTTCGCCCCACCCCGTGCCGTTCGCCCCTTCGGCGAAGGAGCGGCAGCGGCCGTCGGGCGACAGGCCCTGCTGGCGGCTGAACTCGACGAAGACGTCCGGGCTCGCCATCACCGCGGCGCCGCCGACCAGGGCGAACGAGCAGTCGCCGGCGCGCAGTGCCTGGCCGGCCAGGTGCAGGGCCACCAGCGAGGACGAGCAGGCCGTCTCCACGGTCACGGCGGGGCCGCCGAGGCCGAGGGTGTAGGCGACCCGGCCGGAGGCGACGCTGGTGACCGTGCCGCTGAGCAGGTGCCCCTCGACCTCGTCGGACGGGTTCTGCGGGCCGGTGCCGTAGCCCTGGGCGGCGACGCCGACGTAGACGCCGCCCTCGCTGCCGCGTACCGACGCGGGGTCGAGTCCGGCCCGCTCCAGGGCCTCCCAGCTGGTTTCGAGCAGCAGCCGCTGCTGCGGGTCCATGGCCAGGGCCTCGCGCGGGGAGATCCCGAAGAACTCCGCGTCGAACTCGGCCGCTCCGTCCAGGAATCCGCCGCCGGTGGTGTAGAAGGTGCCCGGGTGCAGCGGGTCCGGGTCGTAGAGGTCCTCCAGCGGCCAGCCGCGGTCGGCGGGCAGCGCGGCGACCGCGTCCACTCCGTCGGCCACCAGCCGCCACAGGTCCTCGGGCGAGCGGACGCCGCCCGGGAACCGGCAGGCCATCGAGACGATCGCCAGGGGTTCGTCGGCCGCCGCGGGCCCGGTCGTGCCGGTCGTGTCGTCGGCATCCGGTTCCGTGCCGCCCAGCCCGGCGAACAGGTGCGCAGCGAGGGCGGCCGCCGTCGGATGGTCGAACACGGAGGTGAGCGCGAGCGGCAGGGCGGTGGCCGCGACCAGCCGGTTGCGGAGTTCGACGGCGGTGAGCGAGTCGAAGCCCGCCTCGCGGAACGGGCGGTCGGCGGCGAGGCCGACGGCCGTCTCGTGGCCCAGTACGGCGGCCGCCTCGCTCCGGACCAGTTCGGTCAGCAGCCTGCGGCCCTCGGGCTCGGACAGCCGGCGCAGCCGGTGCGACCACGACGGGTCGCCGCCGGTGCCGGTCCCGGATTCGGCGGGGGTGTCCGTGGCCGCGGGGCCGCCGTCCACCGCCCGGAACTCGGCGGCGGCGGGCAGGTCGCGCAGCAGCGCGCTCTCCCGGACCGCGCCGAAGGTGGGCGCGAAGCGGCTCCAGTCCAGCTCGGCGACGACCGGTTCGCCCTCGTCCAGGGTCAGCGCCAGGCCGAGCGCGGAGAGCGCCGCGGCGGGGTCCATCGGCACCAGCCCGTGGCGGCGCAGGCCGTCGCCGACGGCGCCCTCGGCCATGCCCGCGCCGGCCCAGGGGCCCCAGGCCACCGAGGTCGCCGGCAGGCCCCGGCCGCGCCGCGCCGCGGCGAGGCCGTCCAGGTAGGCGTTGGCCGCCGCGTACGCGCCCTGGCCGCCGCTGCCCCAGGTGCCCGAGATCGAGGAGAACAGCACGAAGGCGTCCAGCGGGTGGCCTTCGAACAGGGCGTCGAGGTGGGCCGCGCCGCGCGTCTTGGCGGCCGTCCGCAGGGCCAGTTCCTCCGGCGTGCAGTCCATCAGCGCGGTGTCCGAGGTGAGTCCCGCGGTGTGCACCACGGCCCGCACGGTGTCGCCCTCGGCGTGCAGCCGCTCCAGGACCCGTTCCAGCGCGGTGCGGTCGGCGACGTCGCAGGCCAGCAGGGTGCTCCGGGCGCCGAGCGCCGCCAGGGCGTCGGTCAGCGCTTCGGCCCCCGGGGCCTCGGGGCCCCGCCGGCCGAGCAGGACCAGGTGGTCCGCGCCGCGCTCCGCGAGCCAGCGCGCCACCTGGGCGCCGAGGCCGCCGGTGCCGCCGGTGACCAGGACGGTGCCGCGCGGCGTCCACGGGGCGGGCGCGGGTGCCGCGGGCTCCGGCGCGGGGACGAGGCGGCGGCCCAGCAGCGCCGGCGTGCGCACGGCCACCTGGTCCTCGCCGTCCGGTCCGGCCAGCACCGCGCACAGCCCGTCCAGCGCGGGCCCGTTCAGCAGCTCCGGCAGGTCGATCAGGCCGCCCCAGCGCAGCGGGTGCTCCAGGGCCGCCACCCGGCCCAGGCCCCACACCTGGGCCTGCTCGGGGCGGACCTCCTCGGTGCCGTGGGCCGCAACCGCGCCGCGGGTGGCGCACCACAGGGGTGCGTCGATGCCGCTCTCGCCCAGGGCCTGGAGCAGCAGCAGGGTCCCGGTCAGGCCGGCGTCCAGCGTCCGCAGGCCCGGGTGGGGCCCCTCGGCCAGGGCGAGCAGCGACAGGACGCCCTCCAGGTCGCCGAACTCCGGCAGCAGCCGGGCCAGTTCGGCGCGTTCGACGGCGGCTCCGACCCGGGTCACCACCACGTCGGCACCGTGTCCGGCGAGGGCCTGCTCGCAGGCGAGCGCGGTGTCCTCGGCGCCGGGTCCGTCCGGGACGACCAGCAGCCAGCGGCCGGCGAGGCGGGGCTCCGCGGGCGCGGCGAGCGGCTCCCACGCGATGCGGTAGCGGTGCGGGCCGGCGGGGGCCGCGGTCCCCCGGCGGGCGCGCCAGGAGACGGGAGCCGGGTCCGACGCGGCGTCCGGCCAGAAGCGCCGGTGCTGGAAGGCGTAGGTGGGCAGGTCGACCCGCCGCACGTCGGCGCCGCTCCAGCCCGCCGACCAGTCCACCGCCACGCCGCGCAGGTGCAGCGAGGCGAGTGCGGTGCGGACCGCGTCCGACTCGCCGCGGTCACCGCGCAGCAGCGGCACCGCGCCGGGGCCGCCGGGCGCGGGAGCGGGGCCGTCGGGAGCGGAGTCGGAGTCGGGTTCGGGGAGGCAGGCGTGGAGCATGCCGGACAGCACGCCGCCCGGTCCGAGTTCGAGGTAGGTCGTCGCGCCCTCGGCCCGCAGTCGGCGGGCCCCTTCCAGGAACCGCACGGTGCCCCGGGCGTGCCGCACCCAGTGGTCGGGGGAGCGGAGTTCCGCGGCCGTGGCCGTGCGCCCGGTCAGGTTGGAGACGATCTCGATGCCGGGCGCGTGGTAGGTCAGCGACTCGGCCACGTCCCGGAAGGCGTCGAGCATCCCGTCCATCCGGGCGGAGTGGAAGGCGTGGCTCACGCTCAGGCGCCGGGTGCGCCGGCCGCGCGAACGGAACGTCTCGGCCAGGCGCCGCACCGCGTCCTCGTCGCCGGACAGGACCACGGAGTCGGGCCCGTTGACGGCGGCGATGTCCACCGCGTCCCGGTCCTCGTCCACCAGGGCCCGGCGCACTTCCTCCTCGCCGGCCTCCACCGCCACCATCGCCCCGCCCCCGGGCAGTTCGTCCATCAGCCGGCCCCGGGCCGTCACCAGCGCGCAGGCGTCGGGCAGGTCCAGCACGCCCGCCGCGTGGGCGGCGGCGAGCTCGCCGACGGAGTGCCCCATCAGCAGGTCGGGCCGCACGCCCCAGTGCCGCACGAGCCGGAACAGCGCCGTCTCCAGGGCAAACAGCGCGGGCTGGGTGTACCGGGTGCGGTCGAGGAGCTCCGCATCGGGGGTTCCGGGCTCGGCGAACAGGAGGTCCCGCAGGCTCAGGTCGAGGTGCGGGTCCAGGCCGGTCAGCACCTCGTCGAGGGCGTCGGCGAACACCGGGTCCTCGCGGTAGAGCTCCGCACCGGCGCCGGCCCGCTGGCTGCCCTGTCCCGGGAAGAGGAACGCGGTCCGGCCGGAGCGCACCGCGCCGCCGGTGAGCAGTCGGCCCGCCGTCGTGCCGCGCGCGAGCGCGGTGAGCGAGCGCCGGACGGACGCCCGGTCCCGTCCCAGGACGGCGGCCCGGTGTTCGAACGGGGCCCGTCCGGTGGCGAGCGAGTAGGCGACGTCCACCAGTTCGACGTCCGGGTCGGCGTCGAGGCGGCCCACCAGTCGGCCGGCCTGGGCCCGCAGGGCCTCCGGCGTCCTGGCCGAGAGCAGCAGCGGCACGGGCGGGCCGGTCCGGCGGGCGGTGGGGGTGGCGGTGTCCGCGGCGAGGGCCATCGTGGCGGTGGCGGGGACGGCGGCGGTTCCCGCGGCGGGCACGGCCGGGGTGTCGGTCCGGTCGAGGGCGGGCACGACCGCGATGGCGGGCGCCTGCTCGACGATCACGTGCGCGTTGGTGCCGCTGATGCCGAACGACGACACGCCCGCCCGGCGCGGGCTCCCGGTCTCCGGCCACGGGGTGTGCGCGGTGAGCAGGCGGATGCCGCCGTCGGACCAGTCGACGTGCGGGTTCGGCGTCCCGGCGTGCAGGGTTCCGGGCAGTTCGCCGTGGCGGATGGCCAGCACCATCTTCATCACTCCGGCCACCCCGGCCGCCGCCTGGGTGTGCCCGATGTTCGACTTCACCGAGCCGAGCCACAGCGGACGGTCCGCCGGGCGCTCCGGTCCGTGGACGGCCTGGAGCGCCTGCGCCTCGATCGGGTCGCCGAGCCTCGTGCCGGTGCCGTGGGCCTCGATCGCGTCGATCTGGTCGGCGCGCAGCGCGGCGTCGGCCAGGGCGGCGCGGATGACCTGCTGCTGGGACGGGCCGTTGGGGGCGGCGAGCCCGTTGCTGGCGCCGTCCTGGTTCACGGCGGTGCCGCTGATCAGCGCGAGCACCGGGTGGCCGTGGCGCAGGGCGTCGCTGTGGCGCTCCAGCAGCAGCACTCCGGCGCCCTCGCCCCAGCCCGTGCCGTCCGCCTCCGCCGAGAACGCCTTGCACCGTCCGTCGGCGGCGAGCCCGCGCTGACGGCTGAACTGCACGAACAGCCGCGGGGTGCTCATCACCGTCACCCCGCCCGCGAGGGCCTGCTCGCAGTCGCCGCGCCGCAGTGCCTGCACGGCCAGGTGCAGTGCCACCAGCGACGAGGAGCACGCGGTGTCGACGGTGAGCGAGGGCCCCTGGAGGCCGAGGACGTAGGACAGCCGCCCCGACAGCACGCTGGCCGTGTTCCCGGTCAGCAGATGGCCCTCGGACACTCCCTCGGCGCCCTCCAGCAGCGCGGAGTAGTCCTGGCCGTTGGTGCCGATGTAGACGCCGACCGGCCGGTCCTTCAGCGCGGTCGGATCCTGCCCGGCGCCCTCGACCGCCTCCCAGGCGGTCTCCAGCAGCAGCCGCTGCTGCGGGTCCATGGCGAGGGCCTCGCGCGGCGAGATGCCGAAGAACTCGGCGTCGAAGTCGGCCGCGTCGTGCAGGAAGCCGCCCTGCCGGGTGTACGTGGTGCCGGGCCGCTCGGGGTCCGGGTCGTACAGCCCCTCGGTGTCCCAGCCCCGGTTCGACGGCCAGTCCCCGACGGCGTCGGTGCCCTCGGCGAGCAGCTGCCAGAAGTCCTCGGGCCGGGCGACCCCGCCGGGGAAGCGGCAGCCCATGCCGACGATCGCGATCGGCTCGTTGCCGACGGGGTCGGCGGACTCCACGGCGCCGCTCGCCGCGTCCGGCAGGTCCGGATCCAGGTCCAGCTCCGCGAGCAGCCGGCCGGCCAGTGCCGACGGGGTGGGGTGGTCGAAGAGGACGGTGGCGGGCAGGGCCAGCCCGGTGACGGCGGCGAGCCGGTTGCGCAGCTCCACCGCCATCAGGGAGTCGAAGCCGAGTGCGGAGAACGCCTTTCCGGGCTGGACCGTGTCGACGTCGGGGTGGCGCAGGACCGTCGCCGCGTGGGTGCGCACCAGGTCGGTGAGGGTCCCGACCCGGTCCTCGTGGCGCGGCAGTACGGCGATCCGCTGCCGCAGGGTGTCGGCGGCGCCGTCGCCCTCCCGGGCCGCCGAGGGTGCGGCGGTGTCCGGGGCGGGCCGCGCGGCGGCCGGGTCCGGCATCCCGTCGAGCAGGGCGGCGGAGCGCAGGCCGATGCCCGCGGTGAAGCGCTTCCAGTCGACGTCGGCGACCACGACCAGCGTGTCGTCCGCCTCCAGTGCCCGGCCGATCGCGGTGACGGCCGTCTCGGGCTCCATCACCGGCAGGCCGAGGTCCCGCAGCCGGCCGGCCACCTCGTCCGCCAGCATGCCCGGCCCGGCCCAGGCGCCCCAGGCCACGGACGTGCCGGGCAGCCCGGCGGCCCGACGGGCGGCGACGAGTGCGTCGACGGCCGCGTTGGCGGCCGCGTAGTTCCCCTGCCCGGCATTGCCCACGACGCCCATCACGGACGAGAACACCACGAAGGCCGACAGGTCGAGGCCCGCGGTGGCCTCGTGCAGGTTCCGGGCGGCGGTCAGCTTGGCGCGCAGCACCACGGCGAGCCGCGCGGGGTCCAGCGCGTCGAGCACACCGTCGTCGAGGACGCCCGCCGCGTGGATGACGGCGGACAGCGGGTACCGCGCCGGGATGTCGGCGACCAGCGCCGCCAAGGCGGCCGGGTCGGCGACGTCGCACGCCGCAAAGGCGACTTCGGCGCCCAGCGCCGTCAGTTCCGCCCGCAGCTCGTCCGTACCGGGGGCGTCGGCGCCGCGCCGGCTGACCAGCAGCAGCCGCTCCGCACCCTGGCCCGCGAGCCAGCGCGCCGTGTGCGAGCCGACGCCGCCGGTGCCACCGGTGACGAGGACCGTGCCCCGCCACCGGACGTCCGGGCCGCCCGCGTGGTCCTTCGGCGACCCGGCCGGCGCGGGCCGGAGCCGGCGTCCGTGGACCCCGGTGGAGCGCACCGCCACCTGTTCCTCGTCGGCCGCGGCTCCCGCGAGCACCGCGCACAGGCGGCGGGCGGCCCGTGCGTCCAGCACCTCGGGCAGGTCGACCAGACCGCCCCGGCGGTGCGGGTGCTCCAGGGCCAGCGTCCGGCCCAGGGCGGCGGAGGCGGCCTGACCGACGTGTCCGGGCCGCTCCGCGCCGCCCAGGACCGCCGTTCCCTTCGTCAGCATCCAGAGCCGGGCCCGGATGCCCGCGTCCTCGACTGCCTGGGCCAGCGCGAGGGTCAGCGCCGGACCACCGGGCAGGTCGGGGTGTTCGGGGTGGGGTCGCTCCTCCCAGGACAGCAGGGACAGCACGCCGGCGATCGGCTGCTCCCCGGCGGTCTCCGTGAGCAGGGCGGCCAGCTGTTCGCGGGTCGCGCCCGGATCGGCGACGACGCACGGGAGGAGGTCGGCCCCGGCCTCGCCGAGGGCGTCCAGGACGGCTGCCGCGTCGCCGCCCTCGGGACGCAGGGCGAGCCAGCGGCCGGGGAGGCCGTCCGCCGGCGTGACCGACAGGGGCGCCCAGGCGACGTGGTAGCGCCAGGATTCCGCCTTCCGTTCACGGGTCCTGACGGAGCGCCAGGTCGCCAGCGCGGGCAAGACTTCGTCCAGGGCGGCACGGCCGACCCCGAGGATCTCGGCGAGCCGGGCGGGGTCCTGCAGTTCCAGGTCCTCCCAGCGGTCCTCGGCGGGGGCGGCCGGGACGGCGGCGGGGGCCGTCAGCCAGTAGCGGGTGCGCTGGAAGGCGTACGTCGGCAACTCGACCCGCCGAGCGCCCGGGAACGCCCCCGACCAGTCCACCCTCAGCCCGCGCTCCCAGCCACGGCCCACCGCACGCAGCACCTGCGCCGGGCCGCCCTCACCGCGGCGCAGCGTTCCCAGCACCGCCGCGTCCACGCCTGCGGCCTCCACCGACTCCCCCACCGCCACCGACAACACCGGGTGCGGGCTGGACTCGATGAAGATGCGGTGCCCGGCCGCGAGGAGCGCGCGGGTCGCCTGCTCGAACTCGACGGTCTCCCGCAGGTTCCGGTACCAGTACTCGGCGTCCAGGGACTTCGTGTCCACCAGGCCACCCGTGACGCTCGAATAGAACGGCACCGCACCGGACAGCGGCACGATGCCGTCCAGGTCGGCGAGCAGGCGCTCGCGGACCTCTTCCACGTGCACGGAGTGCGACGCGTAGTCGACCTCGATCAGACGCGCCCGCACTCCCTCCGCGACCAACGCGTCGACGAACTCCGCCACCGCGTCCGCGTCACCCGACACCACCGTCGACGACGGACCGTTCACCGCCGCCACCGAAAGGCGACCCAGGCGTTCCCGCACCACGTCCACCGGCAACGGCACCGACGCCATGCCGCCACGACCGGCCAGCGCCCCGACCGCACGGGAACGCAGCGCCACCACCCGCGCCCCGTCCTCCAGACTCAAGCCGCCCGCCACACACGCCGCGGCAACCTCGCCCTGCGAGTGGCCCACCACGGCGTCGACCGCCACACCGAACGAGCGCCACACCTCCGCCAGCGACACCATCACGGCCCACAGCACCGGCTGCACCACGTCGACCCGAGCCAGCAGCGCCTCCGAACCCAACGCCTCCGCCAACGACCAGTCGGTGTACGGCGCCAGCGCCCGCTCGCACTCCGCCATCCGCGCCGCGAACACCTCCGACTCGCCCAGCAGCTCCACGGCCATCCCGACCCACTGCGAACCCTGACCCGGGAACACCAGCGCCACCCGGCCGGAAACCAGCCCGCCGCCGGACACCGCGGCACCCTGCGCCAGCGCCTGCACGCCGTCGAGCAGTTCACTCCGATCGCCGCCCACGACCACCGCACGGTGCTCGAAGGACGCACGACCCACCGCCAGCGAATGACCCACGTCCGCCGCGTCGAGCCCGGGCTCCGCCGCCACCCGCGCCGCCAACGCCTCCGCCTGCGCGCGCAGTGCCTCGGCGCTGCGCGCCGACACCGGCCACACCACCGTCCCGGGGCGCGGAGCGCTCTCCACCGCCTCGGCCGGCACGGACTCCAGGATCATGTGGGCGTTGGTCCCGCTGATGCCGAAGGCGGACACGCCCACCCGGCGCGGACGACCCGCGTCGTCCCACGCCCGAGCCTCCGTCAGCAACCGGCCCGCGCCCGCCGACCAGTCCACCTCCGGCGTCGGACCGTCCACGTGCAACGTCCTGGGCATCACGCCGTGCCGCATCGCCAGCACCGACTTGATGACGCCCGCCACACCCGCCGCGGCTTGCGCGTGGCCGATGTTCGACTTCAGCGAGCCGATCCACACCGGACGGTCCGCAGGCCGGTCCTGCCCGTACGTGGCCAGCAGCGCCTGCGCCTCGATCGGGTCGCCCAACCGCGTCCCCGTACCGTGCGCCTCCACCACGTCCACCTCGGACGCGGTCAGCCCCGCGTCCGCCAGCGCCGCCCGGATCACCCGCTGCTGCGACGGACCGTTCGGCGCCGTCAGGCCGTTGCTGGCACCGTCCTGGTTCACCGCCGAACCGCGGATGACGGCCAGTACCGGGTGCCCGTTGCGCCGCGCGTCCGACAGCCGCTCCAGCAGCAGCATGCCCACGCCCTCGGCCAGGCCGAAGCCGTCGGCGGCCGCGGCGAACGCCTTGCAGCGGCCGTCCGGGGCCAGCCCGCCCTGCCGGCTGAACTCCACGAGCATGCCGACCGTGGACATCACGGTCGCGCCGCCGGCCAGGGCCAGCGAGCACTCGCCGGACCGCAGCGCCCGGACCGCGAGGTGCAGGGCCACCAGCGAGGACGAGCAGGCCGTGTCCACGGTCACCGCCGCCCCCTCCAGACCGAGGGTGTAGGCCAGGCGGCCCGACGCGACGCTCCCGGTGTTGCCGGTCAGCAGGTGGCCGCCTTCGTCGGCGCCCTGTTCCAGGGAGGGGCCGTAGTCCATGGTCATCGCGCCCACGTAGACGCCCGTCGGGGTCCGCCGCAGGGTGGACGGGTCGATCCCGGCCCGTTCCAGCGCCTCCCAGGTGGTCTCCAGCAGCAGCCGCTGCTGCGGGTCCATCGCGGCCGCCTCGCGCGGCGAGATCCCGAAGAACTCGGCGTCGAACTCGGCCGCGCCGGCGAGCGAGCCCGCCTCCCGCTGGTAGTACCGGCCCGGTGTGCCGGGTGCGGGGTCGTAGCGTCCGGCGGTGTCCCAGCCGCGGTCGTCGGGCAGCGCGGAGACGGCGTCGACGCCCTCCGACACCAGCTCCCAGAGTTCGTCGGGGCTGTCGACCCCGCCGGGGTAGCGGCAGCCCATGCCGACGATCACCACGGGGTCGTCGTCCGCGGCCCGCGGCACCTGCCGGTCCGCGCCCGGGTTCCCGTCCGGCCGGTCGCCGCCGATCCGGTCGGAGAGGTACGCGGCGAGGGTCGCCGGGGTCGGGCAGTCGAAGACGGCTGTCGCCGGGATGCGCAGCGCCGTCGCCGCGCTCAGCCGGTTGCGCAGCTCCACGGCGGTGACGGAGTCGAATCCCAGGTCGAGGAAGGCCAGGTCGGCGGGGACCGGTTCGGACCGCCCGGTCACCGCGGCGATCTCCTCGTCCACCAGCCGTGCCAGCGCGGCGAGCCGTTCCGGGGCGCCCATTGCGGCCAGCTCCGCGCGGAGTGCGCCGCCGGCCTCCCGGCCGTCGCCCGCAGCGCCCGCGCCGTCCGGCCCGTCCGTGTCCGCCGGGCCGGGCTCCGCGAGCGCCGCCAGGACGGCTGCCGGCAGTTCCGGCATCGGGGCGTGCTGCCCGGCGGACGGCACTTCCCGTTCCGGGGCGGCGCCGCACACGTACAGGTCGCCGAGCGAGGCCAGGAACCGGCCCCGGCCGCCCTGGTCCCGGCGCAGCGTTCCGAGGACGGCGGCCTGCGCGCCGTGTTCCTCCGCGCAGTCCGTGAGGGCGGAGGTCAGCACGGTGTGCGGGCTGACCTCCAGCAGGACGCCGTACCCGTCCCGCAGCAGGGCGTCGGCCGCCTGGTGGAACCTGACCGTGTTGCGCAGGTTGCGGCACCAGTAGTCGGCGTCCAGGACCGGGGCGTCCAGTCGTCCGCCGGTCAGTCCGGAGTAGTAGGGCAGCCGCGGGGTGCGGGGCCGGATCGGTGCGAGGTCGGCGCGCATCCGGGGGACGATCGCGTCGATGTGGGGCGAGTGGGCGGCCAGGCCCACCGCGATCCGCCGGGCGTGCACCGCGTCCGCGGCCAGCTCGGCGAGGAGTTCGGCCGCGGCGTCGCGGTCGCCGGAGACGATCACGGACCGCGGGCCGTTGTGCGCCGCGACGACGAGGCGGCCGTCCCAGCGGCGCAGCCGCGGCTCGATCTCGTCGGCCGGGGCCATGACGGAGACCATGTCGCCCTGGCCGGCCAGGGTCGCCTGGGCCTGGCTCCACAGGGCGACCACCCGCGCGGAGTCGTCCAGGGACAGCGCGCCGCTGACCGCGGCGGCGGTGACCTCGCCGACGCTGTGCCCGAGCACGGCGGCCGGTTCGACGCCGTGGGAGCGCCACAGCTCGGCGAGCGACACCGTGACGGCGAACAGCAGGGGCTGCACCACGTCGGCCCGGTCCCCGGCGGGCGCGCCCGGCGCGTCCGGGTCGCGGAGCACGTCGATCGGCGACCAGTCGACGAACGGTTCCAGGGCCTGCGCGCACGCGTCCATCCGGTCGCGGAACACCGCGGAGGTGTCCAGCAGGTCCACCGCCATCCGGGGCCACTGGGCGCCCTGTCCGGGAAACACGAAGGCGACCCGGCGGCCCGCGCCGGCGGTGCCCTCCACCAGGCCCGGCATGCTCCGGCCGTCGGCGAGCGCGTCCAGCCGCCGCAGGAACCCGTCCCGGTCGTCGGCCACCAGTGCCGCCCGCCGGCTCCCCTCGGAGGCGGTGCGGGCGAGGGTCAGCGCGATGTCCTGGGGGCTCCAGTCGTCACGACCGGCCAGGTACCCGTGCAGGCCGCGGGCGCCGGCCGCCAGCGACTCCCTGCCGCTGCCGGCCAGTGTCCACAGCAGCGGTGCTTCCGTACCGTCGGGGTGCGCCATCGTGTCTTCGGACTCCTTCACGGCGAGCGGGACCACCGGTCGCCGAACCGTGGCGGGCGCCCGCACTCGCGGGTCGCGCGCCGACCGGGACGCCTTCGTCAGGCCCGGTGTGAACCGCCACCGGACCCGCGACGTCGATCTTTCCTACGCCGCATAGCGGCCCGATAGCGCAGGCCGCGACACGACGCGGGCAGGGGGGAGCAGGTGGGGCGCGGAGCGGCGGGAGAGCCGCTCGCGCACCCGTGGAGCGGGTCAGCCGTCCGTTCGGCCGGACTGCTGCGGGTTCCGGGTGCGCGGCACCCCCAGTTCCCGCCAGATCCCGTCCAGTGCCGCGACGAACGCCTCGACCTGCGCGGGCTGGTGGACGGCGCCGGGCGCGCTCCGGAGGATCTCCTGTCCCGCGCGCACGCTCGGCGCGTTGATCGCCTGCACGTAGATGCCGTGGCGTTCCAGCAGCAGGGCGGAGATCCGCCGGGCGAGCGCGTCGTCCCCGACGAAGATCGAGACGATGTGGGAGCCGTCGGAGACGAACGGGATGCCGTGCTCCGTGAGCAGCCGGTGCGCCAGCCGCGCGTTCGCGTGGAGCCGGTCGCGCTCCTCGTCCGAACCGCGCAGGTGCCGGACCGCGGCGAGCGCGCCCGCCACCACCGCCGGCGGCAGGGCGGTGGTGAAGATGAAGGAGCGGGACAGGCCGCGCACCGCGTCGACCAGTTCGGCGGGACCGGCGATGTACCCGCCGGTGGTGCCGAATCCCTTGGCGAGCGTTCCCATGATGACGGTGAACTGGTCCGCGATGCCCAGGCTCGCGGCGATGCCGGCGCCCTCCGGCCCGTACATCCCGACCGCGTGGACCTCGTCGAGGAAGGTCATCGCTCCGTACTTCCGGGCGATCCGGGCGATCTCGGCGAGCGGGGCGACGTCACCCGCCATCGAGTAGACCGACTCCATGACGATCATCTTCGGCCGGTCGGGATCGGCGGCGGATATCAGCTCTTCCAGGTGCGCCGTGTCGTTGTGCCGGAAAATGTGCTTCTCGGCGCCGCTGTGGCGGAGTCCGTCGATGATCGAGGCGTGGTTCATCTCGTCGGAGAAGACGACGCAGTCCCCCGGTCGGCCGGCGAGAACCGTGAGGGCTCCGTCATTGGCGGTGTACCCGGAGGTGAAGAGAAGGGCGTCCTCCTTGCCGTGCAGATCCGCCAGTTCGTTCTCCAGCAGCACGTGGTAGTGGTTGGTCCCCCCGATGTTCCTGGAGCCGCCCGAGCCCGCGCCGTACTCGTCGAGGGCGTCGCGGGTCGCCGCCAGGACCAGCGGGTGCTGGCCCATTCCCAGGTAGTCGTTGCTGCACCACACGCTGATCTCGGAGGTGACCCCGTCCCGCAGGCTCCGGGCCGCCGGGAATTTCCCGGCGAGCCGGCCGATCTCCAGGAACTCCCGTTTCGCCTTCGGCGATCCGCCTTCCGCCATGCGCAGCGAGAAGAGCTCCAGGTATTGGTTCATGACGACCCTTTTCTCCGAAGGCTGCACCGATGCGGGGCCCGGACCGGCGGAGGAAATTGTCTCAGAGCGAAATATCACTTCGATGGCGCGGACTGCGACAATTGAGAACCGGCCGCGCATCCGCTTTCCCGATTCACGCCCCATGGCGGACCCGCATTGCGTGTTGTAGGGTGTGCGGAAATTCCTCGGACCGGCACCACTGGAGTTTCCCATGCCGTCGGACGAAACGTACGTCAGCCAAATCCTTGAGGTAATCTCCGCGGAACCGGAGAAAGTGGTCCTGTCCTGGCGCGACCGGACGCTCACCGCGGCGGAGCTGACCGCCCTGGTCCGGTCGGCCGCACAGGCCCTGCACCAGCAGGCCGGCGGGAGCGGCGTCGACGCCGTGGTCGCCGTCCTGACCGTCACCAACACCGCCCCGACGCTGGTCCTGCGGTACGCCGCGAACCTGGTCGGGGCCACGGTGGTCCACCTGCACACCACCAACGCGGTCGACCCGGCGGACCACCTGGCCGCCGGCGCCAAGCTCAAGATCCTCCGGGACACCGGTGCGACGCACCTGGCCGTCGACGCGGAGAACCTCGCGACCGCCCGCGAACTGCGCGAGCGGCTGGGCGCCCCGCTCACCCTCGTCGCCCTCGGCGACCTCGGCCCCGACGTCCTGGACCTGACGGCCGGGGACCCGGACGCGCTGGACCTGTCCGGCCTCGGGATCGCACCCGACCGGCCCGCGGTGGTGACCTACACGAGCGGGACGACCGGCGAACCGAAGGGCATCGCCTTCGACTTCCGGGCCCGCAACGGCTTCATCTCCGCCGGTCTCCAGATGCGCTGGCGGTCCGTCTACCTGGCCTGCCTCCCGCTCAGCCACTCCAGCGGCGCCACGGCCGACGACTCGCTCGCGTCCGGCGGCTCGGTGGTCCTGCGGGACGGCTTCGACCCGGGCGACGTGCTGCAGTCCATCGCGCGGCACGGAGTCACCCGGATGCTGCTCTCCCCTCCCCAGCTGTACCTGCTGATGGACCACCCGGACGTGGGCTCGACCGACCTGTCCAGCCTCCAGATGGTCACCTACCTGGGCTCCCCCGCGTCCCCCGAGCGACTGGCCGAGGCGGTCAAGGTCTTCGGCGACGTGCTGCTCCAGGTGTACGCGACCAGCGAGGCGGGCTTCGTCAGCATGCTCTCGCCCGCCGAGCACCTCGACGCCCGGCTGCGGGCCACGGTCGGCCGCCCGATGCCCGACTGGGTCCGGATCACCGATCCGGACGACCACCGCGACCTGCCGCCCGGCGAGACCGGCGAGGTCGTCGTCCGGTCGCCCTTCACCATGAGCGCGTACGTGGCCGAGCCCGAACTCACCGCCCGGACCGTACGGGACGGCTGGGTGCACACCGGCGACCTCGGCTTCGTCGACGGCGACGGCTACCTCCACCTGCGCGGCCGGATCGGCGAGGTGATCAAGACCAACGGCATCAAGATCCATCCGGTGACAGTGGAGAACGCCCTGCTGGCCCACCCGGACGTGCTGCAGGCCGCCGCGTTCTGCGTCCGGGACCGGGACCGGATCGAGTACCTGCACGCCGCCGTGGTGCTGCGCGACGCGGGCACGGCCGACCCCGACGAACTGGCGGAACACGTCCGGGCCACCGTCTCGCCCAAGCACGTCCCCGCGCGGATCCGCGTCCGCTCCGCGCTGCCCCTCACCGGGGTCGGCAAACCGGACAAGGCGCGGCTGGCCGCGGAAGCGAGCGGGTGAGACCACCGTGACCCTCTCCGTGGCGGCCGTCCTCGCCGAGTCCGCGCTGCGCCGGCCGGAGCACCCGGCGATCGTGTCCGGCACCCGAAAGATCACCTACCGCGAGCTGTGGGACGGGGCGCGGAGGTACGCGGCGGTGCTGCGCGCGCGGGGCATCGGCCCCGACGACAAGGTGGCGCTGCTGCTGCCCAACACCCCGCACTTCCCGCTGGCCTACTTCGGCGTGCTCGCGCTCGGCGCGGTCGCGGTCCCGGTCCACGCCCTGCTCCGGGCGGAGGAGATCGCGTACGTCCTGCGCGACTCCGGGGCGGCGGCGCTGATCTGCGCCGCCCCGCTGCTGGCCGAGGGCGGCAAGGCGGCGGAGACGGTCGGCACACCCCTGCTCACCGTCATGGAGGAAGCGGACGGGGGCGCCCCCGCCCGGCGGCTGGACGTGCTCGCGGCGCGGAGCACCCCGATCGACCGCCAGGTGCCGCGCGACCCCGGGGACATCGCGCTGGTCCTCTACACCTCCGGCACCACCGGCCGACCCAAGGGCGCCCAGCTCACGCACCTCAACGTGGTGATGAACGTCGACACGACCATGCTGTCGCCGTTCGACTTCACCGCGGACGACGTCCTGCTCGGCTGCCTGCCCCTGTTCCACACCTTCGGCCAGATCTGCGGCATGAACACCTGCTTCCGGGCGGGGGCGACCCTGGTGCTGATGCCGCGGTTCGACGGACCGGGCGCACTGGAGCTCATGGTGCGGGAGGGCTGCACCATGTTCATGGGGGTCCCGACGATGTACACGGCGCTCCTCGACGCGGCCCGCGCCGACCCGCGCAGGCCCGCGCTCGACCGCGCGTTCTCCGGCGGCGCCGCGCTGCCGGTGGCGGTCCTGGACGCGTTCCAGGAGACGTTCGGCTGCCCGGTCCTCGAAGGGTACGGGCTGACCGAGGCGTCCCCGGTGGTGGCCTACAACCAGAAGGCGTGGCCGCTCAAGCCCGGCACGGTGGGCCGGCCGATCTGGGGCGTCGAGGTCGAGATCGCCCGGGCCGAGGTGGCGGACCGGATCGAGCTGCTGCCCGCCGGCGAGACGGGGGAGGTCGTCTTCCGGGGGCACAACGTGATGGCCGGCTACCTGAACCGGCCGGAGGCCACCGCCGAGGCCGTCGTGGACGGCTGGTTCCGCTCGGGCGACCTCGGCGTCAAGGACGACGAGGGCTACCTCTCCATCGTCGACCGCAAGAAGGACGTGGTGCTGCGCGGCGGCTACAACGTCTACCCGCGCGAGGTGGAGGACGTCCTGGCCCACCACCCGGCGATCGCCCAGGCGGCCGTCATCGGGCTCCCCCACCCCGTCCACGGCGAGGAGGTCTGCGCAGTGGTGCGGGCCCACCCCGGCACCACGCCGGGTCCGGCCCTCGGCGCCGAGATCGTCGCCTGGTGCAGGGAGCGGATGGCGCCGTACAAGTACCCGCGCCAGGTGGAGTTCGTCGACGCCTTCCCCCTGGGCGCCAGCGGCAAGGTGCTCAAACGGGAGCTGGTCGCCCTGCTGAGCGCCGCGGACCGGCCTGATCGCTGATCCTCGGGGCGATTCGCCGACCGTTCGGGACGGCAGATGGGCGGGCGGGACGCGTGGCCGCCCCGGCCGGGGCGGCCACGCCGATTCCCGTGCGCAGAAGCAGTCACCGTGCGGAACCCGTCCCGGAAGCCGGGGTCCCGGTCGACCCGCTGGGACGGGTTTCCGCAGGTGACGGTGGCATCGAACCGGACGGCCGCACGCCGGATCGCGTCGGCCTGCCGGCCCGGTGACCCCGGCGCAGACCTGCCGCACGAGGCCGCCGGCCGGCACACCGCGAACGCTGCCGTCGAGACCGCACACCACCTTCCTCCGACGGCCGGCACCGACCGGCCACCCGGACAGAACGGCGAGCCGCAGCAGCCTCGACCTCGACCGACGCGGCTGCGGTCGAAGACAAGGCAGCGCAGGCTTCCGCCCTCCGGCGACTCCCGGCCGTACGCGGTCGCGCCGTTCCCGGGGGAGGTGGCCTGTGCCCGGCGATGCCCCTGGACCTCGTCTCGTACCCGCCGCCGCACCCGGAACCCGACCTCACCCTCACCCTCGCCCTCGATCTCGGCGGGCACCTGGCCGACACCGCCACTGCCCGGCGAACAGGAGCGGGCACCGCCGTGCGGTCCTGCCCCGCGCGACTGCCGAGCCCGCGGATCGGGGATGCTGGTGTGCATGCGTGCCGCCCGACTGATCCGCATGGCCCTCCTGCTGCAGTCCACCCCCGGTCTGACCGCCGCCGAGCTGGCCCGGGAGCTGGAGGTGTCCGAGCGGACCGTCATCCGCGACGTCCAGTCGCTCCAGGAGGCCGGGGTCCCGGTCCGGTCGGAGCGCGGCCGGACCGGCGGCTACCGGCTCGCTCCCGGCCACCGCACCCGCCTGACCACGCTGCACCCCACCGAGGCCGAGACCCTCTACCTGTCCGGCCTGCCCTCCGCGCTGCGCGACCTCGGGCTCTCCGACGCGGCCGGCACCGCCCGGCTGAAACTCTCCGCCACCCTGCTGCCCTCGCTGCGGGCGGCCGCCGAGTCCTCGGCCCGGCGCTTCCACCTGGACGCGCCGGCCTGGTTCCGCGAGCCGTCCACCCCCGAGCTGCTGCCTGAGCTGGCCCGCGCCCTCTGGGCCGACCGCGCGGTCGAGTTCGCCTACGCCCGCCCCGGCCGCGAGCCCGGGACGGCCCGCCGGGTGGAACCGTACGGGCTGGTCCTGAAGGCGGGCGTCTGGTACCTGGTGGGCCGGATCCCCGGTGCCGCGACCGCCGCCTTCCGCACCTGGCGCGCCGACCGGATCACCGCACTGCACACGCCCGTTGACGACGCGTTCACCCGCGAGGCGTCCTTCGACCTGGCGGCGTACTGGCAGGAGCACAGCGCCCGGTTCGCCCTCTCGCTGCTGCGTGCCACCGTCACGGTCCGGCTCACCCCGGCGGGCGTGCGCCGCCTGCCCGAGGTCACCGACCGGGCGGCGGCCGGACGGGCGCTGGCCGCCGCCCCGCCCGCGGACCCCGCCGGCCGCGTCACCCTCGAACTGGCCGTGGAGTCCGAGGAGATCGCGTTCGCCGAACTGGCCTCGCTCGGCGCGGAGGCCGAGGTACTGGCCCCGCCCGCGCTCCGCGCCCGTCTCGCCCGGCACGCCCGGGCCTTCGCCGCGCTCTACTGCGACGAGGGCGCGGGCGGCGGGACCGCCGGGGATGCCGCCGCCGTCCCGGACCGGGTCCCGGACGGCGGCCCCGCCGAGTGTCAGCGGTAGTCGTCCGCCGAGACCGAATCGCCCCGCTCGCCCACCGCCTCGAAGTACGCCCAGGCGTCCGGCCTGCTGCCGTCCACGTCCGTGACGCCGTAGACCCGGGCGAGTTCGGCGCTGGACGTCGACTTCCGGTTCCACCGCTCGGCCCGCCGCGGGTCCGCGGCCAGCGCGGCCACCCCGCGGGCGAGGTACTGCGGCGATTCCGCGATCGCGAAGGCCGGCTCGACCGTGATGACGTCCCGCCAGTTCTCCTCCGCCACGCCGAAGTGCGTCAGCATCTGCTCGGAGCGCAGGAAGCCCGGCGTCACGCACACCGCCGCACCGCCGTACTCCGCCAGCTCCTCACCCAGCCCGAAGGCCATCCGGATCGGCGCGTTCTTCGCCAGGTCGTAGTACAGGTTCTCCCGGTACCGGCGGTTGGTCGCCGCCGTGCCGTCGGTGACCTCCACCAGCAGCGGTGCGGCCGACCGCACCAGCAGCGGCAGGCCGAGCGCCGCCGTGATCACGTGCGAGCGCACGCCCAGTTCCAGCATCCGCAGCCCGTCGGCGAGCGGCGTCTCCCAGCTCTTCTTCCCGAAGATCGACTCGGCCGTCAGGCGCTCACCGCCCCACAGGTCGTTGACCAGGACGTCGAGCCGCCCCTGCTCCTCCTCGATCCGCCCGAACAGCGCCCGCACCTGTCCCTCGTCCAGATGGTCGGTGGGAACCGCGATCCCCACCCCGCCGGCCGCCGTCACCAACTCCCCCGTCTCCTCGATCGTCTCGCTCTCCCGGCCCACCTCGCTCACCCGCTCGCGAGTCGTCCGTCCGGTCACGTAGACCGTCGCCCCCGCCCTGCCCAACTCCACCGCCAGCGCCCGTCCCGCACCCCGGGTCGCCCCCGCCACCAGGACGATCCGGCCCGCCAGCGGGCGGGCGGGGAGGCTGTCGCGGGACGGGACATCGTTCGTGTTCTCCATGCCTTCAACGATCGCCGCCAAAGGTGACAAGAACCGTCACCTTTAATTCCTGCACAACTTGCCCGCGACATCGACACCACCGGGTGGGGCCGGGCTGGGCTGGTGCTGTGACCGCCCGGGTTCCGCCTCGGTAGGATCACCGGCCAGGGTGCGAGGGTCGGAGGGCATGACGATGGAAACGCCGCGGATACGCCTCGGCAGCGGTGGAGCGTGGCTGGAGCTGGTGCAGGCCGGCGAGGACAGCTGGCAGGTCACCGCCGACTGGTGCTCATCGCTGTCGGCCGACTTCACCGCCCGCCTCACCGGGGACGAAGTCTCGGACTTCGCCGCGCAGATGCGCTCCCACCTGCGCTCGGACTCTCGATTCTCGGCGGCAGTGACTCCGGGTCGCAACAACCCGCTGGTGCTGAGCGCCGTACCCGTCGGGGACGGGTTCGCCTTCTTCGTGCGGCTGACTCCCAACGGTGACGACGACGTGTGCCATCTGCAGATGGAAATCAATCCCATCGACGTCGGCGAACTCCGCGACATGTTCGATGCGTTGCACGCGTCCTTGGTGCGCTGACCCCACGGACGGCCGGGTCGGGCCGCGATCCCGCCGGAGCAACCGCTGCCCGGATGGCGGCGAGCACCTGCTCGCCGCCGGCACCGCCCCGGCCCTGCCTGCGGGCTCCGTGCCGGTGAACGCCTGCGCTGTCGGTCGGCGGTGCCAGGCTGGGCGGCATGGACGAGCATGACGAGCAACTGCTGCGCGGCCGGGTGTACGGCGCCGAGCACGACGATCCGGGCCCCCGCCCGGGCCGCGACTACCGGGAGCTGGTCGGCGGCCCGCTCGACGGCCTGCTGCTGGACGTCACCGGCTGGACGGGCGACGAACTCGACTGCGGGGCCGCGCTGGTCACCGAGCTCGGCCACTACGGCGGCGGGGGTCGCACGCACTACGAACCCCGCCCCGCCGACCCGCTCCGGTGGGACTGGGCGGGCGACACGCCCTGACCGTCACAGCTCGCGCAGTGCCCACGCGCACTCCGGGCACCGCTGCGCGGCGAACTCGGGCGGACACCAGGGCTGTCCGGGGGCGGTGCGCCGGTAGTGGGCGTGCTCCATCGGCACGGTGTCCCGGCCGCACAACGTCGCCGGCAGCGGGTCCTCGGGCACGTCCGGGTCGGATCCCGCGGCGTGCACCGCCACCACGGCGGGCTCCGCGACGCCCGGGCCGGCCTCCCCGCCGGGCCGGCCCTCGAACAGCACGATGATCGCCATGGTGTCGAGCGTTGCCCTGTTCGCGGCAGGTGGCCACCGGGGAGACCCGTCCGGTCAAGAGGGATGACGCCGGGTCACATCGGGTCTGCGGCACGGTCGCCTGCGTACGCCCCACCGACCGGCCGACCTTTCCTGACGAGCTGTCAGCTCCCGGTGCCGATGCCCGGCGCTGCCGGGCGGATCGGGTCGCCGGTGCGCAGGAGGCCGCCTTCGAGGATCCGGGCGCGCAGGCCGCCGCGGTGGACGAGGCCGCGCAGGACGCCGGGGCTGGTGAGCTGTTCGAGCCGGGCGCAGGGCTCGCTGAGTGCGATGCCGAGCAGGCGCACCCGGTCTCCGACGGTGAACTCCAGGCCCACGAGTTCGGTCAGCGGAACGCCGCGGCAGACCACGTTCCGGCGCGCCTCGGAGTGGGTGAGGTGGATCCGGTGCTCGCGTTCCAGCGCCGTGAGGGCTTCGATGTCGAGGAGGGAGATCTCGCAGACGCGGGAGGCCCGGCCGGGGGCCCGGCCGCGTGGTGCGTCGCCCGCGCGGTCCTGGAAGTAGCGGTCGCCCGCCAGGCCGCGGCCGGTGACGGCGACGGCCTCCCGCACCTCGACGAGGGGCGCGCCGTGGGTCGGCGCGAGGTGGAGCGAGACCGCCGTGCCCTGCCACATTCAGCGACTCCCCTCTCCCGCGAGGAAGTTCTCCTCGATGGCGTGCAGCGTGCGGAACTGGTCGGCGCTCAGTTCGGTGACGCTCAGTTCACGGCCGACGAGGTCCTCCAGGAACAGGATGAACTCCATGAAGGCGAGCGAGTCGACGATCCGGTTCTCGATCAGGTCGAGGTCTGCGGGGATCTCGCCGAGCGCCGGGTTGCGGGCGCGCAGCCAGTCGACCACCGGCTTGAGGGAGTCATTCACCGTGGCACTCTCCTTCGTGACGGTCCGGCTCGGGGCGGGTGCGGCGGTGCGCGCGGCGGTACTCGGTGCGGATGCGCTCCACCAGGACCGCGGCGGGTTCGACGGCGGTGATCCGTTCGCAGGTGTCGCCGCAGTACATCGCCATGTCCTCGATCCGGCCCTCGGTGCGGACGGACGGCACGGCGGCGCTGTACCGCGGGACGGGCAGCCGCCGGCCGTCCGGGCCGGCGGCGGTGGCGATGAACCGGGCGGACAGCCGGGGGCCGGGCCCGGTCAGCGCGTTGCGCAGGACCCGGTGGGGCCGGTTCGGCCAGCCGATGTCGAAGACCGTCGTCACCACGGTGTCCGCGGCCCCGGCCGCGACGATCCGGCGTTTGAACGCCGGGTGCGCCTCGGATTCCCGGGCCGCGGCGAAGACGCTGCCGGCCATCGCCCCGTCGGCGCCCTCGGCGACGGCCCGGGCGAGGTCGGCGCCGGTGGCGATGCCGCCCGCGACGGCGAGGACGGCGTCGGGGTGGTCCCGGCGGACGGCCCGCAGCAGTGGCAGGGCGGGCAGGGTGCCGAGGAGGTGCCCGCCCGCCTCGACGCCCTGGAGCACGACGACGTCGGCCCCCTGTTCGAGGGCCCGGCCGGCGGCGTGCGCGGTGCCGACCTGGACCACCACCGGCAGCCCGGCCCGGCCGGCCGCCGCCGGCAGGTCCGGTGCGGGCAGCCCGTAGAACGTCACGAACGCCCGCTCCGGCAGGACGCCGACAGCCGCGTCGAGTTGGGCCCGGCACCGGTCCGGGGACAGCACCTCGGGCACCAGGTTGATCCCGAACGGCCGGTCCGTCCGCGCGGCGGTGTCGGCGATCAGTCGGCGGATCCGTTCGGGGGGTTCCTTGTACAGGCCGAGGACGCCGCCGGCGCCCGCCCGGGAGACGGCGGCGCACAGCTCGGGCCCGGCGACGCCGCCCATGCCGGCCTGGAGCAGCGGGACGGTCACCCCGAGGCGCCGCTCCAGCCGCGTCGGGCGCGGCGCCGGCCCGGTCACCGGGGCGCTCCGGCCGCGACCACCGCGTCCCGGGCGGCGCCGAGGTCCCCGTCGAAGCGCAGGTCCAGGACGTGCAGCCAGCGTTCCAGGCCGAAGGCGACACATCCGGTGAAGGCGGGCCTGCCGTCGTACCGGATCAGGCAGCGTTCACCGAAGAAGTTGCGGTGGTTGTTGAGCGAGGCCACCGCGGTGCCGTCGGGGGCGAGGAACTCCTCCTTGACCGGCGCGAGGACCTGGAGCACGGCGCGCGGGCTGTCGCGCCGGAAGAACGGGTCACTGGCCGGGGCACGGCGCAGTTCGACGCCGAGGCGGTCGGCGAAGGCTGCCACCGCCGTCCGGTAGTGGTCCAGGTGCGCGCGGACGGCGTCCTGGCTGCCGAGGCAGACGATCTCGCGCATGGTGAACCCCCAGAGCCGGCGCAGGCCGTCGTGGTGGTCCTCGTTGCGGTAGCAGTGGGCGACGGTGGTCACCAGGGCCGGGTCCCGGCCGAGCGAGCGGTCGGCGAGGTGCAGGAACGCCCCGTAGCAGGCGGCGGACGGCAGCAGGTGGGTGGCGTCGGAGAGGTCGTGGGCGGGGACCGGGTCGGCTTCGGCCTTGGCGCTGTCCTGGTCGAGCCGGTCGGGCCGGATCCGGCTGACCGTGCTGCCGAGGTGCGGGAAGTTCTGGAAGTAGTCCAGTTTCCGGAGTTCGGCGGCGGGCAGCAGGGGCGGCAGCGTCATCGGCTCGGCGCCGCGGGCGGTCGCCCAGCCCGTGAGGACGTCGTCGAGCGCGTGCAGCAGGCCGGTGGCGGGGCCTCGGAGCGTCGCGAGGCCGTCCTGGGCGGACCAGGCGGTGCGGGCGCCGGGCGGGGCCGCGGCACGGTCGGTGTGGGACATCGTCCTCCTCCGGACGGTGGTCGAAGGTGCGGGTGGAGCGAGGGGGCGGCGCGGAGCCGGTTCATGCCTCCGGGACGCCGATCCGCCGGAGGAAGTCCCGGGACTTGCGGAGCACTCGCTGGTGCTCGGCCCGGCGCGCCGGGTGGTCCAGCAGTCGCTTGCGGAAGGCGAGTCCGTCCGGGATCCCGGCGTCCCGGTAGACGGCCGGGTTGTAGAGGGAGCCGATGCTCGCGGACAGGTAGCCCGCCAGGTACTGGCCGATGGCCCGGCGGTCGTCCTCGTCCGGTCCGGTCTCCAGCAGCCGCTGCCAGAGCAGTTGGACCAGCCGGGCCCCGAAGGCGATGTGCCGGCTCTCGTCCTGGTGGTGGATCCGGTTCAGCTGCCGGATGGTCGGGTGCAGCCGTTCGTCCGCGGCCAGCCGCACGTTGTAGTGGTCGACGATCTGCTCGAACAGCAGGATGCGGGCGAAGACCAGGAAGTTCTCCCGGACCGGGTCGTCGGCGGGGACGGACAGCTTCAGCCGCTTCTCCGGGTAGATCCGGCCGCCGTACTTGAGGCAGAACGTCGCGAAGAACCACATGTGCTCGTTCTCCTCACCGATGAAGTGGTGGAAGAACTCGGACGGGATCTCGAAGCCGGGGGTGTGGATCCGCCGCATCACCTCGATGAGCAGTTCCCTGATGCCGTGGACGTTCAGGCTGTAGAAGTTGATGCTCTCCCCGCGGCCCAGTGCCCGCAGCTGGTCCGGGGCGAGCCGTTCGGCGTACTCCGTGCCGTGGACGGACAGCAGCTCGGGCGAGAACCAGGGCTCGTCCTCGGGGAGTTCGGCCGGCCAGTCGAAGGTGGTGTACGGGTTGTAGTAGTCGCTGCTGGCCCGGGCCGAGAGCCGCTCCAGGAGCTGCCGGAATTCGGTGTCGTCCGTCATGCCCGCTGCCCGGGGGTCCGCCAGGCGATGCCGTCCAGCAGCTTTCGGTGGAGCTCGGGGGTGGACGCCGCCACGCAGGACCGCTGGTTGGCGACGTCCAGTTCGGTGAGCGCGGTGTCGCCGAGCGGCTGCCCGTACGCGTCGGTGATGACCAGGCCGGCCTGCTCGGCCAGCAGCACCGCGGCGGCGATGTCGTACGGGAACAGGTGCAGCACCCGCCCGTTGCCGACCCGTCGGAACTCGCCGAGCAGCGCGGGGTCGTCGCGCAGCAGCCGGTTGCCGATGTCGACGTACGCGTCTAGCTGACCGGTGATCAGGCGCGAGATGGACCAGGTGGCGCTGTTGAAGACGAACACGCCGCCGGTGTTGGCCGAGAGGTCGATGAGGTGCCCGTAGGCCTCGGTCATCAGCCGGGCGGGGTGGCCGTTGAACTCCAGCGACCAGAACATCCGGGAGAGGTCGGTGGTCCGGGTCGGCGCGGGCACGGGGTGGTCGTACCCGTGCGCCACCACCCCGGGGACGCCGCGTTCGGCGTACAGGTGGGCGCCGGTCTTCCACTCCATCAGCAGGGCGTGCTCGACGTCCGCGATCCGGGGGCGGTCGCCGAGCCGGGCGACCGCGACGGACACGGTGGCGGACTCCAGGCCGGCCACGGCGGGCCGGGTGCCGTCGATGGGGTCGACCACCAGCAGGTGTTCGGGGTCGCGGCCGTGGGTGCGCAGACCGCGGTCCTCGGAGAACACGGCGACCGGCAGGTCGTGCTCGACGACGTACTTCCAGACAGCCCGTTCGGCGACGTCGTCGATGCCGAACTGGGCGTCGCCGCCCGGCGAGTGGCCGCGGACGCCGCGGTTCTCGGACCGGGCCCGGCCGGCGGTGATCTCGTCGCGGACCAGCCGGGCGAGACCGAGCAGGTAGTCCAGCATGTCGGTCATCAGGTCGCCTCCGCGGCGAAGAGGGTCTCCAGCCGGTCGCAGAGGAGGTCCGCCTCCTCGGTGGTGATGATCAGCGGCGGCCGGATCTTCAGGACGTTCCCGCGCCCGTAGCGGGAGGTGCGCAGGATCAGGCCGTGGTCCATGCCGCGGTGGGCGAGGTGCAGGGTCAGCGGGGTGTCCGGCCGGCCGTCCCGGTCGACCAGCTCCAGACCGATCATCAGCCCGAGTCCGCGGACGTCGCCGATCCGGGGGTACCGCGTCGCCAGGTCGCGCAGCCGCTCCATCAGGTGGGCGCCGACGGTCCGGACGTGTGCCAGGAACTCCGGGCGGGAGACGATCTCCAGGGTCTTGTCCGCTGCGGCGGCGGCCAGCACGTTGCCGCCGTAGGTGAACGAGTGGTACTCGCCGTCCAGGCCCGCGAGTTCCTCGCTGGTGAGGATCGCGGCGACCTGCGCGCCGGAGCCGCCCAGGCCCTTGGCGGTGGTGATGATGTCCGGCCGCACGCCGAAGTGGTCGGCGGCGAACATGTGGCCGGTGCGGCCGATGCCGGTCTGCACCTCGTCGAAGACCAGGACGATGCCGCGTTCGTCGCAGATCCGGCGGAGCGCCGCGAGGTAGCCGTCCGGCGGCACGATGTTGCCGCCCGAGCCGGACACCGGCTCCACGACGATGCAGGCCACACTGCCCGACGAGGCGTGGTCGATGAAGTCGTTGATCCGCTCCGCGCACAGCAGGCCGCAGCTGTCGGGGCTCTGCCGGTAGAAGCAGCGCAGGCAGTACGGGTCCGGGACGTGCGTGATGCCGGCGACCAGCGTCGGGAACGGCGCCCGGCGGAAGGCCTCGCCGGACATGGCGGTGGTCAGCACGGTCTGGCCGTGGTGGCTGCGGAAGAGCGTGATCACCTCCCGCCGTCCGGTGCGCACCTGGGCCATCTTCACGGCGCCCTCGTTGGCGGTCGCGCCGCCCGAGACCTTCAGGTGGACCCGGGTGAGGTTCGGCGGCGACACCGCGACCAGCCGGCGCACCAGCCGGTCCACCGGCTCGGTCCGGAACGTCGAGGTGGCGTGGACCAGCAGGTCGGCCTGTTCGCGCATGGCCTTGACGATCTCGGGGTGCCCGTAGCCGAGGCTGAGGTTGAACGTCCCCGAGGCGCAGTCGATGTACGCCCTGCCGTCGGCGTCGTAGAGGTGGATGCCCTCGCCGTGCCGCATCTTGTACTCGCTGACCTGGTAGTAGATCAGGTCCTCGATCTTCCGTGCGTCTTCCACAATTCCTCCCGAGGCCGAACCGACACTTCCCGAAAAGAATGCGCAGGCCCTCGTTCGACGACCGACAGCGTCCCGGAACCGATCAGGCGGGCAGAATGAAGGTGAAACTCGCCAGCCACCCCTCCGGGGTTTCCTGGACGTCCATCAGGCATTCGGGGCGGAAATACTTGTCCAGCCGGTTCCGGCGCTCGCCGGGGAAGTACAGCATGGTGGTCAGGACGCCGCCGCCGGGCGGCTGCACCTTCACGTGCAGGTGCCGCGTCCGGCCCGGGTACTCGGCCGGCAGGACGGTCTCCAGCCGCCAGTTCCCCTCCTCGTCGGCGAACTGGTGCCCGCGGAGGGTGAACCCCTCCTCGTCGTACACGCCCTCGTCGCCGACCTGCCAGAAGTCCAGCAGGGCGCCCCCGATCGGCTTGCCGTCCGGGTCCACGACCCGGCCCGACAGCACCATGGGGGTCCCGGTCGGGACGTCAGACCGGAAGCTCGTCTTGAACGGTGTGGCCGGCTTGTAGTACGGGCCCTCGGTCTGCGCCGGGGTCGGCGGGATGCCGTTGCACTTGACGTCGGGAGTGATGATCAGGACATCGTTCTCGGGATTTTCTCCCACCGTTTCCTGCCTTCCATCGGGTCGTTTCACAGCGACCGCCGAAGAAGCCGACGGAAAGTTCTGCCGGAATTCGACGCACCGAATTCCGGTCCGCTCAGAATGTCTCTCGCGGGGCGGCCGTGTCAATAATGCGAACGGGCCGGGAATCAGCGCGGAACAGGGCGGCCGAGGACGTTCTCCGCGGCCGCGCGGCGCAGCATGACGGCGCGGACCCGGTCGAACACCCGGCGGTCCGGCGGGGCGGTCAGGATGTCGGCCAGGGCGAACAGGTCCAGGGCCCGGCTGGTGCGCCGCCAGTCGTCGGGCAGCAGCCCGCCGCCGTCCCGGAAGCCGGCCAGGAACGCCCGGGAGTAGTCCGGCGGGTACTCGTCCTCGAAGCGCAGCATGTTGCCGACGTCCATCAGCGGCGGGCCGCTGAAGGCGAGTTCCCAGTCGAGGACGGCGGCGACCTCCCAGCACCCGTCGCGGCCCGGTCCGACCAGCAGGTTCTTGGGATTGAAGTCGTTGTGGACGAGCCGGTGGTCGGCGGCGGCGCGGGCGCAGAGCGGCGCGGCCCGTTCGGCCAGCCGGCTGAGCGTCCGGGCGTCCGACGCGCTGAGCCGGCCCTCCGACGGGGGGCGTCGCTCCGCGACCGCCAGGCAGTGGTCCACGAAGGCCCGCAGGTCGCTTTGACCGTCCGGCGGCTGCGGAACCAACGACGCCTCCTCGAAGCGGCCGGGCCGGGGCAGTTCCCATTCGGAGACCCGGGCCAGGGCCGCGCCGACCGCCCGGCCCAGGTCCGCGGCGGCCGGTCCGGAGGCGTCCGCCAGCGCCTCGGCCAGCGGAACACCCCGGATGTAGCGGTAGACCAGGGACGGACACCCCGTGGCCGCGCCGTCCGGGTCGGCGGCCACCAGCTCGGGCAGGGGAAGCCGGCCGGACAGGCGCCGCAGCAGCGCGGCCTCGACCTCGCACGTGTTGCGCCGGACCCCGCTCTCCCCGCCGGGCCGGAAGCGGCGCAGCACGTAGCGCCCGTCCGCCTCGGTCACCAGCAGGATCAGCTCGTTGTTGCACCCGCCGAGAAGCCGCCTGGCGCATTGGACGCGCTCCCCGGGCAGGGCCTCGCCGTGCAGCCAGGCGCGCGTGCCGACGTCGAGCTCGATGGGGTCGGTCGTCACCACTCCGTCATCCTTCCTGCCGTCCGCGTGCTTTCGGGCGCGCCACACCGGGGCCCTGCTGCGCCCGGGTCCCGGCCGAACGCGGACCGCCTCCCGCCGTGCGGTCAGCGGGTGTCGTGCTGCGCCTCGGCCCGGAACGCCAGGACGAGGCCGCCGGCCGGACCGGCCATCGCACCGAGCTCCGCCGGCACGACGAAGTCGTCGGCGGCCTGTTCGGGCAGCCCCGGGTACCCGCCGAGCTGCTTGAGCAGTTCCGCCCGCACCGCGGGAAGCAGCCCGGGGAGCACCGACATGCCGCCGCCGATCACGATCCGCTCGGGCGCGGTGCAGTAGACGATGCTGCGCAGCCCCTCGGCCAGGTAGCCGGCTTCGAGCTCGACCGCCCGGTGCAGCTCGTCCCCGGTCAGCTGCTCCGCGGGCCTCCCCCACCGGTCCGCGACGGCGGTGCCGCCGGCCATGCCTTCCAGGCAGCCGCCGTGGAAGGGGCAGTTGCCCGGGAAGTCGTCGCCCGGCCGCCGGCTCACCGCCACGTGCCCCATCTCGGTGTGGACCAGTCCCCTGACGGGCCGTCCGCCGACGATCGCACCGCCGCCGATGCCGGTCCCGACGGTGAGGTACACGTAGGTGTCGAGCCCTCGCGCGGCACCCCACCGTCCTTCGCCGAGGGCTGCGCCGTTGACGTCCGTGTCGATGCCGATCGGTACCTTCAACTCCCTTGCCAGCGAGCCGAGTACGTCGACGTCGACCCAGCCCGGTTTGGGCGTGTCGGTGGTGAATCCGTACGTCGGGAGGTTCGGGCGCAGCTCCAGCGGGCCGAACGAGGCGACGCCGATGGCGGCCAGCGGTCCGTGCCGCTGCGTCGCCCGGCCGAAGAAGTCGACGACGCGGGCCAGGGTCTCGCCGGGCGCCCCGGTGGGGAACCGGGCCTGGGCCACCACCGCGGAGGGCGAGGTCCCCACCAGGCAGACGACTTTGGTGCCGCCCGACTCGACCGAGCCGTACAGCGCCCGACGCGGGCTCATGCGGCGGCCTCCGGCCAGCCGTCCGGGCCCACCGGGGCGGAGTCGGACCGGATGACGACCTTCATCGCGCCGTACCCGGTGCCGTGGCCCGCGCCGTCGGCGCCCGCGGAGAGCAGCGCGAACGCGTCCTGGTAGCGGTCGAGCGGGAACTCGTGGGTGACCAGCGGCTCCAGCGGCAGGTCGCCGATCAGGTCGACCGCGATCGGGAAGGTGTCCGCCCGGTAGTCGCCGGCCCCGATCAGGCTGACGCCGTGGTTGGTCAGGTACAGCGGACTGATCCGGGGCCGGTAGCCGTCGTCGAAGCCCATGGCGACGACCCGGCCGCCGTCGGCCACCAGTTGCAGTGCGGGCTCGACGGCGACCCCGGTGGTGTCGAACACGACGTCGGGCCGGCGTCCGTCCCCGGCCTTGACCACCGCTTCGAGCGGGTTCGGCCCGCCGGCGTCGACGGTCCGGTCGACCAGCGATCCGGCGACGGCCAGCCGGTACGGGTCCGACTCCGCGATCACCACCCGGCGGGCGCGGCGGGCGGCGACCAGGGCGGTGAGGAGGCCGATCGGCCCGGAGCCCAGCACGGCCACGGTGTCGCCGTAGCCCACGTCCGCGGCGAGCACGTTGTTCAGGACGCAGGCCAGCGGCTCCACCAGCACGGCCCGCCGGAACGCGAGGGCGCCCGGCAGCCGCTCGGTGAACCGTTCCGGCAGCACCACGTGGTCGGCGTACGTGCCGTCGCGGTCGACACCGACCTCGGTGCCCCGCTTGTTCCGGCAGTGGTTGGTCGCGCCCCGCCGGCAGGGCGGGCAACTGCCGCAGTACAGCGTCGGATTGACCACGACCCGGTCGCCGGGGCGGACGGACGCCACGTCCGCTCCGACCGCCTCCACCACGCCGACCGACTCGTGCCCGAGGACCACGCCGGGCCTGGCCGGGAAGCGGCCCAGCAGGATCTTGCGGTCCGTGCCGCAGATCCCCGTCCCCACCACCCTCACCACGACGTCGTCGCGTCCGGACACCTCCGGACGCGGGTGGTCCCGCAACTCGACGGGATGTGAACCGGGACCGGAATGGAAGCCGGAACCGAGATATACCAGAGCTCGCACGGCGTCTCCTTGGGGGCCGATGGGCCTACCGCTACCAGGTGCCTGTCACCGATCTGGCTTGCAAGGCGTTCACTGTAGCCTGCACCGTCCTCCCCCGAACCGTCCGTGTTTCGGTCATCGTCGGACACCCCCGACCCTTACGGGGGCGTGCGCCCGGCGTGATTCCCGGATCGCGCGCCGGGCGGCAATCGGCCCGATCGCCCCGGCCGAAAGGGACGGCGCAGCACAGCCCCCCGTTCCAGGACCGCCCTGCGCCGGCCGCGCTCACCCGCTGGTCCGGGGCCTGCCCCGGCCCGCGGCCGACGCCGGGCGGGAGCGGCGGCCACGGGTGGGGCCACTGGGATTTCGGCGGGGCACCGGGGTGGCGAGAAATCCGCTGCGGCACTGTCCGGTCGGAATTCGAGAATCATTTCCCCAGCGACTGCTGCTGTCGGCGATGGAATTGTGCATTGCGGTGTCCGCGAGTCCACTGAAGGGAAACGGGAACAGCGACGGTGACTGCGTGAATCCACCTCATTCCGAAGGGAATGTTGCCGCCGTCATATGACGTCCCCCGGGATGCGGACCGGAGCACGCGGAGGCAGTCCGGACGGCGGGACGACGGTCGGGACGGGGACCCTCGGCCGACGGGCCGCAGGCGGCGACCTCTCCCACGGAAGCCCGTACCGTCCACCGCGTCCGTTCGCCGCACTGTGCACCTCGCGCTGGTCCCGGCCACCGTCGCGGGGGCGCTCGCGCTGCCCGGCGCTGTCGCGTTCGCCGACACCGGCACGCCTGCGGCCCAGGCCGCGGGGGCGCCCCGTGGCGGCGCGCAGCTGGCGAGGGGTCGCCCCACGGGCACGCAGGTGCTCGTCCGGTCCCGGCACCGAGGATCGCCCGCCGTACGACCCGCCGCCGCGGGCGGTGGCCGGTTCCGACGTGACGCCGGACGGATGCCGGGACCCTCTGGGCGTGGCGCGCTCGCAGTGGGCACTCTCCGCCGACGCGGCGTTCGGCCCGGCCAGCACCGGTCGCCGGCCCGCGACGGACGGCCGCCGGCCCGCGAGCTGCAACCCCGCGCCCGGTAACCCGGTCGGCAGGCTTCGAGGGGGCCGACACGCCGGATGATGGCTAAAGGTAGTTCATCACACACCGAGCGTGAACATATCGTGCGCGCATGAGACAACTACACCCCGCCGTGCGTGCAGCGTGCGCCGTTGCCCTGAGTTCCGGCCTGGTCCTCGCCGCCCCCGCAGCCTGTACCGCTCGGGCCCTCCCGTCCGTGGTGCGAGCCCCCGACGGAACGCTGTTCCTCACCTTCACCGGCACTCCCCAGTCCGTCACGGTTCCCGACGACGTGTGCCAGGTGGAGGTGACCGCCTTCGGCGGCGCCGGCGGCGACGCGGTCTACGGGTCGCCCGGCGGCCTGGGCGGCGAGGTCCTCGCAACGCTGGACGTCCACAGCGGGCAGGTACTGACCGTGAACGTCGCCGGCGCCGGAAGCGGCGGCAGCCTCACCGACGGCAGCCCGCCGCACGGCGGATACGGCGGCGGCGGGCAGGGCGGCGCCTACAACGACACCCCGGCGGCCGGCAACGGCGCCACCGCGGCCGGCGGCGGCGGGGCGACGACCGTGGCCCTCGACGGCGGCACGGTCGTCGTCGCGGGCGGCGGAGGCGGCGGAGCCGGCAGCTTCACCGACAGCGGCACCGGCCGCGGCGGCGACGGCGGTCAGAACGGCGGGCCCGGCGAGACGCCCCCCACCCCGGGGGCCGGCCACGGCGGCGCATCGGGCGGCGACGGTGGCAGCGGCGGGGCCGGCGGCACCCCGGCGTTCGCCGGGGACCAACCGGGCGTGGCCGGCGGCCCCGCGAACGGCATGGTCGGCGGAGACGGCGCGCTCAACGTCGGCGACCCGCACATGGGCACTGGCGGTGGCGGCGGAGGCGGCGCCCACGGCGGCGGCGCGGGCGGCTCCTCCACCGCCGGCACACTCGACGGCGGCGGCGGAGGCGGCGGCTCCAGCCTCGGCCCCGCCGGAGCCCAGTTCATCACCGGCATTCGCAGCGGCGACGGCGAGGTCCAGCTCCAGTGGACGCCCTGCGGCCCCAGCCCCAGCCCCAGCCCGACGCCGAGCCCCACCACTCCCCAGCCCAGCCCCACCGGCGAAGTCCCCACCACCCCCGAACCGACCGGCCACCCGACCGCCCCCACCCTCCCCGCCACCGGCGCCCCCGCCACCGGCGCCCTGGCCGCGATCGCCGCCCTGACCGCCGCGACCGGCGCCGCACTGTTCCGCCTCGGCCGAGCCCGCCGCAGACACTGACCCCGACTTCCCCTCCCGCCCCCTCCCGCCCGGTCCCGCCCGGAGCACGGGCGACAGCATCGACGCCCGGCCTGCCCCGGGGTGCCGCACCGTCCCGGCCGCGCGCACCTCGGGGCCCGGAAGCCGGCCGCGCCCGGACAGGCGCCCCCACCGCGCCACCTGCGGTCGCCGCACCGAGGTGGCGGCGATGCACGGTGAGTACGCGTACTCATGTGCGTCAGGACGCCGGTTGACAGGCTTCGCGCCATGACGAGCAGCAGAGGGGCGCTGACGGCCCTGCATCTCTTCCTGGTCTGGGCGACGACGGCGGTCATGGTTCCGACGATCGGTGTCGGGCTGCCGGCGGTGGCCTGGGTCGGCGGAACCGGTGCGGCCATGCTGGTCTTCGCGGTGGGTGCGCCGTTCATGGTGAGCCTGCTGGCAGCGGTGGGCAAGCAGGCCCGGACCGTGGTTCCGCTGTGCGGCTCCGCACCACAGCGGCTGCGCTGGGCGGCCTGGGTCTTCAGGCCTCGGCACGGTCGGCGTCCTGGCGGGCTTCGCCGCCTACAGCAAGGGCGTCGACCTGGGGAGTGCCGGCACCCGAGTCGCACTGACGGGGGTGCCGTACGTCGTGGCCGCGGCGGTCTTCGTGCCGGGCTGGTGGGTGCGGCCGACGGCACTGGCCGCACTGGCCGCCGGGGTTGCCCACGGGGGTTTCGTCGGCCCGGAACAGGCGCAGCAGCGCCGGCACGAGGCGGAGGTCGCCCGGTACCGCGAGCGTTCGGAGCTGCTGTACCTGGGCGCTGCACCGCCGGGCCTTCAGGTGGCCCGGGTCGAGACCGGCCCTGCCCACCTCGGCGTCGACTACCGACCCGTCCGGGACGGGGACAGGTCGGGGCGGGTGCACCTTACGGTGCGCAGACCCGTCACCCCGGCACTCCGGTGCCCGGAGCCTGCGGAGACCGGCGCGACCTGCACGGTGGACGCCTCCGGCGAGCTGCTCAGGGTCCACGCCCTGCCCGGCGGCGGCCGCGACGTCACGCTGGTGCGCCGCCACCGGGACGTGGAGGTCGAGGTCACCGGCCAGAGCCTGGACGAGGCGGGGCTGCGCCGGCTCCTGGACACCCTGCACCCGCTGTCGGACCCGGAGCTGGAGACGCTGATCCGGGAGAAGAAGATCGACTACCGGAACTGATCCGTGCCCGCCCGTCCGTGCCCGGACGGTCCGGCACCGGGGTCGGCGCCCGCTTCGAGAACGGGGCCGGAGCGGCGAGCCGCTCCGGCCCCGGGTGGGTGCGGGTCAGGCCCACCAGTCGCGGGCGCCGCCCTCGTCGGCGCCGCACTGGCGCCAGATCTTGCCGTCGCGCAGCACGTAGACGCCGAAGGTCACGACCGTCTCGCCGCGGACGATCATGGTTCCGCGCATCATGGTGGTGTCGTCGGTCTGGATGTACTCGTTCATGTCGACGTACTTGAGGTCGAGTTCCCAGTACTTGGCGAGCAGCGCGCGGATCTCGGTGCGGCCGGTGACGGTGCCGGTGAAGCGGATCCACTGGGCTTCGGGGTGGTAGAGCTCGACCAGGCCGTCGAGGTCGCGCTCGGCGGTGCACCGGACCATTTCCGCGAAGACGGGGTGCAGGGTGATTTCGGACTCGGTGCTCATGACAGTGCTCCTCCGGTGTTGTCGGTGACATCCGCAGCGGACGGTGCGGCGGTGGCCGCGAACCAGGTCTGGATCTCGCGTTTGACGACCTTTCCGAGCGCGTTGCGCGGCAGCGCGTCGGCCAGCAGCACCGTCCCGGGGATCTCGTGGGCGGCGAGCCGGCCGGCCGCGTGGGCGGCGAGGGCGGCGAGCAGGCGGGCCGGGTCGTCGGCGGCGCCGGCCATGGGCACCACTGCGGCGGCCACTCCGGCCGGGGTGCCGACGACGGCCACGTCGGCGACCGCCTCGTGCTCGAAGACGGCCGACTCGACCTGCAGGGTCGACACCAGTCCGTCGGGGGTGTCGACGGCGTCGGACTCGCGGTCGAACAGGTACAGCTCGCCGTCCTCGTCGACATGCCCGAGGTCGCCGGTGTCGCACCAGCCGCCGGCCGGGACGCCCTCGCTCTCGGGGCCTTCGTCGACCCGGACCCGGGGCGGTGCGCCCTCGGAGCGCAGCCAGATCCGGCCCACCTCGCCGGTGGGCAGTTCGGCGCCGCGCGCGTCGGTGATCAGTACGTGGGTGCCGGGGGCGGGCCGGCCGACCGACATCGGGCGCTTCGGGTCGAAGGTCCCGATGGTGACGGCGGGTTTGGCCTGGCTCGCCGAGTAGGCGCCGACGACCTTGGCCCGCGGCATCACGTCGAGCAGGGCGGCGGCCAGCGCCGGGTGCAGGAACGCGGAGGCGGTGGCGACGGTGGTCACCGAGGTCAGGTCGTGGCGGCGGTGCACGCCGTCGCGGACCATCAGTACGGCGAGGTGCGGGGTCATCATGATGGTGCTCGCCGCGTGGCGTTCGATCAGCGCCGCCATGCGTTCGGCGTCGCCGGGCGGGGCGAGGGCGAGCGTCGTCGGCGTCGCGTTGAGCACCATGGAGACGGTGGTCGCGCTGGCGGTGATGCCGAGGCCGACGGAGGCCACCATGGGCGCGGGCTCGTCGTGGGCCATCACGGACGGGGGTCCGCCGGCCGTCGCCAGGTTCTGGTGCGACACGACGACTGCGCGGGCCAGGCCGGTGGTGCCCGAGGAGTACACGATCTCGGCGTCGTCGTCCGGCCGGTGGGCCAGGTCCACGGGCTCGTCGCCGGCCACGGTCAGCTCGTCGAGCGGGCGCGTCCAGTCGACGGCCCCGGTCGCGGGCGGGGGGATCCGGCCGTGCACGATGCCGGCCATCCCGCACTGGCGGGCGCGCCGTTCCAGTTCGGCGACCGGGATGTCGGCGGGCAGGTGGACGACGGTGCCGCCGGCCTTGAGGACGCCGAGGTAGGCGACCGCGTAGTCGGACCAGTCCAGGTCGCCGAAGAAGATGCCGATGCGGGTGCCCCGCGGGGTGCCGGCGGCGAGCAGGCCGCGGGCCAGGGCCTCGGACTGCCGGTCCCAGTCCCCGTAGAGCAGGTCCGGGCGGCCGTCGATGATGAGCGCGGTGCGCCGGGGGTGGAGCGCGGCGTGCGAGCGCAGTTGGGTGGTCAGGTAGGAGAACGTCCGTTCATTGGCCATCGGGGGTTCCTCACGGTGGGTGTCGCAGCAGCCGGAGACGGTTTCCGTTCAGGGCACGCGTGACCGTCCGCCCGACCCGGACCGGCGCGGCCACGACGTGGCGTGGCGTGCGCGGGTCCGGGACGGCGGCGGGGCACCTCGTGCCGGTCGCCCTCAGACGATCTGGAAGGCGACGCAGCTGCGACCCCCGAAGCAGGGAGCCGCGGAGGCGAGGAGGTGGTTGAGGATGAACCGCGCGCGCTCGGCCGGCGGGTCCTCGCTCAGTGCCTCCAGGTACCGGTGGTGGGCCGCGAGCGAACGGACGGCGCGCTCGCGGGCCTCGTCGTCGACGGCCACCGCGTGGGTGGGCCGCGGGGATCCCGCGATCGCCACGCGCTTCGGCCGCCAGGGCTCCAACCCCTCGTCGGACAGCTCCGGGTGGATCCAGCGGTTGCCCGCGTCGGCGATCGCGTCCAGGGCCGCCCGGCCGACCGCACCGTGGTCGGGGCTGTTCCACGCACCCGACGCCCAGGTGTCGTGGTGGTTGAAGGTGATCACCAGGTCGGGTCGGTGGCGACGGATGCCACGGGCGAGATCACGGCGCAGGTCCGGGCCGTAGACGATCGTCCCGTCGCGGTGGCCGTCGAGGAACTCGACCTCGTGGACGCCGAGTTCCACGGCCGCCTTGCGTTGTTCCGCCTCGCGCAGCGGCCCGCACTCGGCCGGCGCGAGGTCGGCTATGCCGGCCTCGCCCCGGGTGACGAGCAGGTAGGACACCTCGCGTCCCTGGGCGGTCCACCGGGCCACCGCGGGTCCGGCTCCGAACTCGATGTCGTCCGGGTGGGCGACGATCGCGAGCGCACGGGTCCAGTCGTCGGGGAATTCCTGCAATGAGTCGGCCATGAGCCCTTCCAGGTGAGTCCGGGGCGGTCAGGCCGTGTCGGCCTGCCGGGGAATGCGGATGATCAGGGTGGCGATCAGCAGTGCGACGGCCATGACGCCGGCGCAGGAGAGGAACGCGACGGTGTAGCCGTGCGTGGCCTCCAGGCCGCCGGCCGCCTGCGTCACCGTGGTCAGCACGGCGAGCCCGACGGAGCCGCCGACCAGGATCGAGGTCTGGAACAGTCCGGACACGGCGCCCGCGTCGGCGGGCGGGATCCCGGTGGTGGCCGCCGTGGTCGCCGGCATCATGGTCAGGCCCAGGCCGATGCCGGACAGGATCGTCGGGCCCAGCACCGTGCTGACGAAGGTGCCCGAGTCGGCGGCGAGGCCGAGCCACCCCATGCCGAGGCCGAGGCTGAGCAGGCCGAGCGTGAGCATCTGCTTCATCCCGACCTTGCCGATCGTCTTCATGCAGATCTGGGCGAAGACGAGCAGCGTGCCGATCAGCGGCAGGTAGGCGAGGCCGGTCTGCAGGGCGTTGAACCCGAGGATCTTCTGCAGGTACAGGGTGACGAAGAAGAAGTAGCTCATCTGCGTCACGCCGAACAGCATCATGATGAGCAGCGCGGCGTTGGTGTTGCGGAGCTTGAAGATGCGCAGCGGGACGACGGGGTGGACCTGCTTGCGCTCGACGACGCCGAAGACGACCAGCAGGGCGGCGGCGATGACGAGGAAGCCGCCGCGCATCGGCGAGGTCCAGGAGTCCTCGGTGTCGAGGAACGCGAAGACGGTCAGCAGCATCGCCGCGGTGACCGTCACCGCGCCGGCCACGTCGAGGCTGGGCCGTTCCTCGGCGCGGCTCTCCTTGATGGTCCGGCCGCCGAGCACGACGACCAGGAGGCCGATCGGGACGGCGATGAAGAAGCTGATCTCCCAGCCCGGGCCGGAGGTCAGCAGACCGCCGATGAGCAGGCCGAACAGTGCGCCGGCGGCGCTGGCGCTGCCCCACAGGGCGAGTGCCCGCTGCCGCGAGGGGCCCTCCGCGAAGGAGGTGATGATCAGTGCGAGCACGACGGGAGCGGTCAGTGCGCCGCCCGCGCCCTGCACGGCCCGCGCGATCACCATCACCGTCGGGTTGGGGCTCAACCCGCAGACGACGGACGCCAGCGAGAACAGCGTGACGCCGACGACGAGGATCCGGCGCCGGCCGAACACGTCGCCGATCCGGCCGCCGAGCAGCAGCAGACCGCCGTAGAGCAGGCCGTAGGCGTTGACCACCCATGGCAGGCCGGAGTCGGTGAAGCCGAGGTCGCGCTGGATGTACGGCAGCGCGACATTGGCGATGGTCTGGTCGACCTGGATGAGCAGCTCGGCCGTCAGCAGGGTGACGAGGATCAGCTTCGCCACGAGCGAGTCGGAGCCCGACGCGGGGTTTTCCTCGGAGGCCGACTGCTTGTCGGCAGACCCGATGGACATGGATCTCCTGATCGTTGTGCGCACCGCCGCTCCGGCGAACCCGGACGAGCCAAGGCTAGGGAGGGCGGGCGGGACGGGATGCTCACTTCAGCGCATCCCAGGGCAACTGATCGGAGACTTCCAACGGAAGGGGGCGCGGGGCCACGGCGCTTCGTGCCATGGCCCCGCGCCCCCCTTTGGACGCGCCTGGGCACGTCGGGGTACCGCAAAGCCCTCGGTGCCGCGTCGGCACCGAAGAGGACTAGAGGGTGTAGTCGACCGTGTACTCGGCCGTGGTGGCGTCCACCGACTTCACCGAGCCGGTGCCGGAGAGGCCGGCCAGCCCGTCCGTCGCGGAGCCCTCGACGATCGTCCAGGTCTCGGCGGCGGCGCTGGTGAAGGTGCCCTCGATCCGGGCGACGAAAGTCCCCTTGCGGTCTCCGATGGCGCCCTCGAAGCGCTGCAGGCCGACGTAGGTCGCGGATCCGTCGGCGCCGTAGACCATGAGGTACTCAAGGATGCCCTGGCCGTCGAAGTCCCCGGTGAAGACGTTCTCGACCGACGCGCGGGTCAGCGTGGCCGAGCCCTCCTCCTTGTGGTAGGGGTTCTCGTTCCACGACTTGGTCGTGTACGTCCCAGTTGCTCGGGTGGCCATGGTGCGGTGTTCCTCTCGATCCAGACGATCGGCCGCAAAACCGTTCCAACGGCCGAATATGACGCCGAGTCAGGATAGCGTCCGCCCGGCTCTGGCATGCTCACTATTGAGCAACGAATCAAGGACGCTGGGTCACCATTCGACGGGCAGCGACCGCGGGGCGCGGATGATCATGTCCGACTTCCACTGCACCTCGCCGCCGATCCGCAGCTCCGGCATCCCCGCCAGCAGGGCCTTCATCGCCTCCTGCAGCTCGACCCGGGCCAGGTACGCGCCGAGGCAGTGGTGGGCGCCCTGGCCGAACACCATGTGGCGGTTGTCCTCGCGGTCGAGGACCAGCTCGCCCGGGTTCTCGAACGCGAGCCGGTCGCGGTTGACGGCGCTGGTGTCGACGATCACCGGCTCGCCCGCGCGCACCAGCAGGTCGCCGACCTGGATGTCCTCGGTGGCGTAGCGCGGGGAGATCCCGTTCGCGGCGAACGGCACGAAGCGCAGCAGCTCCTCCACCGCCGACGGGACCAGCTCGGGGTCCTCGCACAGCCGCGTCCACAGCTCGCGCTGACTCTGCAGCAGGTAGACGAAGTTGGAGATCTCGCTCGCCGTGGTCTCGAACCCGCCGATCAGGGTCGCTATGCAGAGCTGGATGAGCTCGGGCTCGCTGAGGCGGTCGTGGGCGTCGCGGGCCTCGATCAGGGCGCCCATCAGGTCGTCCTGCGGGGCCTGCCGGCGCTCCCGGACGAGGTCCGTGAAGTACTGGTGCAGGTCCATGAAGCTCTTCATGCACTCTTCGTCGGTCATCTCGTTGGTCGACAGCGCCGCGTCGCACCAGGTCCGCAGCTGCGCGCGGTCGGCCTCCGGCACGCCGAGCAGCTGGCAGATCACCGTGATCGGGATGGGCAGCGCGTAGGAGTTCACCAGCTCGGCGCGCGGGCCGGCCGCCTTCATCTCCGCGACGAGCTTCGCGGCCACCTCGCCGATCCAGGCCCGGATCGACTCGACGCGGCGCGGCGTGAACGCCTTGCCCACCAGCGTCCGCACCCGCGTGTGGTCCGGCGCGTCCATGGTGAGGATGCTCTCCGGCACCGGCCGCGGCGTCATCCGGGGCTCGTCGCGCTGGAGCGCCATCGCCCGGGAGAACCGGCGGTCGGTCAGCACGATCCGCGCGTCGGAGTAGCGCGTGACCAGCCAGGCGGGCTCGCCGAACGGCAGTTGGACGCGGATCGGCTCCCCGTCGTCCAGCAGCTTGTCGTACGCGGCGGAGAGCTCGATGCCCACACCGCCGGCGAAGGGGTAGGAAACCGGTTCCTGCTGTTCGGTGCTCATGTCGATGCCCACTTTCACCCTTGTCCGGGAAGCAGCCTTGCCCGCGCCGACCGGCGTGACGAGCTGTCAGGGTATGGGCCCGGGTGGCGGGTTCATGCTCAATCCGGAGCATCGGGGGCGGAAAACCGTCTGGATACTGCCCCCATGACACAGGCAGAGGTTCGCATTCAGGCTGTTTTCACCGTCGACCGCTGGGACGCGGTCGACGACGAACCCGTCGACGGCGGTCCGGTCACCGGCCGGGCCGAGCTGGCCAAGACCTACACCGAGGGTGACGTGAAGGGCACCGCCGACGGCCACATGGTGACCACCCAGGGCCCCGGCGGGGCCGCCTACGCGGCGCAGGAGCGCGTGGTGGGAACCATGGCCGGACGCACCGGGACGTTCGTGCTGGAGCACCGGGCCACCCAGGTTCCCGGGAGCGAGCCGGTGACCTGGGCGGGCATCGTCCCCGGCTCCGGCACCGGCGAGCTGGCGGGCGTCGGCGGGGAGGGGACGCTCGGCCACGGCACGCTCGACCTGATGGTGCGGTTCCCGGCCGACCTGGCCGGCTGAACCCGGACGGGCCCCGGACCCCCGGAAGTCGGGGGTCCGGGGCCCGTTCCGCAGCGGCCGTTCAGTCGCAGCGGAGCCTGCGCGCGGGGCCCCGGCGCCAGGGGAAGCCGTGGTGCAGCAGGACCGCCTGCTCCCCCGCCGGGCCGTCCGGCTGCAGGGCCACCGCCACCAGGACGTCCGGCCCCGCCTCGAAGCCCAGGAACCGCCAGCGGTCGGCCAGGTCGTCCTCGGGCGGGCGGAAGTCGACCACCCGGCCCGCGTCGTCCAGGGTGAAGGCGAACGAGTCCAGCGGTTGGGCGAGGCCGATCCCCCGCGCCTTGAGGTACGCCTCCTTCAGCGTCCACAGCCGCAGCGCCATCCTCGCGCGCGGCCGGCCCTCCTCCAGCGTCCGCAGCCGGCGCCGCTCCTCCGGGGCGAACGCCGCCGCGAGCACCTCGGTGTCCCGGGGGCGTCCGGTGGCCCGGGTGAGCCGCTCCACGTCGACGCCCACCCGGCCGCGGCGGGTCACCGCGAGCACGCAGAACCCGTCCGTGTGCGAGAGGTTGAAGTCCAGGTGCGGCCCGCCGCGGGGCAGACCGCCCGGCGGCGGGAGCAGGTGCGGGCGGCCCAGCGGGGAGCGGGCGAGCGCCAGTTCCGCCTCGGGGATCCCGGTCTCCAGGGCCAGGCCCCGCCGGACCAGGGCGCGGGCGACCCGGTGCCGGCGGCGGTCCTCGGCGAACAGCAGCCGCTCCTCCGCCGCCCGCTCGCCGCGGTCGGACCAGTGGAGCGCGAGCGCGTCGGCGAGCGGCGGCGGCAGCGCCTCGTCCGGGCAGAGCCAGACCGTGACGGGGAGCCGCTCCGGCCCGGGCCGCGAGGCGTCCACCGGTCAGCGTCCGGCGTGGGCCGGGGCCAGGCAGCCCCGCAGGGCGGCGAGGAACTCCTCGGAGTCCTTCAGGTAGAAGTGGTCCCCCGGGAAGACCCGCAGCCGGAAGTGACCGCTCGTCACCTCCCGCCACTCGCCGACCTCCTGGGGCGTCGCGAGCGGGTCGCGGTCGCCGGTGAAGGCGTAGACGGGGCAGGTCAGCGCCGGACCGCCGGCCTTCGGCAGATACGTCTCGTTCAGCTCGAAGTCGGCCCGCAGGAACGGCAGGAAGAACCTGACCATCTCCCGCTGCCGGACGATCTCCGGCGGCGTCCCGCCCAGCCTGACCATCTCCGCGAGGAAGGCGTCGTCGCCCAGCTGCGACACCGGCGGGCGCCGGTCGGGCGCGTGCGGGGCCCGGCGGCCGGAGACCACCAGCGCCTCCGGTCCCGGCTCCCCCCGAAGGCGCAGGGCCCGGGCCGCTTCGTAGGCGATCACGGAGCCCAGGCTGTGCCCGAAGAACGCGTACGGCCCGTCCAGGTGGGGGCGCAGGCCCTCGACCAGGTCCGCGATCAGGGGTTCCATCCGGGTGTGGGCGGTCTCGCGGATGCGGGACTCCCGGCCCGGGAGGACCACCGACACCACCTCCACGTCGTGCGCCACCTGCTCGCGCCACGGCCGGAAGAAGGCGCTGCCTCCGCCGGCGTGGGCGAAGCAGAACAGTCGCAGCCGTGGGTCCGGCCCACTCCGCTGTGCAGGGCTGATCCAGGGGCCGGACATCGTCTCCCTCTCTCCGTTCTCGTCCTGTCGTTCGGCGCCGGCCGCGTTCAGCGCCACTCGTACTGCCGGTGGTAGTCCTTCACCCCGGTGAAGGCGAGCATCTCCTTGCGGCCGCCCGCGCGGCGCGCGACGGCCTCCCAGCGCCCGCTGTCGATCGTCCGGTTCTGCACCGGCACCAGGCACTTCAGGTTCTCCTCCAGCAGCTCCGTGTACTCGGAGAACGCCAGGTCGGCGCGGTTCTCCAGGTGGGCGGCGATGCCCATGGCGGAGACCGTCGCGGCCGACTGCTCGTCCACCGTCCCGCTGAAGAACTCGGACGAGCAGCCCGACCCGTAGGAGAAGATCCCGACCCGGCCGGCCTCGGTGACCGCCCCGGAGTCCAGCAGGCTGGCGAGCGCCAGGTAGACGGAGCCGGAGCAGAGGTTGCCGACCGTCGAGGGGTAGCGCAGCGAGGGGGTGACCCGGCGGGCGAAGTCCTCCTGGAGGTCCGCGGCCGGGCGGCCGGACTCCCGCATCAGCTTGCGGTGGGCGGCCTTCACCAGCCCGGCGAACGGGGTGTGCATCACCAGGTGGTCGAAGGTGGTGGAGACGTCGGCCCCTTCGACCCGGCTGGCGTAGTCCGCGAAGCTGTTGCTCAGGCAGTCGAGGTAGGCGAACAGCGAGCGGTCGACGTCGGCGATGTCGAACCGCGGCGAGGGCCGGGCCGAGTCGAGCGTCTCGTAGCTGTAGTTGCCGAAGGCGCCGAGGTCCATGGCCATGACCCGGGGGTCGTCGCTCAGCAGGACGGCGGCGGCCCCGTGCCCGGCGGCCGGCTCCGAGTACTCGGCCGCCTCGTCGACGACGGCCACGTCCGTCGCGATGACCAGGGCCTTGGCGCCCGGGGAGACGCCGGAGGCCAGGTAGCCGACGGCGGTCTGCACGGCGGCCGTCGCGCCGAAGCAGGCCTGCTTCACCTCGATCATCCGGCAGTTGCGGCTCAGGCCGAGGTACTTGTGCACGTAGGAGGAGACGGACTTGCTGTAGTCCACCCCGGACTCGGTGGAGGTCACCAGGATCTCGATCCGGGCGCGCTCCTGCGGGCTGAGGGCGTCGACGACGGGCCGGGCGGCGTTCACCGCGTTGGTGACCGGGTCCTCGAAGGGCAGCCCGATCGAACGCCGGGTCATCATCAGGTTCTCGATCCGGGAGGGGTCGAGGCCCCGCCCCCGGAACAGCTCGGGCACCGTGATGGCGGCGAGCCCGCACCACACGTTCAGGGCCTCGATCCCGTAGCCGGTCCGCCGGCTCCGCTCGGGCCCGGTCACCGCTGCTGCTCGCGACAGAGCAGGTCGACCATGGCCTCGATGTCGGGGACGTCGCTGAACTCGGACATCGGCGTGCTGATGCCGGTCCGTTCGATCAGCAGCCCGATGATCTCCACCCGGTCCACCGAGTCGGCTCCCAGATCCTTCAAGTGGCGCTTGCCGCCGATGAGTTCCTCACTGACGCCGGGGAGGATGCTGCGCACGACCTCCCGGACGAGCCGTTCTGTCGCGGCCCGCTGCGGATGTGGGGCGAGTGTCACTGCGATTCCTTCCGAGAGGGTCCGGTGGTGGTGCCGGCGGTCAGGGTGCGGGTGGTGCTGACGGCGATGACCCGGCCGGTGTCCCGGTCGCGGATCACCACGTCGGTGAGCTCGTCGCCCGGGTCGCCGCTCCGGCGCCGCGACGACGCGGTCAGGGTCAGCACGGTGTCCACGTCCGCGTTGCCCAGGTAGCAGATCTGCTGGTCCACGGCCGCGCGGCCGAGGAACCCGGCGTCCGTGCCGCCCCGCTCGCGCCACAGTGCCAGCAGCGCCTCGTCGACCATCGCGAAGTAGGACGCGAAGTACAGCAGCCCCACCCCGTTGACGTCGCGGACGACGTCGACCGGGTGCTCCACGGTCACCGTCCCGGGAACCGGCCGGTAGGCCGGATCGGCCGGATCGTGGAACGTCAGGTCGCGGCGGGCGCCCTGGTAGACCGCCCGCGGGGAGAACTCCTCGGGCAGCGGCGGCAGTGCCTCGTGCCGGAAACCCGGCGGGGAGGACTTCACCAGGCCCTGGTTGCTGCCCGGGGTGCCGCGGGCCACCCAGCGGTTGAAGTTCTCCACGTACAGGCAGTCCTCGCGCGGGGCGAGGTGGAACTCCGCCGGGTCCAGCGGGCGTTCGGCGTCCTGGCCGCCGCTCCGGCTCACCCGGTGCAGGGTGAGCACGGATTCACTGCCCTGGTCGTAGCAGCCGGAAACCACGTCGAGCCGGTCCCCGAAGCCGAGCAGGCGCGGGTGGAAGGAACGGCTGCCGCGCACCCGGAAGTAGTAGAACGCCAGGTAGGTGGGGTGGCCGGCGCCGTCGCTGGCGGTGAACACGTCCGTGCCGCCCAGCTCGCTGACCGTCTCCCAGGTGAAGTCGCCGAGCAGGCCCGGGAACAGGGAGCTCGGCCCGCACATCCCCGGCCGCACGGTGACGGTCCGGCGGACCTCCGGCAGCGCCTCGGCCGGCCGCCGGGGGCGGGTGATCGGTGTCGTCATCGGTGCAGTGCTCCTCATCGGGACGGGCTGGTCGCGGCGGCGGGGGTGTGCTGCGCGACGAAGGTCGTCAGGAGTTCGTTGACCTCCTTCGCACTGGTCAGGCTCGGGAAGTGACCCGCGTCGGCGAGCTCGTGGTAGCGCGAGTCGGGGATCAGGCCGTGCAGCAGGTGCGCCGTCTTCAGCGGGATGACGGTGTCGTGACGGCCCTGGAGGATCTGCGTCGGCACCGCGAGGTCCCCGAGGCGGCCCAGCAGGTCGGGCTCGGCGGCGAACACGTCCAGGTACCGCAGCCCGGTGAGCGGATCCATGCTCTCGCAGCGCAGCAGCACCTCCTCGTGCCGGGCGCGCTCGGCCGCGAACCGGGCCGAGCCGCTGCGCCGCTCGACGTTGTCGAAGTCCTCCTGGACGACGACGGCGAGCCGGTTGACCTCCTCCGAGCGGTTGCCCAGCTTGTACGAACTGCCGATCAGCGTCAGCGAGGCGGTCGTGCCGGGGTGCCGCAGGGCGAAGGTCTGGGCGACCAGCCCGCCGAACGAGGCGCCGGCGATGTGGACCGGCTCCCGGACGCCCAGTTCGTCGAGCACCCTCCGGGCCAGGTCCGCGAGGCCCGCGTAGCTGAGGTCGTCCGCCAGCGTGGTGGCGCCGACCCCGGGGTGGTGCACGACGATCACCCGGTGACGGTCCGTCAGTTCGGCGAACTGCGGGCCGAACAGGCCCGCCCCGATGTTGAACGGCAGCATCATCAGCAGGACGGGGCCCGCGCCGGCGCTCCACACCTCGACCTCCCCGCCGGGCAGGCGCAGCAGGCTGTGCTCGATGTCCGGGGCGAATCCCCGCAGCACCGCCAGGGTCTCGTTGCGCGCCTCGTGGCCCTCGACCAGGGCCTCCCTGACGTCCCCGGGCACGTGCTCCGCGGGGTGGTAGTGGGCCAGCGCCGCATTGCCCGGGGCCTCGGCGTCCGGTGCCGCGAGCAGCAGGTCGCGGACGGCGCCCGGCCGGGCGAACAGCCCGGTCAGGCGGTCCGCGATGTCGTCGGCGGCCGCGTCGTCGAGACCGACCGGGACGGCGAGCCGGATCAGGCCCGCGTCCTGCGGGTCGGCGCTCAGGTGCGCGGCCGCCCGGATGCCGGTGTGCTGGTAGATCCAGGCCAGCGCGGCCGGGACGGGGTGCTCGACGCCCCGCAGCTGCGGCATCCGCGCCGTGTCGAGCAGGACGCAGTGGGTGGCGGCGCCCCGCACGACGGGCACGCCCGCGTCGGTGAGCCGCCGGTGCAGCGCGGCCACCCGGTGGACCCGCTCGCGCACGGACCGGACGGCCCACTCGCGGTCGCCCAGCGCCGCGGCGGCCAGCGCCCGGCCGGACCGGCCGACCCCCGGGCCGCGCAGGTTGACCCGCTCCCGCAGGTGGTGGGCGACCTCCGGGTCGTCGGTGGCGACGATCCCTCCGGTGTCGGTCCCGAAGTCCTTGCTCAGGCTCACGGTCGCGGCGTCGGCGAGCGCGAGGATCTCCTGCACCACGTCGAACGGGTCCCGGCCCAGGTGCTCCGGCTCGGCCTCGGCGATCACCACGGCGTTGTCCAGCGCACGGGTGGCGTCGAGGACCAGCCGTACGCCGTGACGGTCGGCCAGTTCCCGGACGGCGGTGAGGTTGGCGAGCGAGATCGCGGCCCCGCCCTGCGCGTTGGTGGAGACCTCGACGCAGCAGAACGCGATCCGGCCGGCGTGCTCGGCGAACCGGGCCGCCAGGTGCGCGAGGTCGAGGTCGCCCCGGAACGCCCCGCTCGGCGCGGTGCGCACCGCGACCGGCTCGAAGCCGTTGTCCAGCAGGCTGAAGTACCAGGTCGGGAAGACCGAGTTGTGCAGCACCACCGGCCCGCGGGTGGGCCACGACCGGCACAGGGCCGCCTCGGCGTCCCGCCCGGAGGGCGTCGGCAGCACACAGGAGAACGGCAGCAGGTCGATGCCCCCCAGGGTCTGACCGGGCGCCAGGAGGGCGGCGCGGGAGCGCAGTTGTCCGGTGCGTGCGGCGGTCAGCGCCGGGGACTGCTCGGCCCAGGAGTCGGTGATCAGGTCGTACTCCACCTCGTCCGCCGGGACGTGCAGCGGGTTCCAGCCGTGCGCGGCGAGCAACCGCTCGCGCCGCGCGGCGGCCTCGTCGGCGGGGGCCGGGCGCTCCGGGACGACCGGCGCGGGTGCGGCGACGACAGGGACGGGCACGGACGCCGCCGGCGTGGGCGCGGGCGGGACGGGGACCCCGTCCGGCCGGGGCGCGTCGACGGTCGGGTCCGCGATCATCAGGATCAGCCGGGAGACGTCGGTGCGGGCGGAGTCCGCCGGCTGGCACAGGTAGAGCGGGAGGTTGGTGGTGCGGAACTTGTTCTTGAAGCGGAAGTTGCCGTCGCCGGTGAAGATGCCCCGGGACCGCAGTTCCGCCAGGGCGGCCTCCACCTCGGGAGCGGCGTTCGGCGACTCGCAGATCTTGGCGCCGAAGCTGCCGCCGAAGCTGAAGACGGTGCTGCCCTCCGCCGCGGTCCGCTCGATGATCGCGACCACGGCGTAGTCCAGCCCGCCCAGCGGGGCGTCCTGCGGGTAGAACTCCAGGTCGAGCAGGTAGCCGGGCTCCGAGGGGATCTTCGTCACGATCACCGCGTTGACCATGCGGTCGTCGACGTAGGTGAGGAACATCCGGTGGCGCGGCTGCAGCAGGCCCCGCCCGATCTCGTCGCGGACCGTGAAGACGTAGGGGTTGACCATCTCCTTGCCCTGGCCCCACTGGTCGATCATCTCGGTGATCGCCCGGTCGGTGTCCGGGTCGGAACCCACCCGGTACTCCACCGTGCGGCAGGCCCCGGCCTTCTCGAACTTGCCGATGATGTAGCGCAGCCGCGCCATCCGGCCGCCGGTCAGCGAGAAGTCCGTGATGTCGTCGAGCCGTTGCAGCGCCCCGAACGGCGTCGCGGTGAACCGGACGCCGGCCTCCTCCTCCAGTCGGATCAGCGAGACGATGTTCGGGTCGATGCCGTGCGCGCGGCCGTACTCCACGTACTCCGCCGCCAGCGCGGGCATCTGCTCGGTCGGCCCGACGTAGCTCCAGGTCAGCATCGCGTCGCCGCGCCGGGAGAAGTTGAAGTACGCGGTGCGGGCGGCGCCGAGGAAGATCAGCGGGGCGATGTCCCGACCGGGCAGGCCGCCCTCGCGGCCGTACCGGTGCTCCAGGTCTGCGACGACCGCGGCGATCTCCGGCCGGTCGGCCAGCCCGGTCTTCTCGACCACCAGCGCACCGCCCCGGTACGCGCTCCGCGCCGCACCGTCCGCGGCCGCCGGCGACGGATCGGCCGTCCGGCCCGCACCGTCGCGCAGCAGCCGGGCCGCGTCCGAACCGTGCGAGCCGCCGAGCGCGACGGCCAGCTCGGCGACCGTCGGGTGGTCGAAGAGCAGCGTCTTGCGCAGCGCCCCGAACTGCTTCTCCAGCGCCGCCACGGACTTGAGCATGTCGAAGGACGTGAAGCCGTTGTCGGTGAAGGTGAGCTGCCGGTCCACCGGCCGGCCCAGCGCCTCGGCCAGCGCGCCGAGCAGCAGCTCCTCCAGGTCGCCCGCGGCCGGGGCCGCCGCCCCCGGGCTCACGGTCGGAACGGCGGGAGCGGCGGGCACGGCAGGAGCGACGGGCGCGACCGGAGCTGCGGCCACGGGCGGAGCTGCGGGCGCGACGGGCGCGACCGGAGCGACGGGCACGGTCGGGGTGGGGCCGCAGAGCGGGGCCACGAAGCCGGACAGCTTGGCGACCGTGTCGAAGTCGTACAGCTCCGCGGCCTTCAGGTCGAGCGAGTAGGTGGTGTTGAGCAGCCGCGCGAGGTCCATCCGGTAGATGGAGTCGAGCCCCAGCTCGGCGAACGGGACGTCGTCGCCGATGTCGGCGGCCGCGGTGCCGAGGATCGTCGCCAACTGGTCGCGCAGCAGCGTGGCGATGGCGTCGGCCCCCGGGGCGACGGCCGGGGCCGGCGACTCGGCGACGGCCACGGCAGCGACGGGGGCAGGCGCGGGCGGCCGGGGCGCGGACACCGTCGGGGCGCTCTGCGCGGTCCGCGCGGTCGGCAGGGTGAGTTTCACCTTCGGCCCCCGCCCGGCCGGCTCGGGGCCGGTCGGGCCGGTCGGGCGCTCGGCGGGGATCGACAGCACGGGGGTCTCCTTGTGGGTGTTCCGGGGCGGCTCTTCGCCGCGGGTCGCCCGGCCGGTGTCGCCGGGCCGGTGGTGCGCGGTCCGCCGCGGTTCGGCGGTGGCGCGGCCGAGGGAGTCGACCCAGTGCCGGGTGCGGGCGAACGGTGCGGACGGAAGGGACAGTCGGCCGGGGACGGGGCCGTCGGACGGCCACGACACGGCGGCGCCCTCGCACCACAGCTCCATGAGCCGGGTCGTCCCCTCGTCGCCCCGCGCCGCGGGGACGCCGCGCCGCGCGGTTCCGGCGACCACCCCGGCCGGCTGCCCGCCCGCGGCGAAGTCGGCCAGCACGCGGGCGAGTTCGTCCCGGTCGTGCACGGACACGGCGCACCGGTGCGGGCGTTCGGCGCGACCGGTCCGCAGGGTGTGGGCCACCCGCGCGAGGTCCGCCTCCGGGTGGGCCAGCAGGTGGCGGGAGAGCCGACCCGCGTAGTCGGCCAGGTCCTCCGGGCTGCCCGCGGACAGCGGTACGACCACCGCCCGTCGGTCGTCGGCCCGGCGGTCGTCGGCCGGGTGCCCGCCGGGTTCGTACGCCTCCAGCACGACATGGGCGTTGGAGCCGCCGAACCCGAACGAGCTGACGCCCGCGCGCCACACCGGCCGGCCGTCGGCGGTCCGGGCCGGCTCCCACGGCCGCAGCCGGTCGTTGATCCGGAACGGGGTGTCCGCCAGTCGCAGGTACGGGTTCGGCTCGCTGAAGTGCAGGTTCGCCGGGAGCATCCGGTGCCGCATGCACAGCAGGACCTTCAGCAGGCCGGCGACTCCGGCCGCGGTCTCCGTGTGGCCGATCGCGGACTTCACCGCGCCGAGCGCGATCCGCCCGTCGCCCGGCAGCAACTCGCCACGCTCCGCGTGGAGTTGGGTGAACGCCTTCTTCAGTCCCTCGATCTCGACCGGATCTCCGAGCCGGGTGCCGGTGCCGTGCGTCTCGATGTAGCCGATGGTGTCCGGCGCCACGCCGGCCGACCGGACGGCCTCCGCGACCACGCGGGCCTGCGCCTCGGGGTTGGGCGCCGTCAGCGAGGTGGAGCGCCCGCCGTGGTTCACCGCGCTCCCCCGGATCACCGCGTGGATCTGGTCCCCGTCGGCGAGGGCGCGGTCGAGGGGCTTGAGCACGACCGCGCCCACGCCCTCGCCCCGCACGTACCCGTCGGCCGCCGCGTCGAAGGTCTTGCACCGGCCGTCCTCGCTCAACATCCCCGACCCGGCGAACGACCGCAGCAGCCCCGGGGAGAGGATCGCGTTGACGCCGCCGGCGACGGCCAGTTCGCACTCGCCCTCGCGCAGGGACCGCACGGCCCGGTGCAGCGCCACCAGCGAGCTGGAGCAGGCCGTGTCGACGGCCTCGCTCGGCCCGTGCAGGTCCAGCAGGTGGGACACCCGGTTGGGCAGCACGGAGTGCGCGATCCCGGTGGCGGCGTGCGCCTCGGACGCCACGCCGCGCTCCTTGAGCAGGTCGTCGTAGTCGTGCGTGGCGACCCCCGCGAAGATGCCGGTCCGGGAGCCGGCCAGGCCGCTCGGCCGGTACCCGGCGTCCTCGATCGACCGCCAGACGGCCTGGAGGAACAGGCGTTGCTGCGGGTCCATCAGCGCCGCCTCGTTCGGCGAGATGCCGAACAGGCGCGCGTCGAACGCGCTCACCGCGTCCAGGAAGCCGCCGCGCATGCCCCGGGCCACCGGGTCGGCGAGCAGCGCCGCCCGGTCCTGGTCGTCCGGCACCGGCCGGACCAGGTCGTCACCGGCCACCAGGTGCGCCCAGAAGGCGTCCACGTCCGCCGACCCGGGGAACACCCCGGCCATGCCGATGACGGCGACGGGACGGTCGGCGGCCGCGGCCGTGGGCTCCGACTCCGACTCCGGCTCCGACTCCGGCTCGACCGCCGTTGCGGCCACCCGAACCACGACCGGCTCGGGCTCGGGCTGCGGCTGCGGAGCGGGCTCCGGGGACGCCTGCCCGGCCGACAGTTCGGCGCGGTGGTGCTCGACCAGGTAGTCGGTGAACGAGGCGATGTCCGGGCACTCGAACAGCACCGTGGGCAGCAGGTCGAGCCCGAACTGCTCGTTGACCTTGTTCACCAGCTCGGTGAGCGTGATCGAGTCGAAGCCCAGTTCCAGCAGCTCCGCACGGGGGTCCACGTCCGACTCGTCCACCAGCAGGAACTCGGCCGCCATCAGCCGCACCCGACGCTCGGTCGACTCCCGGACCTCCGGGTCGCCCGCGACCGGCTCCGGCGCCGCGGCGACGGCCACCGGGGCGGGCGCGGCGGTGGCGGCCTCGGGCTGTCCGGTCGACAGGCCCTCGACCACCGCGCAGCACGGCTCGCCGGCGGCGAGTGCGCAGACGAAGGCGGCGAGTGCGGCCTCCGTGCTCAGCGGCACCATGTCCCACTTGCGGGCGAACAGTTCGCGGGTGGCGTCGTCGACCGTCATCCCGCCGTCCTCCCAGAGCGGCCAGCAGACGGCCAGCGTGGTGCCGGACCGGTCCCCCGCCGTGACGAGGCGGGCCCGCCGGGCGGCGAAGGCGTCGAGGAAGGCGTTGGCGTAGGCGTAGTCGGCCTGTCCGGGGTTGCCCGCCTCGGCGGACATCGAGGAGAACAGCACGAAGAAGTCCAGCGGCTGACCGGCCGTCGCCCGGTCGAGGTGGACGGTGCCGGCGACCTTCGGCCCCAGCACGGCCGCCACCTCCTCCGGGGTCTTGCGCACCGCGCGGGCGTCGCGGCTGACGCCCGCGGAGTGGATGACGCCGTGCAGCGGGCCGAACTCGGCCGTGAGGCCGGCCACCAGCGCCGAGGTCTCCTCGGGGTCGCGCAGGTCGGCGCGCCGGTACACCACTCGGGTCCTGGTCCCGGACAGTTCCTCGACGATCCGGTCGTCGACGGCCGATCGGCCCGCGAGGACGACGGTGGCGGCCCGGTCGAGGCCGGCGAAGAAGCGCGCGAAGTGGAGGCCGATGGCTCCCGCCCCGCCGGTGATCAGGTAGGTGCCGCCGTCACGCAGGGCGAACCCGCCGGTCCCGGTGGCCTGCGGTTCGAACGGCCGCAGCTCCTTGACGCGCCGCACGCCGTCGCGGTGGTCGACGTCCTGGGCGCCCGCCCGGGCGTTCAGCAGTTCCTCGACGATCCGGTCGGCGTGCTCGGGGCCGGGCCGTCCGCCGGGCAGGGCGAGCCGCACCCCGCGGAACCGGCTGTGCTCCAGGGCGAGGGTGCGCAGCGTCCCGCCGACGGCGCAGTCGAGCGGGTCGACGTCCTCGGGCGTGCCGGTGTGGGCGTACAGCACTGTCAGGCGCGGCTGTTCGGGCCGCCGCAGCACCGCGACGCTCGACCAGAGCACCGCGGGCAGGGCGGTGTCGGCGGCGTCCGGGCCCGGCAGCGGGCGGGGGGCGGCCAGGTGCACGATCGCGTCGGGCACCGGGCCGCGCGCCGCGAGGTCCGCGACGAGCTGCTCGTACGAGCTCGGGTCGGCGGTGCGCAGCAGGTATCCGCCGTCCTCCGTACGGGCGAAGCCCTCGCCCTCGGCGACCGTCACGGCGGTGGCGCCCAGTGCGGCGAGTCGCTCGACGAGCGCCTGTCGGGCGGCGCCGTCCTCGGCGTGCACCAGCACGGTGCGCGGCACCGACGGGTCGACGGCGAGCGGGGCCGGCTCCCAGACCGGGCGCAGGTACCTGGTCCGGGTCGGGACGGGCGCGCGGACGGCGGGCGCCGCCGACCCGCCGGTCACGGGGGCGGCCGTCGGGGCCTCGTCGGCCGGCCGGTCCGCCGACCGGGGGGCGATCTCCAGGCCGTCGAGGGCCGCGAGGACCCGGCCGTCGCCGTCCGTCAGCCGGATGTCGAAGCGCCGGTGGCCGTTGCGGCGGCCCTCCGGCGTCACCTCGCGCACCCGGGCCCAGCAGTCCATGGGCAGGGCGCCGTGGGCGCGCAGCTCCGAAATGCCGACCGGCAGGTAGCCGGACTCCTCCTCGCAGAGCACCGAGACGACCTGCAGCGCGCCGTCGAGCAGCGTGGGCGGCAGCACGAACCGGAGCGTGCTCTGGCGGGTCTGCTGGGCACTCGCGAGCCGGGCCAGGGCCTCGCTGTCGCCGATCCACAGTTCGGCCACCACCCGCAGCGGGCGGCCGTAGCTCAGGCCGCCGCGGGAGAACGCCTCGTAGAAGTCCTTGGCGGACCGCCGCTCCCCGCACCGGCGGCGCACGGCCGCCAGGTCCAGGGCCGGGTCGGCCGTGGCCTGCGGGTCGTTCGCCAGCACGCCCCGGGCGGCCGTGCGGAAGCCGTCCGCCGCGGGCACGGAGAGCTGGAACGCGGTCGCCCCGGTCTCGTGCTGCGGGGTGAGCGCCACCCGGACCCGGTCCACGCCCGCGTCGAGATCGACCGGGGAGAGCCACCGGATTCCGGTCATCCGCAGCGGGAAGTCGTCCGCGCCGGGCATCGCCCCGCGCGCCACCTCCAGCAGGCCGACACCGGGGACGCAGCGGGCTCCGTCGATCCGGTGGTGCCGCGCGATGTCGATCGCCGGGTGGGTGACCGGCCGCTCGACCACGGTCGGCTGGTCACTGTCCACCGTTGCCTCCTGTCGTGGGTGCTCCGCCTGCTGGGTGTGCTCGGACCGCGGCGCGGGCCCGGTGGGTTCCACCTCGCCGCCGGGCCCGGTGGGTTCCACCTCGCCGCCGGGCCCGGTGGGTTCCACCTCGTCGACCGGCCCGGTGGGCCCGGACTCCGCCTGCGGTTCCGGTGGGCCCGCCGGCCGGGCCGCCCCGGTGATCCAGTGCCGCCGACGCTCGAACGGGTAGGTGGGGAACGCCGCCTTGCGCGCCCCGTCGGCGGCCCCGAACGCGTGCCAGTCGACGGGCACGCCGCGCACCCAGTCCCGCGCGGGGTCCTCCGAGGGGCCGTCGGACGTCGCGCCCTTGACCGCCGTCCCGCTGACGAACCCGCCGTCGGCGAGGTCGCCGGTCGCGAACCGCCGCAGCCCGGCGGCGATCGCGGCGTGGTCGGAGCCCGTGACGGCGAGCCGTTCGGGCAGCTCGCGGCGGCCCGTCCGGCTGGTCGAGGCCAGGTCGCGCAGCGGGGCGGCCAGGCCGGCCGGGCTCTCCAGGAAGTCCGCGACCTGCTCGGCGTGGGTGCGCAGCGCGTCCCGGCTCAGCGCCGACAGCAGGAACACCTGCTGCTCCGCCGCGACAGCCGCAGTCGCACCGTCGGCGCCGTCCGGGCCATCCGCGTCAAACGGGACGTACTCCTCCAGGATCATGTGGACGTTCGCTCCTCCTGCTCCGAACGAGCTGATTCCCGCGCGGAGCGGCCAGGTCCGCTCGCCCGTGCCGAGGTCGGCGACCGGCCGCTCCCAGGGCGTCGCGGTGCGCTGCGGCCGGAACGGCGAACCCTCGAAGCGGATCTTCGGGTTGACCGTGTCCAGATTGATCGTCGGCGCGAGGGTGCGGTGCTTGAACTGGAGCAGCACCTTGGCGAGTGCGGCGATGCCGGCCGCGCCCTCCAGGTGGCCGATGTTGGACTTGACCGATCCGACGGCGCAGAAGTCCGGGTCCGTCACGCCGAGCGAGCGGAACGCGCGGGTGAGGCCCGCCACCTCGATCGGGTCGCCCAGCGCCGTTCCCGTCCCGTGCGCCTCGACGTAGGACACCGTCCGCGGGTGGATACCGGACCGGCGCAGCGTCTCCTCGATGAGCTGCGCCTGGGCGTTGGGGTTGGGCACGGTGTAGCCGCTGACCTTGCCCCCGGCGTTGCTCAGGCTGCCCTTGACGACGGCCCAGATGGTGTCGCCGTCGGCCTCGGCCTGCTCGACCGGCTTCAGCAGCACCGCCCCGACGCCTTCGCCCGGCACGAAGCCGTCCGCGTCGGCGTCGAAGACCCGGCAGCCGTCGCCGGTCGCCAGCATGTTCCGGGCGGCGAGCGCGGCGAAGTGCGCGGGGTGGAGGATCAGGTTGACCCCGCCGGCGACCGCCTGCAGGCACTCGCCGCGGCGCAGGCTCTCGCACGCCAGGTGGACCGCGGTGAGCGCGGACGAGCAGGCGCTGTCCACCGCGAAGCTCGGCCCCTGGAGGTCGAAGGTGTACGACACCCGGTTGGCCATCGACCAGAACGCGGAGTGCCCGGTCGCGTAGCGGCCCTCCGGCCAGTCCGCGGCGGCGGCGAGGAGTCCGTACTCGCCGTACATCACGCCCGCGAAGACACCGGTGCTCGCCTGCCTGGTCCGCTCGCCGAGGTGGCCGGTGGTCTCCAGCAGCTCCCAGCAGGTCTCCAGGAACAGCCGCTCCTGGGGGTCGATGTCGTTGGCCTCCCGCGGCAGGATGCCGAAGAGCGGCGCGTCGAAGGCGTCGACGTCGTCGAGGAAGCCGCCCCAGCGGTTGTACGTCCGGTGCTTGACGCCCTTGCGCTCGTCGAAGTGGGGTCGCCAGTCCCAGCGCTTCTCCGGGATCTCGGTGATGCAGCTGCGGCCCTGCGAGAGGTTGGCCCAGAAGGTGTCCAGGTCGGGCGAGGCCGGGAACCGGCCGGCGACCCCGATGATCGCGATGTCGCCGGAGCGGGCCGGCGCGACCGGCATGGCGGGGGGCTCGACGGCGCCGGGTTCGGGGGCGACGGGTTCGGAGACCTGGATCGGCTCCGGCTCCAGCTCGGGCTCCGGCTCGGGCTCGGGCTCGTACGCAGGCTCCGGCTCCGGCTCGAACGCAGGCTCCGGCTCCGGGGCAGCTCCCATCGGGATGCGGTCGCCGTACTCCGCCAGGAGGTGCGCCGCGAGCTGGTCGATCGTCATGTGCTCGAACAGCAACGTCGCGGGCAGATCACCCAGATCCTGCTCGAACCGGTCGATGATGTTCAGACTCACCAACGAATCGACCCCGAAGTTCTCGAACGTCGCCGACGGCTCCAGACCCGCCACCGGCGTCTTCAACACCTCCGAGAACACCCCCGCCACATACCCCCGCACCGCCGCCGCCACGTCGCCCCCCGCAGCAGGAGCCGCCTCGGGCTTCGCGACCACGATCAGGGACTGGGCCGACTCGCCCGCCGCCGCTCCCGGGACGCCGTGCGTGCGCACCGCTGCGAGGTCCGCGGATTCGGCGGTCCGCGCCCACTGCTCCGGGCTCAGCAGCGGCGAGTGCGGCAGCCGGCGCTCGCCGTCCTCGTACATCCACCAGCCGGTGGTGAGGCCGAAGGTGAGGGTGAGGAAGTCGGAGAACCGGGTGATCTCGTTGACCAGGGCGATCCCGCCGGGACGCAGCAGCGTGCCGATGTTCGCCATCGTCCGCTCGATGTCGGGGGTGGCGTGCAGGACGTGCGTGCCGAACACGACGTCGAAGTCGGCGGCCTCGAAGCCCTGGGCGAGCGGGTCCTTGGAGATGTCCAGGGTCCGGAACGACATAAAGGGGTGTGCGCGCTCGAACTCCCGCTCGCCGTGCCGCAGGAACGCCGGGGAGATGTCCGTGTAGACGTAGTGGACGCCGTCGCCGCCGAGTTCGCCGCAGGCGGGGAGCACGGTCGCGGAACTCGATCCCGTGCCCGCGCCGATCTCCAGCACCCGTGCCGGGCGGCCGGTCCGTTCGTACGCCCGGCGGGCGGCGGCGACGACCTCCTCGGCCAGCGTCCGGTTGAAGTGGTCGGCGATGGGCTGGCCCTTGTAGATCGGCTCGACGAGCGCGACCGAGCCCTTCGGGAACAGCACGTCCATGGGGTTGCGCCGCCCCGCGAGGACCTCGGGGAGGGCCTCGCAGCAGCGCCCGACCAGGTGGACGTGCCCGGCCATCTCCGGGTGGCGCAGGGCCAGTTCGGCGCCCGCGCCGTCCGGGCCGGGTCGACCGGCCTCGGCCGTGAACTCGACGGCCGCGCCGTGCATCCGGACGGCGCCGTCGGCGCGGGCGATGTCGAGCACCGCGTCCAGCAGCCTCCGGTGCCGTTCCACCACGCCGATCCGCGCCGCGAGTTCGGCGACCGGTACCCGGGTGCCGGCGGCGGGTCGGCCCGCCATCCGGTGCAGCACGGTGCGCAGCAGGTCGCGGCTGTACGCCTCGACCTCGGCGAACGCCTCCCGCGCGCGGTTCAGGACGGCGGGCTCGGTGCCGGCCGGCCGGGCGGCCGGGGCCTCGACGGGCAGCGGCCGGACCGCGGGGGCCGCCGGGGCCGCGGCGCCGGCGGGCGCGAGCAGCCCGGTCAGCCGTTCGCCGTGCTCCGCCAGGAGGTGGGCGGCGAGCTGGTCGATCGTCATGTGCTCGAACAGCAACGTCGCGGGCAGATCGCCCAGATCCTGCTCGAACCGGTCGATGATGTTCAGACTCACCAACGAATCGACCCCGAAGTTCTCGAACGTCGCCGACGGCTCCAGACCCGCCACCGGCGTCTTCAACACCTCCGAGAAAACCCCCGCCACATACCCCCGCACCGCCGCCACCGCGACGCCCCCCGCAGCAGGAGCCGCCGACGGGGCCTCGGGCGCGGCGGGCTGCACGGCCTCGGTCCGGGTCCGGCTCGCGTCGCCGGTCACGTGGATGCCCATGGCGGGCAGTGCGGCGCGGTCGGCCTTCATCGCCAGGGTCTGCGGCAGCCGCGCGCCGATGACCCGGCGCAGCACCGCCATGCCTTCGGCGGGCTCGATCGAACCGATGCCCAGCTTCGCGAACGCTTCGCGCATCCGCTGGTTGGCGACGGCGCCGACGCTTCCCCAGAAGCCCCAGTTGACGACCGAGACGGGGTACGGGCGCTGCCGGTCCAGCCACTGGACGTAGGCGTCCTCGAAGGTGCTCGCGGCGGCGTAGTTGGCCTGCCCGCCCGCCTCGACGAAGGAGACGGCCGAGGAGAAGACCAGCATGAAGTCCAGCGGCCGGTCGCCGAGGACCCGGGCGAAGGCGGTGATCCCGGCGACCTTGGGGGCGAGGCCCGCGGTGAACGCGGCCTCGTCCATGTTGGCGATCGTGCGGTCCTGGAGGTCCAGGGCGGCGTGGATCGCGCCGTGGACGGCGCCGAACTCCGCCACGGCCCGGGCCGTGGCGCGCCGCAGGGCGGCCTCGTCGGCGACGTCCGCCTGCAGGTACAGGGCCCGGCCGCCGAGCGCGGCGATCTCCGCGGCCTTGGCCTCGTGGTCCGGCCCCTGCGGGCTGCGGCCGAGCCAGACCAGCCGGGCCTGCGCGATCCGGGCCAGCAGGCGGCTGAGCGCGAAGCCGATGCCGCCCGCGCCGCCCGCGATCACGTACACGCCCTGCTGCCGGAACGGCGCGGCGCCCTCGGGCGCGGGCAGTCGCACCGGGTCGAAGGTGCGTTCCAGCCGCCGGTCGCCGCGCAGCAGCACCAGCGGTTCCGTGCCGGGCTCCGCCGCGATCCGGTCGGCGGTCCGGGCCGGGTCGCGGTGGCCGGCGCCGACGTCGACGCAGGAGACCCGCCAGCGCGGGCACTCGGACGCGACCGCCCGGGCGATGCCGAGCAGTCCGGCGGCGTGCGGCACGATCGGGTCGTCCGCGTCGGCCGGGACGGCGCCCGCGGTGACGATCCGCAGTTCCAGCCGGTCCCGGGTGCGTCCGGCCGCGATGAGGCGCTTGACCAGCCGGAACAGGGCGAGCGTGGTGCCGTCCCGCTCGGGGTCGACGCCGGGCGTCCCGGTCCGGGCGACGAAGTGGATCGCGTCCAGCGGGGCGTCGAGCGGAGCGAGGTCGGCCTCGCCCGCGTCGGGGAGCGCCACGGTGACGGCGGCGCCGGTGCGGGCCGCGAGGGCCTCGGCGAGGTCCGCCGCGTCGGCGGTGTGCACCACGGCGACGCGCCGCCCCGGGGCCTCGACGGCGGCCCGGCCGGCCGGGGCCGCCTCGCGCCAGACCGGGCGGTACGTCATCTCGTCGGCCGGGTTGTTCCGGGCCCGCAGCGAGAGTCCTTCGTAGCGCACGCACACCCGCCCCGAGGCGTCGGCGAGCCGCACCCGGTAGCGCTGCCGGCCGGCCCGTTCGACGTGGGCCCAGACGGGCACGGCGCCGGGCGCCAGGACGGTGACGGTGTCGACGGCGAACGGCACGAGGATCGCGTCGTTGCCGGCCTCCAGCGCGGCGACCAGCTGCTGGGCGCCGTCGAGCAGGGACGGGTCGAGCAGGAAGCCGGGCCGGGCCGGGGCCCCGGTGAAGCGGCCCAGCGCCTCGTTCCCGTTGAAGGAGATCCTCGCCAGGACGCGGAAGGAGGCGCCGTACTCGATCCCGGCGGAGCGGAAGTCCTGGTAGAAGCGTTCGGCGGGCACCTCGCCCGGGCAGCGCCCGGCGATCGCGGCCAGGTCGAGGACCTCGTCCCGGTCGACCCCGGTCGGCCCGGACAGGCCGCCGCGGACGTACGGCTCCGGCGAGTCGCCGGCGCCGATCTGGAACCCGTGTCCGTCCTCGGTCGCGGTGATCCGCACCTTGAGGTCCGCGGCCGCCGCCGGGTCGACCAGCCGCAGCCAGCGCACACCGGTCAGTTCGAGCGGCCCCGACAGTCCGCAGGCCCGCGCCGACGCAGCCGCCAGGTCGAGGCTCGCGGCGCCGGGGAGGACCGGCCCGCCGCCCACCCGGTGGTGGTCCAGCAGCCAGTGGTCCGCCGGGACGCCGACCTCGAACAGCGCGCCCGCGCCGGTGCCGGGGCTGCCGACGGGCGCGCCGACGAACGGGTGCCGGTCGTCGGCCGGGGCCTGCGGCAGCTCGACCCAGTGCCGGTCGTCGGCGAACGGGTAGGCGGGCAGCGGCACCCGGCGGGCGCCGCTGCCTTCGAAGAGTCCGGACCAGTCGGGGTCCTGCCCGGAGACGTACGCCCGGGCCAGGCGTTCCAGCTCCGCCCGGCGCCCGGACCCGCCCGGGGCCTGCTCCGCACCGGCCGCGCCGCCCCGGAAGCAGCCGGCGGGCAGGCCGCCGCCCGCGGCCTCGGCCAGCCGCTGCCCCAGTTCGGCGAGGTCGTCGGCGACGAAGGCGATCCGGACCGGCCAGTGGCTGCGGCCGACGGCGAGGGTGAACGCGACGTCCCGCAGCGACAGGTCGCCGGTGAGCGCCGCGGACAGCCGGGCCAGGGCCCGGCCCAGCGCCGCCTCGTCGCGGGCCGACACCACGACCAGGTGGTCGCCGTCCGGCTGCTGCGGCGGCGCCGGAAGGCGGGGCGCCTCGGCGATCACCGCGTGCGCGTTGGTGCCGCTGAAGCCGAAGCTGCTGACGGTCGCCATCCGCACGCCCTGCGCGCCCGGCTGCCAGGGCCGACGCTCGGGCACCACGAAGAACGGGCTGCTCTCCAGCCCCGTCTTGGGGTTGGGGGCGTCGAAGGCCGGCGCGGGCGGGAGCTCGCCGTGGCGCAGCGCGAGCAGGACCTTGAGCAGCCCGGCGACCCCCGCGGCCATGGTGGTGTGCCCGATGTTGGCCTTGACCGTGCCGAGGGCGCAGTAGCCGACCCGGTCGGTGGTGCGCCGGAAGACCTCGGTCAGCGCCTTGACCTCGATGGGGTCGCCGAGCGGGGTGCCGGTGCCGTGGGCCTCGACGTAGCCGATGTCCTCGGCGGTCACTCCGGCGCGTTCGTGCACCTCGGCGATCAGCGCGGCCTGCGACCGGGCGCTGGGCGCGGTGATGCCGTTGGTCCGGCCGTCGCCGTTGATGCCGGTCGCCCGGATGACGCCGTGGATGTGGTCGCCGTCGGCGATCGCCCGGTCGAGGCGCTTGAGGACGACGCAGCCGACGCCCTCGCCCAGCACCGTTCCGTCGGCCGCCGCGTCGAAGGGCAGGCACTGCCCGAGCGGCGAGAGCATGCCGACCTTGCTGGCGCGGATGTGCAGTTGCGGGGTCACCATCAGGGCCACGCCGCCGGCCACCGCCATCGAGCACTCGCCGCGCCGGATGCTCTCGGCGGCGAGGTGGACGGCCACCAGCGAGGAGGAGCAGGCGGTGTCGACGGCCATGGTGGGCCCGACGAGGTTCAGCAGGTAGCCGATCCGCGCGGGCATGATCGAGCTGGTCGTCCCGAGGAACGCGTGTCCGCTGTCCGCCTGCCCGGCCTCGGCGAGCAGCAGGCTGTAGTCGCCGGGCGCACAGCCGACGAACACGCCGCAGCGGGTGCGTTCCGCGGAGTGGACGGCGTGGCCGGCGTCGTCCAGCGCCGCCCAGGCCTGCTGGAGGAACAGCCGCTGCTGCGGGTCCATCACCTCGGCCTCGAGCGGCGAGATGTTGAACAGCGCGGCGTCGAAGCGGTCGACGTCGGGCAGCATCGCCGCGGCCTTGGTGTAGGTCCGGCCGGGAACCCGCCGGTCGGGGTCGTAGACCGGGTCGACGGCCCACCGCCCGCGCGGGACTTCGGCGAAGCTGTGGCGGCCGGCCACGATGTTCGCCCAGAACTCGTCGAGGTTCTCGGCGCCGGGGAAGCGGCCCGACATGCCGATGACGGCGATGTCGTCGCGCGACGGCGCCGGCGCCGGTTCCTCGGCGGGGGCGGGCGCCGGAGCGGTCCGGTCCGCGGTGAGGAGGTGCTCGGCCAGGCGCGGCACCGTCGGGTGGTCGAAGAGCGCGACCGGGTCGATGCTCAGCCCGAAGCGTTCGCCCAGCCGCTGGGTCATCCGGACCGCGCCGACCGACTCCAGGCCCATCTCGTGGAAGCTCTGCCGGGCGTCGATCTCGTGGCGCTCCAGGTACAGCTCGGCGCAGAGGGCGTCCTCGACGGCCCGCACCACCTCGTCGCGGTCGAGTCCGGGGAGCGGAGCCGGCCGCGGCTCGACGACGGGCCCGGCGGCAGGCCGGACTACGGGCGCGGCGGCGGGCTCGACGACGGGCGCGGCGGCGGGCGCGGCGTCCGCCGGGCGGGCGGGCGCCGGAGCGGCCGGCCGCTGCTGTTCCTGCTGCCACTCGCCCAGCCAGTACCGCTGCTCGTTGAACGGCTGCACGGGCAGCGGGACCCGCCGGGGCCGGCGGACCGCCGCGGTGTCGTGGCAGGCCTCCCACGGCAGGTCGGCGCCGGCGGCCCAGTTCCGGGCCACCTCGTGCAGGTCGCCCGCGCGGTGGAGCTCGACCAGCCGGTCCGGCGCGGGGGCCGGGTGGTCGGTGCGCCGTTCCCCGTCGCCGGTGAAGCGGTTCCGGCCGGTGCCGTGGCCGTCGAGGTGGTCGGTCAGCTCGCGCCGCAGCCCGTCCAGGCCGGTGGCCACGACGGCGAGCCGCACCGGCAGCGCCACCCGGCCGGTCTGGAGGGTGAAGGCGACGTCCGCGGCCGGGGGCAGTCCCCGCGTGCCGCCGGCACGCGGGGCGAGGTTCGCGGCGATGTCGACGATCGTGGCGTCGCCCGTGAAGGGGGTGGCCGCGGCGGGCAGCCGGTCCCCGAGGCTCCGGGTCAGCCCGGCCAGGCCGACGCGGTCCACGCCGAGGTCGACCAGGGTCTCCCGCGGGTCGATCGCGCTGTCCGGGACGCCGAGGATCCGGGCCACCTCGGCGGTGACCAGGGCGGTCGCCCCGCTGTCGGCGCCGCTGTCCGGCGCGCCCTCAAGGTGGCTCAGGTGCCGGCGCAGGGTGGCCCGCAGGGTCTCCTCGTCCCGCGCGGAGAACACGAAGACCTGCGGCTGCTCGCCGTCCGGCCCGGGGGCGTCGGCGGGCGGTGCGCTCTCCAGCAGCAGGTGGGCGTTGGCGCCGCCCGCGCCGAAGGCGGAGACGCCGGCCCGCAGCACGTCGCAGCCCGGGGCGGGCGTCCACGGCTCGGCCGTCCGCTGGACGTGGAACGGGGTGTCGGAGAAGTCGATGTGCGGGTTGAGCCGCTCGGCGTGGAGCGAGGGCGCCAGCCGGCGGTGCTTCATCTGCAGCAGCACCTTGGTGACGGCGGCGATGCCGGCGGCGCTCTCCAGGTGGCCGATGGCGGACTTCACCGAGCCGACCGCGCAACTGCCGGGGGCGAGCCCGGCGTCGGCGAAGGCGCTGCGCAGCCCCTCGATCTCGATCGGGTCGCCCAGGCTGGTGCCGGTGCCGTGCGCCTCGATGCAGCCGATGGTCGCCGGGTCGAGGCCCGAGCCGTCGACGGCGTCCCGGATCAGCGCGGCCTGCGCGGCGGGGCTGGGGACGGTGAAGCCGCTGGTGCGGCCGGAGTGGTTGAGCGAGGACCCGCGGATGACGGCGTACACGAAGTCGCCGTCGGCGAGGGCCCGGGACAGCGGCTTGAGGACCACGGCGCCGACGCCCTCGCCGGGCACGTATCCGGTGCCGTCCGCGCCGAAGCTGCGGCAGCGGCCGTCCTCGGAGAGGAACCGGCCCTCGGCGAGCTGGAGGTACTTCTGCGGATGCACGGCGACGTTGACGCCGCCCGCCACGGCGGCGGCGCACTCGCCGCGGCGCAGGCTCTCGACGGCCAGGTGGATCGCCGTCAGCGAGGAGGAGCAGGCCGTGTCGACGGCCATGCTCGGGCCCTTGAAGTCGAGGCAGTACGAGACCCGGTTGGCCACCGAGCAGTGCAGCGCGGTCGGGTTCACGCCGCTGCGCGGGTCGGTGAGCAGCTGGTAGTGGCTCCACATGACGCCGGCGAAGACGCCGACCCGGCCGCCGGCCAGCGTGTCCGGCCGGTAGCCGGCGTCCTCGACGGCCCGCCAACCGGTGGTGAGGAACAGCCGCTCCTGGGGGTCCATCCGCTCGGCCTCCCGGCGGGAGATCCCGAAGAAGGCCGCGTCGAAGCGGTCGACGCCGTCCAGGAAGCCGCCCCAGCGGCTGTAGGTGCGGCCCGCCGCACCCTTCTCCTCGGCGAAGAACGCCTCGTGGTCCCAGCGGTCGGCGGGTACCTCGGTGACGCAGTCGCGGCCCTCGGCGAGGTTGCGCCAGAACGCGTCGAGGTCCTCGGCGCCGGGGTAGCGCCCGGCCACGCCGATGATCGCCACGGGTTCGTCGGCGGGCTGCGGCCGGCCGGCCTCGCGGGTCGGTGCGGACGCGGGGGCCGGCGCGGACGCGGGGGTCGGCGCCCGGAACAGTGCGGCGACCCGGCCGGGTTCGCCGTACGGCAGCACCAGCCTGGCGTCCCCGCCGGCGAGCGCGCCCAGCAGGGCGTCCAGGCCGAGTTCGGTGGGGAGCGGGTGGAGGCCGGTGTCGGCGGCGGCGCGGCGCAGCGCGTCGTCCGCGACCTGCATCCCGCCGTCGGCCCAGTACGGCCAGCCCAGTGCGACGGTGACGCCCGGGCGGTCGCGGCGCGCGGAGCGCCGTTCGGCGAAGTGCTCCAGGTGGGCGTTGGCGTAGGCGTAGTCGCTCTGCCCGGGGTTGGGCAGGGTCGCCGACACCGAGGAGAACAGGGCGAAGAAGTCCAGTTCGTCCTGTGCGGTGGCGGCGTCGAGGTTGCGCGTTCCGCGGATCTTCGCGGCGAGCACCTCGGCGACGTCCGCCTCGTCCTTGCGGAAGAACATGCCGTCCCGGACGGTGCCGGCGCAGTGGAACACCCCGTCGATCCGGCCGAACCGGGCCCGGGCGGCGGCGGTCACCGCGGCGGCGTCGGCCGGGCGGGCGATGTCGCCGGGCAGGTACTCGACCTCGGCGCCCAGGGCGCGCCAGTCGCGGATCCGTTCGGCGAGGGCGGCGCTCGGCGCGCTGCGGCCGGTGAGCACCAGGCGCGCGCGGAGGTCCCGGGCCAGGCGGTCGGCGAGCAGGACGCCGAGGCCGCCGGCCCCGCCGGTGATCAGGTAGACGCCGCGCTCGCGCAGCGGGGCGGGCGCCGGGCCGGCGGCGGGCAGCAGGCGCTGCTCGTGGCGGACGGCCTCCCGGACGGCCCCTCGGTGGCGGACCTCGGACTCGTCGGAGCGCGTCAAAGCCTCGGCCAGCACGATCTCCGCGAGCCGGTCCGCGCCGAGGTGGCGGTCGTACCCCACGGCCCGGCAGCGCAGCGCGGCCGCCTCGGCGGTGACGGTCCGGGCGAAGGCCGCGATCGCGGCCTCCTCCGGGCGGGCCGCCCCGTCCGGGGCGGCCTCGTGCAGGAGGAGCAGGGCGACGGGTTCGGTGGGGCGGGTGCCGATGACGGCGGTGGCCAGCGCCGAGCATTCGCGGTGGGCGGTCGGAACGGCGTCCCGGTCGTCGTCGGCGGCCGGCCCGGCGAACCGGACGTATCCGGCCGGCGCTTCACCGGTGGCCGTCAACTCGGCGCACAGCAGGTCGAGTTGGCCCCGGTCGGCCGGGTCGAGGCGGTAGTGCCCGGCGGACACCCGGGCGAAGCGGTCGGAGCGCTCGACGCGCACCGTGCGGCGGCCGCCGGCGAGCCGTCCGACCTCGGCGGCGAGCGCGGCGTCCGCGCCGATCAGCACCAGGGCGCCCCGGCCGCCGTCCGCGGCCGCGGCGGGCGCGGCGGACCAAACGGGGCGGTAGCAGTGCAGCGCGGGGGCCTCGGCCGGAAGGGTCTGCTGCGCCGGCCCGGCGGCGGCCGGGGTCGGGCGGTCGGCCGGGGGGTGGCGCCGGTCCAGGTGCGCGGCGAGGGAGTCGATGTCGGAGAACTCGAAGAGCAGCGTCGGGTAGAGCGGCGATCCGACCAGGTCCTCCAGCTCCCGGCTCATCTCCAGCATGTGCCCGGAGTCCAGGCCCAGGTCGTAGAACCCGGACCCGGTGGCGACGTCCTCGGGCCGCCGGCCGAGCCGGGCCGCGACCATGGCGCGCAGGTGGTCGGCGGTGGCCCGGCCGTCCGTCGGCTCCTCGGCGGCGGCCGGCGCCGGAGCAGCGGCTTCGGGCTCGGCGGTGCCGGCCGTGCCGACGGTGTCGGCCAGCAGTCGGCCGATCAGTTCGGGGTGCCGGATGCGCTTGCAGGTGAGCTTGGTGAACTCGGCCAGCAGCCGGCCGTCGGCGTCGCGGATCGTGTAGCTGTTGTGCATCACGTCGCCGCTGGCCGCCAGGGTCTCCGGCTGCGGGACGTGGGCGTGGACGGCGCCGCGGATCGGCCGCGGGGCGCGGAAGCGCTCGATGAAGACCGGGATGAACGGGTCGTCGTCGCCGATCGGGACCTGGGTGAAGGCGGCGATGGTCGAGCAGTCCATCTTCGCGGGGTGCAGCAGGAAGGCCTCGTCCAGCGCGGCGGACTCCGCGTCCAGGGCCAGCTCGGCGAGGAGTTCCCCGGCGCCGTGGTGGAGCTGCCCGAAGCAGCGCATGGCGTCCCCGTGGACGATCCGCTCGGCGCGGGCCCGGGCGTACATGTCGTCCATGTCGGTGGTCCGGGCGGCGGAGCGCCGCAGCGCGTCGAGGTCGACGGCGGGCGGCTCGGGCACGTCCCGGAACGCCAGTTCGGCCTCGAAGTTGCGCCGGTACGGGGAGATCGGTTCGCCGTCCCGCCGCCACCGGCTCTCGGCGGTGACCAGGCGCAGGCCGTCGGCCGGCGGCGAGACCACCACCCGGATCTCGCGGTCGTGGCCCTCGGTGGTGGCGACGGCCTCGTGGAAGAGCACGTTGCGCAGTTCGGCGCGCGCGACGTCGAATCCCTGGGACTGCAGGATGCGCAGCACGATGTCGAGGAAGGTGACCCCGGGCATCACGGACACGCCGTGCACCCGGTGGTTCTGCATGACGAAGTCGGAGTGCTGGAGGACGAGGCGACACTCCACCTCGGGGTCCTGGCCGGGCGTGGGGCTCAACGCTGCTTTCCTTCCAGGGAGTTCGCCGGTGCGAACGAGCGGTCGGCGGACGCCGGACGGGCGAAGTCGACCGCCAGCAGGGACGTGGTGAGGGAGGGCCGCGGCGCGGGCGCCCCGGCGGACGCGGCGGGTTCCGGGTCCAGCCAGAGGCGGCGGCGGCGGAAGACCGGCGCGGGCAGCGCGGGCCGGACGGCTCCGGCGGGACGCTCGTCCGGGGCGAGCGACCCGGCGATCACGTGGGCGTTGGTGCCGCCCAGGCCGAAGGCGCTGACCGCCGCGTACCGGGGCCGGCCGGGCTCGCCGGTCCAGGCCCGGACCGTCCGGTTCGGGAAGAACGGCGAGGCGGCGAAGTCGAACCGCGGGTTGGGGCGTTCGCAGAACAGCGTGGGCGGGATCACGCCCTCGCGCAGGGCCAGGACGGTCTTCAGGAACCCGGCCATGCCCGCGGCGCTCAGCAGGTGGCCGACGTTGGACTTGACCGAGCCGACGGCGCAGTAGCCGGTCCGGTCGCCGTCCGGCCGGAAGGCGTCGGTCAGGGCCCGCAGCTCGATCGGGTCGCCGATCATCGTGCCGGTGCCGTGGGCCTCGATCATTCCGACGGACTCCGCGCTCAGGCCGCTGTCGGCCAGCGCCCGCCGGATGACCTTGGCCTGCGCCACCGGGTTCGGCGTGGTGAGGCCCATCGTGCGCCCGTCGTTGTTGACGGCGACCGCCTCGATCACCGCGTGGACCCGGTCGCCGTCGCGCAGGGCCTGCTCCAGCGGCTTGAGCAGCACCGTCCCGCAGCCCTCGCCCGGGACGAACCCGTCGGCCCGTTCGTCGAAGGTCGCGCAGCGGCCGGTGCGGGACAGCGCGCGGGCGGCGCTGAAGTCGAGGTACGGCTCCTCGTCGAGCAGGACGTCCACGCCGCCCACCACGGCCAGTTCGGACTCGCCCGCGAGCAGGCTGCGGCAGGCCGCCTGCAGGGCGACCAGGGACGAGGAGCACGCGGTGTCGACGACCAGGTTGGGTCCGTGGAAGTCGAAGCGGTGCGCGACCCGGGCCGCGATGAAGTTCTGGTCGCTGCCCATGCCCACGCCGCCGGGGCGGGAGCGGGCCCGGCGCCCGTACCCGGTCAGCCGGGCGCCGGCGAAGACGCCCACGTCCCGTCCGGCCAGTTCCTCCTCGCGGTAGCCGGCGTCGGCCAGGCAGGTGGCGGCGGACTCCAGGAAGAGCCGGATGGTCGGGTCGAGGCAGGTGGCCTCGTCCTCCGTCATCCCGAACCACTCCGGGTCGAAGTCCTCGATCCCCTCGACGAACCCGCCCCACTTGCTGATGCTGCGGCCGGGGGCGTACTCGGGGCGGTACAGCCGCCGGACGTCCCAGCGGGAGGCCGGGACCTCCGTGACGGAGCACTCCCCGGCGACCAGGTTGCGCCAGAACGCCTCGGCGTCGGGGGCGCCCGGGAACCGGCAGGCCAGGCCGATCACGGCGACCCGTCCGCTCCCCGGCCGGCCGGACTGCGGCGCCGGCTGCGCGGCGACGGCGCTCTGCGGCGCCGCGGCCTCCGGCTCCTCGCGCGGCCCGATCCCCAGGGCGTCGAGGTGCGCGGCGAGCCGCTCCAGCGTCGGGTGTTCGAGCAGGGCCGTGGGCTCCACGGGGCTGCCGGCGCGTTCCTCGATGCGGAAGACGAGCTCGCCGAGCATCACCGATTCGACGCCGAGGTCGCCGAAGAAGGCGGTCGGATCGAGGTCGACGGCCGGGATGGCCAGCGCGTCGGAGAACAGGGGGGCCAGCCATTCCAGCGCGCGGACGGTCGGCTCGGGCACGGTCGGCTCCACAGGTGGTAGGGGGGAGGCGCCCGCGGGGGGTTCCTCGACGGGGTGCGAAGCGGTGGGCGGGGCGGGGTGCGAAGCAGGGTGCGGGGCGGTGGGCCGGGGTTTGCCCAGCAGCGTGTCGGGGGTGACGGGGACGCCGTCCAGCGGCGGGCAGACCACGACGCGCGCGACCTCGGGCGGCAGGGCCACGATCCGCTCCAGCAGCCGCAGGCCCTCCGCCTCCCCCAGCGATCCGACGCCGGCCACCGCGCAGCCCTCGGGCTGGGCCGCGCCCATTCCGGTCTCGTGCCAGGTCGGCCAGTCGACCGAGCGGAAGCGGCGCTCGCCCGCCGCCGCCCGGTGGTCGGCGAACTGGTCGAGGAAGGCGTTCGCGGCGGCGTAGTCCGACACCCCGCGGGCGAGCGCCGGAACCATCGCGGACAGCGAGGAGAACAGCACGAAGAAGTCGAGGTCGTCGGCCGAGCAGAGCCGGGCCAGCGTCTCCAGGCCGGTGGCCTTGGGCTCCAGCACCGCTTCGATGTCGGCGACGGACTTGCCCGCGAAGGACGGCCGGCCCAGCGGGCCGCGGCCCGCGCAGTGCACGACGCCGCCGAGCGGGCCGAGCCCGCCGCGGACCTCCGCCAGGAAGGCCGCGGTCCGGTCCTCCCGGCCGAGCTCGCCCGTGTGCACCAGCACCCGCGCGCCCACGGACTCCAGTTCGGCGACGAGCGCGGCCGTCTCCCCCTCCGGGGAGCCCGGGTCGAGGGCCGGCCACTCGGTGCGCGGCGGGAGGGGGCGCCGGCCGGTCAGGGCGAGCAGGCGGGCGCCGCGGCGGACCAGCAGCCGGGCGACGGCGGCGCCGATGCCCCGGGTGCCGCCGGTGACCAGGTAGGCCCGGTCGGGGTCGAGCCGCAGCAGGCGGTCCGGGCCGCCGGGCAGCGCGGTGAGCTCGCGCCGGTACCGCCTCGTGCCGCGCAGGCAGACCTCGGTGAGGCCGTCCGCGGCGAGCAGCTCGGCGTGGATCCGCCGGGCGGCGGCCGCCGGGTCGCCGCCCGCGCCCTGGATGTCGGCGACGGTGGCCGCGACCCGGGGGTGCTCGGCCGCCAGCATCCGCACGAACCCGGCGAGGCGGGCGCCGGACCACGCCGGCACCGCCCCGGGCAGCCCGTACAGGCCCTCCGTGACCTGTAGGACCCTCAGGTCCCGGGCGCGGAGCAGGCGGACCAGGCGCTGGAGCAGCCGCAGCCGGTCGGTCCACCGCCCGGTTCCCTCACCGGCCGCCACGTCGCAGAGGTCGACCAGGCCGACGATGTCCTCGTGGCGGCCCACCAGGTCGGCCGCGATGCGGTCCGCCGCGGCCTCGTCGACGAGCGCCTCGGCCCCGGCTGCCGCGTCCGCTCCCTGGCGCACCAGCAGCAGCCGGTCGGCGCCGAGCCGTGCGGCGAGCGCGTCCGCCAGCGCCGCGGTCCGGTCGGTGAAGACGCAGACGACGCGGCCGGTCACCGGTCCGGGCTCGGGGGCCGCGGCAGTCGGCGTCCACACCGGGGTGAAGAGCGCCACGCCGTCCGCCGGGCTCGTCGCGGGCAGCTCGGACGCCGGCACGAGGTCCGGCTGCCGCGTCACGGACGGCTCGAACGCCGGCACGAACGCCGGCACGGGATCCGGCTGCCGCGTCACGGGCGGCTCGAACGCCGGTGCGGGATCCGGCCGCCGCGCCACGGGCGGCTCGAACGCCGACACGGGATCCGGCCGCCGCGCCACAGACGGCTCGAACGCCGACACGGGATCCGGCCGCCGCGTCACAGGCGGCTCGAACGCCGGTGCGGGATCCGGCCGCCGCGCCACAGACGGCTCGAACGCCGGTGCGGGATCCGGCCGCCGCGCCACAGACGGCTCGAACGCCGACACGAGGTCCGGCTGCGGCGTCGCGGGCGGCTCGAACGCCGGTGCGGGATCCGGCCGCCGCGCCACAGACGGCTCGAACGCCGACACGAGGTCCGGCCGCCGCGCCACAGACGGCTCGAACGCCGGTGCGGGATCCGGCCGCCGCGCCACAGACGGCTCGAACGCCGACACGAGGTCCGGCTGCGGCGTCGCGGGCGGCTCGAACGCCGGTGCGGGTTCCGGCCGCCGCGTCGCGGTGGGCGCGGCGGCCGCCGGCAGCCAGTGGCGTTCCCCGGCGAACGGGTAGGAGGGCAGCGACACCAGGCGTCCCGCGCCCGGCCCGTCCCGGTCGACGGTGTCGCCGGCCATCCAGCGGGCGGCCAGGCGGCGCAGCGCCTCGGCGCGCGGCAGGCCCGGGTCGGGGGCGACGGGCGTCCCGGTGCGGGGGGCGTCCCCCGGGGTGCGGCCGTGCAGCACCTCCGGGTCGCGGTGGCCGGCCGCGAACCGGTCCAGCACGGCGAGCAGTTCACCGGTGTCGGCGACGACGACCGCGAGCCGCTCGCGCAGGGCCTCCCGGCCGACCAGGAGCGTGTGGGCGACGTCCGCGAGGGCGGGCGGCGGTGCGCCGCCGCCGTCGCGGAGCCGGTCGGCCAGACGTCCGGCCACCGCCCGCAGTCGCTCCTCGTTGAAGGCCGACAGCACGATCAGCTCCGGGCCCGGCCCGGGCTCGTCCGACGGCTGCGCCGCGGCCCCGGCCGGAACGTACTCCTCCACCACCACGTGGGCGTTCGAGCCGCCGGCGCCGAAGGAGCTGACGCCCGCGCGCCGGGGCAGCACCGTCCCGTCGGCCGCGACCGGGGCGGCCCACGGCTCCAGCTCCTGCACCACCCTGAACGGCGACTGCGCCCAGTCCACGGCGGGGTTGAGCTCCCGGGAGTGCAGCGAGGGGACCAGTCGGCGGTGGCGCAGTTGGAGCACCACCTTGGTCAGTCCGGCGAGGCCGGCCGCGGCCTCCGGGTGCCCGATGTTCGACTTCACCGATCCCACGGCGCAGGACCCGGGCGCCAGGTCGGCCCCGGCGAACGCCCGGGCCAGACCGTTGATCTCGATGGGATCGCCGAGCGAGGTCCCGGTGCCGTGCGCCTCCAGGTAGCCCACCCCGGCCGGGTCCACGCCCGCCTCGTCCAGCGCGGCGCGCACCAGCGCGCCCTGCGCCACCGGGTTGGGCACCATGTAGCCGTTGGTGCGGCCGCCGTGGTTGACGGCGGTGCCGCGGATCACGGCGTGGATCCGGTCCCCGTCGGCGACGGCGGCGCTCAGCGGCTTGATCAGCAGCGCGCCGACGCCCTCCGCGGGGGCGAAGCCGTCACCGCCCGCCCCGAAGCTGCGGCAGCGGTGGTCGCTGGAGGTCATCCTCAGCCGGGCCTGCTGGCGGAACTTGTGCGGGTGCAGCGACAGGTTCACCCCGCCCACCAGGGCCGCCGCGCACTCGCCGCGGCGCAGGCTCTGCACGGCCAGGTGCAGCGCGGTGAGCGAGGACGAGCACATGGTGTCCACCGCCATGCTCGGCCCGTGCACGTCGAGGAAGTAGGAGACCCGGTTGGCGATGCCCGCGACGGCCGATCCGCTGTCGGCCGGTTCGCCGGACAGCGAGCTCTCGACGCCGAAGAACGGGTACTCGTTGTACATCGTCCCGACGAAGACCCCGACGCCCGCGCCGTGCCGCTCCCGCAGCCGGGCCCGGGTGTAGCCGGCGTCCTCCAGCGTCTCCCAGGCGGTCTCCAGGAACAGCCGCTCCTGCGGGTCCATCAGCCGCGCGTCGCGCGGGGTGATGCCGAACAGCAGCGGGTCGAAGCGGTCGACGCCCGCCAGGAAGCCGCCCCGCATGAGGTCGGCCCCGCCGGACACGGCGGGCCGGTCGGCGGGCAGCGCGGTCACGCTGTCGCGGCCCTGTTCGAGGTTGCGCCAGAACTGGTCCAGGTCCGCGGCCTGCGGGTAGCGGCCGGCGATGCCCACGACGGCGATCGGCTCGGCGGCGAGTTGCTCAGCAGCCGGCTTCTCGGCAACGGGCTTCTCGGTGACGGGCACGGGCACCCGCCCGGCGGGGCCGCCGTGCCACGGTCCGTCGTGCAGGCGCAGCAGGTGCGCGGCGACGCCCGCGAGGTCCGGGTACTCGTAGAACACGGTCTGCGACACCGGGCCGACGGCGGCCCGGAGTTCGCTGTTGAGCCGGGAGACCAACATCGAGGTCAGCCCGTAGTTCTCCAGCGGGACCTTCGGGTGCAGCCGTTCCACCGGGATCCCGCTGACCTCGGCGTACAGCCCGGCCAGGTACCGCTCGGCGCTCTCCTGCGCCGCCGGGGACACCGCGTCGGCGACGGCCGTGCCGGGCACCGGGGCGGCGTCGTCGAGCGGGCGCCGGTCGTCGAGCACGTGCCGGTCGCCGGCGAAGGCGTGCACGGGCAGCGTGACGCGTCGGCCCGGCGCGGGCCACAGGCGCGCCCAGTCCACCGGGTGGCCCCGCAGCCACAGGTCCACGGCGTGCGACGCGGGCCGGTCGGTCGGGGCGGGTCCGGCGGCCGGGTCCGCGACGGCCGTGGACAGGCCGGGGTGCGACCGGCCGGCCAGGAAGGCGTTCAGACCGGCGACCATCCCGGCCGCCGTGCCCGCGGTCAGCGCCAGCCGGTGCGACAGGTGCACCCGCCCGGTCTGCAGGGTCCAGGCGACCCGGTCGGGCTCCACGGTGTCGGCGTGGGCGGCGAGGTGGGCGCCCAGCCGCCGGGCGGCGGTGCCGAGCTGCTCGGCGCCGTCGGCGGAGAGCAGCAGCACCCGCCCGGGGTCGAACCCGCCGTCCGCGCGGCCCGCCGCCGCCGTCGCGGGCGCCGGGGCCGGCCGGTCGCCGGGCGCGGAGCGCAGCACCACGTGTCCGTAGGATCCGGTCGCGCCGAGGGCGTTGACCAGGGCCGTGACCCGCCCGTCCGACGCCGGGGTCCAGGGCCGGGAGCGCTCGACGACCTCGACCGGCAGGGTCTGCCAGTCCACCAGGCCGTTGCGCTGCCGGGCGGTGCGGGTCGGGGCGATCCGGCCGTGCCGCATCTGCAGCAGCACCTTGATCACCTGGGACAGGCCGGAGGCCGCCTCCAGGTGCCCGATGTTCGGTTTCACGGTGCCCACCGGGAGCCGCGGGGCGTCGTCGGGCCGGGCGAACACTTCGCCCAGGGCTTCGAGTTCGGCGGCGTCCGCGATTCCGGCGCCGGCCGCCGCACACTCCACGTAGTCGATGTCGTCGGGGGTGACGCCCGCCCCGGCCAGCGCCCGGGCCAGCGAGTCGACCAGGCTCTCGGCCCGCGGCGCGCCGTACCTGGGCGCGCGCCCGGCGTGGGCGATGCGGGTCTCCTCGACGGTTCCGTGGACGAGGTCGCCCGCCTCGGCGGCGGCCCCCGCCGGGCGCAGCAGCAGCGCGCCGACGCCCTCGCCCGGGTACCAGCCCGAGCCGGCCGCGGAGAAGGCCTCCGGCGTGCCGTCCAGGGCCACCAGCTCCAGGCCTTCGAGCAGGCCCCAGTGGTAGGGGTGGGCGAGGAGGTTGACGGCGCCGACGACGGCCGCGCCGCACTCGCCCCGGCGCAGGCTCTGCACCGCGAGGTGCAGGGCCGTCAGCGAGGACGAGCAGGAGGTGTCGACGGCCAGGCTCGGGCCGCCGAAGTCGAAGAAGTGCGAGACCCGGTTGGCGATGTCGGACGCGGTGGCCGGGGTGCGGGCCGGGCCGCCGGCCGCCCAGTGGTCGGCGCCCTGCTGGCGGTGGTCCTGCCACATGGTGCCGATGAAGACGCCGACCCGTCCGGCGGACAGCCGCAGCGACTCGGCGGTGTGCCCGGCGTCCTCCAGGCACTGCCACACGGCCTGCAGCATCAGCCGTGCCTGCGGGTCGACCGTCCGCGCCTCCTCGGGGGAGATCCGGAACAGCAGGCTCTCGAAACGGTCCACGTCCCGGAGGAAGCCGCCCACGGGGGCGGAGCCCGCGGGCGCGATGTCGCGGCGGGCGGAGGGGGGCGGCCCGACCGCGTTCGCGCCCGCCTCCAGGTTGTCCCAGAAGGCGTCCAGGTCGTCCGCGCCGGGGAAGCGGCCCGCCATGCCGATCACGGCCGTCGGCTCCGCCGTTCCCGCCGCGTCGGCGGCGGGCGGGACGGGGCGGGTCGCCGGGGCGGGCCGGGCGCCGAACACCGGGCCGACGCCGTCCGCGGTGGCCGCGGGGTGCGCGGCGGCGCCGCCGAGGAACGCCTGGAGGAACACGTGGCCCTCGTCGAGGCCGAACCGGGCGGCGAGGTCGTCGAAGGCGAGTGCGCCGATCGGGCAGAGCCCGACGCCGGCCGCCGCCTGTCCCATCATCAGCAGCTGGCCGATGCTGCCAGCCTCCAGGGTGAGGTAGCGCAGGCTCTGCTCGCCGTACATCGGTTCGATGCCGGGGCGGCGGCCCACCAGGTAGATGCCGAACCGCGAACGGTCGAACACCTCCCGGTTGTAGACGAAGTGGGCGCTGCGCCCGGCCCGCTGGACCGGGTCGATCCGGCGCAGGGCGTGCTCGACGGGGTCGTGGTAGTAGAGCCCCTCGGCGATCCCGTCGACCGCGTCGGCGGCCAGGTGGAGGTAGGTCTGGACGGCGTAGGTGTCGCCCGCCGACGGGTGCAGCCGGCGGACGCCCGCGGCGGTGGGGATCTCCCGGAGCAGGCTGAGCAGGCGGCAGAAGGACTCGTACGGGACCGGCGCGTCGAGGAAGTCGCGCCGGGTGGCGCGCCAGGCGAGGAGTTCCTCGTCGAAGCCGACCGGGGTGAGCGGCAGGGCCGGCTCGTCCGGCCGGGCCGGGCGCAGGTTCCAGTGGCCGGCCTTGAACCGGGCCCGGTCCTCGGGGGAGAAGAAGTCCACCGCGCCCGGGCCCCGGCCCTCCGCCCCGGCCGGCCCGACGGCCGCCTGCGCGGTCGGTGCCGCGGTCTCCGGTGCGGTCGGCGCGGCCGGCGCGGCCGGTGCGGTCGGTGCGGTCGGTGCCGCGGTCTTCGGTGCGGCCGGTGCGGCCGGCGTCCGCTCGACGACCGGTGTCGTCCCGGCCCCGGCCGGGGCGCCGGTGAGCTCACGGTGCGCCCAGCGGGCGATCGCCTCGATCTTGGGCTCGTCGAGCAGCACCGACACCGGTATGCGCCGGCGGTACCGGCGCTGCAGCGCGCCCGACACCTGCACCATGGTGAACGAGGTCGCGCCCTGGTCCCACAGGTCGGCCGCGGCGTCCACCTGCGGCAGGCCCAGGGTGGACGCGAAGAGGCCGGCGATCTCCTCCCGCAGTTCCTCGTACGACGGCCCGTCGGCGGCCGCGGCCGGCTCCTCGCCCGTCCGCCCGTACGGCCCGGACTGCTCGAACTGCTCGGGCGGCTCGGCCTGCTGCGGCGGCTCGGGCTGTTCCGGTCGTGCGGGCACGGGCCAGGGCAGCGCGTTGCGGTCCAGCTTGCCGTTCGCGGTGGACGGGAAGGTCCCGAGGAAGCCGAAGAAGTTGGGCACCATGTACTCGGGCAGGGCGGCCGCCGCGTGCGCCCGCAGCTCGCGCGCAGTGGGCGCGGCGCCGCCGACCGGGACGAGGTAGGCCACCAGGACGCGCTCGCCGGCGTCCCCGCGGGCGAGGACCACGACGTCCTTGACGCCCGGGTGGAGCCGCAGCCGGTGCTCGATCTCGCCCAGTTCGACGCGGAATCCGCGGATCTTCACCTGGCCGTCCGACCGCCCGTGGAAGCAGAGGTTGCCGTCGGGGAAGTAGGACGCCCGGTCGCCGGTGTGGTACAGCCGCTCCGCGGGGTCGTCGTGCAGCGGGTCGGGGATGAACCGCTGGCTGGTGAGCTCCGGCTGGTTGACGTATCCGAGGGCGAGGCACTCGCCGCCGATGTAGAGGTCGCCCTCGACGCCGACCGGGCACGGCCGCCGGTTCTCGTCGAGCACGTGGTAGCGGCAGTTGTCGATGGGCTTGCCGTAGGGGATGCTGCGCCACTCCGGGTCGATCTCGCCGATCCGGAACCAGTTCGACCACACGGTCGCCTCGGTCGCCCCGCCGAGGCTGATCAGGTCCGCCGCCGGGAAGACGGCGCGCACCTCGTCGGGCAGCGACAGCGGGGTGTAGTCGCCGCTGAGGAAGACCAGCCGCAGGTCGCGGGTGCCCGGTGCGCCCCGGTGCTCGGCGAGCAGCGGGCCGATCTGGGCGAGCGTGGTCGGCGCGGAGTTCCAGAACGTCACGGGTTCGGTGAGCAGGACGTCCAGCAGCAGGGCCGGGTCGCGCTGCTGTTCCGCGTCGGCGATGTAGAGCCCGGCGCCGTGGCCGAGCAGTCCGAAGACGTCGAACACGGACAGGTCGAAGCCGAGCGAGGTGACGCACAGCCCGAGGTCGGAGGCGTCGAAGGCGAAGGTGCGCCGGCACCAGTTCAGCAGGTTGAGCACCGGCCGGTGCGCGACCGCGACGCCCTTGGGACGCCCGGTGCTGCCCGAGGTGAAGATGATGTACGCGGTGTTGTACGGCTCGGCCGTGGGCTCGGGGTCGGCGTCCGGGTCGAGGTCGGACGGCGGCAGCCGGTCCGCGCGGATCTCCGCGACCCCGTCCGGCACGGCCCATCCGGCGCGGTCCGAGGTGGTGACGACGGTGGTGCAGTCCGCCTCCTCCAGGATCACGGCCGCCCGGTCGCCGGGCAGGTGCGGCTCGATCGGGAGGTACACGCCGCCGGCCTTGAGCACGCCGAGCACCGCCGCGATCATCAGCGGTCCGCGGGGGACGCTGACCGCCACCACGGTCTCCGGCCCGGTGCCGGCGGCGAGGAGCTCCCGCGCGAGGCGGTTGGCCCGCCGGTTGAGCTCGCGGTACGTCATGGTGCCGCCGCGCCACCGCAGGGCGACGGCGTCCGGGGCCAGCCGGGCCTGCTCCTCGAAGGCGGTGTGGACGAGCCGGTCGCCGTCGAAGGGGTGGGCGGTGTCGTTCCACTCGTGCAGGATCCGGTGCAGTTCGGCGGCGCTCGGGCCCTGCGCGGCCGGGGCCGGTTCCGGGGCGCCCTGGTCCCACGGTTCGTCGCTGTCGACCAGGCGGGTCACCGTCCGGCCGTAGGCCGCGAAGAGCTCCGCGAGGGTGTCGCCGTCGAAGTCCGCCGCCACCGCGTCCCAGCAGTACCGCAGGGTCCCGTCGTCGTCCGCGGTCGTGATGCAGTCCAGGGACACGTCCGGGGTGCAGCTGCGCCATTCGCCCTGCCGTACGGTGGCGGGCAGCGGACGGTCGGTCAGGTCGAGGACCGAGGTGTAGACGACCCGGTGGCCGGTCGCCCCGGTCGCGGCCGTCCGGCGGCGCAGTTCGGCGAGTCCGCTGGTCGGCACCGGCGCGTCCTGTTCGAGGGCCCGGTGGTAGGTGCGGGCGCGCTCGGTGAAGGACAGTCCGCGCGGAGCCCGCGACACCCAGCTGAGCGCGGTGAACTCGCCGGGCCGGTACTTGCCGTCCGGGCCGTCCCAGCGCACCACCGGGACGGCGAAGTCCTCCTCGTGACGGAGCGACAGGGTGTCCAGGAAGGCGGTGAGCAGCACGGCGTCCGGGGTCAGTCCGTGCCGGGCGGCGCGGGCGGCGAGGGCGTCCCGGCCGGGCACGCTGCCCGCCAGCCGGATCCGGCTGGAGGGGCCGGCGCCGGGGGTGCGGCCCCCGATCGACGGCCCGGGCGGGAGCTCGGCCAGCGCGTCGCGCCAGTGCGCCCGCCAGGCGTCCCGCTCCGGCGCCGCGGCGCGGTCCCGGACCTCCCGGGCGTGCTCGGCGTGCGGCGCGCCGGTCCGCGGGGTCTCCCGGGGCCGGGCGTAGAGCCGCATGAGTTCGCGGCCGACGGCGTGGATGCTGTGCGCGTCGGCGAGGGTGAGGTCGACGCAGAGGTGGACGGTGTCGTGCTCCTCCCCCTCGGTGACGCGGAGGTCGAACTGCGGCCAGCGGCCGAGCGGGAAGGGGTTCGCCGTCATCGCCTCGCGGACCCGCTCGGCGGAGTCGCGCCCGGTGACCGGGATCGCCCACTCCTCGGGGACGTCCGGCCGGACGGCGATCCGGCCGTCCACGGTGACCGCGGAGCGCAGCACCTCGTACGCGTTCATCAGCCGCACCAGCGCCGTTTCGAGGCGCACCAGGTCGACGGAGCCGGCCGTCTCGAAGGACAGGTACACCTGGCCGGAGCTCCACTCCCGGGGCTCGGCGGCGGCGCGGGCGACGAAGTAGGCCTGCTGGAGTTCGTTGAGCGGGCGGTGCTCGGGCTCCGCCCGGGAGTCGGCGAGCACCCGCAGGCCGTTGTGGAGCGAGGCGAACGCCGCGTCGGGGACGCCGGGTTCGAACATCTCGTCGGCGACGTCCCAGCGCAGTTCCAGGCCGCCGTCCCGCTCCCACATCTGGTGGTCGAGCCAGACCCCGCTGGTCTGGCTGGTGGCGTGCACCAGGTCGTCCGCGAAGCCCCGGCCGCGGGCGGCGGCCGCGGCGTCGAGCATGCTGGTGAACACCACGGGCGAGGCCTCGGCCGCGCCGCCGCGGGCCCGCGACGCGCGCAGCGCGGTGACCCCGCACACCGCGGAGTGCTCCAGCGCCTTCCACAGCTCCTGGTGGGTGAGCCGCGCCGCCTCCTCGAAGGTCCGGTCGTGCGGCAGCACGGCCTCGACCGCGACGGTGCCGGTGAACGGTCCGACGACCTGGTCGGCCGCCGCCGGCAGCAGGGCCCGGCGGCTGGTGGTGACGGTCAGCGAGAACGGCCGGTGGGCACCGTGGCGGGCCAGGACCTCGGTGAACAGGGTCAGGACCAGTGCGGTGGCCGTGACGCCGAGGCCGGCGGCGCGCTCCCGGACGGCCCGCCACTCCTCGGCGGCCAGTCGGGCGCTGCGGGTGGTGCGGCGCAGGCACGGCAGTTCCTCGGGGCGGGTCGCGACGGTGTCCCGGACCGGGCCGGGAGCGCCGGGGAGCTCGGCCAGCCGGTGCACCCAGTGGTCGAGGCTGCGCCGGTGGCCGGGGGTGTCGGTGCGCGCCGCGAGCGCGACCAGGCAGTCCCGGGCGGTGAGTTCGGGCGTGGCCGGGGTGCGGGCCGGGTCGTCGTACAGGGCCTTCCACTGCGCGGTGAGCAGGTCGAGGCCGGCGCCGTCGGTCACCAGCGCGTCGATCCCGAGGTGCACCCGGGCGCGGCCGTCGGCCCGGCGGGTCACCTCGACGGCGAACAGCGGCCATTCGCCGGCCTCGAAGCGGCGGTGGGACATCCGGGCCCGGGTGCGGGCGGCGCGTGCCTCGAAGTCCCGGTCGGGGTGGCCGGCGACGGGCTCGGACACCGGCATGCTCCACTGCGGCGTCTGCGCCTGGATGCGCTGCCGGCCGTCGGGGGTGACGACGGCCCGCAGCATGTCGTGGTGGGCGACCAGCCGCTCCCAGGCGTTCCGCAGCCGCTCGGCGTCGAGGCCGCCCACCTCGAACTCGCGGTAGAGGTGGCAGCCGACGGCGTCCTCGGTGAGGGCCGGCTCCTTCGCGGTGAGGTACGCCTCCTGGAGCGGGGTGAGCGGAAACGGCTCGAACGCGCGCTCCGGGTCCGCCACCACGGCGCCGACGGCCGCGCCGTCGACCGGGGCCCGGTCCGCCGCCAGTTCGGCGGCCTGCCGCCCGAAGTCGGCGAGGCTGTGCGCGTCCGCCAGCAGGGTCAGCGGCACGTCGATGCCGAACTCGCCCTGCGTGGCGATCCACAGCCGCGCCGCGGTCATCGAGTCGAGACCGACCGTGCGCAGCTCCGTGTCCGGGGCCACCGGGGCCTCGCCGGGCCGCAGTTCGGTGAGCAGGCGCGCGAGGGCCCTGCTGATGTCCGCTGCCAGCGTGTCGATTCCCGTGCGCTGCCGGGGATCGGGACCGGATGCGACCGCCATGTGCCGTGCTCCCCAGTTCGATGCCAGATGGTGTCCGACGTTCTCCGACATGCGGAAGCCTAGAAAGACAAAACCCGCACTTCAGCTCAGAAGTGAGCAAAGTGCGGGCTGCCCGGAAGCCGACTCCCGTGGGCCTGGTCGATCTTGATGCCCCGTCAGCGACGGATCGGGCCGGGCCTGATGCCACGTCAGCGACGGATCGGGCCGGGCCCGATGCTCCGTCGGCGGAGGACGGGCCGGCGCGGGTCTCAGATCGAGGCGGCGAGCGGGGCGAAGGAGACGTCGCCCATGCTGCCCTCGACGAAGATCCGGTTCCAGGTGCCGCCGCCCTTCTCGGGCGCGATGATCTCGTCGAGGTAGATGGCCCGCACGTCGTCGTCCATGCGCATGTGCATGTCGATGAGGTCGTAGTACGCGGTCTCCGACTTCAGGTGGATCAGCCAGTGCGTCCGGTCGGCGGGGCCGAACGCCTCCTCGTAGAGGAAGGAGGAGGCGATGCCCGGCAGCCGGGTGTTGATCGACTCGGTGATCCGGCGGGCGAACATCCGGGCCTCGGCGCGGAAGGCGTACTTGGGCTGGGCCACCCGGTGGATGACCAGTCCGGCGTTCGAGGAGTTCACGGTCTGCTCGGCGGTGATGCCGGTCTGGTGCTGCGCGGGCGCCACCAGCAGGTCCGGGGTGGCCTCGGCGATCGGCGTGCCGTCCGGCAGCACCGCGTCCGTGCCGTACATCCCCCAGCCCTGCGGAATAAGCGCCGTCTCGTCGAACGACGCGTCGAGGAACATCTCCTGCCAGCCCGTCCCCGCGGCGGGACCCTCATTTCCGTCGAGCAGGGCCGTGACGGCGCGGTACCCGCCCAGCGACCGCAGGTGGATCATCCAGTGCAGGCGGTCGCGGCGGCCGAACTTCTCGTCGAAGACGAACACCGTCGCGTCGCCGGCGTACTTGGTGTTCACGTACTCCGCCTGCAGCAGCGCGATCCGGCGGCCTTCGTCGCGGTGCGCCAGCCTGAGCTGGGCGGAGCGCTTCACCACCGCACCGGAGTTGGTCGAGTGCAGGAGCAGGTCCGCACCCACCGAGGTCTGCTGCCGGGCGAGGAACGGGTTCGGGTCGAGCGTCATCTGTACTCCTCGGAGTGGTTCTCGGACGGTTCTTCGGTGGGGTGCGGTGTCCGCCAGGGCCTAGCGGGCCGCGGGAGCGGGGAGGCGCCGGCCCAGGACGTCGGCGGCGCCGGTCATCAAGGTGTCGGCGATCAGGTCGACGTGCCGTGCGCGCCAGTCCTCCAGCGCCGTCCCCCGGACGACGTGGTTGAAGGCGCCGATCGCCGGGCCGCACTGAATCTGGAAGTTCACCCGCTGGGCCGGATCGCCGTCCAGCGCCCAGCTGACGGTGCGGGCGAAGTACCAGCGGAAGACCAGCGCCATCAGGTGCTTGGGCGACCGCTCGGCCTTCTCGACCTCCGCCGCCCGGCCCTTCGCGAGGTGGTGGGCGCGGGTCTCCTGCCACGCCTCGGCGAACGGGCGCTTGAAGTAGGTCTCCTCCACCAGCCGCCGGGTCGCCTCGTCGACGGACTCCCAGCCGTCGTACTGCCGGTACAGCTGGTACAGCTTGTTGCCGCGGGCCGCGAACATGGTGGACTTCCGCACCACCTGGACCCTGGCGCCCAGCTCGAACATGTCGCCGGCGGGCGCGTACGCGGTGTCCTGCACGTCGAGCCCGGCGAGGATGTCCTTGACCGTGTCGGACGTCCCGGCCTCCGGGGAGCACTGGTTGACGCTGCCGGTGAGCACGAAGTCCGCGCCGAGGACGAACGCGGCGGCCACCGCCTCGGGTGCGCCGATGCCGCCCGCCGCACCGATCCTGATGCGGCGTCGGAAGCCGTGGCGGGCCATCGCCGCGTCGCGGTGGCGCATCATCGCGGGCAGCAGCGTCAGCGCCACGCCCGCGTCGGTGTGGCCGCCCGAGTCGGCCTCCACGCAGATGTCCTCGCTCACCGGAGCCTCGACGGCGATGCGCCCCTCCTCGGCCGTGAGCAGCCCCTCCCCGACCAGGCGGTCGACGATCGCCGCGGGCGCCGGGCCCATGAAGGCGGCCGCGACCTCGGGCCGGGAGACCTTGGCGAGCACCCGGTGCGGGACCACCGCCCCGCCCCGGGCGTCGCGGTGCGCGCCGGCGAAGCGGAAGCGGACGACGGCGGGGGTCAGCTGGGTGAAGCCCGCGGCCTCGACGGTGCGGACCCCGTGGCGCAGGTACAGGGCGACCACGCTGTTCTCGTACGAGGGGTCGTCGACGGAGTGCAGCAGGTTCATCCCGTAGGACCCGTCCACCCCCAGGGCCTCCTGGATGCGGAGCAGTTCCTTCTCCACCCGGTCGAGGCCGAGGCCGCCGGCGCCGAAGAACCCCATCAGGCCCCGCTGTCCGAGCCGGATCACCAGGTCGGACGAGGCGATGCCGCGGAACATCGCCCCGGCGAGGTACGCCAGGCGCAGGCCGTACTCGCGCCGGAACTCCGGGCAGCCCAGGTCCTCGGCCCGGAGCGCGGCTCCGGTCTGCGCCGGGGCCGTCGCGGCGGGCGCGGTCGCGGCGGCCCCGGCCGTCCGGTCCTCCCCCGCCGCCGCGGCCCGCCGGGCCGACTGCCAGAGCCCGCTGAGGACCCGGCCCGGGCCGATCTCCTCGACCGTCCCGACACCGTGGTCGAGCAGGTGGCGGGTGATCTCGTGCCAGCGGACGGGGTGGTCGATCTGACGCCCGAGCAACTCGGCGACCTGGCCCGGCCCGTAGGGCGCGGCGGTGACGTTGGACAGCACGGGCACCCGGGGGTCCGCGAAGGTGAACCCGCGCAGGAACCCGGCGAACTCCGTCGCCGCCTCCGCCATGTACCGCGAGTGGAAGGCGGCGCTGACCTTCAGCGGGACGCTGCGCACGCCGTCGTGGCGCGACAGTTCGCGCGACACCTCGCGCAGCACCTCGGTCGGCCCCGACAGCACGAGCTGCGAGGCGGAGTTGACGTTCGCCAGGTCGACCAGCCCGCGGTCCGCACCGGCCATCAGCTCCGGCAGCCGCTCGGCGGGCACGCCCAGCACGGCCAGCATGCCGCCCCCGTCGGCCCGGCCCATCAGGGCGCCGCGGCGGTGCACCAGCCGGACCCCGGTGGCGAAGTCGAAGCAGCCCGCGGCGAACAGCGCGTCGTACTCGCCGAGGCTGTGCCCGGCCAGGAACCTCGGCGCGGGGAGTTCCGGGGCCCGGGCCAACCAGGACAGCGCGTTCACCACGAACAGGGCGGGCTGCGCGAACTCGGTCCGGGTGAGCTCCGCGCCGCCCGTGCGGCACAGCTCCTCGATCGAGTAGCCGAGGACGGCGTCCGCCTGCGCCGTCAGCTCGGGGAAGCGCGCGAAGAGGTCCGCGCCCATCCCCGCGCGCTGCGACCCCTGTCCCGGGAAGACCAGTGCCGTCATCGGTGCTGACTCCTGCCTGCTTGGGCGGAGGTCTCCCACGGGAGCCCCCGGTTGGTGGTGAGGCTCTCGATCCGCTGCCGGGCCACCGGCGAGGCCATCACCCGGGTGAACTCGCGCAGCGCGAACTCCTCGGTCTGTTCGGTGGTGAACCACATGGACCGGACGTACCGCTTGAGCTCGGCCACGGTGACCGGGTCGATCCGGGTCAGCCGGACCAGCAGGCGCCGCAGAGCCTCGTCCGGACGGTCGGTCAACTCGTCGACGAGCCCCCACCGTTCGGCCTCGGCGGCGGCCATCGGCAGGGTGCCGAGCGCCATCGTGTACGCCTTCTGCAGGCCGGTGCGCCGGATCACGAAGGGCAGCACGCAGCACGGCAGCAGACCCCACAGTGCCTCCGGCAGGGCGAAGCTGCTGCGCTCGGTCGCGAGGACGAAGTCGCTCGCGGCGGCCAGGCCGACGCCGCCGCCGGCCGCCCGGCCGTCCACGCAGGAGATCACCACCACCGGGGCGGTGGTGAACCTGCGCATGAGCGCGATGAACGCCTCCCCGCCGGCCGCCTCGCCCGTCGGCCCGCCGGCCGCCGCCGCGCCGAAGTCGAGGCCGGTGCAGAAGACCCCGTCCGATCCCTCCAGCACCATCGCCACGCAGGTCGGGTCCGCCTCCGCCTCGTCGAGCGCGTGCCCGAGCTCGGCCAGGACGGTGCCGTCGATGCTGTTCTGCCGTTCGGGGCGGGCCAGGGTGACGCGCAGCACGGCGGACTCGCGGGTCACCCGCAGGGCCAGGTACGGGCGGCCCGGCGGGGGGCCGGCGGGCGGGGTGGCGGTGTCCACGGGTCCTCCTGTCGTGGGGACGGGTGCGAACGCTGCCGCCGACGGCACCGGAGCCGTTCCCGGTCACACCTTGGCGGCGCGGGCCCGGCGTCGCCGCTCACAATTGAGCAGGTGGCGGGCGGTTCGAGTCGCTCGGCCGGCGGCCGGACGGCCGGTGACGGGCGGTCAGTCGGCCCGGGGTCCGGCCCGGTCGAGGAACTCGCTGAGCAGCGCGGCGAGTTCGTACGGCCGGTCGTGGAACGCGTGGTGCGTCGCCCCGGGCCGTTCGGGGCGCTCGGCCGGCGGCCGGACGACCGGTGACGGGCGGTCAGTCGGCCCGGGGTCCGACCCGGTCGAGGAACTCGCTGAGCAGCGCGGCGAGTTCGTACGGCCGGTCGTGGAGCGCGTGGTGCGTCGCCCCCGGGCCGTTCGGGGCGCTCGGCCGGCGCCGGACGGCCGGTGACGGGCGGTCAGTCCGCCCGGGGCCCGGCCCGGTCGAGGAACTCGCTGAGCAGCGCGGCGAGTTCGTACGGCCGGTCGTGGAACGCGTGGTGCGTCGCCCCGGGCCGTTCGGGGCGCTCGGCCGGCGGCCGGACGACCGGTGACGGGCGGTCAGTCGGCCCGGGGTCCGACCCGGTCGAGGAACTCGCTGAGCAGCGCGGCGAGTTCGTACGGCCGGTCGTGGAGCGCGTGGTGCGTCGCCCCCGGCAGGCGCACGTGCCGCCCGGCGGGGAACCGGCCGATGTCCCGGGCGAGCCGGTCCGGCGCGGCGATCCGGTCGAGCTCCCCGGTGACGGCCAGCACGGGGACGGTCACCCGCTCGGCGTGCGCGAGCAGGTCCCGGGACCAGAAGTCGAGCAGCTGCCGGGCGTACGCGAGGAGGGTGGGTCCGTCGGCGAAGGGGCGGCGCAGGTCCTCGGCGAGGTCCTCGGCCGGCAGGGCCAGGACCTGTTCCGCCCAGCGTCCCGGGTCGGGTTCGGCGGTGAAGTCCGGCCGCTCGCCGAGTTCGCCGCCCAGCATCCGCCGCATCACGTCGGCCAGGACCGGCCGGGCGGTGACGGCGCGGCACATCGCCTCCAGGTTCCGCTCGTAGGCCGTGTCGGGATCGTCCGGCCGGTCCAGCAGCCGGAACGAGCCGTTGAGCAGGACCATCGAGCGCACCGCGCCGGGGTCGCGCCGGTGGAACTCCAGGGCCACCTTCGGCCCGGTGCACCAGGCGAGCAGGTGGCAGTCGGACACGCCCTCGGCGCTGAGCACCGCCCTCAGGTCGGCCACCTGGTCGGCCAGGCGCAGCGGGCGCTCGCGCGGCCCGCACCCGCGCGGCGACCAGGAGATCACCCGGTGGCGGCGGGCCAGCAGGGCGGTCAGCCGGTGCCACGGCCCGAGCCCCATGCCCAGGGCGTTGAGGACGACGACCGGCGGCCGGTGCGGGTCCGGCTCCCCCGCGACCCGGTAGGCGAGGACGCCGCCCAGCACGCCGACCCGCCGCGGCGGCGCCTGCGCGCACCGCTCGGCCTCCTCGCGGAGCCTGCGGTCGGCCTCGTCCCGGCTCCGGCGCACGGCGTCGACCAGGGCGGCGCCGTCGTGGCGGCCGTCCGCCCCGAGCTCGTCCGCGCGGGTGTGCCCGGCGCCGGCGGCGCGGTGCTCCGCCAGCCGGTCGACGGCGGTGAGTTCGGCCTCGTCGTCGACCGTGCGCACGGTCAGCCGGTAGCCGGCGCCGATGCGGGCGGCGAGTGCGTCCGGGTCCGGTGCGCACCGCGCGAGGGTCGTCCGGCGCAGGCGCAGCGGCTGGTGGTCGAAGTACTCGGCGCAGCGGGCCCGCACCTCGGCGGCCGTGTCGTGCACCGCGTCGAGCAGCGCGAGGAGTCGTTCGGTGGCGTCCAACGCGGTCCGTTCCCGGGGGTTGTCGGTGGGCGAGCAGTTCGCGGCCGCCTCAGCCTCCGGTACATCCCGGTACGTCACCGCTCAGAATTGAGCGGCGGTCCGGGCCGTCCGCGCGGTGTGCTGGTCCGCAGCCCGAGGTGCTCGACCCGGAACGTGCCCTTCCCCAAGCGGAATGTTCACGCGCTACCTTTGGGCATGCTCATGGCAACCAGCCTCACGGGGCAGCGGCACCCGTGTCGCAGGCAGGAGTGAAGGAGTACCCACGGCATGACGAATTCCGACCGGGTTCACACCTACCCCTTCGAGGGCCGGGTAAGCGGATTGGACATCCACCCGAAGTTCACCGAGCTCCGCGAGACGGAGCCGCTCGCCAGGGTGAAGCTTCCGTACGGCGGCGAAGGCTGGCTGGTCACCCGTCACGAGGACGTGAAGACCGCCAACTCCGACCCGCGCTTCAGCCGGGCCTCGATCGGTGAGGACACTCCCCGCACCACGCCGCTGGCCCGCCGCGGCGACGCCATCCTGAGCCTCGACCCCCCGGAGCACACCCGCCTGCGCCGCCTGGTGTCCAAGGCGTTCACCGCGCGGCGGATCGGTCGGATGCAGTCCTGGCTGGAGGAGGTCGTCGCCGGCCTGCTGGACGACATGGCGCGCAAGGGCCCGCCGTGCGACCTCACCAAGGACCTGGCCGAGCCGTTCACCATCACGGTGATCTGCCGCCTGCTGGGCGTCCCGTACGAGGACCGCGAGAAGTTCCAGCACTGGTCCGCGGTGATCATGTCCACCACGGCGTACACCCGGGAGGAGGCGGTCGAGGCCGACGCCTCGATCCGCGGCTACCTCGCGCAGCTCGTGGCGGCGCGCCGCACCGAACCGCACGACGACCTGCTCGGCGTCCTGGTGGCCGCCCGCGACGAGGGCGACCGGCTCTCCGAGGACGAGCTGATCACCTTCGGGGTCACCCTGCTGGTGGCCGGCCACGAGACCTCCGCCCACCAGCTGGGCAACATGGTCTACGCCCTGCTCACCCACCCGGACCAGCTGGCGCTGCTCCGCGAGGGGCCGGAGCTGCTCCCCCGCGCGGTGGAGGAGCTCCTGCGCTACGTCCCCCTGGGCAATGGCATCGGCAACGCCCGGGTCGCCACCGAGGACGTCGAGCTGAGCGGCGGCACGGTGCGGGCCGGCGAGGGCGTGCTGGCCGCCGCGGTCAACGCCAACCGCGACCCCCGGGTCTTCGCCGACCCGGACCGGCTGGACATCACCCGGGAGAAGAACCCCCACCTGGCCTTCGGCCACGGCGCCCACTTCTGCCTCGGGGCCCAACTCGCACGCATGGAGCTGCAAGTGGCGATCGGATCACTGCTCGAACGGTTCCCGGACGTGCGCCTCGCCGTCCCGGCCGAGGACGTCGTGTGGAAGTCGGGCGGGCTGTTCCGCGGCCCCGAGCAGCTGCCGATCGCGTGGTGAGCCGGCGATGACCGACACCACCCGCTGGCGGCTGGAGGCCGACCGCCACAGCTGCGCCGGCACCGGCATCTGCGCCGGCATCGCCCCCGACCACTTCCAGGTGGTCGACGGCCGGACCGTCCCGTCGGCCGAGGAGACCCGCCCGGACGAGACGCTGCGCGACGCGGTCGAGTCCTGCCCGATGGAAGCCCTGCGCATCCTCGACGCCGACAGCGGCGAGGTCCTCGCCCCCAGCTGACCGCCGCCCGAGCCCGCCCCAGCATTTTCAGGCCCCGGAATCGCCGAAATGGCAAGTCCGGGGCCCGAAAATGCTGCCCTCGCGCGCCTTCTGCCGCCCCGGAGAACTTTCCGCAGCGGCAACAGAGTTATGCGGCTGACATTTTGCTGACACAAAGACCCATTGCTCACTACACAGCAGGTCGCGCCTGGCGTAGGCTCGCCCCACGATCAGCCGCAAGGGGGGGTACGGCGGCATGTGCCCTGCGCCGGCGCATGCTTTCTGCCGTTGTCGAAAACCAGACGGGAGCACGGGGGAAGCACGGCCGGAAGATTCGGCGGCACACTCCCCGCGCAACCTCCTTCGCTCGGCGTCCGCCCCTTCCCCCTGCCACCCCCACGCGCCGAAATCACGCCAGGAGGATGAACAGTGAGCATGACGTATGCCGTCCCGACGTCCGGCGGCTTCACCGGCCGACTGCGAAATATCCTCACGACCGGCCCACTGATCGGCACGCGCATCGTGCTGGAGAAGAACGACTACGCATACAGCTGCGGCGACACCGACCAGAACATCTACTTCCTGGAGAGCGGGCGCCTCAAAACCGTCATGTTCTCGCGCAGCGGGAAAGAGTGTCTGCTGCGCATATGTTGTCCGGGCGAAATGTTCGGCGAGCAGAGCGGCTGCGGCATAGCCCGCGAGGAGTCGACCATCGCAATGCAGGACAGCGTCATCCTCCGCGTGCCGTACTCGAGATTCCTCAACACCATTACCGAGGAGGGTTTGGTCGGCGATCTCGTCGCCTATCTCTCGCACCGGCTGTTCGAACAGCAGCAGGCGATCACCAATCTGGTGACGGTCGACAGCGAACAACGCCTCGGCACGATCCTCCTCGATCTCGCCGACAAATTCGGAAAGGGCGATCCGCACCACCCGCGCATCGAACAGCGCATCACCCACGAGGAGTTGGCGAGAATGGTCGGCACGACCCGGTCCCGGGTCGGGCTCTTCCTCAAGACCTTTCGATGTAACGGCCTCATCGACATCTCGCAGACGTCCCGCCTGATCATCAACCGGCAGCGCCTCACCGAGTACCTCAACGCCCGGCACGCCTGACCGCCGACCGCGCCCCGTCCGGGCGGCCGGACCGCCCCGACGGCACGCACCTCGGCTCTGTCAACCCAATTTCACGTCAACAGGAGCCCTACGCCATGTGGGACGCACGTTTCGAGTCGGTCATCCGAGGCCATCTTCCGCACCTGCGACCGGAGCTTTCGCTGGAGCCCGATCTGCTGCTCGCGGCCCACGGCCTCGATTCCATGGGAACGATCGGGCTGATCACCGCACTGGAATCCGAGTACGCCCTCACCCTGCCCGACGAGGCCGTGACACCGGCCAACTTCGTCACCGCCCGGACGGTCTGGGACACGCTCCGGCCCCTCATCCCCGCGACCGGCCCGGAAGCGGCCGCCGGCGGGACCGCGTGAGTGCCCCGCGGGGGCAGGGCGTCAAGCCCCTGCACGCGTGGTTCCTCGATGGCCTGGCCGTCAACCCGGACGGCCCCGCCCTGCGCCTGAACGGCCGGTCCTGGACGTACACGGAACTCCACCGTGCGGCGTGCGACTGGGCCGGAGCGCTGATCGCGGGCTGCGGCGGACGCCCGCGGCGGGTCGGCGTCCTGGCCTCCAAGACCGAGGAGGCCTATCTGGGCTTCCTGGCCGCCCTCTACGCGGGGGCCACCGCGGTGCCGCTCGGCCCGGAGTACCCGGTCGAACGGAACCGGGCCGTCGTCGCGGCGGCCGGCCTGGACGCGATCGTGGTCGACCCCGCCGGTGCGGCCCAGGTCGCCGACCTCGCCGCCGCCGCCCCCGTCCGGGTCTGCCTCACCGGCTCCGCCGAGGTCGCCGCCGCCCTGCGGGAGTCGGCCGCGCTCGACGGCGCCGCCGTCGTCACCCCGGACGGGAGCACACCCGCCGAACCGCTGAACGACGGGGTGGACCGGCTCGCGTACATCCTGTTCACGTCCGGCTCCACCGGCCTGCCCAAGGGCGTGCCGATCCGGCACGGCAACATCGGCGCCTTCCTCACGGCCGTGCTGCCCCGCTACCAGATCGGGCCGCGGGACGTGTTCAGCCAGGTGTACGAGCTGACCTTCGACCTGTCGATGTTCGAGGTCTGGGCGGCTTGGGCGTCCGGGGCCTGCCTGACCGTCCTCAACCGCGTCCAGGCCCTGGCGCCGGAACGGGTCGCCGTCCGCCAGGGCATCACCTTCTGGACGTCCACCCCCAGCCTGGCGGCCGCCGTGCAGAGCCGCGGCGTGCTGCCCGCCGGGGCGCTGCCCGGCCTGCGGTACACCATGTTCTGCGGCGAGCCGCTGCCCGTGGAGACCGCCCGCCACTGGTCGTCGCTCGCACCGAACGCGGTGATCGACAACCTGTACGGCCCGACCGAGCTGGCCGTCGCCTGCACCGGCCACCGCCTGGACCCGGCCGACGCCGCCGGACCGGACCGGGCGGTGCCCATCGGGCGGCCGTTCCCCGGGGTCCGCCACCTGCTGCTGGAGGACGGTGAGGTGTCCGGAACGGTCGGCGAGCTCTGCGTCGCCGGCCCCCAGCGCTTCGACGGCTACCTCGACCCGGCCAACGACGCCGGACGGTTCGTCGACCTCGACGGCGAACGCTGGTACCGCACCGGGGATCGGGTGCGGCAGGACGGCGCCGGCCTGGTGCACCTGGGCCGGACGGACGGCCAGGTCAAGGTGCGCGGCTACCGGATCGAGGTCGGCGAGGTCGAGCGGGCCGTCCGCCGGGCGGTGCCCGGGCTGGACGCGGCGGTCTTCGCCGTCCCCGGCCCCGGCGGCGAGGTGCTGGCGGGGTTCGTGATCGGCCGGGCCGAACTCGACGCCGCCGCCGTCCTGAAGCAGCTGGCCGAGCTCCTGCCGCCCTACATGCTGCCCGGGCAGCTGTGGCCGCTCGCCGCCGCTCCGCTCAACCCGAACGGCAAGATCGACCGGATGGCGCTGCGGGAGGAGGCGGTCCGCCGGCTGGCCGGCCCGCACCGGCCGGCCTGACCGGACGGCTCCGGCAAGGACGACGAGGAAGGCCCGCCGGATTCGGCGGGCCTTCCTCGTCGTGCTTCGGGCCGGCGTTCCGGGCCCGGCGCCGGCGTTCCGCTCAGTCGGCCGCGCCGACCTCGGCCTGCGCGGGCCCCTCCGTCAGGTCGCGCAGCGAGGTCATCGCCCCCACCACCGACCGGGTCCAGGCGTGCCGGGGCGCGCCCAGCACCTGGGCGACCGCGCCCTCCTCGCAGACGCCGCCGCCGTCCAGCACCAGCACCCGGTCGGCGCTCCTGGCGACCACGCCCAGGTCGTGGGTGATCAGCACGACCCCGAGCCCGAGCTGTCGCCGCAGGCTCTCCAGCAGCTCCAGGATCTCGGCCTGGATGCCGACGTCGAGGCTCGCGGTGACCTCGTCGCAGAGCAGCACCTCGGGCGCCGCCGCGAGCGCCCGGGCGATCGCGACCCGCTGCCGCTGGCCGCCGGACATCTCCCCGGGCAGCCGCCCCGCCCACTCCGCGGGCAGCCCGACCAGTCCGAGCAGCCGCACCGTCTCGGCCGCGGCGGCCGCCCGGTCCAGGCCGCGCAGCACCCGGGCCGACCTCGCGATGGCCTCCCCCACCCGGCGGCGCGGGTTCAGCGAGCCCACCGCGTCCTGCGGCACCAGCTGCACGCTGCGGCGCTGGGCCGGCGTGCGGCGGCGCAGGTCGGGCGGCATCGGCTCGCCGTGCAGCAGGATCTCGCCGCCGTCCGGCCGGTGGTGGCCGCTGACGCAGCGGACCAGCGTCGTCTTGCCGATGCCGGAGGCGCCGAGCAGCGCGACGCACTCGCCGCGGCCGACCCGGAACGACACCCCGGACATCGTCGGGGCGTCCCGTCCCGGGCCGCGGCCGTGCCCGGCCCGCAGGCCGCGCACCTCCAGCAGGGCCCGGTCGTCGCCGGGGTCCGCGGAGGCCTCCGGTCCGGGCGGCGGCTCCGGTGCGGGCGTCCGTCGGCCGGCCTCGGCGATGTCGGGGACGGCCCGGACCAGCGCCCGGGTGTAGGGGGCGGCCGGGCGCGACAGCGTCCGCAGGGTGGGGCCCTGTTCGACGAGGCGGCCGGCCCGCAGGACGACGAGCCGGTCGCAGAGCCGGGCCGCGGCCGGGAGGTCGTGGGTGATGAAGACCAGGGTGAGGCCGCGTTCGCGGGCCGGCCGGTCGATCTCGTCGAGCACCAGGCGCCGGGTGAGCACGTCGAGGCCGGTGGTGGGCTCGTCGAGCACGGCCACCGCCGGCTCTCCGGCGAGCGCCCGGGCGAGGGCGAGCCGCTGCTGCTGGCCGCCCGACAGCTGGTGGGGGAAGCGACGCCGGAACTCGGCGTCACCGGGCAGCCCGACGGCCTCCAGCCGCCGTCGGACGCCCTCCGCGGAGCGGTCCGGGGCGAGTTCGGCGATCTGCCCGCCGACCCTGAGGGTGGGCGTCAGCGCCGAGGCCGGGTCCTGGGCGAGGTAGGTCAGGGTCCGCCGGCGGACCGCCCGCAGCCGGGAGCCCTTCAGCGCCAGCATGTCGTGGCCGTCGACGCGCACCGATCCGGAGCGCACCGCCAGCCCGGGCCGCAGCGCTCCGAGCAGGGCGAGCGCCAGGGTCGTCTTGCCGGAGCCGGACTCCCCCACGATGCCGAGCGACTCGCCGCGTTCCACGGTCAGCGTGAGGTCCTCGACGACGGCCCGGCCCGCGCGGTCCACGACGGTGAGTTCTGCGATGTCGATCACGACGCGCCCTTCGCGGCAAGCCGGTCGAGCAGCAGGTTCGCCGCGACCGTGAGGACGGAGATGCCCAGCGCCGGAACGGCGACCCCCCAGGGCACCAGGGTGACCCCCTCCATGTTCTCGCTCACCATCGCCGCCCAGCTGGGGGTGCCGGGCCCGAAGCCGAGGAAGTCCGCCGACGCCGTGAGCGCGATGGCGACCGCGAGCCGGGTGCCGGCGTCGGCGAGGACGGGCTGGAGGATGTTCGGCACGATCTCCCGGACGACCACGGACAGCGGCCCGTCGCCGAGCGCCACGGCCTGGTCGACGTATCCGGTGCGCACCACCCTGGTCGTCGCGGCCCGGGAGATGCGGGAGACGAACGGCACCCCGGTCGCCGCGACGGCCAGCAGCAGCGTCCCGGCGCTGTAGCCCAGGCCGTGCAGCAGCGCCAGCAGGACGACGATCGGCGGGAGCGCGAGCAGCAGCGAGTCCAGCCAGGTCATCACGGCCGCGACCCGTCCCCCCAGGTAGCCCGCCAGCACGCCGAGCAGCGTGCCGACCACGGTGGTCAGGACCGTCGCCACCAGCGGGACGACCACCAGCGGGCGTCCGCCGGCCAGGAACCGGTCCCAGACGTCCCGGCCGATGGCGTCCGTGCCGAGCGGCAGGCCGGGCCCCGGCGGCGAGTAGGGGCCCGCCACGGCCAGCAGCACCACGGCCAGGGCCGGCAGCCAGAGCAGGCCGGTCAGGACGCGGCGGAGCGGGCCCGGGCCCGGCGGCCTCGGAACGGACGGCCGCACCGCGGCGGCGGGGGCCTCGGTCGCGGTGTCGGTCATCGCGCCACGCTCCCGTGCGGATCGGCCACCAGGTCCAGCAGGTCGGCCAGCAGCAGGCTGACCACCACCGCGCCGGAGAGCAGCAGTCCGATGCCCTCCAGCACCGCCGTGTCGTGGTTGACCACGGCGCTCACCAACGGGGCGGACAGCCCCGGGTAGTTGAAGACCCGCTCCACCACGGCCGTGCCGCCGACCAGCGCACCGGTCAGCCAGGCGAAGGCCTGCAGGCACGGGCCGATCGTGGTCGGCAGCAGGTGCCGGAACACCACCCGGTGCTCCGGGAGTCCCGCCAGCCGGGCGCTCTCCACGTGCGGCGACCGACCGGCTTCGACGACGGACGCCCGCACCATCCGGCTCGCCCAGGCCGCGGAGAACAGCGACAGCGCCGCGACCGGCAGGACCAGCGCGGCCGGGTCGTCCAGCGGCGATCCGCCGAGCGGCACCAGCGACACCGCGGGCAGCACGCCCAGCGCCGAGGCGAACACCAGGACCAGCACGCTCGCGGTCACGAACTGCGGGATCGAGACCAGGGCCACCGCGCCCGCCGACAGCAGCCGGTCCAGCGCGCTGCCGGGCCGCAGACCGGCCAGGACGCCCACCGAGGTGGCGACCACCACCGTCACCAGCACCGACAGCACCACCAGCAGCAGCGTGTCGAGCAGCGGGTCGGTGACCAGCTCGCCGACGGGCCGGTGGCTGACGGTGCTGGTGCCGAGGTCGCCGTCCAGGGCGGAGCCCACCCAGTCCAGGTACCGGAGCGCCAGCGGCCGGTCCAGGCCCAGTTCGGCGCGCATCCGCGCGATCTGCCCGGCGTCCGCCCCGCCGCCCAGCGAGGCGGCGGCGGCGTCGCCGGGCAGCACCTCCGCGGCCAGGAACAGCAGGGCGGAGGCCGTGAACAGGGTGCCGACCGCGCCCGCCAGCCTGCGTGCCATCAGCCTCGGAAGCCGGAGCGGGGCGCGGCCGCCGCTCACGAGGACGCCTTGGCCCAGGTGAAGACCGGGATGGACTGGCTGAACACCACGTCCCGCACGCCGGCCACCGACGCGTCCACCACTTCCTGGAAGCCCCACAGCAGGTCGCCGCCGTGCTCGTACAGGTCGCGCTGGATCTCGACGAAGCGCTGCTCGCGCGCCTTGTCGTCGACGGTCGCCTGGGCCTCGTCCAGCCGCTTCCAGTGCTCGTCCGCGAGACCGGTGACGTTGAAGAAGGCGTCGCGGTTGGTGAGCGCCGACAGGTGCACCGCGGCCGGCCGGTTGGTGTAGTAGAAGGTCTGGAAGGGGATCGACGACAGGCCCTTCAGATCGGCGTAGTAGGTGTCGGCGGGCACCACGTCGACCGTCAACTTGACGCCGGCCTCGTCGAGTTGCTGCCCCAGCAGGCGGGCCGCGCCGGTGAAGCCGGCCACCGTGTCCGCCGCGTGGAGGGTCAGCTTCGAGACGCCCGCCTCGGCGAACAGCCGCTTCGCCTCCGCGACGTCGCGCCGCCGCTCCGCCAGGCCCGCGTAGCCCGGCAGGCCCTTGCCGACCACGTCGTCGCCGGTGACGCCCATCCCGTCGAGCATGTTCGCCGCCAGCGCCCCGCGGTCGGCGGCGAGCCGGACGGCCCGGCGGACCCGCGGGTCGTCGAACGGCGCGATCCGCTCGTTCATCGCGAAGGACAGCGCGTTGGAGTTGGCGACCCCGCCGCGGTGCAGCTCGATCGCCCGGTTGTCGCGCTCCGCCTTGGCCGCGGTGGCGGTGATGCCCATCGCGTAGTCGATCTGCCCGCTCTTGAGCGCGCTCATCCGGGTGGCCGCGTCGGCGATGGAGACGAGCTCCAGCGTCCCGAACGCGGGACGGCCGCCCCAGTAGCCCTCGTAGGCGGTCATCCGGACGTTCTTGCCGTCCTGCGCGGCGAGCCGGTACGGGCCCGAGCCGATGCCCTTGGAGAAGTCGGTCGTCCCCTCGGGGAACACCGGCGAGAAGACCACCAGCACCGACTCCCGGAAGTCGCCGCGGGGGCGGCGCATCGGGACGGTGAGCGTGGTGGCGTCGAGCACCTTGATGCGGTCCACGTCCACGTCGGCGTAGACGGTCGCCCGCTTCGAGGGCGGGACGGCGAGGGTGCGCAGGCTGTACGCGACGTCCTGGGCGGTCACCGGGCGGCCATCGTGGAAGGTCGCCCGCTTGCGGATCCGGATCGTCCACTCGGTGGCGTCCCGGTTGGCCTCGACGGACTCCGCCAGGCCCAGCTCGTACGCCCCGCCCTTCAGGTACATCAGCGAGTCGTACAGGTGGTAGAGGATCACGTAGCTGGCGCCGAACCCGGCGGTCCGCGGGTCGATGCTCACGGAACCCGAGGCGTCCGCGGCGCCCACCCGCAGCCGGTCGGTCGAAATGCCCTTGCCCGCAGCGGACTTGGCGCTGTCCTCGGCGCCGCAGCCGGTCAGCGCCGCAAGGCCGCTCAACGCGACTCCGGTCACGGCCCCCAGCTGAAGGACACCGCGTCGGCCGAGACTGTTACTCGTGGGCATCGCGTTCTTCTCCACATGGTCGATCGGCGTGGGGCAGGCAGAACCCACTTGGCGATGACCGAGATTGCTCGAAACGCCTCGACCGGTCTGCTCAAATCTGATCACCGTGCGCGGGCGGCCGGGCGGAACATGTGCACATCAAGCGCCCCCTTCCGTGGGGCACACCTGCACCTGAGCGAACGCGAGGGACCCGGTGCGACAGCGACCCGGCCGCGGCCGGAGGCCGACCGTCCCCGGAGGGCTCTCGCCGAAGGAGACTCCGCCATGCCCCAGACCTCGGCCTCGGACCGGCCCGGGACCAGCCGCCTCTTCACCCCCGCCATGGCCGCCCTCCCGGACACCGGCCACGAGCTGCTGCACTCCGGCAACGCCGGGCTGATCATCCACCGCGTCGGCCAGCTCCGGCACGAGTTCCGCAACGAGGGCCGCGCGTTCGCCAGCGACCTGGTGTCCGCTCTCAACAAGCCCGTGGCGGACGTCGCCAGCGTGCTCGTCTACGAGGAGATCCTCGGCCGGGTGGACCGCCTGCACTGGATGATCCACATGCGGATGCCCAACGACTACAGCCGCTTCCTGCACGTCGCCGACCACGACAAGTCCTTCAAGGAGGTCACCGAGACCGACCGCCTCGCGGACCGCGACGGCGGCAACTGGGAGCGCATGTACGTCGAGGGCTCGTTCCAGGAGCGCGTCTACGTCCCCCAGCACGGCCTGTCCCACGACGGCCAGGACGACCACGCCCCGGCCACCTTCGTCCCGCCGGCCATGCACCAGACCGGTCTGCCCGCCGACCGCCTGCGGCACTCCGCCGACACCGGACTGACCATCATCCGCACCGCCCAGACCAAGTTCGAATTCCGCAACGAGGCCCGCGAGTTCGCCTTCGAGTGGGCCCGCCACGTCAACCGCGCCCTCGCCGGCGACGTCACCGCGTACCTCTTCGAGGAGACCTTCGGCCAGCAGGACCGCATCCACTGGATGCTCCACCTCGACAGCCTGGACAGCTACCAGCGCCTGCTCGAACTGAAGCACCGGGACGCTGCTTTCCAGAAGATGCTCACCACCGAGTTCGTCCCGGCCCGCAAGGGCGGCGGCACCTGGGAGCGCACCTTCGTCGACGCCGGCATCCACGACACCGTCCTCACCCCCCTGCACAGCGGCACGCCCATCGGCTTCTGACCCCGCACCCGCCACCCGTGCGCCGCAGCCCACCCGGGGTGCGGCGCACGGCAGGATCGGGGGCGGAGGGTTCTCCGCGGCCGTTCAGAAGAGTCGCCAGTGGCCCTCGGAGACGATCTCGACGACCCCGTCGGCGACCTTGACGGCGGTCTCATCGTCGATGGCGTAGGCCGGGTTCGGCAGGGCGGCGGCCCAGCGTTCGGCGTCGGCCATCGAGTTCTCCGGCAGGGCCGGGTGGTCCAGGTGCGGGAAGAGGGAGAAGTCGACGAGGCCCAGGGTCTCGTCGGTGCCGGTGGGCGACGTCCATTCGACGAAGTCCGGCCCGATGCGGGGCGTCATCACCATGCTGCCGGCACTCAGCCCGACCCAGACCTTGTCGTGCAGGGAGGGGAGCAGCTCCGCCAGGCCGGACCGGCGCATCCAGTGGCACAGGTACAGCGCGTCACCGCCGTTCGCGAGCAGGACGTCGGCCTGCTGGACCCAGGGCAGCCAGCGCTCCGCGCCGATGCTGGGCAGGGCGGTGAGCTCCAGGACGCCCATGGACCTCCAGCCGAGCTCGCACATCGGGGTGGTGGACCGCCCGGTGATGAAGCGCCAGGCCCCGGCCGGGCTCCCCATCGGGTGTCCGTAGCCGGCGGTGGGGATGCACAGGGCGTCGGCCTCCTCGACGGGCTTGCCCAGGAGGTCGACCAGGGCCTGCCGGATGCTGGGGTTCTTCACTCCGGCGGAGGTGAGGAGCAGTTTCACGATGCCTCCGGCGCAGGGGCGGCAGCCCCTGCGGATGAGGTGCTGGAGCCCGCCGCGGCGGCGGGCGACCGGGGATCGGTTCCGGGTCACCAGCAGTGTGGCACGCGGGAGTTGACGGTTCGTACGGCGTGCCGGGCGGTCGGCGGCCCCCGCCGTGCGCGGGGGCCGCCGGTGCTTCACCGCGGGCCGGTCACTTCCGGTTCGCGTGGACGGAGGCGGCGTCCTGGATCTTCTTCCAGGACTTCGGTTCCGCCGGCGGCTGCCCGGCGCTGCGGTCCGCGGCCGCAGCGGCGGCCGCCGTCGCCGTGCCGCCGTTCGGGACCGGGCCGACGGGCGGCTTGGCGGGGGTGAACAGCCAGGTGTTCAGCAGGTCGCCGAGGCTCCGGCCGGAGATCCGCTCGGCGTACGCCTGGAACTCCGGGATGGTGGCGTTGCCGTAGCGGCGCTCGGTGGGCCAGCCCTTCAGGATCCGGAAGAACGTGTCGTCCCCGACGGTGTTGCGGAGCGCCTGGATGGCGACCGCGCCGCGGTGGTAGACCGCGATGTCGAACTGGTTCTCGTCGCCCGGGTCGCCGGGCTTGACGGTCCAGAACGGGTCGTCGGCCGGGTGCGAGGCGTAGATGTAGTCGGCCAGTTCCTGCGCGGTGCCCTCGTTCTCGTGCTCGGACCAGAGGAACTGCGCGTACTGGGCGAAGCCCTCGTTCAGCCAGATGTCGCTCCAGCGGGAGAGCGAGACGCTGTCGCCGTACCACTGGTGGGCCAACTCGTGGACGACGACCGAGGTGTTGGACCCCCGGGCGAACATTCCCTGTCCGTAGAAGACCCGGGTCTGGGTCTCCAGGGCGCCGCCGGCCTGGAGGTTGGGGACGAAGCCGCCGACCGAGCTGAACGGGTACTCGCCGAAGTAGCCGCTCAGCCAGTCCACCAGCTCGCCGGTGCGCTCCACGCTCGCCCGGGCCGCGGCCGCGTTGTCCCCGAGGTCCTTGCTGTAGGCGTTGTAGACCGGCACCCCCTTGGCGGTGACGTCCCGGGTGACGTCGAACTTCCCGATCGCGAGAGCGGCCAGGTAGGTGGCCTGCGGCTTGTTCTCGCGCCAGCTGAAGCGGGTCCAGCCCGCCTGCGAGCTGGTGCCGGTCAGCACCCCGTTGCTGACCACCTGGGTGCCGTTCGGCACCAGCACCGAGACGTCGAAGGTCGCCTTGTCGCTCGGGTGGTCGTTGCTCGGGAACCACCAGCCGGCCGACACGGGCTCGCCGGCCACCACCGCGCCGTCCGGGGTGCGGCGCCAGGCGCTGTAGCCGCCGTACTTCTCCACCGTCGACGGCACGTCCTTGTAGCGGACCACCACGGTGGCCTGGGACCCCTTGGTCAGCGGCCGGGCCGGGGTGATCTCCAACTCCTGGTCGCCGCTGGTCGCGAAGGTCGCGGGCCGCCCGTTCACCAGGACCTCGGAGACCTTCAGCGCGAAGTCGAGGTTGAACCGGGAGAGGTCCTGGGTGGTCGTGGCCAGGATGGTGGCGGTGCCCTCCAGTTCGTCGGTGGCGGGCTGGTACTTCAGCCGGATGTCGTAGTGCGAGACGTCGTACCCACCGTTGCCGAGCGTGGGGTAGTACGGGTCCCCCACGCCGTCCGCCCCCGGCTGGAAGCCGGAAGCCGAGGCGGGGACGGCCAGGAGCAGGCTCAGGGCACTGGCAGCAGAAACGATCAACCTCTTGCGCACGTGGTCCTCCAGGGATCACCGGAACGATCGGGTCGGATCGATCCCTGTCCCGGCAAACCCGCGCCCACTCCCTAGTCCTGGGAACTTCATGAGAAAAATACGTCCGCACGACGCCCGCGCGGACCCGCCGGATCGATTATCGGACTGTTCGTCAGATGCGGTCGCTGTAAAGGGAGTTGGCCTCCCCGCCCTGGCCGCGCGAATGGCGTCAGCCGCTGTGCACGACCTCGTGCTCCCACGCGTCGCGCGGCTGCGCGTGCAGCCGCCAGTAGTGCTCGGCGATGACGTCGGGGTCGAAGGCCGTGCCCGGCGCGACGGGGCCGGCCACGGTGACGCTCGCCGCGTGGACGCCCGAGGCCCCGTACGTCCCGTCCAGCAGGGTGACGAGGGTGCGGACGCCGGCCTTGCCGAGGGACAGGCTGACGTACTCCGGCTTCGGCTCGGGCATTCCGCCGGTCACCAGGACGGTGCCCCGCCCGCGCGCCGCCATCCCGGGGGCGACGTGGGCGGCGGCGGTCAGCGCGCCCACCACGTTGACCGCCCAGGCCTCCAGGTGCTCCCGGGCGGACAGCTCCCCGATGGCGTCCGGTCGGACGAGCGCCGCGTTGTGGACCAGGACGTCCGGCGGCCCCAACTCCTGCGCCACGTCGTCCAGGGCGGCCCGCAGGGAAGTCTCGTCGGTGCTGTCCGCCGTGCGGCCCACGACGGCCGCGCCGCCCGTGGCGGCCTTCCGGACGGCTTCGACGGCGGCCTTCACCGTGCCGTCGCTGCGGGCGACGAGCCCGACCGGCAGCCCTTCCCGTGCGAACCGGCGGGCCACCGCCTGCCCGATTCCCGGTCCGGCCCCGATGATCACTGCTCCCGGCATGCTGCCCCTCCTCGATCCCCTGCCCGGGCCCCAGCGGTCGCACAGCCCGTGAACACCAGTACGGAACACAGCAGTCGGCGCACCCGAACGACAACGCCCTGCCGCCCCGGGCCCGTTCCGGCCACCGTCGTCGACGCGGCCCAGCGGCGTCGACGACCGGTGGCCGCACGGGTATTCCTCCGTCGCACCGGGCATCACCGGCGCCGACCGACGCAACGGCCTCGCCGGCTCCGGTCCGGGGTGCCGGGGTGCCGGGCGCGGTCCGGGGGCCTGGCTCGGTGGATCGTCGAGGGCGGGCCCGCCGGATCGCGGTGACGTCCGGTCAGGAGTGCAGGGCGATGTCCGTGTTCTTCGTCCACTGCTCGGGCGGCAGCGGCTGGGCGTTCGACTTCAGCACGGCCTCGGCGCGGGCCGCGTGGAACGCCTCGACCGGGCTTCCCTGCTTCGCCCACACCTGGGCGCCGCACCAGCGGCCGATGAGCCGGAACTGCTCCAGCGCCTCCGCGTGCATCCCGGCCCTGCCCAGGTAGTGGGCCAGCAGGTGCCGGAGGCCCGCGACGTGGTCGTCGTCGGGCCGGACCGAGGCGAGCGCCCGGGCGACGGCTGCCAGTCGCGCGGTCGCGGCGCCGCCGACCGGGAGTCCGGCGCCGCGTCCTTCCAGCTCGGACAGCGCGTGCAGGTAGATGCCCGCGAGCGGGCTGTGCGGCGGGGCGCCGTCCATCGCCTTCTCGGCGAACTGCATCATCTGCCCGTTGGTGCCGTACCACTTGGCGCACCAGTACTGCATGCCCTGCCAGTGGCCCTCGTAGTGGTGCGGGGCACGGGCGACCAGGCCCTCCCACAGCGGCCGGAACCGGTCGGGCTTGTACTGGGCGCCGCGCGCCGCCGTCACCATGACCACCCACGGCGCCGGGTTCTCCGGGTCCAGCAGCGCGGCCCGCTGGGCGGCCTCGATCGCCGCGGGCAGCAGGGCGCGGAAGCGGGCCATGTTCTCGGCCGGCACCTCGTTGGCGAACCCGCCGCCCCGGATCGCCCAGGCCTGGTGCACCATCAGGTCGGCCTCCAGGGCCGCCGCGTCGCAGTCGTCCGGGTCGGCCTCCCGCCAGGCCTTCAGCCACCCGTCGTCCCGGCGGGCGATCTCGCGCAGCAGCTCGAAGCGCGACCAGTGCTCGTCCCAGTCGTTGCCGGCCGCCGCGACGTGCGTCGCGGCCGCCCGCCAGTCGCCCTCCCACGCGGCGTCCGCGACGGCCTGCGACTGCCGGCAGTCCCGCTCCGAGGACGGCGGGCCCAACCGGCTCGGGTCGAGCGACGCGAGCGGGACGAGACCGTACGCCGCGGCGTCGAACGACTCCGGCACCCGGAAGGCGGGCGTGGACTTGCGCTTGGCCGAGGAGCCGGCGGTGCGGTTGCTCTGGAAGTTGCGTATCAGAACGATGATCAGAATGGGGATCGTCAGGACCAGGAGATGTGTCACGGGTCGAGATCATCTCGGCTGGCCGGGCGGATGGCAACGCCGATTCCGACGACACCGGACCGGACCGCGCGGCGTCCCGGCCCGTTGTCGGTCCGGGTTCCTACGATCGCCGCATGCCCGATGCCTTCACCGTTCTCTGGACCCACGACACCTGCCGCGCGCTGCGCAAGGAAGGCCGGGTCGGCGAGCGGCCGCCGGTCGCCTTCGGCGGCGTGCACACCTCGCTGCCGGCCTGGTCGGGGGCCCGCCCCGGCGACGAGGTGTACGCGGTGCACGTGAACCGGTGCGAGGTCTTCGTGGTGAGCCGGCTGCGGGTGCTCGACACCGAGCGGAACGACTGCTGCGGCGCCGCCCCCGCGACGTGGCGGGACCCCGCCTTCCCCGGCCACCAGGACTGGTGGATGCTCGGCACCGGCGGCTGCGGCGCGACGCCGGTGCACGTCGACGCCACGCCCGTCACCTTCGACACCCGCGTACCCGGCGAGGTGCTCCACCGACTCGCCTGGCGCAACCGCCGGGGCCGGACCCGCGGCCTGAAGTACCTGGTGGACGGCCGCCTCGAACACTCCGTCAGCCTCCAGGGCTTCTACCGCCTGACCCCCGGGTCCGCCGACGAACTGGCCGCCGTCGTGGACGCCGCCGCCCCTCACGACGTCCGGCCCGCCGGCCGGTTCGGCTGACCGTCAGCCCGCCGGTTCGGGTTCGACCGGCTGGCGGACGACGGTCCTGAGCTTCTCGGGGGCGGTCCGGCGGGGGTCGCCGAGGTAGATCTCGTGGTGCTTGGCGGCGGGCCGCAGGCCGTTGGCGGGGAGGTACTCGTGGTGGAGCCGGTGCAGGGCGGGCGCTTCGTCGTCGTAGGAGCCGATGTGCAGCAGTTGGGCGCTGGGGCCCTCGTGCAGGGCGAGGCGGCGGACCTGGGCGATGGCGGGGTGCTTCTTCTTGGCCAGCGCGGTCCGCCGGGCCTGCTCGATCATCTCCTCGGTGATCCACGGGGGGAGGCTGATCAGCATGGTCCAGTTCCAGGTGTCCTTGGCGCGGCTGCTGAAGGCCTCGGGGTCGTCGGCCCACCACAGGCCTTCCAGGGGGCCGACCACGAAGTCCCCGTCCTCGGTGTGCTTGGTCGCGAACTTGAGGGTGTACGCGACCGAGTAGAGCGCTTCGACCGCGGCCTTGTGGGCGGGCGCGGTGTTCGGGTTGCCGGTGCCGTCGACGGCGAGGAACTGCTGCGGGGGGACGTCCACGACGGCCCAGGCGGTGTTCCTGGGCGCGTAGCACTCCTTCAGGGCCTTCTTGATGTCGTACGGCGCCACGGTCGGTTCTCCTCCGGGTCGGCGGGCGCCGCTCAGCGATGCCCGGTAGCGGTCCAACCAGGCCTGTTCGGCGCGTAGTTGACCGAGTGAGTAGTCGAAGATCGCGTGCCCGGAACCGGGCGCGGGCGGCCCGGCGGCCTCGGCCCGGGCCACCTGTTCGATCCGTTCGGCGAGTGCCCGGGCGCGCCGCTCCAGGGCGTCGAGCAGCCGGTCGTGGTCGACGGCGGGCTGGTTGGCGAGGCCGACCAGGACGCGCGGGTAGAGCGGGTGGAGTTCGGCGATGGCCTGCTCGGCGCCGGTCGCGCAGGCCAGTCGCCCTTCGGCGGTCGCGCCGAACACCTTGCGGCGCTTGTCGCCCGCGGCGGCCGATCCGGCGAGCTGTTCGATCAGGCCGCGTTCCCGGAGCTTCGTCAGCAGGTAGTAGATGGAGCTGAATCCGACCTCCGTCCACTCGCGCATTCCGCGGTCGGCGATCACCGCTTCCAGCTCGTAGCCGTGCCGGGGCTGCTCGACCAGGAGGCCGAGCAGGGTCAGTTCGGCGGCGGTCAGGCCTGGGTCCGTGCCTCTCATGCCGCATATCCTAGCGCTAGAATATCGGCGCGACAGCCCGCGGGGATCACGACCGCCCTTGCCCTGCAACGGACATGACGACTCGTCAGCCCTTGAGCAGCGTCCAGGGTTCGGGTCGGGCGAGGGCCAGCCGGGGGCGGCGTTCGGCCCAGTGGTGGACGGAGGCGGCCATGACCGCGGCGGGGTCGGCGACCTTCCAGGTCGGGTCGAAGGGGCGGCGCATGCTGGTGTAGCTCTGGAACATCGCGAGGAGTTTCACCGCCTGGCTCTGGATCGGCGAGAGCCACTGGTCGGCCAGCGGCAGGAAGAAGCGGTTCCAGCTGTCCACGGACACCAGCGGGGGCCGCTCGATCGGGGCGACGCCGTGCGCGGCGCGGAAGCGGTTGAGCGTTCCGCAGACGACGTCGAGGAGTTGGTCGAGGGAGAGGCTGTCGGGGCCGGCGGCGATCACCTCGGTGCGGGGCCGGTCGGGCGGGGCGGCGAGGACGGCGGCGACCATCGCGGCGGCGACTTCGTCGACGGGGCTGATCTCGGCGTGGCCGGCGGGGTCGCCGACCACCACGGCGGCGGTGCCGGAGACCAGCGCCTGGAGGAGGGTGTAGGGGCCGGAGAAGCGGGCGATCTCGCCGGTGCCGCGGCGGCCGACCACCAGCGGCGGGCGGATCAGGGTCAGCGGGCCGGGGTGGGCCTGACGGGCGATCGCCTCGCAGGTGGCCTTGGACCACTCGTAGCCGTTGCGGTAGCCCTCGAACTCGGTGCCGCGCAGGTCCTCGGGGTTGCGGACGCCGCCGACGTACGCGGTGGAGACCTGGACGAGGTGGGTGTCGCGGTCGGCGAGGGCGAGGACGGCCCGCAGCGGTTCGAGGTTGGCGGTGACGGCCTCGTCGCGTCCGAGGGTCCAGCGGGTGCTGGCCGCGGCGTGCACGATGACGTCCCAGTGGCCGGCCAGTTCGGCGGGCGGCGGTTCGTCGCCCATCCGCCAGCGCACCACCGCCTCGTCGCGCCGTGCCACCGGGACCAGGTCGAGGGGCCGGCCGTGCGCGGTGGCGGCGGCGCGCAGCCGGTGCGCGAACTCGGTGCCGACCACTCCGGTCGCCCCGGTGAGAAGGACTCGCATGTTTGGCTCCGCTGATCGGGCTGTCGATGGGGGGTCAGGGCGGGGGCGCGAGCACCAGGCAGGCGTTCTGGCCGCCGAATCCGAAGGAGTTGGAGAGCACGGGGGCGGGGGCGACCTTGCGCGGCGCGCCGTGCACCAGGTCCACCCAGTGGGCCTCGGGGCTGCTGCCCAGGTTGGCGATCGGAGGGACGGTGCCGCGGGCCGCGCAGACCAGGGCGAGTGCGGCCTCCAGCGCGCCGGCGGCGCCGATCAGGTGGCCGGTGACGCCCTTGACGGCGGTGACGGGGGGCGACTGGCCGTCGAAGCAGCGGTCGACGGCCCGGGCCTCGGCGCGGTCGCCGGGCACCGTGGAGGTGCCGTGGGCGCTGATGTGGCCGATGTCGGCGACGGACAGTCCGGCGTCGGCGACGGCCTGCCGCATGCACCGGCCGGCCACTTCGCCGGCCTCGTGCGGGGCGGCGATGTGGAAGGCGTCGCAGGTCTCGGCCCAGCCGGCGATCTCGCCGTGGACGACGGCGCCGCGGGCGCGGGCCGCGTCCAGGCGTTCGAGCACCAGGACGGCGGCCCCCTCCCCCATCACGAAGCCGTCCCGGTCGGCGTCGAAGGGGCGGCTGGCCAGCGCCGGGGCGTCGTTGCGGGTGGACAGCGCCCGCATCCGGGCGAACGCGCCCATCACCACGGTGCTGACCGCGGAGTCGACGCCGCCGGCCACCGCGACGTCCAGTTCGCCGTGCCGGATCCGGCGGGCGGCCTCGGCGAGCGCGGTGCTGCCGCTGGCGCAGGCGCTGGAGTAGGTGGTGCAGACGCCCTGGAAGCCGTGGCGCAGCGCGATCCGGCAGGCGGGCGAGTTGCTCATGGTGCGCGGGACGGTGTGCACGGGCAGGTCGCGGGGCCGGGTGGCGTAGCCGGTGGTGGCGTCCTCCATGCTGGTGAGGCCGCCGATGCCGGTGCCGATCTGCACGCCGATCCGGTCGGGCGACCGGTCGGCGGGCAGCCGGGCGTCGGCGAGCGCGTCGGCGGCGGCGCAGAGCAGCAGTTGGGCGGGGCGGTCGATCTGCCGGGCCTCCCGGGGGCTGAGGTGGGCCGTGACGTCGAACGGCGGCACCAGGCAGGCGAAGTGGACGGGCAGGTCGGCCTCGACCAGGCGGTCGAGCCGGGTGGCGGCGGAGCGGCCGGCCAGCAGGGCGGTGTACACCTCTTCGAGGGTGTTGCCGGCCGGGGACTTGACGCCGATCCCGGTGACGGCGACCCGGTGTCCGCCCGAGGGGTGACGGGTGCTCATACGGGGCTGTCCATCCGGGTGCTCAGCAGGTCGATGGCGTGGCCGACGTCGCGGGCGGCGATCAGGTCGTCGGGGTCGATGCGCAGTTGCAGGGCGCGTTCCAGCCGGGCGCCGATCTCCATGAGTTCCAGGCTGTCGATGCCGTACTCCTCCAACAGGCTGGTGCGGTCCTGCAGTTCGGCCGGGTCGGTGCCGAGGACGTCGGAGATGACCGTCCTGACCGTGACGGCCAGTTCTTCGCGTGTGGGCAAAACTGCTCCCGTTCCTTCCGCCGCGGTGTGCGGCCTCGGCGCCGGCCGTGGTCAGCCGGCGGTGGTCCCCCGCAGGGTTCGTCCGGTCGCCGCGAGTGCGGCGTCGAGCAGGGCGGCGGCCTCGGCGAGGTCGGCGGCCGTGCTGATCAGCGGCGGCAGCAGCCGGACGGTGGTGGGGCGGCTCAGGCACGGGGACACCAGCAGTCCGGTGCCGGCCAGTTCGACCAGGGTGGCGCCGGCGGCGTACGGCGAGACGCAGTCGATGCCGCGCAGCAGTCCGCGGCCGCGGACGGCCTGCACCACGTCGGGGTGCCGGGCCCGCAGCCCGTCCAGCACGGCGTCCAACTGCACGGACAACTCGCGTCCGTGGTCGGCGAGTTGTTCGACGGCGGCGAGGGCGGCGGGGACGGCGGCGCAGCTCAGCGGGTGGCCGCCGAAGGTCGCCGAGTGCAGGAACGGGTCGGCGGCCAGCGGGTGGTACATCCGCTCGGTGCACAGCAGCGCGGAGAGCGGGACGACGCCGCCGCCGAGCGGTTTGCCGAGCAGGACGGCGTCGACGGGCAGGCGGTCGGCGAGGGCGACGGAGCGTTCGCCGCAGCGGCGCAGTCCGCACTGGATCTCGTCGGCGATCACCAGGGTTCCGTGCCGGGCGGCGTCCTCGCACCACTGGCGCAGGGTCTCGGTGGGCAGCGGCAGCGCGCCGTTCTCGCCCTGCACGGGTTCGAGGACGAGGGCGGCGACCTCGCCGCCGGCCACCTCGCGTCCGACGGCGTGCGGGTCGTCGGGGTCGACGTGCAGGACGTCCACGGCGCAGCCGAGCAGGCCGGTGCGGTAGAGCGGGCTGTGGGTGAGGGCGAGGGCGCCGAGCGACTTGCCGTGGAAGCCGCCGCGCACCGCCAGGACCCGGCCGCGGCCGGTGGCGAGCCGGGCGAGTTTGACGGCGACCTCGACCACGTCCGCGCCGTTCAGGCCGAAGTAGACCTTCGGGAGCGCGTCGCCGAGGTAGCCGCTCAGGGCGGCGGCGGCCTCGGCGGCGACGGGGTTGGCGAGGCTGCGGGTGGCGGTCGGCATGGCGTCGAGCTGTGCGCGGACGGCGGCGGTCACGGCGGGGTGGCGGTGGCCGAGCAGGGTGACGGCGTAGGAGCCGAAGTCGAGCGCGGTGCGGCCGTCGGAGAGCGTCACCCGGCAGCCCTCGGCGGCCACTTCGACGGCGCCGCGCCCGGCGAAGCCGCCGGACAGCGCGAGTTTCGGGGAGAAGTGGCGGCGCAGCAGGTCGAAGACCGGGGTGGTGACGGTGGTCATCGGGCGGCTCCTCGGAGCAGCAGCCGCTGTTCGAGGGCGGCGAGCATCTGGGCGGCGCTCTCCCGCAGGGCGTCCGCGGCGACGGGGTTGAGCATGTCGGCGAGCAGCGGGATGCCGATGTCGAAGTCGACGTGCAGGGCGACGGTGCTGCCGCCGCCGGGTGCGGCGGTGACCGCCCAGTGGCCGACGAACGCGCCGAGGTCGCCGTCGAGTTGCTCGAAGTCGAAGCGGCGGGCGGCGTGGTCGACGATCTCGGCCTCGGTCCAGCGCAGGACGGAGCCCTTGAGCCGGACGGACCAGGCGGTGGTGCGGTGCCGCTCGTCGGGCTGGTCGAGGATCTCGACGGAGTCGACGCTCTCCATGCAGTCGGGGTAGCCGAGCACGTCCACCACCACCGGCCAGGCGTCCTCGGGCGCCACGGCGATGGGCAACTCCACGTCAACGCGCGGCATGTGACGACCTCTTTTCGCGGTGGTTCGGTGCGCGGTGGTGCGGGCCGAGCGCGTCGGCCCGGGCGGCGGCCAGGGCGGCCGGGAGGAGGCGGCGGAGCACGGCGCGGGGCAGGGTGCGCAGGTGGGTCATGGCGTGCCACTGCTCGACGAGTGCGCAGCCCAGCTCCACCTTGGGTTCGTAGGCGGTCTGGGCGAAGCGGATGTGCCGGCAGCCGGCGGCCATCGCCAGCTGGACGGCCGCGTAGTGCAGGTTGTGGTAGATCGCGGCGTCGTGGTTGAGGCGGTAGTCGAGGCCGATCCGGGCGCCGGTGGCGCCGGTGCCGGCGAACAGGCAGAGCAGGAAGCCGACGGCGCGTTCGCCTTCGAGGCAGACCACCAGGCGGCTGCTCGGGTCGTCGGCGCCGGCGAGGGCGGTGAGGAAGGCGTGGTCGAGCACGTCGAGGGTCTGGTCGGCGCGGTCCATCACCTGCCGGTAGAGGCCGAGCAGTTGGGGCAGCAGGTGGGTGTAGTCGGCGAGGACTTCGATGCGCAGGTCGGGGTGGGCGCGGAAGCGGCGGATCTTGGCCCGGGCGTTGCGCCGCGGCTTGGCGGGGAGGGCGGTCAGGTAGTCGTCGAAGGTGCGGGCGGTCAGGGCGAGTTCGGTGTCGGGCAGGCCGGGGGCGAGGAAGAAGCCGGCGGCGGTGAGCGGTGCGCGCAGCGGGCCGAGGTCGGGGGCGGCGAAGTCCTTGAACACCACGGTGCCCAGGCGTTCGCGGCGTGCGAAGTCGAGCACCGCGTCGACCAGCACCCGGCCGGCCGGGGCGTCGAGCGGGCGGTCGGCGAGCAGGTGGCCCTGGCCGAGCAGGTGGCCGCAGAACAGCATCGGCACCCGCAGCAGTCGGGGCGCGAGGCGGCGCAGCGGGGCGAGCAGGCGGCGTTCGTGGGGGCCGACGATCCGGTCGAGCATCAGGTCGCGGAACAGGCAGAGCGGCAGGACGGCCACCACGTCGTCCTCCTGGCGGAGGGTCAGGTAGGCGTAGCCCGCGGGCCCGACCCGGCCGCGTTCGAGTGCGGTGAACACGCCGCGGGACCACATCGGGTCGTCCGCGGGGGTGAGTCGCTCCCAGGCTCCGGGCGGCAACTCGTCGATGCTGCGCAGTACTTCGGCCCGGTAGCCGTCGTCCGCCGGTGCCATCGGCTCAGCCGATCCGCAGCGCGCGGCCGTCCAGGAACTCCCGCAGTGGGCGGGCCATCCTGGCGCGGGCCGGTGGGTGGAAGGTCAGGCCGACGGCGGCGGAGGCGAGGTAGGAGCCGTCGGGCGAGCCGATGAAGGCCATGCCGCCGAGCGCCGCGAGGCAGGCCCGGGTGGTGCGGGCGATGGCGTCCTGCGCGGCGTACCGGGCGGTCAGCGCCTGGACCAGCAGGGCCTCGTCCCAGACCTCGTCGGCCATGGCCCGGGCGACGGCCTCGACGGCGAGCATCGCGGCCTCGACGGGAACGAGGTAGGGCGTCGGGTCGTCCTCGCCGCCGCCCTGGCGGTGCAGGACGCGCTCGACCAGGGCGCTCGCCATGCCGAGGTAGCCGGCGGTCAGCAGCACTTCGAACCAGAGGAAGCCCGCCACGTTGAGCGCGTCGGGCACGGCGTCGGCGGTGACCTCGGTCGCCACCACCATGCTCGGGTCCAACTCGACGTCGGTGAGCCGGACTTCGTCGCTCTCGGCGCCGGCCAGGATGGGCGTGCCCCAGAACGGGCGGACGGTGACGCCGGGGCTGGCGGCGGGGATCAGCGCGACGGCCAGCCGTTCGACGCCGTCCGGGCCGGTGAGGGCGACGGAGGCGGTCAGCAGGTCCATCGAGCGGGACAGGCTGCACGGCATCTTGCTGCCGTTCAGCACGATCCGGTCGCCGCGCCGTTCGGCGGTGATGTGCGGGGTGAGGATGTTCTGGCCGGGCCGGCCCTCGGCGAAGCCGGACGCCACCAGCATCCGTTCCTTGGCGATGGCCTCCAGCAGCAGCCCTTCCAGGCCGTTGCCGTACTTGGCGGCCTCGACCAGGCCCGCGATGGAGAAGTGGTGCATGGTGGTGGCCACCGCGAGGGAGGGGCAGCGGGCGCCGACGGCGCGCTGCACCCGGACGGCCTGCAGGGCGCTCGCGCCCGCGCCGCAGTGGGCGGCGGGCACCAGCAGCCCGGGGCCGCCGGCGATCTTGAACTCCTCGATCGCCGGGCTGGGCGTCTGTTCCAGCGCCGCCAGCGGGTGGCGGGCGAGCGCCTGGTCCAACCCGGGCATGAGCGCCTCGAGTTCGGCGCGTTCGCGGTGCAGGAAGTTCACGGGCACGTCCTTCGGGGAGGGGCGGTACGGCGCGTCCGGCGGGCGGCCGTCAGCCGGTCGCCGCCAGCGGCAGCGCGTCGAACGAGCGCAGGCAGGCCGAGGCGCGCCGCACCGGCGGCCCGGCCTGGGCGAGCCGGGGGAAGCGGGTGAGCAGCCGGCCCAGCAGCGCCGCGCCTTCGAGCCTGGCCAGTGCCGCGCCGAAGCAGTAGTGCGGGCCGGCGCCGAAGCTCAGCACGTGGCGCTCGGGTCGGCGGACCAGGAACGCGTCCGGGTCCGGGTAGCGCCGCGGGTCGCGGTTGGCGGCGCCGAGCACGGTGGTGACGCTGCCTCCGGCGGGGACGGTGACACCGCCGACCTCGGTCGGCCGGGTGGCGAGCCGTTCGGTCATCAGCACCGGCCCGTCCCAGCGCAGCGACTCCTCGACCGCGCCGGGCAGCAGGCCGGGGTCGGCGCGGAGCTGCGCCGCCTGCTCGGGGTGGGTGAGCAGGGCGTGCACCGAGAGGCCGAGCAGTCCGGCGGTGGTCTCGAACCCGGCGACGAAGACCAGCACCAGGGTGTCCGCCAACTCCTGCTCGGTGAGCGGGTGTTCGGCTTTCCCGGCGTTCACGGCGGCTTCGGCGGTTCCGGCTCTTTCGGCGGTTCCGGCGGTTCCGGCTCGTTCGGCGGCGGCCTGGGCGAGCAGCGCGGTGGCGAGATCCTCGGCCGGTCGGGCGCGCCGCTCGTCCAGCAGTCGGGCGAAGTACGCGCGCAGCGCCGTCACCGCCCGGTCGGCGAGCCGCCAGTCCTCGTCGGAGCGCACCGGTTCCAGCAGGCGCGCGGCGTCGCGTCCGAGCCGGTGGAAGTGCTCCTGGTCGGCGGGCGGCACTCCGATCAGTCCGCCGACCACGGCGACCGGCAGCGGATACCCGACCAGGTCCTGGAAGTCCGCGGCGCCGCCGTCGGAGGTCGCGTCGGCGAAACGGTCCAGCAGTTCGTCGACGGTCTTCTCCACCGCCGCCGCCAGCGCGCCCATCCGCCGGGGGCCGAACGCCCGCACCAGCGGGCCGCGCAGCCGTTCGTGGGCGGGGCCGTTGGTGCCGAGCAGCGAGGTGTAGAAGTAGTCCGCCGCCGGGTGGGCCAGCCACTCGGGGCGCTCCCGCTCCAGCCACTGCCGGTCGGGCACCGCGAAGGCCGGGCTCGACAGGGCGGCCTGGCAGTCGGCGAACCCCGTCAGGAAGCGGGTGTCCAGCTCCTCGTGGTGGAGCACCGGCGCGAGGCGGCGCAGTTCGGCGAGCGGGGCGTACGGGTTCTCGCGGGCCTCGGGTGCGAAGACCGACAGCAGGATTCCGCCCGCATTCGCCGTCCGGTCGCCCGTCTGCGTCTGCTCAGCCGCGGAAGCGTTCATGCGCTCGCCCACCTTCGCCCGCCCGGACGCGGGCAGGCCTGTCGAATCGACTCGTGAATTCCACGCCGTTCGGACAGAGAGTACCGGAAAGGGAATCCCGGAAATAGCCGTGCGGAATTGAAGTGGCCATCCTGCGATAGGAATTACTACCCGTCAGATCATTCGCGGAAAGTCACAGGGCGAATTTGTGGCTCTCCCCCGGCCGCAGCGCGACGGCGGTGCTGCGCACCCCGACCCGCACCGGCCGCTCGGCGCCGGCGCCCAGGGCGACGGTGACGCTGTGCCGGTCGACGCGGATCCGTACGTCCCGGTGGCCGCGGTAGCGCACGTCCAGGTCGAGGCTGCCGAGCGCGCACGGCAGCTGCGGGTCCAGCCACAGCGCGTCCTCGCGCAACTCCAGCCCGGTGTAGCAGCGTTGCAGCAGGTCGGCGGCGCCGGCCATCGCCCCGAGGTGCACGCCCTCCCGGGTAGTGCCGCCCTGGGCGTCCACCAGGTCGGCGGTGAGGGCGTCGCGGAAGTGCCGCCAGGAGGCCCGGCGGTCGCAGCGGGTCAGCACCCAGGCGTGCACCACGGAGCTGAGCGTCGAGCCGTGCACGGTGCGGTCCAGGTAGTAGGAGACGGTGCGGCGCATCAGCTCGTACCCCGCCGGGTGGCCGAGGCGGCGCAGCAGGTCGCGCACCTCACCGGCGGAGAACAGGTACCAGAGCATCAGCACGTCGGCCTGCTTGGACGCCCGGTACCGGTTGACGGTGTCGCCCTCGGCCTCCAGGATCCGGTCGAGGCGGCGCAGGTCCGGGTAGCGCCGGCGGTAGGTCTCCCAGTCGAGTTCGGCGAGCCGCTGGTAGCCGTCGAACTGGCTGATCACCCCGTCGTGGAACGGCACGTGCAGCCGGTGGCCGATCTCCTGCCAGCGCTCCGGCTCCGCGGCGTCCAGCGCGAGGCGCTCGGTCAGTTCGTCGCGCCGGCGCTCGGGCAGGACGCGCAGCGCGTCCCGGGCGCGGGCCAGCACCCAGGAGGCGAGCACGTTGGTGTAGGCGTTGTCGTCCAGCCCGGGCCCCTGCGCCCACGGGTAGGCGTCGTGGTACTCGTCCGGTCCGAGGACGCCGCGGATCGACCAGCGGTCGCGGCCGGGGTCGTGGGTGGCAGCCGAGGCCCAGTAGCGGGCGATCTCCAGCAGGGGTTCGGCGCCGGCCTCGGCGAGGAAGTCGAGGTCGCCGGTGGCCCGGTAGTACTCCCAGATGTTGTAGGCGACCGCCGAGCCGATGTGCCGCTGCAGGTGGGTGTGGTCGGGCAGCCAGCGACCGGACAGCGGGTTGAGGTGGACCTGCGGCGACTGCTCCTGCCCGTCGCTCCCGCTCTGCCACGGGTAGCTCGCGCCGCGCCGGCCCTCGGCCCGGGCGGCCCGCCGGGCGGCGTCGAGCCGACGCCGACGGTAGCGCAGCACCGCGCGGGCGAGTTCGGGGAGGCGCAGGTTCAGCACCCGCAGCACGAACAGCTCGTCCCAGAAGACGTGGCCGCGGTACGCCTCGCCGTGCAGGCCGCGGGCGGGGATGCCGACGTCGAGGTCGGCGGAGTGCTCGGAGCAGGTCTGCAGCAGGTGGAACAGGTCGAGGTGCAGCGGGCCGAGGCCGGGGAAGTCGGCGTCGATCCTCAGGCGCTCCCACAACTGCTCCCAGCGCAGCGCGTGTTCGGCCAGCAGTCGGTCGAAGTCCGCTGCCTCGGCGGCGAGTTGCCGGGCGGCCTCCAGCGGGTCGCCGGTGGCCGGGTCGTGCGAGGTGTGGACGGCGACCACCTTGTCGACGGTGACGGGCCGGACCGGGGTGACGTCCAGCGCCAGGGTCTGCGTCACCAGGCCCGGGCGGGCCCGCGTCCGGACCTCGGCCTCGACGGGCCGGCCGCCGGCCCGCACCCGGTGCCGGGCGGCGAACGCGATCCGCCGGCCGGGCCCGGTCGCCACCTCCAGCCACAACTCGCCGTCCGGGCACGCCTCCTGGCGCAGCGGGGTGAGGTGGCGGTCGGCCAGGCCGGCGTACCGGGGCACGCCCGCGTTGGTGACGGTGCCGTCGAGGGCGGAGCGGACTTCGAGCCGGCCGGACCAGTTCTCGGCGGTGAGCACGGTCTCCAGCGCGGCGAGGTGCGGGCTGGCCTGGCTGGCGATCCGGCGCTGGACCAGCCGGGTGCGCCGACCGACGCCGTCCACGCACACCGCCCGGCGGGTCAACACTCCTTGCCGCAGGTCGAGTTCGAGTTCCTGCTCGACGGGCGGCCCGGTGAACCACTCGGCGCCCTCGCAGCGGAAGGTGACGGGCAGCCAGTTCGGGCAGTTCACCAGGTCCTCGTGGGTGAACACCCGCCCGCCGACCTCGGAGTCGGCGCGGTCGTAGCAGCCCGCCAGGTAGGTGCCGGGGTAGTGCTCGCCGCCCGCCGCCGCCTCGGGGGCCGCGCCGCGGGTGACCAGGTAGCCGTTGCCGACGGCGCACAGCGCCTCCCGCAGACCTTCCTCGGCGGGCGCGTACCCGGTGTAGCGCAGCCGCCACGGATCGGGCATCGGACAGCCGCGGGCGGCGTCGGACGGCCGGTGGGACGAGTCGGGTTCCACGGCTCACCTCCGTTCGCGCGCCGGGGCCCGTTCTCCAGTGTGCCCACCGACCGGCCGCCGCTGTCGCGCCGGGCGGCGGGGCGGGCGGACAGCGGGGAGGCTGGTGGACGGAGCCGATACCGCGCAGGGAGTGAGAGCGATGAAGGCGCTGACCTACCACGGGCCCGGCCGCCGCACCTGGGACGAGGTCCCCGATCCGGTGGTCCGCGACCCCGAGGACGCGGTGGTCCGGGTGGACGCCGTCACCATCTGCGGCACTGACCTGCACATCCTGGGGGGCGACGTGCCCGAGGTCGCCGAGGGCCGGGTGCTCGGACACGAGGCGGTCGGCACGGTCGTCGAGACCGGCAGCGCGGTGCGCACGATCGCTTTGGGCGACCGGGTGCTGGTCTCGTGCATCTCCGCCTGCGGCCGCTGCGGGTACTGCCGGCGCGGCATGTACGGCCAGTGCACGGGCGGCGGCGGGTGGATCCTCGGGCACCTGGTCGACGGCGCCCAGGCCGAGTACGTGCGCACCCCGTTCGCCGACAACTCGCTGCACAGGCTGCCGGACGGCGTCGACGACGAGACGGCGCTGATGTTCGCCGACATCCTGCCGACCGCGTACGAGGTCGGCGTGCTGAACGGCCGGGTGGGCCCCGGCGACACCGTCGCGATCGTCGGTGCCGGCCCGATCGGGCTGGCCGCGATCGCCACCGCCCGGCTGTACAGCCCGCGCCGGATCGTCGCCGTCGACCTGGCGGCGAGCCGACTGGCCGCGGCCGAACGGGCCGGCGCGGACGAGGTGCTGCACGCCGACGACGACACGGAGCAGGCGGTCCGCGCGCTCTCCCCCGACGGGCTCGGCGTGGACGTGGCGATCGAGGCGGTCGGCATCCCCGACACCTTCGAGCTGTGCACCCGGCTGGTGCGTCCGGGCGGCCGGGTGGCCAACGTCGGGGTGCACGGCAGGCCCGCCGTGCTGCACCTGGAGGAGCTGTGGATCAGGAACGTCACCGTCACCACGGGCCTGGTCGACACCCGCACCACCCCGATGCTGCTGGACCTGCTCGCGACCGGCCGGCTGGCGGCGGGCGGACTGGTCACGCACCGCTTCGCCCTGGACCAGATGCCGGAGGCGTACGACGTCTTCGCCGACGCGGCGGGCACCGGCGCGCTCAAGGTCGCCCTGTTCCGGTCCTGACCCGCGGCCCGCCCCGCCGAGGAGCGGGTGTCAGCGCACCAGCACCCGTTCGCCCGAGCGCGGCACCACGGCCGTCCACCCGAGTTCGCGGTCGATCCGGTCGCGCAGCGCCTGCGCGCCCTCGGGTTCGCCGTGCACCAGGTAGGTCGCGGACGGCGCGGGGGCCGGGCGCAGCCAGTCGACGATCTCGGCGGCGTCCGCGTGCGCCGAGAACGCGGGGACGTTGACGACCTCCGCCCGGACGGGCACGTAGCCGCCGTACATCTTCAGCACCCGGGCCCCGTCGACCAGGTCGCGGGCGCGGGTGCCCGCGGCGGCGTAGCCGACCACGACCACGGTGTTGCGGGGGTCGGGCAGCAGCCGGTGCAGGTGGTGCACGACGCGCCCGCCGGTGGCCATGCCGGACGCGGACACCAGGATCGACGGCAGGTGCGACTGCTCCAGCTGCCGCGACTCCGCCGGCGAGCGGACCGGCCGGAACGGCTCCGGGCTGATCGCGGCCTCACCGCGGGCGAGCACCTCGGGCCGCAGCTCGGGGGCCCGGTCGGCGAACGCGTCCTGGTAGATCCGCAGCGTGGCGAGCGCCATCGGGCTGTCCACGTGCACGGGGGCGCTGCTCGGCAGCCGCCCGGTGCGGCGGAGTTCGGCGAGCTGGTGCAGCACCACTTCGGTGCGGTCGACGGCGAAGGACGGGATGACGACGGTGCCGCCGCGGGCCAGCGTCCGGTCGAGGGCGTTGGCGAAGTGCGCGCGGGCGGCGGTCTCCTCGTGCCGGCGGTTGCCGTAGGTGGACTCCATCAGCAGCACGTCGGCGCCGGTGAACGGGTCGGGCGGGTTCAGCAGCGGGTGGACGGGGCGGCCGAGGTCGCCGCTGGCCGCGAGGGTGTGGCCGTCCTCCAGGGTGAGGTGCACCCAGGACGAGCCGAGGATGTGCCCGGCCGGGTGCAGGCGCAGCACCGTCCGGTCGGCGATCTCGATCTCCGCGTGGTGCGCGACGGGGTCGAACAGCGCCAGCGTCCGCTCCACGTCCTCCTCGGTGTACAGCGGCAGCGCGGGCCGGTGCTTGGACCAGCCGTGCCGGTTGGCGTGGTCGGCGTCCTCCTGGAGCAGGTGGGCGCTGTCCCGCAGGATCAGCTCGGCGATCCGGGCCGTGTACGGGGTGGTGAAGACCGGCCCCCGGAACCCGTCCGCGACCAGCCTGGGCAGGTAGCCGCAGTGGTCCAGGTGCGCATGCGTGAGCACCACGCAGTGCACGTCCGCCGGATCGAGCGGCAGCGACCGCCGGTTGCGCCGCCGCAGCTCGGCCAGCCCCTGGAACAGCCCGCAGTCGATCATGACCCGGGCATGGTCGGTCTCCACCAGGAACTTGCTCCCGGTGACGGTACCGACCCCGCCCAGAAACGTGAGCAACCCCGGCCGCGGCATCGGGGCGGGCTGATTCTCCATGACGGCCTCCCAAAGCTCCGCCTCCCAGCATCCGCCCACCCCACCCCCTGGGCACGGCCGACCGAAAACACTGCACCCCGCCACGCATGCGCGAGCCCCGCGACGCGCTGCCACCCAGGCAACCCGAGCCCACCAGGCAGCCACCTCGACCGACACCGCGCTCACTCCGGCTCACCCCGCGCCGCCCCGGCGACCAGCACGGCCGACGGCACGGCCGCACTCTCACGCAAGCCCTCGCGACACGCGCCGCCCGAGCGGACCGGCTCCGTCGACGCCACCGCCCACCGGGAACTGAGCCCGGCTGACGCCACGTCCACTGCGGCTCGATCTGCTGCCACTCCGCGTAGCGGCTCCGCCGACGCCACCGCCCAGCGGGAAACGAGCTCGGCTGGCTCCACGTCCGGCACGGTTCGCTCCGCACCATCCCCGCCACCAGCACGAGCGCCTACACGACCTCGCCCACGCCCCCGCCCGAACGGACCGGCTCGGCTCGGCCGATGCCACCGCCCCACCGGGAGGTCAGCTCGGCTGGCGCCGCGTCCACTGCGGCTCGATCTGCTGCCACTCCGCGTCCCAGCCCGCGTAGCGGCGGCGGTTCAGGAGGTGCAGGGTGCCCTTCCAGGTGAGCATGCTGAGCAGCGGGACGGCGGTGACGGTGAGCAGGGCGGCGGTCGCCGCGACCGCGATCGCTTCGCCGGTGCCGGCCGGTTGCGGGACGACCCGGCTGCGGTCGTCCACCCAGATCTGCACCGGGGTGCCGGCCCGCTGCCCGGAGGGGACGACCGCGCTCGCCAGGTGGTCGGCGCCGTCGGAGTTCCAGGCGACGGCGGCGCGGGTCGTGGTGATGCCGACCGCGGTCGGGACGTCCGCGACGAGCTGTGCCGTCACCGGGTGCCGGTCGGTGCTCTCCGCCCGGACGGCCCGGGCCTGGTCCTGGTGGACCGCGAGGCCGACGGCGATCGCCGCGGGGACTCCCCCGATCGCCACCACCAGCAGCGTTCGCGCCGCCCACCATTGCAGGCGGTCACTGCTCCGCCTCAGTGGGTTCTTCCGTTGCTGCGGATGCGCATGCATGCCGCCCGCCTCCTCGCCACACGTCCTGGCCCTGTTCTCCCCCAGCTTTTCGGGGACGGCGGTGCCGCCGCATGGTCCGGTCGGCCCTATTCGGCCCGACAACCGGCCCGGGTCGCCGGGCCGACTCGTCCCCTCCGCGGGGTCGGAGCACGCTGAAGGGAGGATCCGACAGCCGGGAGGACGCATGCGTACCGTGCGGGACGGCGCCTGGGTGGTGGCCCGCCCGGGGCCGGTGGACGCCGGGCCCGGGCCGCTGGTGTGGGAGCGACGGCCGCCGCCCGTCCCCGGCGGGACGGAGATCCTGGTCGAGGTGGAGGCGTGCGGGGTGTGCCGGACGGACCTGCACCTCGCCGAGGGGGACCTGCCGCCGCGGGTGCCGCGCTGCACGCCCGGCCACGAGGTGGTGGGCCGGGTGACGTCGACGGGTGCGGGGGTGCGGGAGTTCGCGGTCGGCGACCGGGCGGGGGTGGCCTGGCTGGCCGGGGTCTGCGGGCGCTGCCGGTACTGCCGCAGCGGGCGGGAGAACCTGTGCCCGGGGTCGACGTACACCGGCTGGGACCGGCACGGCGGCTACGCGGGGTTCGTCACGGCCGACGCCCGTTTCGCCTACCGCCTGCCGGAGGGCCCGCCCGCCGAGGAGCTCGCGCCGCTGCTGTGCGCGGGGATCATCGGCCACCGCGCCCTGGCCCGGGCCGAGTTGCCGCCGGGCGGCCTCCTCGGCATCTACGGTTTCGGCGCGTCCGCCCACCTGACGGCCCAGCTGGCGCTGGCCCGGGGCGCCCGGCTGGCGGTGTTCACTCGCGGCGCGGCGGCGCGCGAGCTGGCCCGGGAGCTGGGCGCGGGCTTCGCCGGCGACTCCTACGACCCGCCGCCCGAGCCGCTGGACGCCGCGATCCTGTTCGCCCCGGTCGGCGAGCTGGTGCCCGTCGCCCTGGCGGCGCTGGACCGCGGCGGCACGCTCTCGGTCGCCGGCATTCACCTCACCGACATCCCCGTCCTGAACTACCAGCAGCACCTGTTCCAGGAGCGCACCTTGCGCAGCGTCACCGCCAACACCCGCGCCGACGGCCACGCGTTCCTCGCCGAGGCGGCGCAGGTCCGTCCGACGGTCCGGGTCAACCGCTACCCGATGCACCGCGCCGACGCCGCCCTCGCGGACCTCGCCGCGGACCGGGTCACCGGCGTCGCCGTCCTGCTGGCGGAGTGAACCACCACCGCACGCTTCCGCCCGCTCAGAGCCGGCCGCGGTGCGCGGCCCGCACCCCGGCCCGGAAGCGGCTGTCGACGTCCAACCGGGCCGTCAGGTCGGCCAGCTGGCGTTTGACGGTGCGGCCGGGGACGCCCAGCTTGCGGCCGGCCGCCTCGTCGGTGCGGCCGGCGGCGGCCGGCTCCAGCAGGGTGCGTTCGGCCGAGGTGAGGCCCTGCCCGTCCACCGGGACGGAGGAGCCGAACGGGGTTGCCGTGGACCAGAGTTGGTCGAACAGTGCGCAGGCGACGGACAGCATGCCGGGGCTGTCCAGCTCCAGCGCGCCCTGCCGCGGGTCGGCCGGGTCGAGCGGGACGATGACGACCCTGCGGTCGACGATCACCAGCGGCGTCGGCACGATCGGGACGGTCCGCATCTCGCCGCCGAGGTCCGTCAGCCGGCGCGCGTGGGCCAGCGTGTCGGGGTCGTTGCGGAAGCTCTCCCGGCAGATCGCCCTGATGCCGACGCCCCGACGCAGCGCCTGTTCGTTGAGCTGCGCGGAGGCCGCCCGCGCGTCGGGCCGGTCCGCACCGCCCGGGTTGAGCGACCGGCACTCCGTCACGGCGTTCGCGGCGAGCTCCTCCAGGCGGCCCCGGACGGCCGGCTGGAGATCTTCGGCAAGACCGCCTCCGGCACCGTCACTCACGCCTTCCGGAGCAGCATCGCCTCTGCCTTCAGCACCTTCCGGGACCTGTAGCCGCGCAGCGCCGCCCACCCGGTGCCGGGCAGTCGAAACCGACTGCCCGGCACCTCGCGCTACCCGTGACTCGCTTCCAATTCCATCTCCGGTGCCACCACAGTGGATTGACGCATTGTCAGAACCAGCACGGCCAGCACGGCGAAGATCCCGGCGGCCGCGAACCCGGTGACGTGCAGCGCGCCGGTGAAGGCCTCCCTGGCGTGCTGCAGGAACACCGCGCCCTGCTCGGCGGGGAGTTCGCGGGCCGCAGCCACCGCGCCGGCCAGCGAGTCGGAGGCGCCGTCCATGCGGTGGCGGTAGACGACGGCGGCCAGCACACCCAGCAGGGCGAAGCCGAGCGAACCGCCGAGGTAGTTGCCGGTCTCCGACATCGAGGCCGCCGAGCCGGCCCGCTCCGGCGGGACGGAGCCGAGGACCAGGCCGGTGCCGAGGGCGAACAGCGGGCCCGTGCCGAGGGCCAGCACGGTGATGCCGGTCATCACCAGCACCAGCGAGCCGTCGACGGCGGCCAGCAGCAGCCCGCCGAGCGCAGAGCAGGCCAGGCCGCCGGCGATCGCGGTGGTCTGCTTCATCCGGCGGGCCAGCGCGGGTGCGGTCATGGTGCCGACGGCGACGCCGAGGCCCATGGGCGCGAACAGCATGGCCGAGACGGCCGGCGAGTGGTCCAGGACGTTCTGCAGGTACTGGGTGACCAGCAGGCCGGTGCCGGCCATCGCGACGCCGGCCAGCACCAGTCCGACCAGGACGGCCGCGAACGGCCGGCTGTGCAGCAGTCGCAGGTCCAACAGCGGTTCCTCGACCCGCAGTTGGCGGCGGACGAAGAGCAGACCGAGCACCGCACCGACGACCAGCGCGACCGCCGGCCCGAGCGACGAGCCGCCCGCGATGCCGTCCACGGCCAGCTGCTTGACGCCGTACACCAGCAGCAGCATCGCGGCCAGCGACAGCCCGACCCCGACCGGGTCCAACCGGCCGGCCCGGTCACTGCGGAACTCCGGGAGCAGCGCGGGCCCGGCGGCCAGCAGCAGCACCATCGGCGGGACGGCGATCAGGAACACCGAGCCCCACCAGAAGTGCTGGAGCAGCACTCCGGCGAGCACTGGCCCGAGCGCGCCGCCGGCGAACTGGCCGGTGGCCCAGATCGCGATGGCCCGGCCGCGTTCCCGCTCGTCGCGGAACATGTTGGTGATCAGCGACAGCGTGGACGGGGCGAGCGTCGCGCCGGCGACGCCCAGCAGGGCCCGGACCACGATCAGCATCAGCGGATCGACGGCGAACGCGGCCACCACCGAGAGCACGGCGAACGCGGCCGCGCCGGTGAGCAGCAGCCGCCGGCGGCCGATCCGGTCGCCGAGGGTGCCCATGGTGATGACCAGGCCGGCCACCACGAGTCCGTAGCTGTCGCTGATCCACAGCTGTTCGACGTTGTCCGCCCCCAGGTCGGCGCTGAGCCGCGGAAGGGCGAGCAGCAGTGCCGTCACGTCCATCGCGACGATCAGTGTCGGCAGCATGAGCAGGGCCAGCCCCCACCGTGCCCGGTCGACTCGCATGTTCGAATGCTCCTCTTTCTCTCGACTGTTCCGTCGTCCGGTCGGAGCGGAGGCGCGGTTCTTGACATCCCGCCGCCGGAGGACGCCGGAAATCTTGCGGAGATTTCCCGGCGGGGGATGTCACGACGGCGCCGGCGGCTCCGACCAACGGGTCGAGGGCCCCGGCCGGGGCCCGCGAGCGACGAGGAGTGCGAGATGAAGTTCCTGATCGGCCTGCACATCGACCCGGCGGTGCTGGACGCGCTGACGGACGAGGAGAAGGCCGGGCTCGGCAGCGGCCACGGCCGGTTCATCCAGGCGCTGAAGGACTCCGGCGAGCTGATCCTCACGCAGGCGCTGGTGGACCCGTCGCAGTCGGTGGTGGTGTCGGTGCGGGGCGGGCAGCCGGTGGTGACGGACGGTCCGTTCCTGGCGGCGAAGGAGTTCCTGGGCGGCTTCTACCTGCTGGACTGCGAGAACAAGGAGCGGGCGGTCGAGCTGGCGGCGCAGATCCCGGACGCCGCGATTCCCGGCCTGGGCGTGGAGGTGCGTCAGGTGCTGTTCTCCGACTGACACTTGGCGACAGGACAGCACCTGACGTCGAGGGCCTGCTGCGCGCACTCGCGCCGCCGGCCCTCGGCACGCCGGTCCGCAGGCCCTCGGCACGCCGGTCCGCCGGCCGTGACGGGCCTGTCGACGCCGATGCTGCCGACCCACGCCCACCGGGGCGCGCGGGCGACGGCGAGCCGCGCCGAGCACGAGCAGCGTCACCTGGAATCCCGGGCGGCAGAGGGGCGACCGCTCCCCCGACCGTCCGCTCGACGACCGCCCTCCCGATTGCCGCGACCATGACACGCCATCATGCCCCGGACATGACACTTCCGGGCGGCCGGGACTCCACATGCGTCGCTCCAGGAGCCCGCCTAGCGTGGGGAGAGGACATCGTCGATCCGACGATGACGTCCGTCCTTCCCCAAGGAGGCGTATCCGATGCTTGCCCAGACCGTGCTTGCTCCGCATCGCGCCACGGCGCCCGAACTCGGCACCGTCAAGGCGCTGATGACCGAGGACGAGTCGCCGGTCAGCGACGCGCCGCTGTACCGCCCCGAGGCCCTCGGCGTCCTGCTGCTCGCCCTGTTGCTCTCCCCGAAGGGTCCCAAGGAGAAGAAGTAGCACCGACCCGGCATCAGATCGGAATCATCGGAAGAAAGTGGTCCACCTATGCCGTTCGCCGAATCGCCCCAGCGGGAGTTCGCTGCCGCGACCGAGTGGGCGGCAGGCCGCACCCTCGACGCCCTCACCGGCGCCGAGGGCGCGGCTCCTCCCACCCCCGCTCCCGCCGCGCCGGAGCCGCAGGCCCTGCTGGCCGGCGTCCGCGTGCTGGGCCCGGACGTCTTCGCCCCGGCCCTGCTCACCGGCGCCCCGACCCCGCCGGAGACCACCGAGATCGTCGCCGAGGCGTTCCGGGTCTTCCCCTCCGACGAGTCCGGGATCCACACCTGGCGCGACCGGGCCACCGCCGAGCTCCTCACCCGGGCCGGCTACCCCGTGTCGGCCCCCACCCCGCCCCCGCCGCCCGACCCCGGCGAGGACGGCTGGCAGCGCTGGTCGGTGCGGATGGCGCAGCTCTCCTGCCTGGCCCTGCCGACCCTGGACGGCCCGGTGCACCAACGCGCCCGGGAACACCCGCTCGCGCTCGCCCGCGGCGCCGCCCGCGCCGTGCTGCGGCGCGACCACCGCACCTCCGCCCGGCTGGTCCGCTGGCTGGCCTGGCTGCACCGCACCGGTACCCCGGCCGCGCTGGAACTCCCGCCGCTGCTGCGCCAGTTGGCGCTGACCGGCGACGGCACCGCGCGCAGCGCCCTCGACCTCACCGTCGCCGCACACCTGGCCGCCGGATGAACCCGGCCGTGCTCGGGGACGCCCACCGGTTGGCCACCCGCGCGCTGGAGTGGCTGCACACCGCGCACGAGCAGGGCCACGGCGCCCTGCCGCCCGACGGGGGCGCCGACCTCTCCGACCCCGACAACGCGTACAAGCCGATCGGCGAATGCGCCCTGGCCGCCTCCCTGGTGCTGCGCGAGACCGTCTCCGGCCCCACCGAACGCGAACGCGCCCGGGTGCTGCTGGACTTCGGCTGGCAGCAGCTGCGCCAGGGCGAACTGCTGTACGAACGGCAGTTCCGGCACATGCTGCTCAGCGACCCGCTGGAGACGTACCTGCACTTCCACCGCTCCGGCTACCGGCACCCGGCGCTGGACGAACTGCTGTCCGGCCTCGACGGGCTGCGCGCCACGCACGCCGTGGAGACGATGCCGAACCGGCGCCTGGCCATCGCCAACGCCCGGCACGTGATCGGGCTGGGGAGCCGCTCCGACTGGGACGCGCTCGCCGCGGCGACCTGGCTGGGCGCCCGCCCCGAACCCTGGGCGATCGACTGGACGACCGGCTACAGCGTCACCCACACCGTCTTCCACCTCACCGACTGGGGTGCGCTGCCCGAACGGCTGCCCGCGCCGCTGCGCGAGTACCTGGCCGCCTGGCTGCCGGTGTGGGCCGACATCTGGCGGGAGACCGGGCAGTGGGACCTGCTCGGCGAACTGCTGATCGTGGACGCCTGCCTGCCCGAGCCGGTCTGCGACCCGCAGAACTGGGCGCAGCTGGTCGCCGCCCAGCGCGCGGACGGTCTGCTGCCGCGCGACCTGGACCCGGTCGACGAGGACCCCGAGCGGGCGTTCAAGGACAACGAGCACACCGCCGTGGTCGGCGTCCTGGCCGGCACCCTCACTCTCGCCCGCGCGCTCCGGTGAGCCCGGTGAACCCGGTGAGTCCGGTGAACCCGGTGCGCCCGGTGGATCCGCAGCTCGCCACCCTGACCCGCACCGTGCCGCGCGGCGCGGCCGTCGCCCTCGCCGTCGTCTCCCCCGACGGCGAGCGGCTGCTCTGCCACGGCCGGACCGACGGCAGCTCCGGCGAGCCCGTGACGCCGGACACCGGCTTCGAACTCGGCTCGGTGAGCAAGACGTTCACCGCCCTCCTGCTCGCCGAGCTGGCCGCCCGCGGCGAGGTCCGCCACCGGGACACCGTCACCGTCGCGGACGTGCCGCTCACCTTCCTCCACCTGGCCACCCACACCTCCGGACTCCCCCGCCTGCCGCCCGGCCTGCGGCGCTCGGCGCTGCCCGCCTGGTTCACCAACCCGTACGCGGCTTACTCCGTCGCCGAGTTGGACCGCGCGATGGGCCGGACCCGCTTGCGCAATCCGCCCGGTGACCGGGTGCACTACTCCAACTACGGCGTGGGCCTGCTCGGCCGGACGCTCGCCGAACGGGCCGGCACCTCGTACCCGGCGCTGCTCACCTCCCGGATCAGCGGCCCGCTCGGCCTCACCGGCACCGACTGCGAACCCGGCGCCGCCGTCGGGCACTTCCGCCAACGCCCCCTGCCGCCCTGGCAGATCCCCGCCCTGCCGGGCGCCGGCGCCGTCCGCTCCACCGCCCGCGACCTGCTGCGCTACCTCACCGTCCACCTCGATCCGGCCGCCGCCCCCACCGCCGCCCTGACCGCCGCGCTGCGCGACGTCCAGCGGCCCCGCCTGGTCAAGCCCCGCTCCACGGACCGGATCTGCCTGGTCTGGAACCTGCGCCCGACCGCCGACGGCGACGTCCTCTTCCACTCCGGCGGCACCCGCGGCTGCACCTCCTTCATCGCCTTCTGTCCCCGCCGCGGCACCGCCCTGGCCGCGTTGACCAACGCGGGCCCCCGGCTGGACGGCCGCTTCATCCAGACCGGCTACCGGATCTTCCGGGGCCTGTGACGCCCACGGGCCGCCGACGCTGGGTGCGTCGGCGGCCCGTGGGGTGCTGTCGGTCGGTCAGGCGGTGAACCAGCCGGTCAGGTCGGCGGTGACGTTCACCGTCCCGGTGGAGTTGTGGAACACCACCCGACCGTCGACCACCGGCACCAGGACCTGGTGCGAAACCGTCTGGCCCGGCGTCCAGTTGAGGCTGGAGGTGCCGGGGCGGTCGGCGCCGTGCGGGTAGGCGGTCAGGTAGCCGGTGTCGGTCGGGTCGGTGACCGTCACGTTCAGCAGCACGGCGGTCGCGCCGTACGGGACGCCGCCGACGCCGCCGACCTGGACGCTGACGATGCCGCCCGCGCCGACGGCGCCCTGCCGGGCGCCGGTCCCGTCGCGGGTGTCGAGCAGCCGCTGCGGGGTGGCCGGGGAGAACGTGCTGGTGCCGGTCGCCGAGTAGTAGCCGGCGACGTCGGCGATCAGGTCGACGGTGCCGGCGCTGTTGTGCAGGTCGACCTTGCCGTTCACCACGGGGACGGTCACCAGGTTGGCGACGGTCCGGCCGGCGGTGAAGTTGAGGTTCGACGTGGCGGGCAGCGGCTGCCCGTCGGCGTGGGCGGTGATCCAGCCGGTCGCCGTCGGCGACGCGGCCGTCAGGTTCATCACCACGGCGGTGACGCCGTCCGCCGGGACGCCCTTGACGCCCGCCACCTGCAGGCTGACGCTCTGGCCCGCGCCGACCCGGGCCTTGGGGGCGCCGGTGCCGTCACGGGTGTCGAGGAAGCGGGCCGGGGTGATCGGCGTGAGGGCCGAGCCCTGGTCGGCGGCGTCCGTGTAGTAGCCGGCGAGGTCGGCGACCAGGTCGACCGTGCCGGTGTCGTTGCGCAGGTCGACCTTGCCGTCGACGACCGGCACCGTCAGCTGGTTGGCCGTGGTGCGGTGGGCGGCGAAGGTCAGGCTCGGCAGGCCGGGCGCGGGCCGACCCGCGGTGAGGTGTCCGTCCTCGCTCGGGTCGACCGCGGTCACGTTCAGCACCACGGAGGTGACGCCGGTGGCCGGGACGCCGTGGGCGCCCGTCACCTGCACACTCACCGTCGAGCCTGCGCCGACCTTGGCCTTGGGGGCGCCGGTGCCGTCGCGGGTGTCCAGCAGACGGGCCGCGTCGAGCGGCACGAAGCGGGACTTGGCGGGGTCGTCGGCCGCGGTGACCTCGAAGGCGTTCGGGACGTAGCCCGGCGAAGGCTGGCCCTGGGTGTAGCCCATGCCGTCGCGCACCAGGTCGTACTTGCCCGGTGCCAGGCCGTTGGTGCTGACCAGGACGTGCAACTCGGTGCCGTCGGCGTTCGCCGACTGCGGCCAGACCGGATTCCGGCTGCTCGTGGAGCTGTTCTCCAGGTTGATCCGGCTGCCCACCGTCAGGCCGGTGCCCCGGATCACGGCCGGCACCAGGGTGCCGGCTCGGCCGGTCGCCGGGGCGACCGACTGCGGCGTGCCGTAGTCGGGCCTCGAGTTACCGGCCAGGCCCTGGAGGGTGTACTCGACCGGGGTGGGCGACTTGTCCGGGGTGACCATCAGCAGCGCCCGGCCGTCGGTGGAGCTCCAGTTCGTGCAGGCGCCGCCGAACTGCCCGTAGCTCTGGAAGCACTGGTAGCTGTTGTAGGAGTCGGTCCACTCGTTCGGGCCGGAGATCGCCAGCCACGGCGGCAGGAAGGGCCCGGCGGTGCTGGTGGTGCCCGCGACGGTGATGCCCTGGCCGGCCTTCAGGTCGACCACGCCGCAGTACGCGGTGTCGGTCTCGGTGAGGATGCCGCTGTGCTGCGGGAAGCCGTTCGCCGAGAGTACGTTGCCGTTGCACTCGGTGGCCCAGCCGTCCGCCCCGCCGACCTTCCAGGCGTCGACGTTCGCGTGGACCGCCTTGCCCTGGTAGCCGGACGCGACCACGAGAGCGACGTACGAGGTCGAGCCGGTCATCTTGCAGGAGACGCCCCACTGCCGGCACCGGACGTTGCCGTCGGCGTCCACGGCCATCAGCAGCGTGCCCGCCTCGTAGCGGTTGCCGGTGGTGCGGCTGCTCAGCCAGAACTTGTCGCTCGCCGCGCCGTTGACCCGCACGCAGCGGGCGTCCAGCGCCGAGGTGAAGTCGAACTGGGTGGACGGGCCGCCGACCGTGGTGGAGGAGCGGGTGGTGCACGGCGCGCTCGGCGAGATGTCGCGTCGCACCAGCTTGTAGGTGTCCGTCGGACCGCCGACCAGCACCGCGGTGTAGGCCGCGCCCGTCGTGAACTTGCAGGTGGTGGTGGAGCTGCCGAGGGTCGAGCAGACGGCGGCGCCGGTGCCGTCGGTGATGTAGACGGCCGCGTTCACCTGGTTCAGGTTGTTCGCGTAGTCCAGCATCTCGGCGGGCGAGTGCTGGGCGGCCGGGATGCTCAGGCAGCGCTGCGGGTCGGTCGGGCTCAGCGAGACCTCGGCGCCCCAGGAGCCGCCGTAGCCGGACTGCGGCCAGGCGGTGCAGCCCGCGTCGCTGTCGGTGCGGTGGATCGCCACCCCGTAGGGCCGGCCGGCGTTGGCGGTGAGCACGGCCCGGAACGGGGCGGTGCCGGTGAGCTTGCAGACCGCGTACGTGTAGCCGCCGTTGTCGCACTGCTTGACGCCGCTCGCGTCGTCGATCTCGACAGTGGCCGTGGCTCCGTCGGCGGGCGGCCGGTTGAGCAGGTACAGGCCCTTGCCGGAGGCGGTCGGCAGGGTCAGGCAGCGGGCCTGCCCGGCCGAGTCGAGCGTGCCGGTGACGGCGCCGGAGGCGAAGCCGTCGTCGGGGGTGGCGGTGCAGCCGCGGGTCTCGGTCGCCGAGCGCAGCGACATCCCGTAGGCGCCCGCGTCACCGGAGCTGCCGTCGAGCGCCCAGAAGTGGTCGCCGGCGGTCAGCGTGCAGTCGCCGCTCTGGCAGCTCTCCGGAGTGCCGTCGGCCCCGAACAGCCGGCCGTACAGGTACGTCCCGGAGCTGTTCGCCCAGTTGTAGAGGTAGTGGCCGTCGGCGGGCACCCGCAGGGTGCGGCAACGGGCGGTGGAGGTCAGGTCGGGGGCCTCGCCGAAGGCCTGCGGCTGCACCAGGGCGCAGCCCTCGGCCCGGGACAGCCGGGCCGCGGCGAAGGTGTAGCCGATCGCCTGGCCGGCGACCTGCTGGACCGTCACCCGGTAGGGCGCGGTACCGGTCAGTGCGCAGTCCAGGCCACGGCTGGAGTCGCCGCTGGAGGAGTCGCAGATCCGCGCTCCGGTGCCGTCGTAGACGGTCCAGGTGGCCTGGTAGTTCGGCCCGTAGGTGCGCAGGACGTCGCCCTGGGCGAGGTCGGTGAGATAGCAGTCGCCGACCGCGCCGGTGCCCAGCGAGCCGGTGAACGACTTGGCGGTGCCGAGCTTGCTGTCGTCGCCGGCCACCGTCCGGCACGCGGTGGTGGACAGCAGCGGCAGGTAGGCGACGGAGACCGAGTTGGTCCCCCAGGAGTTGCTCAGCTTCAGCGTGTAGGTGCCTGCCTGCGCGGTCGCGCAGCGGATCGCCCCGGTGTAGCTGCGCACGCTCTCGCAGGCGACGGCCGAGCCGTCGGGTGCGGTGAGCGTCCAGGTCAGGTAGTACTGCTGGGTCGCCAGCAGTTGGAACAGGACCAGGTCGTGACCCTGCGTCAGGTCGAACGTGGAACTCGTGGTGGTGTTCTCGCCCAGCGCGCAGGTGACGGGCGCCTGCGGGTCGAGCACCGCCGGGCAGGCCCCGGCCGGGTCGGACTCCTGCAGCGCCTTCGCGGCGGCCTGGTGCTCGGCCTGCGGGTCAGCCTTCGGTGCGGCCTGCGGCTCGGCCTTCGCCGCCTGCGGGGCGGCCGCGGCGGGCGTCTGCGGCGCTTCGGCCGCGGGCTTGGCCGCGGCGCCGGACGGGTCGGCGGCCGCCGCGAAGGCGGTGCCGGACTGTGCGATCAGCGAGGTGGCCAGCAGCGCACCGGCCGCGAACACCCCCACCGAACGCGCGTTTCTGCCGAAGAACGGCAGCACTCTCATCAAACCCCCCATGGTTCGACTGCCCAACACCGGTGCTGATCACCGGAGTTCGAGCAGGCGGATTCTAGCGGAGCGTACACACATCATCGCCACAACTTTTCGGACACTGTTTCGGACAGCCGGGTCGGGACCTGGACGTGCGGTACGGAACCTGTGTCCCGGATGAGAAACACAGGCGTCCTTTACCTCCGCGGTTCTGTGTATGGAGGAACCGTCACCCGGGACCCCCGGGCGGTAAAGGGCAGGTCCAATCTCCTTGCCGCTCATTGCAGTTGACGGGACACCATCACTAGCGTCGGTGACGGCTCAACCGTGCGATCACTCCCGGTGCAGGAGCCCCGGCGCCCCCAGTCATGCCGCCGCTCCTGCCTGCCCCGCCGCGTGTTCGGCCCGTCCGCCGCCCGCGGCCCCTCCGTTGTGCTCCGACCCCAGGAGGCAGTTCCTTGCGTACCCCCACCGCGCCCACCCTCATCAGCGCCGCCGCCCTCGCCCTCACCGCGTTCACCGGCCTGGCCGCGGCCTCGCCGGCCGACGCCCGGTCCGCACCCACCGCGTACAGCAAGGGCGGGGTGTCCTGGGTGCGGGCGTGCGACACGCTCGCCAAGGGCGACACCATGGGCTGCCACGCGCTGAAGGTCACCAACGCGACCCAGCACGTCCACGCCCTCGGCGTCACGCCGAACGCGACCCCGTCGGGCTACGGCCCGTCGGACCTGACGAGTGCGTACAACCTGCCGGCGAACGGCGGCGCGGGCGCCACCATCGCGATCGTCGACGCGTACGACGACCCGAACGCCGAGGCCGACATGGCGGTCTACCGCGCACAGTACGGCCTGCCGGCCTGCACCACCGCGAACGGCTGCTTCAAGAAGGTCAACCAGACCGGCGGCTCCTCGCTGCCGAGCCCCAACTCCGGCTGGGCGGGCGAGATCTCGCTCGACCTGGACATGGTCTCGGCGGTCGCGCCGAACGCGCACGTCATCCTGGTCGAGGCGACCAGCGCGACCATGGCCAACCTCGGCAAGTCGGTGAACGAGGCGGTCGCGCTGGGCGCCAAGTACGTGTCCAACAGCTACGGCGGCGGCGAATCCTCGTCCGACACCTCGTACGACAGCTCGTACTTCAACCACCCGGGCGTGGCCATCACGGTCTCCTCCGGCGACAGCGCGTACGGCGCGCAGTACCCGGCCGCCTCGAAGTACGTCACCGCGGTCGGCGGCACCTCGCTGAGCCGCAACTCCAGCACCCGCGGCTGGGGCGAGTCGGTCTGGTACACCAACTCCACCGAGGGCACCGGCTCCGGCTGCTCGGCCTACGACGCCAAGCCGACCTGGCAGAAGGACACCGGCTGCGCCAAGCGGACCGTGGCCGACGTCTCTGCGGTCGCCGACCCGGCCACCGGCGTCGCCGTCTACCAGACGTACGGCGGCAGCGGCTGGGCGGTGTACGGCGGCACCAGCGCCTCCTCGCCGATCATCGCGAGCGTGTACGCGCTGGCGGGGACGCCGTCCACCGGCTCCTACCCGTCCTCGTTCCCGTACGCGCACACCGGCTCCCTGTACGACGTCACCACCGGCTCCAACGGCAGCTGCTCGCCGAGCTACCTGTGCACCGCCACCACCGGCTACGACGGCCCGACCGGGCTGGGCACCCCTCACGGCACGGCGGCCTTCGCCGGCTGACGACGCTCCACCCGCGACCCGTCGAAGGGCGGTGGCGCGCAGGGACTCCCCTCCTCTGCGCGCCGCCGCCCTTCGGCGTTGCCGTGTCCCGAAGATCGATCGACCGTGACGGATCAGGACGACGCCGGGCGGATCAGCCGCTCGTCCGGGATCACCGCGACGCCGAGGATCTCGATCATCGCCTCCGGCTGCCACAGCGCGGTGGTGCCGATGCCGGCCATCGCCGGGTAGACCGGGCCGGCGAGCTCGCGCCAGACCTCGCCGATCTGCTTGCCGTGCGCCTGGTAGTCGGGGATGTCGGTGAGGTGGAGGGTGATGCTGACCAGGTCCTGCGGACGGCCGCCCACCTCGGCGAGGGTGGCGAGGACGTTGCCGAAGGCCTGCCGGAACTGCTCGACGATGCCGCCGGGGACGATCCGCATGTTCCGGTCGAGGGCGGTCTGGCCACCGAGGTGCAGGGTGTTGCCGCAGAGCGTGCCGTGCGAGTAGCCGCGCGGTTCGGGCAGCGACGCGGGGTTGACCGGAACGGGGGCCGAGTAGCTCGCCATGGAGGACTCCTGCGGGTCGGGTGCCGTCGGTGCGTCACCGTAGCAGCTATTGACAGTTCTGTGACGACCGCAGAACCATTGAAACAACGCGCCCGGCACCGGGTGGCGGACAGCGGTGCCGAAGTGGAGGTCCCTCCCATGCGTCTCGCAACGGTCGGCCGCCCGGACGGCGGCACCACCGCCGCCGTCCGGCACGGGGACGCCTGGCACGCGCTGCCGGCCCCCGACCTGTCGGCGTTCCTCCGCGCCGGCGCCCCGGTGCGGGCCGGCGCGGAGATCCCCGGCGCCGTCCCGGTGCTGCCGCTGCCCACGCCCGCCAAGGTGCTCTGCTGCGGGCTGAACTACACCGAGCACATCCGCGAGATGGGGCGTGAACTCCCGGCCCACCCCACGCTGTTCGCGAAGTTCGCCGACACCCTGACCGGCCCGGTGGACGACCTGGTGCTGCCGCGCGGCCTGCAGGTCGACTGGGAGGCGGAGCTCGCGGTGGTGGTCGGCGCGCCGCTGCACCGCGCCGACCGGGCGACGGCGCTGGCCGGGATCGCCGGCTACACGGTGGCGAACGACGTCTCGGTGCGGGACTGGCAGAACCGGACGACGCAGTGGTTGCAGGGCAAGGCCTGGGACGGGTCCTGCCCGGTCGGCCCGGAGGTGGTCACCCCGGACGAGGTGGACCCGGCGGCCGGGCTGGAGGTGGTCTGCCGGGTCAACGGCGAGGAGGTGCAGCGCGCCGGCACCGGGACGCTGGTCTTCGACGCCGCCGACCTGCTGGCGTACGCCTCCTCGTTCACCCTGCTGCGCCCGGGCGACCTGGTGCTGACCGGGACGCCCGGCGGCGTCGGCGCGGCCCGCGACCCGCAGCGCTTCCTGGCCGACGGCGACGTGCTGGAGACGTCGATCGAAGGCATCGGCGCGCTGCGCAACACGGTGCGCCTCACCGACTGACCGCCGCGCCCGGCGAGCCGCACCGCCGCCGGGCGCGGCAGAGCCGACGATCCATCAGAGCGAACCCTCTCGAACCGACCCCCCAGCCACGACGAGGAGCTTCCCATGGACCCCACCCCCGGCAACTCCCCCGACTACAGCTCGTACCTGCTCGACGGCGACAACTCGATGTACGCCACCGAGAGCGGCCTGGTGGTCCCGGTGGTGACCAGGGCGGGCGACGAGCCCGGGGACACCGGGCAGTCGGCCGGCGCCACCCGGATCTCCGGCATCAGCATCCAGCACACCCCGGCCACCCGGCTGTGGTTCGGCAAGGTCGGCAACGAGCCGGGCTACCGGTCGGTGCCGCACCACCACGGCGAGGCGGAGACCGGCGGCTACGTGCTGTCCGGCCGGGGCCGGATCTACTTCGGCGCGAAGTTCGCCGACTACGTCGACCTGGCGGAGGGCGACTGGGTGTTCGTCCCGCCGTTCATGCCGCACGTGGAGTGCAACGTCGACCGCAACCGCCCGCTGACCTGGATGACCACCCGCACCCCGGAGAACATCGTGGTCAACCTGCCCGAGGTGCCGGACGCGGAACTGCCCGACTGGCTGGACCGGCCCTGATGGCCGACACCACCTCGGAGTTCTTCGGCGCGGCCGTCGCCCTGGAGCCCGTCGCGCCCGAGCACTTCGACCTCGCGTTCACCGCCGTCACCCAGCCCTGCCCGTGGCCCAAGGCCTACGGCGGCGACCTGGTCGCCCAGGCGGCGGCCGCGGCCATGCGGTCGGTCGAGGACGGCAAGGTGCTGCACTCGATGCACTCCTACTTCATGCGGCCCGCCGAGATCGGCGAACCGGTGCGCCACGAGGTGGAGCTGCTGCGCGACGGCCGCGGCTACGCGACCCGGCAGGTGCGCGCCTACCAGCGCGGCAAGGCGCTGTACGTGTGCCTGGCCAACTTCGCGACGGGCGAGCCCGGCGGCAGCTTCGCCGCCGCGCTGCCCGACTGGGCCGCCGACGGCCTGCCCGGTCCCGAGGAACTGCCGGGCTCCGCCGCGTACTTGGCGGAGCGCTCGGGCGGGACGATGACCGGGGCGTCCAAGGAGTACTGGTCGGCGGGCCGCAGCTTCGACCTGCGGCACGTGCCCGGCCCGGTGTACCTGTCGGTGGACGGCGGGCGGGCGCCGCACCAGGCGGTCTGGGTGCGGCCGTTCGACGCGCTGCGGCCGGTGGAGGGGTTGAGCGAGGCGCAGCGGGACGCGGCGGCGCTGGCGTACGTCTGCGACTACACGGTGCTGGAGCCGGTGCTGCGGGTGCTGGGCCTGGCGTGGGCGCGGCCGGGGCTGGTGACGGCGAGTCTGGACCATGCGATGTGGTTCCACCGTCCGCCGCGCCCCGGGGTGCTGGACGGGTGGCTGCTGTACGCGCAGCAGGCGGTGGCGGCGGAGTCGGGCCGGGGCCTCGGCGAGGGGCGGTTCTTCACGCCGGACGGGGTCCATCTGGCGACGGTGGTCCAGGAGGGCATGATCCGGGCGGGGGACGGCAGATGACGGAGTCCGGTTTCCGTGACACCTTCGCGCGCGACCACCTGCCGCCGGTCGGGCAGTGGCCGGTGCTGGAGTTCACCACCGAGCTGCTGCAGTATCCCGAACGCCTGAACGCCGCAGTGGAGTTGCTGGACCGCCAGGTGGCGGAGTTCGGCCCGGACCGGCCGGCGCTGCGCACGCCGGGCGGGGAGGTGTGGACGTACGGCGAGTTGCAGGCGCGGTCGGCGCAGGTCGCGCAGGTGCTGACCGAGGACCTGGGGCTGGTGCCGGGCAACCGGGTGCTGCTGCGTTCGCCGAACAATCCGTGGGCGGTGGCGGCCTGGCTGGGCGTGCTGCGGGCCGGCGGGATCGCGGTGGCGACCATGGCGGCGCTGCGGGCGCGGGAGTTGGGGCCGATCGTGGCGAAGACCCGGCCGGCGGTGGCGCTGGTCGACCACCGCTTCTTGGACGAGGTGCGGGGCCTGGCCGGGGTGCACGGTCTGCCCGGCCTCGCGGTGGTGGCGGTCGGCGGCGACGCGGCGGACGACCTGGTGCGGCGGGCGGCCGGGAAGGCCGGCCGGTTCGCGGCGGCGGACACGGCGGCGGACGACGTGGCGCTGTTCGGGCCGACCTCGGGGACCACCGGCGTCCCGAAGGTCACGGTGCACTTCCACCGCGATCTGCTGTCGATCGACAACACCTTCGGCCGGTGCACGCTGCGGCTGCGGCCGGACGACCTGGTGGCGTGCACGGCGCCGCTGGCGTTCACCTTCGGGCTGGGGATGCTGGTGGTGTTCCCGCTGCGGGCCGGGGCGTGCGCGTTCCTGACCGAGTCGGCGACGCCGGCGGAGCTGGCCGCGCTGGTCGCGGAGCACGGGGTGACGGTGCTGGCGACGGCGCCGACCGCGTACCGGCAGATCGTCAAGTCCGGTCTGGCGCAGCGGCTTTCGGGATTGCGGGTCGCGGTGAGCGCGGGTGAGCACATTCCCCGGGAGGTGTGGGAGCGGCTGCGCGCGGAGACCGGTCTGCGGGTGGTGGACGGCATCGGGGCGACGGAGCTGCTGCACATCTTCGTCTCGGCGGCCGGGGACGAGATCCGCCCCGGTGCGACGGGCCGGCCGGTGCCGGGGTTCCGGGCCGCGGTGCTGGGCCCGGACGGCGAGGAGCTCGGCCCGGGCGTGGAGGGCCGGCTGGCGGTGATCGGCCCGGTCGGCTGCCGCTACCTGGACGACGAGCGGCAGGCGGACTACGTCGTCAACGGCTGGAACGTCACCGGGGACACCTTCGTCCGCGACGAGGACGGCTACTTCTGGTACCGGGCGCGCAGCGACAACATGATCGTCTCGTCCGGCTACAACATCGCGGGCCCGGAGGTGGAGGCCGCCGTGGACACCCACCCGGACGTGCTGGAGTCGGCGGTGGTGGCCGCGCCCGATGCCGAACGCGGCTCGGTGGTCTGCGCGTTCGTGGTGCTGCGGGCGGGCGCGGCGGCGGACCCGGCGACCGCCCGGAGCATCCAGGACCACGTGAAGCAGCAGCTCGCGCCGTACAAGTACCCGCGCGAGGTGCGGTTCGTCGAGGCGCTGCCGCGCAATCCGAGCGGCAAGCTCCAGCATTTCCGGCTCCGTCGGCTCGTCGAGCACTCGGCGGCGGGCACGGCGGGCGACGGTACGGCAGTGGAGGGCACGGCATGAGGATCGCGGTGGTCGGCGGCGGGCCCGGTGGGCTGTACTTCGCCTCGCTGATGAAGCAGTTGGACCCGGCGCACCGGGTGACGGTGTGGGAGCGCAACGCCCCCGAGGACACCTTCGGCTTCGGCGTGGTGTTCTCCGACGAGACGCTGACCGGCATCGCGGGCGCGGACGAGGCGGTGCACGCCGCGATGGAGCGCGGCTTCGCCCGCTGGACCGACATCGACGTCGACTTCCGCGGCCACCGGTTCACCGTCGGCGGGCAGGGTTTCGCCGCGATGGGCCGGCAGGAGCTGCTGCGGATCCTCCAGCAGCGGGCTGCGGAGCTCGGCGTGCGGGTCCACTACCGCACTCCGGCGCCGGGCGTCGAGGAGCTGCGGGCCGGCCACGACCTGGTGCTGGCCGCGGACGGGGTGCACTCCGCGGTGCGGGCCGAGCGCGCCGAGGTGTTCCGCCCGTCGCTGGACCGGCGGCGCAACAAGTACATCTGGCTCGGCACCGACCTGGTCTTCGAGGCGTTCCAGTTCTTCGTCAAGCAGACGCAGTGGGGCACCATGCAGATCCACGGCTACCCGTACTCGGAGGCGGGTTCGACGTTCATCGTGGAGATGCACGAGGAGGTGTGGCGGCGGGCCGGTTTCGACCGCACCGACGGGCGGGAGTTCGGGCCGGGCGAGTCGGACGAGCACGCGGTCTCCCGGATCGCCGAGATCTTCGCCGAGGAGCTGAAGGGCCATCAGGTCCTGTCCAACGGCTCGCGCTGGCTGAACTTCACCACCGTCCGCAACGAACGCTGGTACGACGGCGAGGTGGTGCTGCTGGGCGACGCCGCGCACACCGCGCACTTCTCGATCGGCTCCGGCACCAAGCTCGCCATGGAGGACGCCCTGGCGCTGGCGGCCTGCCTGCACGAGCAGCCGTCCGTGCCCGAGGCGCTGGCCGCGTACCAGGCGGAGCGCAAGCCGGTGGTGGAGTCGACGCAGCGGGCCGCGCAGGCCTCGCTGGAGTGGTTCGAGAACATCGGCATGTACGCCGACCAGGAGCCGGCCCAGTTCGTCTTCAACCTGCTGACCCGCTCGCGCCGGATCACCTTCGAGAACCTGAAGGAGCGGGACGCGGAGTTCGCGGCCCTGGTGGAGGGCGAGTTCGCCGCGCGGCAGGGGACGGCGGCGGCCCCGGCGATGTTCCAGCCGGTGCGGATCGGCGCACTGGAACTGAACAATCGGATCATCGTCTCGCCGATGGACATGTACTCCGCGACGGACGGCGTGCCCGGCGACTTCCACCTGGTGCACCTGGGCTCCAAGGCGCTCGGCGGCGCGGGCCTGGTGATGACCGAGATGGTCTGCGTCTCCCCCGAGGGCCGGATCACCCCGGGCTGCGCGGGCCTGTGGGACGACGGGCAGCGCGAGGCCTGGCGGCGCGTCACCTCCTTCGTCCACGAGCGCAGTTCGGCGAAGCTCGGCCTGCAGCTCGGACACTCCGGCCGCAAGGGCTCGACCAGGCTGATGTGGGAGGGCATCGACGAGCCGCTGCCGGACGGCAACTGGGAGGTGATCGGCCCGTCCCCGCTGCCGTACGGGCCGGGCTGCCACGTGCCGCGCGAGGCGACCCGGGCCGACCTGGACCGGGTGGTGGCCGACTTCGAGGCCGCCGCCCGGCGCGGGGTGGACGCGGGCTTCGACCTGATCGAGGTGCACGCCGCGCACGGCTACCTGCTCTCCTCCTTCCTCTCCCCCGTCGCCAACCGCCGCACCGACGAGTACGGCGGGAGCCTGCAGCGGCGGCTGCGCTTCCCGCTGGAGGTGTTCGACGCGGTCCGGCGGGCCGTGCCGGAGCGGATCCCGGTGACGGTGCGCATCTCGGCGACCGACTGGCTGCCGGACGGCACCACCGCGGAGGACGCGGTGGAGATCGCCCGGGCCTTCGTCGAGCACGGCGCGGCGGCGATCGACGTCTCCTCCGGGCAGGTCGCCAAGGACGAGCGGCCGGCCTACGGGCGCTCCTACCAGACGCCGTTCGCCGACCGGATCCGCCACCGGGTGGCCGCCCCGGCCGGGGTGCAGGTGATCGCGGTGGGTGCGATCTCCTCCTGGGACGACGTCAACTCGATCCTGCTGGCCGGGCGCGCCGACCTGTGCGCGCTGGGCCGCACCCAGCTGTACGACCCGCAGTGGACGCTGCACGCGGCCGCCGAACAGGACTACCGGGGCGCGGGCGCCGAGTGGCCGGTCCAGTGGCGGGCCGGTCGCCGCCGGCCGCCCACCTCGCGCACCGACCGGGTCCCGCCGCGGCTGTCGCTGCTGCGCGACGGCGCTCCCGGGACGGTGCACCTGCGGTGGACGCCGGGCCGGATCGAGGTGTCCGCATGACCACCGCGGTCCGATCATCGGTTCGGCGTCCGCCATACTCGGTGGGATGAGCGAGACGATGGAGGCCCGGCCCGCCGCGGCGCGCCGTTCCCGGACCGTGCTGGTGACCTTCCTCGGCGCCGTCGTCCGCAAGCTGGGCAACTGGATGCCGATCGCCGGCACCGTCGAGCTGCTCACCCAGGCCGGCCTGGACGCCTCCAGCGTCCGCACCGCGGTGTTCCGCCTCAAGCAGCGCGGCTGGCTGGAGGCGCAGACCCGCTCCGGGGTGCGCGGCTACGCGCTGACGCCCGCCGCGCTGGAGGCGCTGGCCGCCGGCGACGAGGTGATCTGGCACGCCCGGCAGCCCGCCGACCTCGCCGACGGCTGGTGCCTCGTCAACTTCTCGGTGCCGGAGTCCGCCCGGGCCAAGCGCCACCAGCTGACCGCGCACCTGGCCGCGCTCGGCTTCGGCAACATCGGCGCGGCGGTGTGGATCGCCCCCGCCCGGATGCTCCCCGCCGCCGTCCGGGCCATCGCCGAACTCGACCTGACCGACCAGTGCGCCGTCTTCACCGGCGACCACGTCGGCGGGCAGGACCTCGCCGGAATGGTCCGCAAGGGCTGGGACCTGGCCGAGATCGACCGCCGCTACCGGGAGTTCCTCACCGACCGCACGGCCGAGGCCGACCTGCTGGCCACCGCCGCGTTCGTGGACGGCCGGGACGCCTTCGTCGGCTACCTGTCGGTGGTCGACGACTGGCGCAAGCTCCCGTTCCGCGACCCCGGCCTGCCCCCGCAGGTCCTGCCGCCGGACTGGTCCGGCCCCGCCGCCCTCCACCTCTTCGAACGCCTGGTCGCCGCCCTGGAGGGCCGCGCCCTGGCGCACGCCGCGCCCTACTGGTCCGCCAGGGGGCGCTGAGCCGCCGAGCGCGGGCAGCGGCCGAACGTGCGGGTCGACCCCGGTGGCGCACGGTGTCCGAACCGCCCGCCGGCGGCGCTCGGCACGCTGAGTCACCGCCCGGCCGCCCGCCGATCGGTTGCGGAACCGCGCGAGCACCGGCCGGCTCGCCCCGTCCGGGCCCAACTCGCGCGGACCGGACGGCCCGTCGCTCTCGGCCCCTCGGCGGCGCGCCGGCGGTCGCGTCCCCTTCGTCGCGGGCCGCCGAGCACCGGGCGCGGCCGACAACAGCCGCACCGCTCCGACAGGCCGGATCCGGCCGGTGCCGAGATGATCGGGGGTGGGCGTCCGCCGGGCGCCGAGAACCGGCGGCCGCAAGAACCGCGAGGAGGCCTCTGATGGCGCAGGAGTCGACCACGGCGATCCGGGCCGTGCCGGGCGCGACGCCCGAGGAGCGGGCGGCGCTCGGACGGGCGGCCCGGCGCCGTGCCCCGCGTTCGAGCCACGCGGAGTTCCGGCCCGGGAAGAACCGTCCGGACCCGCTGAAGATCCTTCAGGCGCAGTCGGCGACCCGAGTGCCCGAGCTGGTGCCGATCCGGTACGCCCGGATGACGGAGTCGCCGTTCCGGTTCTACCGGGGCGCCGCCGCGATCATGGCCTCGGACCTGGCCGGCTCGCCCGACTCCGGCATCCGGGCCCAGCTGTGCGGTGACGCCCACCTGCTGAACTTCCGGCTGCTGGCCTCGCCGGAGCGTCAACTACTGTTCGACATCAACGACTTCGACGAGACGCTGCCCGGCCCCTGGGAGTGGGACGTCAAGCGGCTCGCGGCCAGCCTGGTGATCGCCGGACGCGCCAACGACTTCGACGACGGAGTGCGGGCCGACATCGTACGGGCGACCGTCCGTGCCTACCGCGAGTCGATGATCCGCTTCGCCGGCATGCGCAACCTCGACGTCTGGTACAGCCGGATGGACGCCGACCAGCTCCGGACGCTGGCCACCGAACACCTCCGGAAGCGCGGCCGGAAGGCGCTGGACCGCAGCATGGCGAAGGCCCGTACCCGCGACAGCCTCCAGGTCTTCGACAAACTCACCCGGGTGAGCGACGGCGAGGTGCGGATCGCCCCCGACCCGCCGCTGCTGGTGCCCATCGACGAACTGCTGCCGGAGATCGAACGCGCCGCGCTGGAACGGGAGTTCCACGGCATGATCGAACGCTACGGCCGCACCCTCGCGTCCGACCGGCGCAGCCTGCTGGCCGACTACCGGCTGGTCGACGTGGCCCGCAAGGTGGTCGGCGTCGGCAGTGTCGGCACCCGCTGCTGGATCTTCCTGCTGCTCGGCCGCGACGGCCGCGACCCGCTGTTCCTCCAGGCCAAGGAGGCCGACCAGTCCGTCCTGGCCGCCCACCTCGGCTCCGGCGCGTACGACAACCAGGGCGAACGGGTGGTCTCCGGCCAGCGGCTGATGCAGGCCGCCAGCGACATCTTCCTGGGCTGGGAACGGGCGCTGGGCATCGACGGCAAGCGCCGCGACTTCTACGTCCGCCAACTGCGCGACTGGAAGGGCATCGTGGTCGCCGAGGACCTGCTGCCGGCCGGCATGAAGGCGTTCGGCGAGATCTGCGGCTTCACCCTGGCCCGCGCCCACGCCCGCTCCGGCGACCGGATCGCCATCGCCGCCTACCTGGGCAACGGCGACGCGTTCGACCGCGCCCTGGTGCCGTTCGCCGAGGCGTACGCCGACCGGAACGAACGCGACCACCGGGCGCTGGTCGACGCCGTCCGGGCCGGCCGGCTGCCCGCCCAGGAACTGCCGGAGCATTAGCGCCCGTCCGGACCGGACGCCGGGCCCGGAGCCACTGACCGTCAGGGCTGTTCGGTCGAAAAGGGGCGGCGTAGGGTGGCCGTGAACCGAGCGTCCGGTCCGAAGCGACACCCCTCGTGCGCTTCGTGACGGACGGTCCGCGCGATTCACCATGCACAGTGCGCGACGCACGCGGGATTTGGCATGAACACATTCTGCGATCAGCTGATGATCCGATACCTGGATCCGGCCCGGATCCAGGACCTGCTGGTACCCGCCGACGACCCCGACAAGAACCGGCTGCGCTCGCTGCTGGCGTCCGTGTACGAGCCCAGCACCCTGGAGGTGCGGGTCCTGGCGGCCCCCCGCGTCCTGACGACGCAGTTCCAGGTTCCGCTCGACGACCCGCTGACGGTACGGGCGAACTGGGAGAAGCTGCTGCCCGACACCGCCCAGGCGCGGGCCGTCCTGGAGGTCCCGCGCACCGGCCCGCCGCTCTGGATCGACGTCGCGCTGGACACCCGGGTCACCGCCCAGGTCGCGCTGACCAGTGGCGCGCTGGACGCCCTCGCCTCCGAGGACCTCACCGGGCTCTCCCAGCAGGAGTTCGCCGCCCGGTTCGCCTTCCTCGACCTCGCCGACCTGATGCGCCGTGCCCACGTGGCCGACTACCAGGAACTCCAGGCGGAGTTCCCCCGGCTCTACCGGCTGCACTACGCGCAGCCCCCGCCGTTCGACCCCGCCGCGCCCGGCCGTGACTTCCGACTGCGCATCTCGGCGCTGGTCTTCCCCGACCTGGACGACCTCGCCGGTGCGCTGCGCCGCCTGGTGCAGAGCCGGCAGGCGCTGGACGAGTCCCGTCCGCACCCCGACGCGTACGACGGCGGGGCGGTGCTGGCCGCCGGCGCATGGCTGGCGGTCTTCCCCCGGGCGGCGACGTTTCCGAACCCCGAACCCGCCGGCCTGGAGCAGCAGGTGACCGACCTGCTGGCCACGGACGGCTTCGTAGCCGCATTCGAGACCACGACCTGAGCGAGAGGGCGCCGCTGGAACCTGAAGACCCGAAACCTGCAGACCACCTTCGAAGCCCGCCGGCCGGGACCGCCCCGGACGAGTTCTCGCCCGGCCCAGGATCGGCCCGGACCGACGCGCCGTCACCGCATCACGTAGGGAGCGGTCGATGCCGGTCAAATACATCACGGTCAACCCCCGCAGCGAACTGTTCGCACCGGCGGTGCGGGCGTTCGGCAACATCGCCATCGTCGGCCGGGCCGGATTCGGTACGCCGGCCACCGACCCGGCGCGGTTCACCTCGCCGGTCACGGCCGCGGAGAACCTCAAGTCCCTCGGCGGGACCACCTTGACGGCGCAAGCGACCAAGGGAGACAAAAAGGCCACCGTGGCAGCGAAGGTTCCGGCACCGGTGCTGGTGCGGTTCACCGACGCCACGCAGGCCGGCCACGTCCAGTCGGAGGTCCACACAGTGACCGCCGTGAGCGCGCCGTCCACCGGGACCCCTCCCACCTTCGATCTCACCCTGGACAGCGAGCTGAGCGCCGCTTACAACATCGGAACGAAAGTCACCCAGGAGAGCGACAGCGACCTGGCGACGGCGATCCGCACGGCGTTCGCGCAGACCCCGCCCCCGACCGTGGTCTGGGGCGTCCCGCTGGCGCCGGACTCCCCCAAGTGGGAGGACGGCCTGACCGAGGTCGACAAGCTCGACGTCCAGATCGTGCTGCTCGCCCGCACCCCGCTCGCCTCGAACAACTCGGACAACTCGGACGCCCTCACGAAGCTGAAGAACCACGTGACGGCCGATCTCGGCGACGGCAAGGAACGGATCGGCGTGGCCATGCTCGATCAGGGCGTGACCACCGACGATCTGGCCAAGCTCGTCGTCCCGCCGCTGATCGACGAGCGGATGGTGCTGATCGCCCACCGGTCGCCGGACGACGTCGCCGCGGCACTGGCCGGCGTCATCGCGGGCTGCGAGCCGCACATCTCGCTGCTGCTCAAGCCGATCAGCGTCGCGATGCCCGACGTGTTCTCCGACAACGAGATCGACGCCTTCGACCAGGTCGGGGTCAACTGGATCACCAAGCCGGTGCTGCTGCCGGGCCAGGCCCTGTACCTCGGCGAGGGCTACACCTCGGACTGGAGCCACGACAAGAAGTACGTCGACATCGTTCGCGTCCTCGACGACATCAACTTCCGGATCAAGGCCGCCCTGATCCCGGCGCTCGGCAACGTGCGCCTGTCCCGGGTCGGGCTCCGCACCGTCGAGACGGTCGTGCAGGCGGTGCTGTCGCCGCTGGTGGCGCGGCAGGTCATCGACGGATTCGGCGTGGTCGTCCCACTGCTGACACTGCTGGACAAGGACACGGCGGACCTCACGACCGAAGAGGCCGGCGAGATCAGCACCGCCCGGGCGAACCGGTCCGTCGACATGAGCGTCGAGGTGGTCTACGCGGGAGCGATCCACCGGCTGACGATCGACCTCGTGCTCAAGGGCTGAGCGAGCAGGAACACCCAGAAGGAGTGAGACACCATGCCCGACGCCCTGAAATGGGACACCCGGCTGACGGTGATGCTGAACGGCGTCGCGGTGACGCCGATCGACTCGTTCAACCCGACCTTCAACGTGCCCGTCCAGCCGCTGCATTCGCTGGAGGCGGACAACGTCGCGCACATCGTCCAGCCGCAGGCGTTCACCTTCACCATGGCGGTCAAGGCGATCGGCACGGCGGTGGCGACTCTCACCACGATGGCGCTGAACAGCACCGCGTTCACCATCGCCGTGCAGGAGGCCAAGGGGAACGACTGGACCTTCAACAGCATCGCCTTCAACGACTGCTACATCACCTCGGTCGCCACCACCATCGTGATCGACGGCGTGCCCACCACCACGTTCAACTGCGTCTGCCTGCAGGCCGTTCCGGCCCTGCCGGGCTGACCGGCCGTCAGCCGCGCGGAAGGAGGATCCCATGTCGGAGGGGTACCAGGGCACCGTGCCCGAACCGGACGGCGGGCAGGCCGTCGCGCCGCCCGGAGCGATCGGGGCGGCCGGAGCGGACGAGGCGGCCGGGGGCGCCGACATCCACTACGTCTTCCCGATCCACGTGGTGCTGGCCGGCGGCACCGACCGGGCGACCGGAGCAGTCGCGGCCGACACCGTCTACGACGCGCTCTACCGGGCGCTGAGCTGAGCCCTCCAGGGACGAAGGAGAGCCGAGCGCATGCCCCGGATCGAGTGGGAGTTCCCGATCACCGTGACGGTCGTCGGCACGCCGTCGCCGGACCGGCTGGCCGAGCTCGGCCGGGCGGTCGAGGAGGCGGTCGCCGCCCGGCTCCGCCAGGCCGGAGAGCTGCTGGCGGTGAACCGGATGAACCGCCCACCGTACGCGCCGGCCCAGCCGGAGCCCGAGGAGCAGCCCGAACTGGCGGGCCGGCTGCCGCAGTGGGAGCAGGAGTCATGAGCGGCGCCGAGGTGCGGCGGATCCGGGTGCACCTCCCGGAGACGGTGGTCTTCGACGCCGGTCCGGTGCAGCTGCCCCCGGACGTGGCGCGGGAGGTGGAGCAGGTCCTGCTGGAGGCGGTCGGCCGGGCGCTGGCCGGGGCGGACCTGCTGGCCGCCGCAGCCCCCGCACCGCCCGCGCCGATGGCCGGCCCGCCGGCCGGCGGCGGCCCGCTGCTGGCGTTCTCGCTGTCGGAGTCGGCGGCGGACCAGGGCACGGAGACCGCCGCTCCCCCGCCGCCGCCCGACCGGCTGCCGGGGCGGGAGCGCCCCGCCGACCGGGCCGGGTCCGGTGCGAAGCGCCGGACGTCGGCGGGTGCGGTGCGCGGGCCCACCCGGCTGCGGTTCCGGGTGCGGGTGGACCACGAGATGGGCCCGGACGACCTGCTGCGCGAGTTCGTCCGCCAGTACTACCGGATCACGGACCAGCAGGAGGTGGAACGGCGGCTGGCCTGGTGGCACTGGACGGGCGCCCACGGGCGGTCCGTCACCGACCAGGAGGCCCATCGCGGCTACCTCGACCTGACCGTCACCGACGCCACCGAGACCGAGACGGCGCTGCTGCCCGAGGCCGAGCGGGAGCGGATCGAGGCGGAGACGGAGGAGCGGCTCCGGCAGGCGATGGGCCTGCCGCCGGGCACGAAGGCCGGCACCGGCCCGGAGGCGGCGGCCCGCCGGCGCGGCGTGCGGGCGGATGTCGTCGAGGAACATCTGCGCCGGGAAGTCGCGGACCTGCCCGAGGACGTCCGGCGGGCCCTCCTGGTGGACGACCGGCCGCTGTCCGTGCCGGACCTCACCGCGTCCGTGCGGCTGGGGCGCAGGCTCGCCGCGATGACGCCGGAGCAGCGCGCCGCCTACCTGGACACCGTCACCGCCGGGCCGGGGAGCTGGGCGGAGCTGGACGCCTCGGTCGACCGGTTCCTGGCGGACGAGCGCGACCGCGCGGCCGAGACCGCCCGGACCGAGGCCGCGGCGGCCGCGCTGTTCGGCCGGGAGGAGCTCTATCTCCTGTGGCGGACCTCGAGGAACCTGGACGAACAGCAGGCCTTCGGCATGGCCGAGCACCCCCCGCCGCCCTCCGCCGAGCAGATGGAGGCCCACCGACGCCTCGCCGAGGCGCTCGCCCGGTGCGGCCTCACCGAAGAGGCGTTCGAGGCCTCGGTGAACGCCTACCTGGGGCAGTTCCGCGCCGAGGCGGTGCGGATCGCGCTCGACGTCCTCGCCCACATCGACCACCAGCTCCAGGAGGAGCGGCGCAGGCTGCGCACCCCCGGGTACGTCGAGACGATGGTCGCCGCGATCGCGCGGACGTCCGCCCCCGCCGAGTACGCCCGGGCCGTCCATCTGGAGGCCGAGGTCGGCTACGCCCCTTCCCCCGGCATCTACGTCCCGACGGAGGGCCTGAACCGGATCGAGGCCGCCGAGTTGCGCGCCCGGGCCGACCGGGAGACCGCGATCGCCGCCGAACACGACCTGCTGGTCGACCCCGAGCGGCTGGGCCGGGGCACCGACCGCGCGAAGCTCTCCCGCCTCGACGCGGACGCCGCCCGGGCCTACCTGCTGGAGGTCGCGGACCGGCGGCAGGCCGACGGGGAGACCGTCCGGCAGGAGCTGGCGCAGGATTCCGAACGGGTCTTCAGCCAGCCGGGCCTCGTGGAAGCGACGAAGCGCAGCCTGGGTGTCAAGGACGGGACGGTCTACGCCTGGATCGTCGACCACCACATCGAGGCCATCGGCAAGTTCCACGTGTTCACCGAGGCCGCCGTCCTCGCCGTCACGCTGCTGCTCGCGGCGCTGGTGCCGGTCGGCGGCTGGGTCGCCGCGGCCGCCGTGCTGGCGAACCTCGCGATCACCACCGCCCAGGCGGTACGGGCGATCGAGGAGTACCAGGAGGCGTCCGCCGAGTACGACCTGAGGTTCATCGCGAACGAGCCCTCGTTGCTCTGGGTCGCCGTCGCCGTGGCCTCGGTGGCCCTGGAACTCCACGTGTCCGCAGTCGCCCTGCTGAAGCGGGGAGCGAACGCCAAGGGGCTGTTCTCCCTCCGGAACGAGTTGCACGACTTCGGCGAGGCGAAGGACGTCGCGACGGCGACGGCCCGCTACCGGGACCTGCTCGCGAAGATCGACGAGGTCGAGGGCCTGGAGCCGAGGCTCGCGGAGGTACTGAAGGCGCGGGCCGCGGCGGAGCAGGGCCTCAAGCGCGTCCTGGGCGAGTTCGCCGGCCGGCTCCACGGCGGTTTCCTGGTCGACCCGACCGGGCCGATGGAGGCGATGTACTACCTCGCCAAGAAGCACGTGGCCACCGTCGAAGCCCTGCGCGGCGAGGCCCGGATCGCCGAACTCCTGGGCGACATCACGCGGTTGAGCCCGGCGGAGCAGGAGGCGATCACCACCGCGTACGCCCGGGTGAAGGAGATCGTCAAGATCGCCGAGGAGCGTGGCATCGACGACGCCGTGGCGATGCGGTACGTCGACCGGCTCGCCGCGGAGCGGTCGGCGGCGGTGTTCGAGGAGATCGTGGCCGAGCTGCGCGCCTGGCGCCCGCCGACCCCGGAGCAGCTCCGGGCCGGGAAGGCGCTGGCCGAGGCGAGCGAACGCCTGCGGGCGCTGTACGCGGAACGGGACGCGTTGCTGCGGGAGCTGCGGGCCGGACCGAAGACCCCGGCGGGGGCCCGGGACGACGCCCGGATCGCGAAGATCAGGGCGGAACTCGACCGGCTCTCCGGCGAGTTCGTCACCCGCCCGGGCGGCGTGCGGGAGCGGGACGCCGGGACGGGCGAGATCGCCGAGGCGCACCGCAGGATGTGGCAGGCCGAGCAGGTCGCGAACGCCCTTCGGGTGGATCCGCTCACCCGGATGCGGCAGGTCTTCAACGCGTCCCGGGAGCGGGCCGAGGTCGTCGCCTCCGGCGAGGTCGACCAGGTCGGCACGCTGGGCGTCTCCTCCGGCCGGCTGGCGGTGGACCACGTCGTCTCGCTGAGCCGGATCACCCGGATGGAGGGCTTCGAGCTGCTGACCGCCGCCGAGCAGAACAGCCTCGCCGTCCGACGGAAGAACCTCCGCCTGATGGACGCGTCCGCCAACGCGTCCAAGGGCGAGCACACCTTCGCGAGCTGGCCGAACGCCCGGTACTACTACCCCGATGCCGCGGACCTCGCGAGGTCGCAGGCCCTGGAGGCGGAGCTGATCGAGGAGATGCAGACCTGGATCCGGACCAGGGTCAAGAACCGCCGGCCGGTCGCCGGGCCGCAGCTGCGAGCCCCGACGGACGTGGACGCGCCGCCGCCCGGGCAGATCCGGGTCCACACGGAGCCCGCGCAGACCCGGATCCACACGGAGGCGGAGCCGCTGCCGGACGAGCCCGCCGAGGCCCCGGCCCAGCAGCCGCCGTTGCGTCGCCGCGCCGTACCGAAACCGGAGAGGTAGGCCCGTCATGCTGTCCGGCTTGAACGTCCCCGTGCTGATCGGCCCGGTGCCGCTGCTGACGGTCACCAGCCTGACCGTCGACGAGGGCTACCAGGTGGCCCAGATCGCGGGCAGCCGACTGGCGCAGCTGGTCTCCCCGACCACCAGGACCATCACGGTCGAGGCGGTGCTGGTCGGCCGGACCAGGCTGCTGATGAAGAAGGGCCTGGAGGCGCTGGCGCTCACCTCGCGGGCCCTGGCGCCGGCCACGGCACCGCTGATGAACCTGGCCGGGCTCCCGGTGGTGTGCGGGATGACGATCAGCCTCGACATGCAGATCACCGGCCTGCGGTTCACCCAGTCCAACCAGAAGCGCGACGCGATCGACGCCAACATCACCCTGGAGCAGGTCCCGCGGTCCAGCCTGTCCGCACTGATCGGCGAGGCCGCCGACATGCTGCTCGCGGCCGGCATCGCGGCCGTGCCCACCGTCAGCGACATGGTTCCCGTCCGCCGCCAGCTGGGAGGCAAGCTGTGACCACGTCCGCCGTCCCGACCGTCCCGGCCCTGGAGTTCGACCGGCTGCCGGTGGAGCCCGACGAGGGCCTTCCGCAGGCGTTCAGCTGTCCGGTCGGCGCCACCGTCTACGACTTCGGCCTGTACGCCGAGCTGGCCGCCCCCGAGTCCGACCCGCCGGAGACGCTGTACGACCTGGCGGCCCCCGCCCCGGCGCCCACGGCGGTGGCGCCGCCGGGCTACCTGGTGCTCCGGGTGGTCCGCCAGGGGGCGGCCGGGCCGCGCACAGTGTTCCTGCGCAAGCTCGTCGTCGAACCCGAACTCGTCCACACCGCAGGACAGTTGGCGATCCGCCTGCTGACCGCGAAGGTCGCCCGGGGCAACCTCAACGGGCCCGGCCACTACGGCACCGAGATCGTGATCGGGGTGGCGCAGCGATGGGCGTGATCCTCTGGTACCGGGTGGCGTTCCCGACGCTGGGCCTCACGGTGTCCAACGACGCCACGTCGGCGGGCATCCTCAGCGACGCGGCGATCACCGTGGACCACGCGCTCAGCCAGGCCGGCGGCTTCACCGTCGAGCTGGCCGCCCTGCCGTTGGCCGCCCACCGGGCGCTGTCGGGCGCGCTGGACGACAAGCGCGGCGAGGCGGGCGGCGGCGTCCCGACAGTGATCACGCTCGGGTACCTGGACGCGCCGGGCTCCCGGCAGGCCGTGCTGCGGGGCCGGGTGACCGGGATCGGCGTCTCGCCCCGGTTCCCGCCGCTGGGCGTGTGCCTGACCGGCGACGAGGAGGCCGCGCACCGGCTGCTCACGGCCACCGGCGCGGCCGACGGGGACGGGCTCGTGCACTACCACTCCGTGCAGACCACGCCGGCCGCCGCCGCCAAGGCCATCGTCGAGCGCGGCGGCGGCACCCTCGCGACCGGCTCCGCCCCGGCCGGGGATCCGCAGGACTTCAACCTGGACGGCCCCAACGACTTCGAGCTGCTGTCGGACCTGGCCCGGGACTGCGGGGCGGAGTTCCTGGTGCAGGACGGCACCGTGCAGTTCGGCGCGGCGGTCACCCACCCGCCGAGCGGGCCGGGCCGGTCCGTCCCGGCCGACCCGTCGGCCGCGCTGTCGGCGCTGGCCGGTGAGGACGCGCTGATCGCGCCCGCGACCGGAACGGTCGCCCGGCTGGCGTCGTTCCGGCCGGTCCGGGCCGCCACCGCCGCCACGCTGCGGGTCGCGGGCGACCTGCCCGACGACGTCTCGGTGGCGGCGTTCGACTTCACCGTGCTGGGCACGCCGGAGCTGCGGACCGGCCAGCTGGTCGCGGCGGGCGTGGCCGGCTTCGAGAACCCGCTGCGGGGCTACCGGATCATCGAGCTGACCCATTCCTCCTCCCGCGAGGGCTACGTCTGCACCGGCCGGGCGGCCTCCTTCACCGCCGCACCGGGCGGCATCGGCCTCGGCCTCGACACCGGCGGCGGGGGCGACGGCGCGAACCGGCGGAACACCGAGGCGGCCCGCCGCGGCAGCCCGGCTGCGGTCGTCGAGGCGATCTCGCAGCGCATCCGCGACGCCCGCGCCGTCTCGCCGTCGGTCGACGTCGGCGAGGTCTCCGCCGCCAAGCCCGACCGGCGGGTCGCCGATCTCCGGTACGGGCAGGGCGCCGGCCCGCCGGCGGCCGCGCCGAGCGTGGACCTCGCCGTGGCCCCCGGCGGTCCGGTGCTGCACGGCAAGCCGATGGCGGCGCCGTTCGCCTGGTACAACACCGGCCTGAGCGTCCCCGTGTACCCGGGCATGCGCGCGCTGCTGCACGGCGTCCGCGGTTCCCGGGCCGACACGGTGGTCGGCGGATTCCTGTGGAGCAACGAACCGGCGATGGCCCGCCCCGCCGCGGAGGCCGGCGACTGGTGGCTGTGCCTGCCCACCGAGGTCTCGCCCGGCCCGGACCCGCGCCCGATCGGCAAGGGAGCCAACGACCTCACCGCGGCGGACGGCCGCCGGGTGATCGAGGCGGCCGGGCTGAAGGTGGTGGTCGGCACCGCCGCCTGCTCCGCCGTCGGGGACCGGCCCACCGAGGGCGACGCCGAGGAGTTCCAGCTCTCGCACGCCTCCGGAACTGCGCTGCGAATCGGCCCGGGCGGCGACGTCGACCTCACCGCCGCGGCCGGCGCCGAGGTGACGGTGACGGCCGGCCAGACCTCCGTCACGGTCTCCGCCGACCAGGTGCAGGTGGCCGTCGGACCGTCCCGACTCAGCGTGACCGCGGAACAGGCGAGCGTCAGCGCCGGCGGAGTCGGCCTGACGCTGAAGCAGGGGAAGGTGGCGATCGGCTGATGTCATTCGTCCTGGTCGAAGGAGCAGTCATCACCTGTGTGCACGGCGGTGCGTGCCGACTGCCCGGGCCGGGCAGCACCGCGCTCACCGTGAGTAAGGCGGGCGTCCTGCTGGCCGGCGCGGAGGCGGGGTTCGCCTTCGGGAGCGCCGCCGCCCCCGTCCCGGGCATGATCACGCCCTGCCCCGCCGCCCTCCCGAACGGGCAGCCGCAGCCCTGCGTCACCACGCCCACCCGGCCGGCGGGCCTCACCACGAAGCTCACCGTCGCAGGGCAGCCTGCGCTGCTCGACGCCGCGACCGGCGACACCATGAGCGGCGCCGGAAAGGGCGCCTGGACGATCACGGACCCGGGCCAGCAGATCCTGGAGGCGAGCTGACATGACGTTCCCCGGTGACCCGACCGCCCCGGTCGACCCGGGCATCCTCGCCGATCCGGCCGTCCTCGCCGACCCGGGCGTGCTGACCGACCCCGCCGTGCTCGCCGCCCGCTACCCCGGCCTGCCGGGTGCGACGCCGACGGACGGCTCCGGCGCGCCCAGCCTCGGCCACGGCCTCGCCCTCGACGACGGCGATCTGGTCACCGACCCGGCGACCGGCGGCCCCGCCGAGAACGCGGGCCCCGACGCCCTCGTCCAGGCGCTGCTGCTGGCCGTCGACACCCAGCTCGGCAGCGACCGGCTCAACACCGGCTTCGGCTTCGACCGGCTCGCCCTCGGCCGCTACGCGCTCGACCTTCCGGCCCGCAAGGAGTACCTGCGGATGGAACTCGTCCGCTGCCTGGGCGCCGACCGCCGGGTCGCCGATGTCCGGGAGGTGTTCTTCGAGGACGACCCGCGCTTCCTCGAACTGCGGCCCGACCTCGACCCGGCGGCCTTCCGACAGATCGTCGAGACGGCCCGGGCGAGCCGCCGGTACACCGTCCACGCGATCCTCGACACCGTCGCCGGCTCCACGCTGACCCTCACCTCAGGGGGACGCCTTGACTGACCAGACCCCTCCCACCCGACCGGTCGGCCCCGACCCTCCCGCCGACGACGGCTACGGCGTGACCGCGGACGGCTTCGTCCTCAAGGGCATCGACCGGATCGTCGCCGACCAGCAGGCCCGCGCCCGCGCGATGTTCGGCAGCGACGTCGACCTGAGCTCCGGCTCGGCACTGCGCAAGGTGCTCGACGCCGCCGCCATCCACGTTCACGAACTCTGGCGGGCGCTGGAGAACCAGTACTACGCCAACTTCGTCACCACCGCGCAGGGCGAGGCGCTCACCCTGCTCGGCCTCGACCTCGGCCGGCCCCGGCGGCAGCTGTGGGCCACCGGCGAAGTCGTCCTGGCCGTGCAGGACCAGGGCCCGGACCGCGCCGTCGTCGTCCCCCAGGGCGCCGCCGTCCGCACCGTCCCCGCCGCCGGGAAGCCCCTCGTCGAGCTGCGCACCACCGCCTCCGCCACCCTCGACGCCGCCTCTCCCACCGCCACGGTCGGCGTCCGCGCGGTGGAGCGCGGGCCCGGCGGCAACCCGCCCGACGGGGCGGACCTCGAACTGGAGCCGCACTGGGCCGAGGTCCACCTCGCCCTCGGCCCCGCCACCGTCACCGTCACCGCGCAGGGGCCGATCACCGGCGGCGAACTGGACGAGCCCGACGACGCCCACCGCGCCCGACTGCTCGGCGTGCCCCGGACGGTGTGGACCCAGGACGCGGTGCTCAGCGAGCTCCTCGACATCCCCGGGGTGCGCGACGCCGCCCTGTTCGACCCGCTCGGCGGCATCGACACGTCGAACGCCGCCTTCAACACCTACGCGTTCGGGCAGCACCAGTTCACCGCCGGACGGCAGACCGGCTCCCCGTACTTCTTCGACATCGTCGTCGCCGTCGAACCGGGCTGGCCCTGGCTCCCCGAGGACGGCGACGTCCCGGCCGTCCGCCCCGCCGTGGTCGACGTGGTCCGCCAGTGGCGGCCGGTCTCGATCTTCCCCGACCTCAGGCCCGCCAACCAGGTCGACGTCGGCCTGCGCGCCACCCTGGTGGTCGAGCCCGGCCACGACGCCGACGCCATCCGCGGCGAGATCCTGGACGCCGTCCACACCGCCGTCGGGCGGCTGCGCCTGGGTCGCGGCCTGCTCCACTCCGACCTGGTGCTCACCGCCCGGTCGGTCGCCGGGGTCGCCGACGTGCAGAACCTGCGCCTGCGCCGCGGCGCCCCCGTCTTCGGCGAGGTCGGGCACGGCGGCGCGGTCTACGGCGACGCCCGGGAGCTGTCCGTGGGCGAGAACCTCGCCCTGGCCGCCGACGAGATCGCCGCCTTCGACCTCGACAGCCCGCTGATCGACCTCCAGGTGGTGAACTCATGACCGCCGACTTCCTGGCCGTGATGGCCGGCGGCCTGACGCCCGCCTACGCCCGGGGCCTGGAGCGCCTCGCCCTGCCGCTCACCGCCGGCGCCGACGGCGTCCTGACACCGCAGTACGACGGCCTCTCCGCCTACCGGGCCCGCTGGGGCCGCGACCCGGACGCCCCGCACCACCTGCTCGCCCCCGCGCACACCTCCGCCGAACCACTGACCGTCCGCGTCACCTTCACCCGCACCACCGCCCCCGGCGCGACGGAGGAGAACGCCGACGTCACCTTCCCCGCCGGCTGGCCCGCCGGCGACCAACTGGCCGTCGAACTCCCCGGTGCCGCAGCCGAGTTCGGCCCCGGCCTGCGGATCACCGGCCTCGCCCCGCAGCCGCCGGCGCCGACCGGTCCGGACGACTGGCAGCTCACCGCGCTGCTCGGCACCCTCGCCCGGCTGCTGTGGACGATCGGCCGCGACTACCAGGACCTCGACCGCCGCGGCGCCGACGTCGCCCGCCAGCGCTTCGCCCAGCACGCCCGCGGCGCCGGACTCGACCTGCTCGGCCAGGACCTCGGCGCGCCCCGCTTCCCGCCGCAGCGGCACGAGCCGGACGAGCACACCCTCGCCCTCCTCCATCTCGACAAACCCGACCCCGTCGACGCGAGCGGGCACCTGGACCCGGCCCACAGCACCGTCACCGGCAGCGCCCGGCCCGGGCCGGCCGGCCGGTTCGGGCCCGCCTTCGGCTTCGGCCCGCCCGGCGGCGCCATCACCATCACCGACCTGCCCGACCTCACCGCCGACTTCACCGCCGAAGCCGTCGTCCGCCCCGACCACACCGCCGCCGATCCCGGCGCCGTGCTGGCTCGCCGCGATCCGCCCAACTCGTCTGCCCTGCCAACTGGTTGGGAGCTCACCCTCGGCACGTGGCGCGGCATCGACCACAACCTGCGCTTCACCGTCTCCGACGGCGCCGCCGAAACCGATCTCTTCGCCGACCTCGACCTGGCCGACGGCCGCTTCCACCACCTCGCCGCCACCCTGCGCCGCACCGGCCCCGGAGCCGACGCCAGGCTGTACCTCGACGGCGCCGAGGTGGACCGGGCCCTGATCAAGAAGCTCGGACCACTCACCTCCGGGCAACCCCTGGTGATCGGCGCCGCCCACCAGCCCCCCGGGGACGTCCCGGCCGACATCCCCTACCTCGGGCTGGTCGAGGAAGTCCGGATCTCCGACCTCGCCCGCACCTCGTTCGCCCCCGTCACCGGCGAGAGCGACGAGCAGTACCGCGACCGGCTCGGCATCTTCCAGAGCTGGCTGCTCCCCACCCCCGACAACCTCCAGAACGCCCTCAACCGGCTCGCGGGCGACGGCTCCGACCTGCTGGTGGTCGACGAGACCACCGCCCGGATCGCCTCCGGCTCCGCCGTGCTGCGGGTGCTGCCGCCCCGGCTCACCCCCGGCCGGCGGATCGCCGCCGACGGCGACCCGCTGCCCACCGAGGAGCAGGCCGTCGGCACCGCCGCGGACGAGCCCGACTTCGACCCGCTGTGGATCTCGCCCCATGGGAACGCGCCCGGTCTCGGCTTCGACGGGAACGACGACAACCGGCTGATGCAGCTCACCACCCGGCAGGCACTGGACGCCCTGCTCGGCCGGCTCACCGCCGTGCCCGAGGCGAAGGACGGCGAGCTGACCGTCCTGCACGCCTACGACCCGGCCGGCCCCGGCCTGCACGCCGTCGGCCGGGCCCTGAGCCTGCACCACAGCACCGTCCCGACCGCCGAACTCGGTGTGCACGCACACGCCGCCGGCTTCGGCTGGGTCTCCTGCGGGCCGGACGACCGGATCCACGCCTCCCAGCCGCCCGGCGACGCCTTCGCGATCTCCGTCACCGCCGGATTGCCCCTGGTCCGGGGAGGGAGCGCCGCGCTCGCCCTCGACCCGCCGATGTCGGCGGTGACCGGCGCGGTTGTCCGCTGGTCGGTCACCCGCGACGGCCCCGGCGACGCCGCCGTCTCGCCCGGCAGTCCCGCCGACACCGCCACCCTGCACGCGAACGCGGCGGGCGACGTCACGGTGGGCGTCGAGGTCACCCGGGCCGGACACACCCGCAGCGGCCGCCTGCCGGTGCGGATCGGCCTGCCCGAGGACCTGCTGACCGCCGAGCAGACCATCGGACGGGACGGCCGGATCGGCGCGACCGAGGCGGAGGCGGCCGGCACCGTCACGGAGGACTTCGACCCCGCGTACCTGCAGGTGCGCACCGACGACCTCGGCGCCGCGCCCGCACCCGTCGACTACGGCTCCGACCCGGACAACCGGCGGATGCAGCCCGCCGCCGGAGCCGCCCTGGACCGGCTGCTGGCCGGCCTCGGCCGAACCGAACCGCTCACCGTCGTCAGCGCCTACCTTCCGACCGATCCCGGACTGGCCGGCCAGGGCCGGGTCCTGGTGCTGCGCGACGACAGGCCGTTCACGGGCGGTCTGCCGTTCCCGCTGTCCCCGGCCGCGCTGGCCGCACGCGCATTCGCCGCCGGCTTCGACCACATCACCGTGCAGGCCCCCGCCACCAGCGGCGAGCGCGGCTCCGTCCGGCTCGCGGTGGCGGCGGGCGAGCAGCTCACGGTGACGCCGAGCCCGCCCACGGCCGAACTGACCACGGAGACCGGGATCACCGTGTCCGTCGGCCCGCGTGCCGCGCCGGTCGCCGCCTGCTTCCGGCCCGACGGCGGCCGGGTCTTCCTGGCCGACCGGGGCAGCCACCGGATCGTCGCGTACGACCTGTCCGCGCCGGCCGGAGCACCGCCCCGACCTGCCTCCGCCGCCTTCGCCTCAGCCGCCTTCACCGGGCCGTTGCCAGTCTCGTTGGCCTTCGTCGGCGGCCGGCTGTTCGTCGCCCACGAGCGCGGCCGGGTGGTCGCCCTCGACCCCGGCACCCTCGCCGCCACGCCACTGGCGACCCCCGACGCGGTGGCCCTCGGCACCGACGGCACCCGGCTCTACCTGACCGCGACCGACAGCACCCTGCGCGCCTACGACCCGCAGTCCGGCACCCAGCTCCTCGACCTGCCACTGCCCGGCCCGCCCGGCGCCGTCGCCCCCGTCGGCCCGCTGCTGGCCGTGCTCCTGGACGGCCCCCGGTTCTGCCTGGTCGACCGCCAGGCCGGAACGCTGCACGGCGACCCCGTCACCGCCCCGGACGCCGCCCGGGTGCTGTGCGCGGCGTCCGGCCCCACCGACGGCAGGCTGTACGTCGGCGTGGACACCGGCGCCACCGGGGCGGGCCGCGGCGCCCTCCAGATCTACCGGCCGGGTGCGGCCGTGCCCGACACCACCCTGACCGCCTTCCCGCCGGGGACGGCCCCGGTGGCGATCTGCCCGGCCACCGACCAGCGCCACCTGTACGTGGCGACGGCCGGCCTCGGCGGGACGGGCGGACGGGTGCACGTCCTCGACACCGCCGACGGCCAGTGGCTGCCACTGCCGTTCGCGGCCGGCGACGACTGCCGCGCGCTGGCCGCCGCCCCGGCCGCCGCCCCCTACCCGCCGTGCCTGCTCGCCGCCCCCGAGGCCGGCGGCGCCCTGCTCCTCGCCGACCAGCGGCCGCTCGGCCAGAGCCCGCCGCAGCCACCGCAGTTGACCTCCCGGCAGACCCTCGGCCCGGACGCCGGGGTGCGGGTCGCCTGGTCCGCGCTGCCGTTCGGCCCGGGCCGGGCCGAACCCGTCGCCTTCGACGCCCCGGTCACGGCGATCACCGGCCTCGCCCCCGGACTGGTCCGGATCCGCGCCGACTGCCTGCGGGGCCCCGTCCTGCCCTACCAGTGCGAGGTCCGGCCGAAGGACCCGCAGGCGGTGATCGGCAAGGGCCAGTACGACCTGGTGCTGAACGTCCTCAACTGGTTCCAGCCGATCGGCGTGGAGTTCCTGACCGGCGACCTGCGCGCGCACGTCCGCGAACTCGCCGGGGCCGACGCGGACCTGCTGCCCGCGTTCACGTTCCCGACCTACCACACCTACGACCAACTGCCGTTCCACCGGCCGGAGAGGGACGATCCGCCATGATCAACGAGTACCATCCCCTGTTCACGCACCAGGACTGGATCGACAACGAGGACCGGGTCCAGGCCGGCGGCGAGAAGGGCCTCAACATCCGCTTCCACAACCTGGAGGCCGAGTTCCGCACGATCGCCGACGACCACCTCAACCCGGTGATCGACAAGATCGCCGGGAAGCAGACCGTCCTCAGCCTCGTCCCGGTGCTGGCGCCCAACACTTCCCCGCCCGCCGCCTGGGTCCTCAACAACGACTTCGCGCAGAAACCGGACACGGCCGCGGAGGCGCACGGCATCATGAGCGTCGTGCTCCCCGACGGGGCCGCCATCGTGTCGATGACGGTCTTCGGCTCCGTCCGGCCCGCCGACCCCACCAAACCGGTGCCGCTGCCGGGCGTCCACCTGCGGAGCAACGACATGGCCTCGACGGGCGCGGTACCGATCATCGACTTCAAGGCCTTCGGGGAACCCGCCCAACCGGTGACGCCGACGACCGTCAAGAACTCCGCGAACAAGTACTTCGTCGAGGCCGATGCCACCAGTGGCGGCAACACGGGCGCCGTCACGCTGAACTGCATCCAGATCGTCTGCCAGTGAACGGACCCGGCCGAGCCGAGGAGGTGTGATCGATGCCCGTCAAGCCACCTGCGTCACAGTCCGGAGCGAGCACGTTCGATCCGGGTCAGGAATCCCCGGCGTTGACGTTCGGCGTGTGGGGCGACTCCGACGTCGGCGCGGGCGTGATCGGCGCCAGCGACGCACCGACGACCGACACCGCTCACGTGCGCCCGGCGGGAGTCGTCGGCGTCAACAAAGCCGCCCAGGGCGTCGGCGTGGAGGGCTTCTGCCCGCAGGGCACCGGCGTCCTCGGCGTCGGCGGCGCCGACCAACCCGGCGTCTCCGGGAAGGCGGACACCGGCCCCGGCGTCACCGGCGTCAGCGCGCAGGGAGTCGGTGTCACCGGGCAGAGCGGCGGAGCAGCCCCCGGCGTTTCAGGACGGTCGGACAGCGGTCCGGGTGCGGCCGGCGAGAGCGGCAGCGGACCCGGACTGCAGGGGACGAGCACCTCGGGGACCGGGGTGCTGGGCCGCGCCACCGACGGCGCCGGCGTCTCGGGAACGGCCTCCGGCGGGCCGGGGGTGCAGGGCACGAGCGCCCGGGGTGTCGGGGTGCTCGGCCAGGGCTCGGGCACCTCGGCCGGGGTGGCGGGCCTGGCGGACGCCGGCCCCGGCGTGCGGGGGACGAGCACGACCGGCCCGGGCGTGTCCGGCCAGGCGACGGACACGGCCACCGGCGTGTCCGGCCTGGCGACGGACGGTCCGGGCACCGCAGGCACCAGCACGACCGGTGCCGGCGCGTTCGGCAGGAGCACGCAAGGCCCGGGCGTGCTGGGGACCAGCGCGCGCGGGGCCGGAGTCGAGGGTCTCGGCACGGACGGTCCGGGCCTGTCGGGGACGAGCGAACACGGCATCGGCGTGAGCGGCCAGGCGTCGGGAACGTCGGCCGGGGTGACCGGCCAGGCGGACGCCGGCCCGGGCGTGTCCGGCACCAGCGGCCAGGGCCCGGGCCTGTCGGGGACGAGCGCGCACGGCATCGGCGTGAGCGGCCAGAGCGGCGACACGGCGCCCGGTGTCTCCGGAACGAGCGCAGGCGGCATCGGCGTGAGCGGCCAGGCGTCGGGAACGTCGGCCGGGGTATCCGGCCAGGCGGACGCCGGCCCCGGTGTGTCCGGCACCAGCGGCCAGGGCCCGGGCCTGTCGGGGACGAGCGCAGGCGGTGTCGGTGTGAGCGGTACGGGCGGGCCGGGCGCGGCCGGGGTCACCGCGACGGGCGGTGCCGGCGCACCGGGTGTCTTCGGCCGTAGCGTCGACCGTGCAGGGGTGTTTGGTATGAGCTCCAACGGTCCGGGAGTGAGCGGAGCCACCGACACCGGCGCGGGTGTACACGGCTCCGCGTCCGACGGCACCGGGGTGAACGGCGACAGCGAATTTCAGGTCGGGATCGTCGCCGCCGGAGGCACGACCGGGCTGACGGCCACCGGAGGCCATCTCGGCGCGGACATCACCGGCGGCCTTCGGGTGAACGGGGTGATGGTCGCGGCCGGCAGCGCCCAGTTCGTGATCGATCATCCGCTCCTCCCCGCCGAGAACACCCTCGCCCACGCCTTCGTCGCCTCGCCGGAGCGGAAGAACGTCTACGACGGGGTGGTGGCCCTCGACGACTCGGGAGCCGCGACCGTCGCCCTCCCCGACTGGTTCGACGCCCTGAACCAGGACTTCCGCTACCAACTCACCCCCATCGGCACACCGGCCCCCGGCCTGCACGTCAGCGCCGAGATCTCCGGCAACGGCTTCTCCCTGGCCGGCGGCCCGCCCGGCGGACGGGTCAGCTGGCAGGTCACCGGCGTTCGCCTCGACAAATGGGCGCAGGCCAACCCCCTCACCCCGGTGGCCGCCAAACGTCCGGACCAGCAGGACTTCTTCCTCCACCCCACCGTCTTCGACCAGCCCACCGAACGCGGGATCGGCGTCCCGCCCGTCCCCGCCCGGCAGGACGACCTCCCCGAGGAGGCGTGAACGATGCCCATCAAGCCACCTGCGTCACAGTCCGGCGCGAGCACCTTCGACCCCGGTCAGGAATTTCCGGCGTTGACGTACGGCGTGTGGGGCGACTCCGACGTCGGCGCGGGCGTGATCGGCTCCAGCGACACACCGACGACCGACACCGCACACGTGCGCCCGGCGGGAGTCGTCGGCGTCAACAAAGCCGCCCTGGGCGTCGGCGTGGAAGGCTTCTGCGCGCAGGGCACCGGCGTCCTCGGCATCGGCGGCGCCGACCAACCCGGCGTCTCCGGGAGAGCGAGCGCCGGCCCGGGCGTCACCGGCGTCAGCGCCCAAGGGGCCGGCGTCACCGGGGAAGCCGACTCCGGCCCGGGCGTCCTCGGTCGCAGCGCCCACGGCGTCGGCGTCACCGGACGGGCCGCCGGAACCTCCGCCGGCGTCACCGGGGAGTCCGATGCGGGCCCGGGCATGTCCGGCACCAGCACGCAGGGGGTCGGCGTGTCCGGACAGGGCGGCGGGACCTCCGCCGGCGTCACCGGACAGGCCGACTCCGGCCCCGGCGTCATCGGTACCAGCGCCCACGGCGTCGGCGTGGCGGGTGCGGGGACGGCCGGACCGGGGGTGTCGGGCACGAGCACGAGCAGTCCCGGCGTGACGGGTTCGAGCGCCAGCGGTCCGGGCGTGGTGGGAGCGAGTGCGCCGGGGCCGGGCGTCGCGGGCAGCAGCGCCACCGGAATCGGCGTCTCCGGCATCAGCACGCCCGGCCCAGGGGTGTCCGGCAGCAGCACCGGCGGACCGGGAGTGTCCGGCAGCAGCCTCGGCGGACCCGGCGTCTCCGGCACCAGCACCGCCGCACCGGGCGTCCTCGGCGAAAGCACGCCCGGACCGGGAGTGTCCGGCCGCAGCGCCACCGGAATCGGTGTCTCCGGCACCTCGGAGTCCGGAACCGCGGTGAGCGCAACCAGCACCAGTGGTGAAGCACTCAGCGCGACGACCGACACGAGCACCGCAGTGGCGATCTACAGCCACGAAGGCGTCGCCGTCGCGGCCTTCTGCGGGCACCCGGAACCCGAGACGGGCGGCGTCGGTTTCGGTGACGCGCCCAACAGGGGCCCGGCCGTTCGAGGCCACAGCTGGTTCGGAGCGGGCGTCCAAGGTCTCAGTGAGTTCGGTGCGGGAGTGAACGCCTGGGGCTCGACCGGCCTGACCGTCAGCGGCATCACCCTCGGCGCGGACATCAGCAACAACCTGCGGGTCAACGGCGTGATCGTCTCGGCCGGCAGCGCCCGCTTCGTCATCGACCACCCGCTCGACCCCGCCGGGAACACCCTCACCCACGCCTTCGTCGCCTCACCCGAACAGAAGAACGTCTACGACGGCGTCGTCACCCTCAACGACACCGGAGCGGCCACCGTCGCTCTCCCGGACTGGTTCGACGCACTCAACCAGCACTTCCGCTACCAACTCACCCCGATCGGCGCACCCGCCCCCGGCCTGTACGTGGACGCCGAGATCTCCGGAAACTGCTTCTCCGTCGCGGGCGGCCCACCCGGCGGGAAGGTGAGCTGGCTGGTCACCGGTGTACGCCTCGACAAGTGGGCACGCGCCAACCCCGTCACGCCGGTGACCGCAAAACCCGCCGACCAGCGGGGCCGCTTCCTCCACCCCACCGCCTTCGACCAGCCCGCCGAACGCGGAATCGGCGCCCCAGCCGTCCCCGTCCGGACGAACCGGCGCGAGGGGGTGTGAACGATGCCCATCAAGCCACCTGATTCACGGTCAGGAGCGGGCAGTACCTTCGACCCCGTCCAGGAAAATCTGACGTACGGCGTCTGGGGCGACTCCGACACCGGCGCGGGCGTGATCGGTGCCGGCGAAGAGGCGATGACCGACACTGCACACGCAGGCCCGGCGGGAGTCGTCGGCGTCAACAAAGCCACCCGGGGCGTCGGCGTGGAGGGCTTCTGCGCACAGGGCACCGGCGTCCTCGGAGTCGGCGGCGCCGACCAACCCGGCGTCTCCGGGAAGGCGGACACCGGTGCGGGCGTGCTGGGGTCGAGCGCGCACGGCGTGGGGGTGGCCGGACACGGTGCCGGAGCGTCCCCCGGCGTGTCGGGGCAGGCGGACGCCGGTCCCGGCGTGTCGGGGCAAGCGGACGCCGGTCCCGGCGTCCTCGGCACCGGCACTGGCGCCCCCGGGGTGCAGGGCATCAGCACGGGCAATCCCGGCGTGGCGGGATCGAGCCCGCCGGGGCCGGGCGTCTCCGGCATCAGCACCGACGGCCCGGGCGTCTTCGGCGACAGCGGGCACGGGTCGGGCGTCCTGGGCATGAGCGCGCTCGGCATCGGGGTGGAAGGCACCGCCGACCCCGGGCCGGCGGTGTCCGGCAGCAGCCCTTCCGGCGTTGGCGTCTTCGGGACATCGGTCTCCGGGACGGCGGTGGGCGCAACCAGTACCAGCGGCCCAGCACTCACTGCGACGACCGGCACAGGCACTGGGGCGTCGATCTACAGCAGCGAAGGCATCGCTGTCTCGGCCTTCTGCGGGCACCCGGAACCTGACACCGGCGAGAGCATCGGGTTCATCGACCTACCCAACAACGGTCCAGCCGTTCGAGGCCACAGCTGGTTCGGGGCGGGCGTCCAAGGTGTCAGCGAGTCCGGTGCGGGAGTGGACGCCTGGGGCTCGACCGGCCTGACCGCCGGCGGCAGAACCCTCGGCGCGGACATCAGCAACAACCTGCGGGTCAACGGCGTGATCGTCTCGGCCGGCAGCGCCCGCTTCGTCATCGACCACCCCCTCGACCCCGCCGGGAACACCCTCACCCACGCCTTCGTCGCCTCACCCGAACAGAAGAACGTCTACGACGGCGTCGCGACCCTCGACGACACCGGAGCCGCCACCGTCACCCTCCCCGACTGGTTCGACGCCCTGAACCAGGACTTCCGCTACCAACTCACCCCGATCGGAGCACCGGCCCCCGGCCTGCACGTGGACGCCGAGATCTCCGGAAACAGCTTCTCCGTGGCGGGAGGCACACCCGGCGGGAAGGTGAGCTGGCAGGTCACCGGTATACGCCTCGACAAGTGGGCACGCGCCAACCCCGTCACGCCGGTGACCGCAAAACCCGCCGACCAGCGGGGCCGCTTCCTCCACCCCACCGCCTTCGACCAGCCCGCCGAACGCGGAATCGGCGTCCCGCCCGTCCCCGTCCGGACGAACCGCCCCGAGGGGGTGTGAACGATGCCCATCAAGCCACCTGATTCACAGAACGGAGCGAGCACGTTCGATCCGGGTCAGGAATCACCGGCGTTGACGTTCGGCGTGTGGGGCGACTCGGACGTCGGCGCGGGCGTGATCGGCTCCAGCGACACACCGATGACCGGCACAACACATGTGCGCGCAGCGGGAGTTGTCGGCATCAACGAGGCCGCCCAGGGCGTCGGGGTCGAGGGCTTCTGCGCGCAGGGCACCGGCGTCCTCGGAGTCGGCGGCGCCGACCAGCCCGGCGTCTCCGGGAAGGCGGACACCGGCCCCGGCGTCCTCGGCACCAGCACCCAGGGGCCGGGCGTCACCGGGCAGGGCGGCGGAGCATCGCCCGGCGTCTCGGGCAACGCAGCGGCCGGCCCAGGCGTGTCCGGCACCAGCGCGCAGGGCGTGGGCGTGATCGGCCAGGGTGCCGGAGCGGCCGCAGGCGTCTCCGGGCAGGCGGAAGCCGGCCCGGGCGTGCTGGGGTCGAGCGCGCACGGCGTGGGAGTGGCCGGACAAGGTGCTGACGCGTCCCCCGGCGTATCCGGGCAGGCGGACGCCGGTCCCGGCGTGATCGGCACCAGCGCGCGCGGCGCCGGTCTGTCGGGGGCGGGGACGGCTGGTCCGGGAGTGTCGGGCACCAGCACTGGCGCCCCCGGCGTGTCGGGTTCGAGCACCAGCAGTCCCGGCGTCACGGGAACGAGCCCGCCGGGGCCGGGCGTCGCCGGCACCAGCACCGGGGGCCCGGGTGTCTCGGGCACCAGCACCGGCGGGCCGGGCCTCCTGGGCACCGGCACCCCCGGGGTGGCGGGCACGAGCCCGAACGGCGTGGGGGTGACGGGCACCGCCGACCCCGGGCCGGGGGTGTCCGGCATCAGCACCGCCGGCACCGGCGTCTCCGGCATATCGGAGTCCGGGACCGCGGTGAGCGCAACCAGCACCAGTGGCTTCGGGCTCGACGCGACGAGTGAGTCGTTCGTCGCGGTGGAGGCCTTCAGCCACAACGGTGTCGGCGTCTCGGCTTCCTGTGGGCACCCGGAACCCGGGAACGGCGGCGGCGGCAGCTCACCCGACCCGCCCAACAGAGGCCCGGCCATTCGAGGCCACAGCTGGTTCGGGGCGGGCGCCGAAGGTCTCAGCGAGTACGGCGCGGGCGTGAACGCCTGGGGCTCGACCGGCCTGACGGCCAGCGGCAGCGCCCTCGGCGCGGACATCACCGGCAGCCTGCGGGTGAACGGCGTGATCGTCTCGGCCGGCAGCGCCCGCTTCGTCATCGACCACCCCCTCGACCCCACCGAGAACACCCTCACCCACGCCTTCGTCGCCTCGCCCGAACAGAAGAACGTCTACGACGGCGTCGTCACCCTCGATGACACCGGAGCCGCGACCGTCACCCTCCCGGACTGGTTCGACGCACTCAACCAGCACTTCCGCTACCAACTCACCGCCCTCGACGCCCCCGCCCCCGACCTCCACGTCAGCGCCCGGATCTCCGGCAACAGCTTCTCCGTCGCGGGCGGCCCACCCGGCGGACAGGTCAGCTGGCAGGTCACCGGCGTCCGCCTCGACAAGTGGGCACGGGCCAACCCCGTCACGCCGGTCGCCCCCAAGCCGGCGGATCAGCGCGGCCTCTTCCTCCACCCCACCGCCTTCGACCAGCCCGTCGAACGCGGCATCGGCGTCCCGCCCGTCCCCGTCCGGAACGACGTGCCGAAGGAGAGGTGAATGTGGCCCTCGGGCCGCCGGCGTCACGCGGTGTCGGCCGGCCAGGCGGCCGCGCAGAGCGCGGTGGCCACCTCCTCCTGGTAGCGGGCCGCAGCGAGCCAGGCCGTGGCGAAGGCGAGGTGGTCGGTGGTGTGCAGGCGGCCGAAGACGTCGCGTTCCTGGTCCGCCGCGGCCGCGTGGACGGCGGTGAGCAGTCGGGCGGCGGTGGCGAGGCCCGCCGACCGCAGTCGGCGGGCTTCGACGGCGGCTTGGTCGGCGCGTCCGGCCAGGGCCCGGCGGCCGCCGGTGACGGCCTGTTCGAGGGGGCGGGTCAGGAGGTGGAGGGGCGGCTGCGGGGCGAACGCGGCGGCCGGTGGCAGCATTTCGGGCCGGTCCGGCGGCAGGTCGGCGTGCTGGAGGCGTTCCAGGCCCAGGTTGATCCGGTCGCGGTACTCGGGCGGCAGGTTGAGGACCGGACCGGGCCCCGGGGCGGGGGCGGCGGCCAGCAGGCGCAGGCGCGGGTGGGTGGCGCGCTCCAGCCGGCCGACCACGCGCAGCGGCAGGCCGGGCACGGAGGCGAGGGCCGCCAGGTTGGCGGCGAACGCGAGCCGCGGGTGGTCCTGGGCGGGCAGCAGCGCCACCGTCGACCCCACGCACTCGGCGAGCAGCTGCGGGGCGGTCGACCCGGGAACGGTCCCGGGCCCGAGCACGGTGACGTCGAGGAACAGCAGGTCCGATCCGGCGGGACGCTGCTCGTGGGGGATCCGCCCCGCCGCCAGCGCTCGTTCGACCTGGGCGGGCACCGGCTCCGCCCAGAGCCGGGCGACGGACTCCTCGTCCCAGCCCGCCCCGGCGGCGCGCACGGCCCGGACCTTCGCGCCCGCGCCGAGTCGCCCGGAGTCGGTCCGGGTGGCGCCCTGGACGGCGAGTCCGGCCCGGGCGAGGTCGCGGTGCGACAGCGTCGTGTCACCGAGCCGGACCGGTCGTCCGGCCGCGGCCCCAGCGAGTTGCGCGGCCTCCGCCGGATCGGCGTGCGGGGTGACGTCGGAGACGGTGGCGAGCTGCCCGTCGCCGTCCACCACCCAGACCGTGACGCCCGCGTGGGTAGCCGACACCACCGGTTCGGCGAACAGCCCGTACAGCCGGAGCGAGCCGACCTCCCGGTACGTCTGCCGCGCCGCCGCACGTACCTGACGAGGCGTCAACAGAGTGGTGGCGTCGAGCAGTTCGCGGTGGGCGGCGGCCAGGTCGGCGAGCCGGTGGTCGGGTTCGGCGGCCCGGGCGGCGCGCAGCCGGGTGACCACCGTGGCGGCCAGCGCGGCCGGCCGGTGCAGGCCGAGCAGCCGGGCCTGGTGGGCGATCCGCAGCAGTTCGGCCTGCTGGACGCTGCCCGCGCCGCTGATGCCGGCGGCCAGCGTGTCGGCCGCGACCCGGCGCAGGCGGTCGACGGCCTCGGCCTCGGCGGGGGTGAGCGGCTCCTCGGCCGAGGCCTCGTCAACTGCGGTGTCGGGTACGGGTTCTGCCGACGTCTGCTCGGCCTGCGTCTGCTCGGCCTGCGTCTGCTCGTCGGCGGGCGCGGCCAGCGGGGCGGCCGTGACGGCGGCGGCGCGGTGCAGGCAGCCGGGGGCGAGCAGGCAGCCGCAGCGGACTTCGTCGGCCGTCCGGACGGTGCCGCCGGGGGCGTGCAGGACCAGCACCGTCTCGTCGTCGATCCGCACGCTCCAGTCGTCGCCCGTCCGGACGACCGGGCGGTCGGCGAGCTTGGCCGCCGCGCCGTCGAGCCGCTTCTGGAGGCGCGCCGACAGGGCCGACACCACCTCCGCGACCACCTCGGCGGCGACGGCGGGCCATCGGGTGTCTGTCATCGGATCTTCTCCCCCACCCAGCGGGCCAGTTCCAGCGGGCTGAGCGCCGCCACCGGCATGCCCGCGGCGACGAGTTGTTCGGCGACGGCCTTCGAGTACCGGGGTTTCCCGGTGTCGTCGAGCGCGGCGCAGCCCAGCAGGTGGCAGCCGGCGCCGACCAGCGCCCGGGTCTCGGTCAGCAGCCCGCCGAGCGGGTAGCCCTCCTCGAAGTCGCTGACCACCGCGATCAGCGTGCGGGACGGCACGGTGACCAGGTCGCGGGCGTACCGCAGGCCGGCCGCGATGTGCGTCCCGCCGCCGACCCGGACCTCCAGGAGCAGCCCCAGCGGGTCGTCCACCCGTCCGCTCAGGTCGACGACGTGGGTCGAGAAGGCCACGAAGTGCGCGGTCAGGGACGGGACTCCGGCCAGGATCGACGCGGTCAGCGCCGCCCAGACGGTGGAGGCCTCCATCGATCCGGACACGTCCACGACCAGGATCAGCCGCCAGTCGTTGGCCTGGCCGGCCCTGGTCCGGAAGACCGGCCGTTCGGGCACGATCACGGTGCCGCCGTCCGCGCCGGGCCGGGCGGTGGCGAGGTTGGCCCGGATCGTGCGGTCGAGGTCGAGCGGGCCGGCCCGGCGGCGGCTCGGCCGGGGCAGGGTGAGGCCGGTCAGGGCCGGGCGCAGGGTGGTCGCGAGCTCGCGCGACAGTTCGTCCACCAGTCGCCGGACCAGCGGGCGCAGCGCGGCGAGGCGCGCCTCGGGCAGACCGCCCGCGTGCTGGAGCACCGTGCGCAGCAGGTCGACCGAGGGACGGACGGCCTCCGGGGCGAGCGCCTCCAGGACGTCGGTGCGGCCGTGCGCCGCCGCAGCGGCGAGGACCTCCTCGCGGATGCCCGGCCCGAACAGCGCCACCAGTTCCTCGGACCACTCCCGGACGCCCGGGTACGGGGCCTCCCGGCCGCCGCGCGGGTCGCCGGTCGGGCCGGGGGCGGAGCCCTCGCCCCGACCCGCGCCGTAGAGCTCGTCGAGCGCGGCGGCGAGCCGCGCGGACCGCCCGGTCGGGCCGGGGCCGCTGCCCCGGCGGCCGAGCACCAGCCGCCAGCGGTCGGCGGGCGGGAGAGCGGCCCCGGGGGCCGGTGCCACCGGCCCGTCCGGTGCCTGCGCGGCGTCGGGCGCGTGCGCCGCGTCGGGTGTGTACGCCGCTTCGTCGGTGGCGGGCAACAGCCCGCCCGACTCCAGGATGTGACGTGCCGTCAGATCGGCCCTGGCCCAGATGGCGAGGGTGGCCGGGTCGAGCTCGGTCGGCAGGGTGTCGACGTGCGTGCCGAGACGTTCCTCGACGACGGCGAGCAGCCGGTCCCGGGCGGCGGGGCTGAGCGTGTCGAAACCGCCGCGCAGTGCGGGCAGCCGGTCCAGGAAGGCCTCGTCGGGGAGCTCGGTGACGCGTGCCAGCAGGGGTTCGAGCGCGGCCGGGGCGGCAGCGAGCAGCCCCTCGGCCGCGGTGAGCAGGCCACGCAGGGACCGGCCGAGCGCGACCCGGCTGTCCGGGGCGGTGGCGGCGTCCACCCAGGAGACGACCCGGCCGCCGAACTCGGCGGGCTCCTGGTGGCCGAGCAGCACCCGGGTCGCGCCGGCCGCACCGCGGATCAGCGGCGAGCCGTCGTCGGCCAGCAGGAGCAGCGCGTGGCCGAGCCTGATGCCGCCGTCGGCGTCGGCCCGGCGGGCGAACTCCACCAGTGCGCGGGCGTCCGCGGCGTCGTCGGAGCCCGCCAGGCCGTCGAGGCCCCGGACGGCGGCGACGGTGAGCAGCTCGGCGGCCGCGGCGGCCGGACCGAGCAGCGGCGCGGCCGCGTCGGGCCCGGCCAGGTGGCCGGCGGCGAGTCGGTCCAACAGCGCAAGGCCGTCGAGGAGTTCGGGGAGGGATGCCACCGCCGGCACCTCGTCGGCGAGTTGGTCCAGCCGGGCGGCGGTCAGGCCCGGCAGGGCGCACCCGGCGGCGGCGGCGAGACCGTCGATGATCTGCCGGGCGGTCGAACCGCCCGCCTCCCGCTCCCGACGCAGCCGTTCCCGCAGCGTCCCGTCCGCGGCCTGGGCGGGCGTCACCCCGCGCATCCCCGCGACGGTCAGCATCGCGGCGACGGCTGGCGTCCACTGCACCCGCCAACGCGAGCCGACGGCGTCGGCGCCGCCCGCACCCGTCACGGCGACCGGTTCGCCGTACGGCACGCCGCACACCTCCAGGCGACGCAGCAGCAGCTCACGACGTGCGTCCAGGCCCGAACGGTGCGGGTCCAGCCGGAGCTCGCGCGGCGACGGTTCGGCCGCGTGGGGCAGGCCGAGCTCCGCGAGCAGGGCCTCCACGGCGGGACCGAGACCGGTACGGGGCGCGGCCGGAGTCGGCCGACCGGTACGCGTCCCGACCAGTACCTCCTCCAGCGCCCGCGCCACAGCCCGCCCCCGCCCGAGCGGCTCCCCCTGCGCCAACACCGTCTGCACCGCCTCGATCAACTCCCCCCGCCCCGCCGCCGGCAGCCCCCGCAACCGCCCCAGATCCCCGGCCACCCGCACCACCTCCCGCCCATCAGCAGGCCCGGCCGGATGCCCCTGTCCACGCAACGCCGCACAGATCCGCACAGCAGTCCGAGTCAACTCCGCAGCCAGCCGCCCCGGATCCCCACCGGCGGCCAACACGGTGTGCTGCCACTCCGGATCACGGATCCCGGCGGGGTAGCCGGAACGGGCGTCGAGCAGCGGGTACGTGTAGGGAACGAGGGAGATGACGTACGGGTCAGGGCCGGCGGGTGACGCGATTGCCGTCGCCGGAACGGGTGTTGACGGCAAGTCGGTCGACGAGGGCGCGGCGCCCGGGTGCATGGCGGCAACCGACGCAGGCGCGGCCGCAGAACGTTCGGCTTTCGCCGACGACGGCATGACGGCCACCGCCGGAGGACCCGGCGGCACCGGGACAGGTGCGGGCTGCGGGACGACAGCCTCCGGCGGGGTGGCCGCCGAAGGCGCGGTGCCGGCCGAAGCAGACGGCGTGACCGACGCCGCAGCGGCGTCCGACGGCGACGTCACTGCCACCGCCGGAGGACCCGGCAACACCGGGGCAGGTGCGGGCCGCGGGACAACAGCCCCCGGCGGAATGACTGCCGAAGGCCCGGATGCCTCCACCGCCAAGGCAGTCGCCCGCTCCGGCACGGTCGCTGACGCCGGAACAACCGCCGAAGGCGCGATGCCAGCCGCAGCAGACGGCGTGGCCGACGCCGCGGCGGCGTCCAACCGCGACGCCACTGCCACCGCCGGAGGACCCGGCAACACCGAGGCAGGTGCGGGCTGCGAGACGACAGCCTCCAGCGGGGTGACCGCCGAGACCGGAATGACTGCCGAAGGCCTGGATGCCCCCACCGCCAAGGCAGTTACCTGCTCCGGCACGGTCGCTGACGCCGGAACAACCGCCGAAGGCGCGATGCCGACCGCAGCAGACGGCGTGGCCGACACCGGGCTGGCGTCCGACGGCGACGTGGTGGCCACTGCCGGAGGACCCGGCAACAGCGGGACAGGTGCGGGCTGCGGGACGACAGCCTCCCGCGGGGTGGCTGCCGAAGGCCCGGATGCCTCCACCGCCAAGGCAGTCGCCCGCTCCGACGCGGTCGCTGACGCCGGAACAGCCACCGAAGGCGCGATGCCGACCGCAGCAGACGGCGTGGCCGACGCCGCGGCGGCGTCCAACCGCGACGCCACTGCCACCGCCGGAGGACCCGGCAACACCGGGACAGGTGCAGGCTGCGGGACGACAGCCACCGAGGTGGCATCGGCCGGCGGGACAGTGGCCGACGGCCCGGTGCTCGCCGGAGACTCCGGCCCGACCGCCGCTCCCGGCACGGCCGTTGACGCGACGTCGGTCACGACGTGGGAAGACTCCGGCCCGACCGCCGCCCCCGGCGCGGCCGTTGACGCGGCGTCGGTCGCGACGTGCTGTGGCGGGTCGGCGACCGTCGCCGGCGGAGTGCCTGCCGTCCCGTCGCCGGTGAGCAGGGCCGGTGCGTGGAAGGCGCCGATGACTGCGGTGACCCGGCGGCCGTTCACCGATTCCGCGTGGATGCGGGCGCGCATCCACGACTCGCGGTGGAGGTCGAGCGGGTCGACGGTGTGGGCGTCCTGGCGGAGGGCCCAGCCGACCAGGAGGGCGGCGCGGCGGACTTCTTCCGGAGTGGAGCCGGGGGCGGGGGCTTCGACCAGGCGGTCCCACAGGTCCTCGTCGGGGCGGCCGGTGAGGCGGCGGCGGAGGGCGTCGGCGAGGCCTTGCGGGGCAGAGCCGGTGTCGCGGGTCCCGGTGGAGCGGTGGGCCAGTGGCAGGTCGCAGGCCACGACCGGCACGCCGTGGCGGGCCGCCCAGCGCAGGGCGGTCAGTTCCGGCGAGAAGTCCGCGAACGGGTAGAACGCCGGGCCGGAGCCCTCCTCGGCGGTGGCGGCGGCAAGCGCCACCGGCGCCTCGGTGCGCTCGTCGGCGAGGAGGCCGAGCCACGGCTGGAACTCCTCGGGCAGCTCGACGAGCAGCACGTCCGGCCGCGCCGCGTCGAGCAGGGCGGGCAGCACGGCCGCGATCGACGGCGCATGGTGGCGAACGCCGATCAGGTACGGCCCGGGGCCGTCCACGCCGGAACCGGCGAGCCGGGCCAGGGCCTCGGCCGGGGAAGCCCCCGACTCGGCACCGGCGGACCGACGGTCGCCGTCGGCCGCACCCGTCGATTCGAGGCGATCCACGCCGGAGCGGACGAGCGCCGCCCGGGCGTGGGCCGGGGTCGCCCCGGTCGCGGTGCCATCGGCCGTGGCCGACATGGCACCGCCGCGGACGCCGGCAAAGTCCAGCCCGAAGCAGTCCGGCTCCTCGTGGACAGGCTCGGCCGGGGTCGCCCTGGTCTCGGCGCCATCGGCCGTGGCCGACGTGGCATCGCCGCAGACGCCGGTGAAGTCCAGCCCGAAGCAGTCCGGCTCCCCGTGGACAGGCTCGGCCGGGGGCGTCCCGGTCTCGGTGTCGGTGGTCACTGTGGTCAGTCCCCCAGGGCCGGGCGGAGGTCCCAGAGGGTGCGCCAGGTGGTGGAGCCCTGTTCGGCGCGGCGGCGGACCGGGCCGTCCCAGTAGCCGAGGAGGCGGGCGGTGTCGGCGGGGTCGTCCTTGCGGACGACGCCGACGAGTTGGCCGGGGAGGCGGGCGAGGGTGTCGCCGCCGTCGAGGTAGGCGGCGGTGACGCCGAGGGCGGTGGCGACGGAGACGGCTTCGGCGGTGCTCATGACGGTGGAGGGGCGTTCGACGTCCCAGCCTTCGACGGAGCGGCCGGTGCGCAGGTCGCGGAAGGCGGTGACCAGGGCTTCCAGCACGGCGTCGTCGACCGCGTAGGGTGCGCCCGCGCGGGCGACGGCGGCGGTGGACTGGCGTCGGACGAGGTCGATCTCCGCGTCGAGGTCGCCGATCGGGCCGACGGTCTCGAAGTTGAAGCGGCGCTTCAGCGCGGCGGACATCTCGGAGACGCCCTTGTCCCGCAGGTTGGCGGTGGCGATCAGGGTGAAGCCGGGTGCGGCGTGGAGTTGGGCGTCGGGGCTGCCGGCGAGTTCGGGGACGGCGATCCGGCGCTCGGAGAGCAGCGAGACCAGGGCGTCCTGGACCTCGGGGAGGCAGCGGGTGACTTCCTCGACGCGGGCGACGGCGCCGACGGTCATCGCGGTGAGGACGGGCGAGGGCACCAGGGCTTCCCGGCTGGGGCCCTTGGCGAGCAGGAGGGCGTAGTTCCAGCCGTACTTGAGCTGGTCCTCGGTGGTGCCGGCGGTGCCCTGCACGGTGAGTGCGCTGGTGCCGCAGACGGCGGCGGCGAGGAGTTCGGAGAGCATCGACTTGGCGGTGCCGGGCTCGCCGACCAGCAGCAGGCCGCGCTCGCCGGCCAGCGTGACGACGCAGCGTTCGACCAGGGCGCGGTCGCCGACGAACTTCGGTTCGACGACCAGGCCCTTGCGGCCGTGCTTGAGCTTCTCGCCGCCGCTGCCGAGGACGAAGGTGACCACGGCGCGCGGGGTGAGCCGCCAGCCGGGCGGGCGCGGGCCGGTGTCGTACGCGGCGAGGAACTCCAGTTCGGCGGCGTACTTGTCCTCGGGCAGGACGATCTGCCGGTCGGGCGCGGTGCTCATGGTGTGGTCCTCGATCGGGTGCGTGCTCATCGGCGGCCTCGCCGGCGGGTGTTGGTGGTGAGCTGTTCGTAGCCGGGGCGGTCGCCGTCGGCGATCCGCTGCCAGGCGCGGGCGAACAGTTCGGGCGCCGGGAGGTGCGGCAGGACCGCCCGCGCGGACGGGATGGCGTACAGGCCGGCCTTCCAGACCTCGACCGGCAGGCCGGGCGACTTGGCCTCCTGCCAGCCGCCGGGCAGGAACAGGCTGCGGCCGGCCCGGGACCGCTTGGCCTCCAGCACCAGTTCGCCGGCCGCCAGTTCGGCGCGGGCGCGCTTGAGGCGGGCGGGCTTCCAGCCGGTCCAGCGGGCGGTGTTGCGGTCGGTCGGGTCGGGCAGGGCGAGCAGTTGCAGGTAGAGGGCGGCGGCGTCCTCGCCGAGGCCGAGGGCCCGGGCGGCCTCGGCGACCAGGGCGGGGGCGCTGCGCTGCGGGTCCTGCGGCCAGCCGGCCGGTTCGTCGGCGGCGGAGCCGTGGGCGGTGAGCCGGGTCAGGTCGTCGCCGAGCAGTGCCCGCAGCGCGGTCAGTCCGTTCTGCGCGTCGGGGGACGCGGCCAGGCCGGTGAGCAGGTCGAACAGCGGGTCGTCGGGGCCGCCGAGCACGGCCGGCCGCAGGTACGCGCTCTCGCCGTAGCGGCCGGGGGCCAGCACGATCGCCTCGCCGCAGGCCACCGACTCCGTGCTGCCCGCGTCGTTCTGCTCCGGCAGCCCGAAGTGGCTGCGCAGCACCGCCGGGAGCGACCGGTCGCGGACGGTGGAGTACCGCCCGAGGTCGAGCAGCAGGCCCGGGTCGGCGATGCGCGCGCGGAGCGCGGTGAGCGCCTCGGGCAGCGCCGGGCGCAGCTCGGACCCGTACGGCAGGCGGTGGGCGAGCCAGCGGAGCGCGTCGATCGCCCCGGCGAGCTTCCGGGCGTCGGCGAGGGCGGCCGGGTCGTCGGGGAGCAGGTCGACGCCGTAGTCGGTCTGGCGTACCCGCTGGGTGGTGGTGCGGGTGAGCCAGCCGGTGGTCGCCGGGTTGAGGACCTGCTCGATCGCCAGGACGGTCGTCCCGTTGACGGCGGTCTGGTCGTCCTCGGGAAGGGTGCGCAGGCGTCCGCGGCGTTCGATCCAGCGGGCCGCGGCGGCGTCCGACGCCAGGCCGGTGTGCCAGAGCTGCGCCGGGTCGGCGGGGAGCAGGGCGGCCATGAGCGCGTCCCGGTCGGTGCGGTCGACGGCGCACAGCCACTCCGTGGCGACCTTGACCTGGGCGGCCTTCAGCTCGTACCGGGCGAGTTGCTCGGCCGTGGGGAAGTCGCTCGACCAGGAGAACACCCCGGGCGGCATGGCCAGCAGCAGGATGGCGCGGGCCCGGCCGATTCCGGTGGTCGCGTCGAACTCGGCCGCCTGCTCGGGCTGCCAGGCGATCGGGCCGTGCTGGGCGAGTTGGGCGGTGAAGCGGGCGATCCAGTCGGCCGTCAGGTCGTCGCGCACCCGCCGTTCGTCGCTGATGGTGAAGTCGGCGACGGGTCCGAACCGGCCGGACGGGTCGTGGTCGATCGCCTCCCAGTGGAGGCGGAGGCCGTAGCTCTTGCAGGCCAGCACCACGACGGTGCGGTCGCCGTCGCGCAGCACCTGGCCGACCCGGGCCGCGCGGGCCTCGGACGGGTTCTGCGAGCTGTCGTGGTTCTCGACGAGGGTGACCTGACGGAGCGTCGGGCCGCGGTCGGCGAGCCAGCCGCTGGTCAGTTCGGTGAGCATCAGGGCCAGCGCGGACCGGGCCGGTTCCGCGGTGGCGGGGGCGGCGGCGGCCAGCGCGATCGGGGCGGTGCGGCCGAGCAGGTGGAGCCAGCCGTAGTAGCTGCCGCCGGAGTGGCCGCCGCCCGGCAGTTCGAGCTTGGCCGGGTCGACCGTCCAGCCGGCGGGCCGGTCCTGCGGCGGTGCGGCGAGCAGTCCGGTGACGGCGCGCAGGTGGGTGAGCACGTGCCGCTGCTCGCCGCTGCGGTTCCACCTCTGGCCGAAGCCGTCCAGGTAGCCGAAGACGTCCTGGAGTGCCTCGTGCAGCACGCCGTCCCGGCCGTGCTCGGGCCAGGGGGAGACGACGGGTGCGGCCGGGGCGGCCGGGGTCTCGGCCTCGGGCTGCGGGATCGGCGCGAACCGGGCGGCGCGGGTCGCGGTGTCGGTGGCGACCCGGGCGAGTCCGGCGACGCCGACGACCAGCAGCGGGTCGGTGAGGCCGGGCAGCACCTCGGCGACGGCCGCGACCGGGACGATCTGGCGGCGCGCGACCTGCCGGACGGTGCCCTGGATCAGCAGCAGTTCGGGGCGGGTCGGCGGCTCCAGGTCCGCGGGGTCCACCGGCCAGGCGGCGTCGAGGAGTTCGGCGGCCTGCCGGTCCGTCGTCCCGCGCAGCAGTTTCGAGCCGGCCTCGTCGCGGGGGCGCAGCGCGTGCCAGTGGTCGAGCGGCGGCACCAGGGCCGTGCCGGCGGCGTACAGCTGGCCGGGGTGCGAGGTGGTGACGTCGGCGAGCTCTTCGGCGGTGCGGCCGGAGCCGTCGACCGGGACGAGCACGATGCTGCGTTCGGCGGCGGTCAGGGCGAGGGCCGCGCCGCCGGGCAGGTCGAGCCGGCCGACCGGCCAGTGCTCGGACGTCGGCAGGGCGACGCAGCGGCCGTCGACGCCGTGGAAGGTCGCCCGGTCGGGGCCGGTGCGCAGCCAGCCGCCGAGCAGGGCGCCGTCGGTGCCGAGCGGGGTGCGCTCCAGGCCGGGCTGGAGCGGGAGCAGCCGGGACTGCAGCGGCCGGAGGGTGCCGGTCGCGTCGCCGTCGCTGCTGAACAGCGGCGGCACGGAGGCCCGGCCGTGGCTGCCCGTCAGGGGGTCGTACTCGACCAGGGCGCCGCGGCGGTACGCCCAGTGGCCGACGCCGTCGCCGATGACGGGGCGTTCGGCGGGCAGCGCGGTGTCGCCGGCGTGCAGGACCCGGCCGCCGGTGGCGCGGCCGCCGCCGGGCAGCGGCAGCGACGTCCAGCTGATGTTGTGGGGGCCGTAGTAGCCGACGTCCACGGGTTCGCCGGTCGGCGTGAACACCTGGTCGGGACGGCCGGACCAGTAGGCCCGGATGCCGCTGTCCTCCCGCCAGGCGACCAGCAGTTCGCCGTCGACGTAGCGGAGGCGGGGGCTGTGCCAGCGGGACAGGTCGGCGGGGCAGCGCAGGTCGTGCTCCAGCAGGATGCCGTCCGGGCCGACCACGACGGCCCTGTTCTTGCGGGCCAGGATCAGGGCCGGCCAGGCGTCCTCGATCTGCAGGTCGCTGCGGTTGACCCGGCCGGGGACGTGGCCGGTCCCCTCGTCCTCGTAGCCGAGGCGGCGCAGTCCCTCCTCCAGGGCGGGCCAGCCGAGTTCGTCGAGGATGCCGGCCCGGAGGGTGCGGCCGAGCAGGGCGGCGACGTCGAGTCCGGCGATCCGGGCGGCGGCGGCCGGGTTGACGTCGATGACGGCGGAGCGCACGGGGCCGAGCGCGGACAGCAGGCTCAGCGCGCCGGCCAGGCCGGTCGCGGACCGCAGTTCGTCGGCCTGCGCGTCGGCCCATTCGACGAACAGGGCCTGCAGCACCGGGTACTGGAGGGTGAGCGGGCCGACCCTGCTGCCGCCGTGCGGCCCCCAGGCAGCGGGGACGGCGCTGCGCAGTGCGTCGCGGAAGCGCGGGTCGGCCGCCACGGCCGCCAGGTCGCGGCGGCCGGGGCCGCCGTGCTCCAGCCAGGGGGCGAGGCTGACGGACACGGTGTCCGGCGGGTCGGCGACCGGGACCTGTTCGGCGAGCAGCAGGTCGAGCAGGTTGAGCGCCGTCGGATGGTTCGGGACGAGCTCGACGGGGACGCCCTCGGTGCGCAGCCGCTCGGCCATCCGGCCGGCCAGTTCGAGGGTGGCCGCGCAGGCGGGGCGGGAGCGCCAGCCCCGGTCGAGGTGGTCCGTCCAGCGCCGGAGCCAGCGGGCGGCGGGCTCCGTGCCGGTGGCCCGCGGGTCCGTCAGGAGCTGTTCGGCGCCGGACTCCTGGAGCAGCGTCAGCCAGTCGGCGTCGGTGCCGGCGTCGTCCTTCGCGCCGGTCGGGGTCGGCAGGATCTCCAGCAGCCGGGCCCGGACCGCGGCGTCCCGGCGGGCCAGGTCGATCAGCGCGCCGCGCCAGGACTTCCACACCGCGGCGGGGGTCCGGCCGACGGCGGGCGAGGACAGCAGCTCGCCGATCAGCAGCTGCTCCTGCTCCCGCTGGTCGAGCCCGGCGGCCCGGATCAGCTGCCGGGCGTCCTCGGCGATGCCCGCGTACGGGGCCATGCCCGCCGCGGAGCGCTCCGCGCACAGCTGGCGGAAGCGCTGCCAGGCGGTGCGGGCGTCGAGCCGCCCGGCGAGGTCCTTCACGTACTGGCGCAGCGCCTTGACGGTCAGTGCGCCGCCGAGCGCGAACTCCAGGAAGACGGCGCGCAGCCGTTCCTCGTCGATGGCCAGGCTGTGGGTGCGCTCGGCCTCCCGGGCCTTGCCGAAGTACGTCGCGGCGTACGTCTGGTTGCCCTGCTCCAGGAAGAGCCGGCCGACCTGTTCGCAGTAGGTGGGCAGGAAGTGCGGGACGGCGCGGCCGAGGCGGACGGCCAGTTCGTCGAAGCCCTCCTTGGCGTTGCCGGGCTTGGACTTGATCTGCCGGGCGAGGCGTTCCATCTCCTTGACCACGGCCAGCGCGTGGTGCCCGTTGGCCGGGTCGTGGACCAGCGCCCAGGCGGGGAAGCCGAGCGCCTCCTGCCGGACCTGGCCGACCTCGACGGGTTCGGCGGCGGGCGCCAGGCCCAGGAACTCCACGGCGAGGTCCTCGGCCGGGCCGAGGGCGGCGGGCACCAGGCGGACGACGGTGCGGCCGTCCAGCCCGGGGTGCCGGTAGCTGCGGGCGGTCAGCGTGTCGACGGTGCTGTCGCGGTCGTCGGCGGTGCCGACCCGGCCGACCGTCAGGACGGCGCCCGCGTCGAGCAGGTCTTCGTGGTACTGCGCGTCGGTGCGGGTGCTGTCCGTCATGCCGACTCCTCCCCTTCGATGGTGCGGCCGGCGTACAGCGCGGCGGCCATCCGCATGCCTTCGGACCAGGCCACCGGCCCCACTTCGGCGAGCGGCACGGGCCTGCCGTCGGCGCCGGTCCAGTGCAGCGAGCCGGTCTCGCACTCGTCGTACTCGTAGTAGTCGCCCACCCACAGGCGGGCCTCCGTCGGGCGGCCGTCGTCGACCAGCGGCACCACCGCGTACCCGCCGCGCACGCGGTGGCCGAGCCGCGCGCAGCGGCCGACCAGTTCGCGCAGCTCCTTGTAGCGGCCGCCGGCGTAGGTGTCGACCTGAGTGGCCGTCGGATCCAGGTCGGCGGGCCGCTGCCAGACCTCGCGGTGCAGCTGCTGGAGCTGCTGGGCGACGTCCAGCTCGACGGCGAACTCCCGCAGCTCGTCCAGGTCTTCGAGCAGCACGGGGTGCGGTATCCGGATCTCGACGTCGGTCAGGCGGACGGTGTCGCCGTCCAGGTCGACCACGCCGATGCCGCGCTCCGGGTCGGCGTCCCGCAGGAACCCCGCGACGGAGCCGTCGGCGCCCGTCACCACCAGGTCGCGCAGCACCGACCGCCAGGTCTCGTCGGCCCACACCGCGCCGATCACCGCCGCGGGCACCGGGAGCGAGCGGACCATCCACCGCTCCACCGTCGCCGCGCACTGCCGCTCGTGCGCGTCCAGCCACTCCGCGAGCCGACGCAACTGCACGACGGCCGGGTCGTCCTTGAGCTTCGCCGGCACCGTCTTCAACCGCCGGCCGGCCGCGTTCCGACACGCGACCTTCCCGTCCGGTTCCAGGGCGACCTCATAGTCGCCCGCTGTCAGCCATGCCACGTCAGAGCCCTCCCGGCCGCCGTTCCTGAGCTGGGAAGAAACGTAACCGGCAGCACCGACAGCTGATCGTCCGCCCCCGCCCGCAGACGGCGCCAGGCCCCGACCTCCCGCCCGCACGCGGGGAAGTCGGGGCCTGGCGTCACGTCAGCGCTTGGCGCTCACCGGGCGGACGTAGGTTCCGGGGTGGGTGGCACCACTCTGGTCCTGCGGGTTGGCGCCGCTCCACTGGACGGTCAGCTGCGAGGTGTCGTCCGGCGGCGTCAGCACGATCCTCTGCACCTTGAACTCGACCCCGCCGCCACCTGCGAACGGCAAGTAGTCGATGACGACGTACGCCTTGCCCCCGGGCTGCAGCGTGACCTGCTCGGCCTGCGCGCCCTGAAAACGCGGCAGGTTCCACGTCCCCCTGTCACCCCCCAGATCCACCCCCGGATACCCCTTCATAGTGCAGACCGCCCCCGACCTGTTGGTCAGCTCGATCTCCTCCGCACCCGGCGCATCCGGCGACTGCGCACCGCTCCCGCCCGCGACCGCGGCCTTCAGATCGGCAGCCGTACACTTGCGACCCCCCGGGACGGCACCCGCCTGAGTGGTCGTCGCCCTGCCACTCGCCGACGCGCTTGCCTGGCCGGCGGCCGGGGAGTTCGCCGGAACGGCCTGCGGACTGCTCGACGCGGACGCCTTGGCCCCGCCGGCCCCGCCGGCATCCGAGCCGCAAGCGGTCACACCGAGGCCCAGCACGGCCACCAGACCGACGGCGAAGGACAGTTGACGGTTACGCATGATGGTTCTCGCTCATGGTTCTGCGGCCCCGCGAACAGGACCGGTGCGGTTCTTCGTACGGCCGAACACCCGACCGGACCGCATCCTCACCAAACCCGATCAACATCCGATGAACGCCCCCCGGGGCCCGGCCGACACACAACCCACGCCGAAGGCATCACCCCTCCCCCAGCCGAAGCAAAGCGCTTCAACGCGGGCCGACCAAAACAAACTCGCCAGCAGTGACGACCAGTTGAAACCGCCCCCTCGCGCAAGACATCACCCCCGCCGAAGCGCAGCGCTTGACCCCCAGCGCAGGCCCGCTGGCCCCAACTCGCAAGCCGCAACGACCAGCTGAACCCCGCCCCTCACACCAAACCCGGCAAGGCATCGCCCCTCCCCCAGTCGAAGCGCAGCGCTCGACCCTCAAGGCAGACCCACCAACCCCACCTCGCACACCGCAGCGACCAGCTGAACCCGACCCCTCGGGTAAGACGTCACCCCCGCCGAAGCGCAGCGCTTGACCCCCAGCGCAGGCCCGCTGGCCCCAACTCGCAAAACTGCAAGGACCAGCTGAACCCGACGCCCAGCAAGACGCCATCGCCCCGCCGAAACGCGGCGCTTCCGCAGCGCAAGCCCACCAACCCCAACTAGCAAGCCGCAACGACCAGCTGAACCCCGCCCCTCGCATCGATCCCGGCAAAACGTCACCGCCCAGCCGAAACGCAGCGCTCGGCCCCCAGCGCAGGCCCACCAACCCTGACTCGCACGCCGCAATGACCAGTTGCGCCCCGCCCCTCGCATCAAGCTCGGCAAGACGTCACCGCCCGGCCGAAACGCAGCGCTCGGTCCCCAGCGCAAGCCAACCAACCCCAACTCGTATGCGGCAATGACCAGTTACACCCTGCCCCTCGCACCAAACCCAGCAAAACGCCACCGCCCCGCCGAAGCGCAGCGCTTGCTCAGCGCAGACCCACCAACCCCAACCCGCACGCCGCAACGACCAATTGAGCCCGACCCCTCGCACCAAACCCAGCAAAACACCACCGCCCCGCCGAAGCGCAGCGCTTGCTCAGCGCAGACCCACCAACCCCAACCCGCACGCCGCAACGGCCAATTGAACCCGACCCCTCGCACCAAACCCAGCAAAACGCCACCGCCCCGCCGAAGCGCAGCGCTTGCTCAGCGCGAGCCCACCAGCCCCGACTCGTACGCCGTGATGACCAGTTGCACCCGGTCCCTCGCGTCGAGCTTCGTGAGCAGTCGGGAGATGTAGGTCTTGGCGGTGGCGGTGGTGAGGTGGAGTTCGGTGGCGATCTCGGTGTTGGAGCGGCCCAGGCCGACCAGGGTGAGGATTTCGCGCTCGCGGGTGGTGAGGGTGTCGAGGGTGGCCGGGGTCGCCGCGGTTGGGGTCGGTTGGCGGGCGAAGTGGGCGATCAGGCGGCGGGTGACGGTGGGGGCGATCAGGGCGTTGCCGGCGGCGACGACGCGGATCGCGGCGAGGATGTCGTCGAGTTCCATGTCCTTGACGAGGAATCCGGATGCGCCGGCCTGGAGTGCGCCGTAGACGTGTTCGTCCTGGTCGAAGGTGGTGAGGACGAGTACCTGTGGGGCGTCGGGGGCGGCGGTGATGAGCCGGGTGGCTTCGATGCCGTCCATGCCGGGCATGCGGATGTCCATCACGACGATGTCGGGCCGCAGTTCGGCGGCCAGTCGGACGGCGTCGGCGCCGGTGCCGGCCTCGCCGACGACGGTGAGGTCGGGGGCGTCGGTGATGATCATGTCGAGGGAGGCGCGGACCAGCGGCTGGTCGTCGACGAGCAGGACGCGGATCACCGGGCGGGCTCCAGGGGTGCGGGGACAGCAGGAAGAGCAGGAAGGGCGGGAAGGGCGGGGACGGGCAGTCTCGCGGCCACCCGGTAGCCGCCGCCCGGTTGCGGGCCCGCGGCGAACTCGCCGTGCAGCAGCGCGGCCCGTTCGCGCATGCCGACCAGACCGTAGCCGCGCCCGCTCGAACTTCCGCCCCCAGGGCCGGAGTTGACCACGCTGACGGCGAGTTCGTCCGGGTGGAAGTCGATCGAGACCCGGCAGGCGCGGGTCTTGGCGTGCCGCACCACGTTGGTCACCGCCTCCTGGACGATCCGGTACGCGGACAGTTCGATCTCGGGCGGCAGCGGGCGGCGCGGGCCGGACCATTCCAGGTCGACCCGGACGCCGGCCGCGGTGGTGGTCGCGGCCAACCGGACCAGGTCGTCCAACCCCGGTGCGGGGGCGGACTGTTCGGCGGCGTCGTCGGGTTCGGCGTCGCGCAGGGCGCCGAGCAGGCGGCGCAGTCCGGCCAGGGTTTCGCGGCCGGCGGTCTCGACCTCGCCGAGTGCGGCGCGGGCCCGCTCCGGCTGGGTGTCGAAGACCCGGCGGGCGGCGCCGGCCTGCATCGCCACGATGCCGATGTTGTGGGCGACCATGTCGTGCAACTCGCGGGCGATGCGCAGGCGTTCGGAGGTGATGGCCTGTTCGGTGGCCTGCGCGCGCAGCGTCTCGGCGTGGGTGTGGCTCTGGTGGACGGCGTGTCCGATCAGCCAGGCGATGGCGGTGGCGAGCGCGCCGGTGAGGGTGGTGCTGCCGTGGTCGTCCATGTGGAGCAGCACGCGCAGGCCGGAGTAGCCGAGCAGGGTGCCGAGGGCGAGCGCGCCGGCGATGACCGAGGTGCGGGTGGGCTGGGTGGCCGCGAGGTAGCAGATCGCCACGTCGACGACGAGGTACTGGAGCAGCGGGATGTCGGTGACGGCCATCGCCATCACCGAGGCGATGGTGCCGAACAGCAGCAGGCAGAGCGCGGTCAGCGGGCGGCGCTTGCGGCGGCCGGCGGCGAGCACGGCCAGCACGGCGAGCACTTCGTCGACCTGGTTGCCGAAGCTCAGGGTGAGGACGGAGATGCCGTCCCGGGTGTGCATCTGCTCGAAGACGGTGTACGCGGTGACGGCGAACCAGAGCAGCACCATCCAGGTGCCGGGCGCCACGCGGGAGAGGACCTTGGGCGGCACCCGGGTGAGATTCATGCCCCGAGCGTAGCGATCATGCTCGGGGCGGCACAGTCGTCCTGGGATGACATCCCGGAGTTGATCGTCCGTCACCCGGATTGTCCGCCGTCGCCGAATGTGCGCGGGTGGCGGCGCCCGGCAGCGTTGTCCCCGTGATCGAAGTCAACCGTCTCACCAAGCGCTACGGCCGCGTCACTGCCGTCAACGACCTGTCCTTCACGGTTCGTTCGGGCCATGTCACCGGCTTTCTCGGCCCGAACGGCGCGGGCAAGAGCACCACCCTGCGGATGATCCTCGGGCTGCACGCCCCTACCTCCGGTTCGGCGACCGTGGCCGGTCGCGACTGTCGCGGTCTGCGGCGGGCGCTGCGGCAGGTGGGGGCGCTGCTCGACGCCGGGGACGTGCACGGCGGCCGGACGGCCCGTGACCAGTTGCGTTTCCTGGCCCGCAGCAATGCGATCCCGGTCGGCCGGGTGGACGAAGTGCTGGGCGAGGTCGGCCTGTTGACGGCCGCGGACCGGCGGATCGGCGGGTTCTCGCTGGGCATGCGGCAGCGGCTGGGCATCGCGGGGGCGCTGCTGGGCGACCCGCCGGTGCTGATCTTCGACGAGCCGTTGAACGGCCTCGACCCGGAGGGCGTGCTGTTCGTCCGGAACCTGTTCCGGCGGCTGGCCGCCGAGGGCCGGACGGTGTTCGTCAGCAGCCACCTGATGACGGAGATGGAGCACACCGCGGACCGGCTGATCGTGGTCGGACGCGGCGAGTTGCTCGCGGACGAGACGGTGGCGGAGTTCGCGGCCCGCGGCTCGCAGCAGACCGTCCAGGTCCGCACGACCGACCCGGCGGAGCTGGTGACCGCGCTGACCGCCGGGGGCGCGCGGGTCGCGCAGGCGCCGGACGGCCTGCTGACGGTGACCGGCCTGGACGCGACGGCGATCGCCCGGACCGCCCTCGACCACCGCCTGCTGATCCACGAACTGGTGCCCCGCACGGGCTCGTTGGAGCAGGCCTTCATGGAACTGACCGGCAGCAGCGTCGAGTACGCGGCAGGAGCACGAGCATGAGCACCCTTCACCCCACCGTCCAACCGGCCGCGCCGCCGGCCCGGTTCACCGACCTGCTGGCCGCGGAGTGGATCAAGCTGCGCTCGCTGCGGTCGATCCGCTGGTTCCTGCTGGTCGCCACACTGACCATCGTCGGCCTGAACGCCAACGGCGCGCGCGTCTCGCGTGCCGAGTTCGATTCCTGGACGGCCCAACAGCAGGCCTACTACGCCGAGTTCGGCGCGCTGCACGACGCGTTCACCAGGCCGTGCGCATCGCTGGTGGTGCTGATGACGGCTGCGCTGGGCGCGATCGCGATCCTGAGCGAGCAGACCACCGGCCTGCTGCGGACCAGCTTCGCCGCGGTGCCGGCCCGCCGGGAGCTGCTGGCGGCCAAGTTGGCGGTGGTGACCGCGGTGGCCACCGGGTTCGGCGTGCTGGTGGCGTCCGTCTCGTTCTGGCTGGACGAGGCGATGCTGGCCGGCCGGTACGGCGGCGTGTCGATCGCCGATCCGGGCGCGCTGCGGCTGCTGGTCGCCTCCGCGCTGCTCGCGCCGGTGGGCGCGCTGGTCGGTCTGGCGCTGGGCGCGGTGATCCGGCACAGCGTCACGACGATGGTCGCGCTGTTCGCGCTGCTCTTCATGATCCCGATGTTCGTCCGCGAGAACACACACGTCGGCGCGGTGGTCGCGCACGCCCAGCCGTTCAACGCCTGGGCCCGGCTGGGGCTGGTCGGGGAGATCACCGGCCAGTCCTACCCGTCCTCGATCGGCGGGGCCTGGGCGGTCTACCTGGTGTGGGCGGCGCTCGCAGCGCTGCTGGTGATGATCGCCGTGCCGAGCCGCGACCAGTGAACCTCCCCTGTCCTTCCACACTTCCGGAGATCCGATGACCGAGTTGACCCGCCGCCGCCTGCTGGGCACCGCCCTGGCCCTCGGCGCCGTCGCACCGTTCGCCGCTACACCGTTCGCCGCCGCGCTGCCCGCCCGGGCCGACACCGGCCCGGCGGCACGGCTCACCCTGCCCGCCCCCACCGGCCCGTTCCCGGTCGGCACGGCGGCCCTGCACCTGATCGACACGTCCCGCCCGAACCCGATGCCCGGCATGAACCCGCACCGCGAGCTGATGGCGAGCGTCTGGTACCCGGCCCGGGCCGCCGAGGAGCTGCCGCGAGCCCCGTGGCTGCCCGACGCCACGATGCGGGCGTTCCTGGCGGCCACCGGTTTCCCGCTCGACCCGGCGCTGGTCCCACTCATCGCCGCCCGTGTCGACGCGCCCGTGCACCGCACCGGTCACCGGCTGCCCGTCGTGGTGTACTCGCACGGCTCGGGCAGCCACCGGAGCGACCACACCGTGATGGTCCAGGAGCTCGCCAGTCACGGCTACGTGGTGGTCACGGTCGACCATCTCGGCAACTGCTTCAGCGAACTGCCGGACGGCCGGGTACTCACCCCGGCGGACGCCCGGGGCCCGATGTACGCCCTGGACTACACGGTGGACCTGCGCTTCGTCCTGGACTGCGTCGAGCAGCTCGCCGCCGGCCGCAACCCGGACGCCGAGGGCCGTCCGCTCCCGGACGGGCTGGGCACGGCCCTCGACACCTCGCGGATCGGCATGTTCGGCTGGTCGAAGGGCGGCACGGCCACCGCCTGCACCATGCTGGCCGACCGCCGGGTGCGGGCCGGTCTGGCGTTGGACGGGCCGATGCAGCCCGGCTTCGGGCACCCCAGCGTCACCGCCGACCTGGACCGGCCGTTCATGATGATGACCGCCGACTTCCCGCGCGCGACGGACCCGTACGTCGCCGAGTTCTGGTCCCACCTGCGCGGCTGGCGCCTGGAGGTCCGCGCGGCGGGCGCCGTCCACCCGTCGTACGGCGACAACGTCACGCTGATCCCGCAGGCGGGCCGCCTGCTCGGCCTCACCGAGGAGCAGATCGCCCGCATGGTCGGCACCATCGACCCGGCCCGCGCGCTGCTGATCCAGCAGGCCTACCCGCTCGCCTTCTTCGACCTCCACCTGCGCCACCGCCGGGGCGCCCTGCTCGACGGCCCCTCGCCGCGCTTCCCCGAGGTGGCGTACCTGCCCTGACCTCCAGGATGAGCGGACCCGCCCGGAACTACTGCGGACGCAGTACACGACTGCCTGCACAGCGACGACGACGCAGGTGGGGGCGGTGACGAAGGATGGGTCATGCTGCGGGCGGCCCGCGCCGGAACCGGTGCGCGGGGCCGCCCTCGGCGTGTTCCGCGACCGTGCACCGAACCCGAAGGAGGCCGCTCCCCCGTGGCCACGTTCCTGTACCGCCTGGGCCGATGGGCCTTCGACCGGCGCAAGCTGGTGACCCTGCTCTGGGTCGCCGTGCTGGCCGTCGGCGGAGTGCTCGCGGCCAAGGCGCCCGCCGCGCCCGCCGACGGCTTCGCGATACCCGGCACGGAGGCGCAGAAGGCCTTCGACCTGATGAACGAGCGCTTCCCCGGCGGCCACGCGGACGGCGCCCAGGCCCGCATCGTGTTCGTCGCCCCGGACGGCCAGAAGATCACCGCGGAGCCGAGCCGGCAGGCCGTGCAGAAGACGGTCGGCGAGCTGGCGCACGCCGCCGAGGTCACCGGCGCGGTCGACCCGTTCCAGGCGCACACCGTCTCCCAGGACGGCACCACCGCGTACGCCACCGTCACCTACTCGGCCAAGGCCGGCGAGCTGTCCGAGGAGGCCACCGCCGCCCTGGAGCAGGCCGCGCAGCACGGCCGGGACGCCGGGCTGAAGGTCGAGATGGGCGGCACCGCGCTGGCCAGCCACGGCGAGGCGGGCGGCAGCAGCGAGGCGATCGGCATGGCGCTGTCCGCCGTCGTGCTGGTGATCACCTTCGGTTCGCTGGTCGCGGCGGGGCTGCCGCTGCTGACGGCCGTGGTCGGCGTCGGCCTCGGCATGGCGCTGATCACGGCGCTGGGCAGCACGCTCGGCCTGTCCGCCACCACCGGCACGCTGGCGATGATGCTGGGCCTGGCGGTCGGCATCGACTACGCGCTGTTCATCATCTCGCGCTACCGCGCCGAGCTCGCCGAGGGCCGCGCCCCGCGCGAGGCGGCCGGGCGGGCCGTCGGCACGGCGGGTTCGGCCGTGGTGTTCGCCGGTCTGACCGTGGTGATCGCACTGGCCGGCCTGTCCGTGGTCGGCATCCCGATCCTGTCCAAGATGGGCCTGGCCGCCGCCGGGACGGTCGTCGTCGCCGTGCTGGTGGCGCTGACCCTGGTGCCCGCGCTGCTCGGCTTCATCGGCCGCAAGGTGCTGCCCCGCAAGGAGCGCAAGGCCGCCGCGGGCAGCACCCGCCGGGCGAGCGGCGACAACGGCGGCGCCCGCTGGGCCAGGTTCGTGCTGCGCCGTCCGCTGCTGGTGCTGATCGGCGGCGTGATCGGCCTCGGCGTGATCGCCGCCCCGGCGCTGGACCTGCGGCTCGGCCTGCCCGGCGACGAGGCGAAGTCGACCTCGACCACCGAGCGCCGCGCCTACGACCTGCTGTCCCAGGGCTTCGGCCCGGGTTTCAACGGCCCGCTGACCCTCGTGGTGGACGCCAAGGGCGCACCCGACCCGAAGGCCGCCGCCGAGCAGGTCGCCAAGAACGTCTCCGGCCTGCCCGGGGTGGTCGCGGTCACCCCGCCGGTCTTCAACCCGGCCGGGGACACCGCCCTGGTCAACGCGATCCCGGCGACCGGCCCGGCCGAGTCGCAGACCAAGGACCTGGTGCAGGCGATCCGCGACGACGCGGCCGGGCTGAAGTCCGCCACCGGCGCGAGTGTGCTGGTCACCGGTACCACGGCGATGAACATCGACGTGTCGCAGAAGCTCTCCGACGCGCTGGTGCCGTACCTCGCGGTGGTGGTCGGCCTCGCGATCGTCCTGCTGCTGCTGGTGTTCCGCTCGGTGCTGGTGCCGGTGAAGGCCGCGGTCGGCTTCCTGTTCTCGGTCGCCGCCGCGCTGGGCGCCGTCGTCGCGGTGTTCCAGTGGGGCTGGCTGGCCGACCTGATCGGCGTCGACCAGACCGGTCCGGTGATGAGCATGATGCCGATCTTCATGGTCGGCGTGGTGTTCGGCCTGGCCATGGACTACGAGGTGTTCCTGGTCACCCGGATCCGCGAGGGCTTCGTGCACGGCGAGAGCGCCTCCGAGGCGATCGTCACCGGGTTCCGGCACAACGCCCGGGTGGTCACCGCCGCCGCCCTGATCATGGTCTCGGTGTTCGCCGGCTTCATCGGCATGAGCGAGCCGATGATCAAGATGATGGGCCTGGGCCTCGCGGCGGCCGTCGCGCTCGACGCCTTCGTGGTCCGGATGGCACTGGTTCCGGCCGTGCTCGCACTGCTCGGCCGCCGCGCCTGGTGGCTGCCTCGCGGCCTCGACCGGATCCTCCCGGACGTCGACGTCGAGGGCGCCAAGTTGCAGTCCGCGGCCGACGAGTCCGTCGAGGACCGGAAGCCCGTCACCGTCTGACCGGCACCGGAGCGCTCCGGACTCGGACCGTTGTTCGAGTCCGGAGCGTTACCGTTGCAGGGCGGGGCCGTCCCCTCCGGATCGGGCCCCGCCGCCGCGCGCCGACCGGCGCACTTCCCCCGCACCGAACCCCAGCGCCCGGCCCGGAGAGCACCGTGACGACCACCGACCTGTGGCAGCGCCTGCGCCGCGACCACCCCCGGCTGCTGGACGCCGCGGGCGGCGCCGCGCTGGTGGCCGTCGTCGCCCAGGGCGTCAGCGCCGACCAGAACAACGGGCACTTCTTCCTGCCCGGCCTGGCCTCCGTCCTGCTCGCCACGGCCTCCACCGCCGCCGTCTTCCTGCACCGCCGCTTCCCGCAGGCGGTGATCGCCGTCACCCTGGCCTGCACCATGGCGCTGGGCGTGCTCAACACCCGGCTCACCGTCGCACTGGCCGCGCCGCTGCTGGTGACGCTGTACCTGCTGGCCGTCCGCACCGACCGCTCCACCGCGCTGCGCGCCTCGGTCGTCAGCGCCGTGCTGCTCGCCGTGACGGCACTGGCCTTCGGACCGGGCGGCCCGATCGGCGAACGGCTGGGCGTGCTGGCCTGGGCGCTGCTGCCGGGCGCGCTCGGCGACTCGGTCCGCAACCGCCGCGCCCACCTGGCCGCGATCGAGCGGCGTGCCGAGCGCGCCGAGCGCACCCGCGAGGAGGAGGCCCGCCGCCGGGTCGCCGACGAACGGATCCGGATCGCCCGCGACCTGCACGACGTGGTCGCCCACCACATCGCCCTCGCCAACGCCCAGGCCGGCATCGCCGTCCACCTGATGGACCGGCACCCCGACCGGGCCCGCGAGGTGCTCAGCCACCTCACCGACGCGACCGGCGCGGCCCTCCAGGAGCTGCGCGCCACCGTCGGCCTGCTGCGCCGGGCCGAGGAGCCCGCCCCGCTGGAACCCGCGCCCGGCCTCGACCGGCTGCCGGACCTGATCAACGCCTTCGAGCAGGCCGGGCTGCCGGTGCGGCTCACCGTCGCGGGCGAGCAGCGCCCGCTCTCCCCCGGCGTCGACCTGACGGCCTTCCGGATCGTCCAGGAGGCGCTGACCAACGTCGCCAAGCACGCCCGCGGCGCCGACGCCGAGGTCACCCTCGCCTACACCGGCAGCCGGCTCGCGCTGTCCGTCGCCAACGGTCGGGCGGCCGGGCGGCCGGCGCCGGCCGCGCTCCGGCAGGACGGCCCGGGCGGCTTCGGCCTGATCGGCATGCGCGAGCGGGCCGTCGCGGTGGGCGGCCGGCTCAGCGCGGACCACCGGCCGGACGGCGGCTTCCAGGTGACCGCCGACCTGCCGCTGCGCACCGGCAGCCGCGACACCCCCGCCTTCGCCGACCAGGGAGAAAAGGACCTCCACCGATGACCATCCGTGTGCTGCTCGCCGACGACCAGGCCCTGCTGCGCGGCGCCTTCCGCATGCTGATCGACGCCGAGGACGACATGGAGGTGGTCGGCGAGGCCTCCAACGGCCGGCAGGCGGTCGAGTTCGCCCGCTCCACCCGGCCCGACCTGGTCCTGATGGACATCCGGATGCCCGGCGGCGACGGTCTCGCCGCGACCACCGCGATCTGCGGCGACGAGGAGCTGTCCGGCACCCGGGTGCTGATCCTGACCACCTTCGAGATCGACGAGTACATCGCCCAGGCCCTGCGCGCGGGCGCCGACGGCTTCCTCGGCAAGGGCGCGGCGCCCGCCGAGCTCCTCGCCGCGATCCGCACGGTGGCGGCGGGCGACGCCCTGCTCTCGCCCGCCGCCGCCCGCGCGATGATCGACCGCTTCCGCGCCCAGCCGGGCCCGGCCGCCGAGCCCGCGGCCGACCGGCTGGCCGTGCTCACCGCCCGCGAGCGCGAGGTGATGGCGCTGGCCGCGACCGGCCTGGGCAACGAGGAGATCGCCGAGCGGATCTTCGTCAGCCCGCTGACCGTCCGCACCCACGTGCACCGGGCGATGTCCAAGCTGGACGTCCGCGACCGCGCCCAGCTCGTCGCGCTCGCCTACCAGTGCGGCCTGGTCCCGCCGGGCCGGCCCGCCTGACGGATCCGGCGGCCGTTCACGGCCGGGTCGCGTGCGGGTGGCCGCAGCGGAACAGCGGGTCGGCGGTGTCGAACGGCACGTCCTCGCGGGCGGCTTCGACGGCCGCCATCGACGAGGGCAGGTCGAACGGCAGGACGCCCGGCATCCCGGCCCGGCCGAGGGCAGCGTCCAGCAGCACGTCGTCCTCCGCGCCGAAGTCGCCGATCAGCAGCGCGGCCCGCTCGGCGAGCGGGGTGAGGACGGCGGGCCGGTCCAGGTACACGGCGAACGCGGTGGGCACGGTGTCCGCCAGGGCGCGCAGCCGCTGCGCCTCGTCCGCGGGGAAGTCCAGCGAGCCGCTGTGGAAGTAGCGTTCGAGCATGCCTTCGCGCTGCTCGTACGGCGTCTGGAGGCGGACCACGGCGGCGTCGGCGTCCTCGGGCCGCGCCACCACGGCGCCGTAGCGGGCGGCCACGGCCGGGTCGATGCCTTCGACGTACAGCCGCCGTCCGGCCACCGGCTGCCCGGCGATCTGCACCAGCGCGCGCCGCTGGACGGCGCGGCCCAGCGCGCGGCCCTCGCCTCCGCCGACCAGGGCCGCGGCGGCGTCGGGGTCGACGTACGGGTCGTCGAACAGGCCGAGGCGGAACTTGTCGCGCAGGATGCGGCGCGCGGAGGCGTCGATGCGCTCCTCGGCCACCGCGCCGGAGCGGACGGCGGCGAGGACCAGCTCGGGGTCCGTCTCGCCGCCGAGCTGGTCGGCGCCGGCGTCGATGGTCAGCACCACCTGTTCGGCGACGGTCAGGTCCTCCACGCCCCAGTGGCGCGGCGGGAAGGTCGTGACGCCGGGGATCTCGGTGCCGGTGATCGCGTTGAAGTCGGTGCAGATCACGCCGTCGAAGCCGTACTTCTCGCGCAGCAGGCCGGTGATGACGCCCCGGTTGAAGTTGGCGCCGACCTCGGCGAGGCCGCTGCCGGAGGGGATCGCGTAGGCGGGCATGATCTGCGCGGTGCCGGCCTCGAAGGCCGCCTCGAACGGGATCAGGTGCTGCTCGAACGCGCCGCCGGGGTAGACCAGTCGGCGGCCGGCGGCGAAGTGCGAGTCCTCGCCGCGGTACTGCGGGCCGCCGCCCGGGAAGTGCTTGGTCATGCAGGCGACGCTGCCCCGGCCGAGGGCGTCGCCCTGCAGGCCGCGGATGTAGGCGGCGATCATCCGCGCGGCGCGCTGCGGGTCCTCGCCGAAGGTGCCGCTGATCCGGGCCCAGCGCGGCTCGGTGGCGAGGTCGGCCATCGGGTGGATGGCCACCCGGATGCCGACGGCGCACAGCTCGCGGCCGATCAGCCGGGCGTACTCCTCGACCAGTGCCTCGTCGTCGGTGGCGGCCAGGCCGATCGGCTCGGGTCCGGCGCTGAAGCCGCCGCCGGCGTGCGCGGTGGCGGGGTTGGACGCGAAGCCGTGCCGGGGGTCGGAGGACAGCGTGACGGGGATGCCGAGCCGGCCGGCCGCGGCGAGGTCCTGGACGTGGTTGTTCCACTCGGCCATCGCACGGGGGTCGGGCACGGCCATCATCGCGAAGTGGGTGACGCCGCGGGCGGCGATCAGCTCGGCCCCGGTGGGCAGCGGGACCGGCATCCGCGGGTCGGAGCGGGTCACCATCCGGCCGTGGCACATCAGGGCGGCCTTCTCGGGGAGCGTCATCCGGCCGAGCAGGTCCTCGACGCGGTCCTCGACGGGCAGTCGCGGGTCCTCGTAGGGCTCCATGGTGCCGTTGTGGTTGAGGTCGCGGAACGGTGTGCCGTCGGTGTGGCGCAGGTACGCGGTCGTGGTCGGCATCAGCGCACCGCCCCGGCGGCGGCGGGCGCGGCCTTGGCGAGGAACGCGTCGAGGGTCTCGGGGGCGACGCCGAGCTCCAGCAGGAAGCCGCGGGCGCCGCCGTGCCGGGCGTGGACGGTGTCGAGGAAGGCGGCCATCGCCCCGGCGGGGGCCTCCAGCAGCGGGGCGGGCACCTTGAGCGCGCCGCGTTCGACGTCGTTGAGGGCCTCGCGGTGGCGTTCGGCGAGTCCGGCCCAGATCTGCTCCAGCGCGTCTCCGGTGCGGGCGTAGTCCTCGACGATGCGGTCGGCGGGCACGCCGAGCAGGTCCAGCAGCAGGGCGGTGACGAAGCCGGTGCGGTCCTTGCCGGCGGCGCAGTGCAGCAGCACGCCGCCGGGGCGGGTGGCGGCCAGCACGGCGGCGGCGACGCCGGCGGGCGCGCCCTCGGCCATCAGCACGTAGAACGCGCCGAGGTCGGCGGCGGTGGTCATGGTGGCCATCCGCGCCTCGAGTTCGGGCGAGGCGGGGTCGATCGGGGCCTCGACGACGTCGATGCCGGCGGCGGTGACGGCGGCCCAGTCCTCGGGGGTGCGCTCGGCGTCGCCGCGCAGGTCGACGACGGTGCGGATGCCGGCGGTGCGCAGCTGCTCGACGGTGGCGGCGTCGGCGGCGGGGAACGGCTGGGCGGAGCGGTGCAGCACGCCGGCGCGCAGCAGGGCGGCCTCGGGGTCGGTCTGGGCCGCCGGGTCGCGGAAGTTGACCAGGGACATGCGGGGTCCTCTCGGAGGTGCAGCAGCGGGATGCGCACTGCGAAGGGGGGTGTGCGGCCGGACACCGGGACGGTCCGGGCGGGGATGCCGGGGGTGCGGGGAAAGCCGCACGCTCGATCACGACATCTAGACGTCTAGATGTCTACCTCGTGCAGCGGCTCCGTGGCAAGCGACGGCCGGGTGAACGTCCGGCGACGACCGCCGCCGGGTCCGCGCTCCGTAGGATCTCCGGCATGGCAGCAGACCGAAGCGGCACGCCGCTGTACCGCACGCTCGCGCGCCGGCTCCAGGAGCGGATCGACTCCGGGACGTACCCGGCGGGCGCCCGGCTGCCCAGCGAGCCGGAGTTGAGCGCCGAGTTCGGGGTGAACCGGCTGACGGTCCGCCAGGCCGTGGCGGAGCTGGAGCGGGCGGCGGCGGTGGAGATCCGCCGCGGTGTGGGCACGTTCGTGCGCGGGCCGGCCCTGCGGGTGTCGATCGACGTGGATCCGCGCAGCCAGCGCGTCGACCTCGGCAGCACGAACCTCGCACTGCCGGGCGACGGCGAACAGCCGGGCGCCGCCGGGGAGTTCGTGGTGGCGGCGGCGCCGGTGACGGGTTCGGCGGAGGACCTGGAGGCGGCGCGGCAGCTGGGCCGGCCGCTCGCGGAGCTGTCCCGGGTGGACACCGTGACCAGGCTGGGCGGCCGGGCGGGCGCGGTGAGCAGTTACTGGGTGCCGTTCGGTCCGCTGCCGGCCGAGCTGGTGCGCCCGGGCCGGTCCGGCAACCTGGTGCCGGAGCTGGCCCGCGCCGGCGGCGTCCAACTGGAGTACGACTGGCGGGCGTTCGGCGCGATCGGCGCCGACTTGGCGGACGCCGAGCTGCTCGGCGTCCCGGTCGGCACGCCGCTGCTGGTGCGCGAGGGCGTCAGCTGCACGCCGGACGGCGCGGCGGCGCTGTACGTGCGGCGGCGGATCGACGGCGGCAGCGCCCGTTTCGTGCTGCACTACCGCGAGCGCCGGACTCACCGGCCCGGCGGCGGCATCACCTGACGGAAGGCGTCCCACCAGGGGTCCATCGGGCCCTCCCCCTCCACCCCGTCGACGACGTGACGGCGGGTCATCGCGCCGAGCACCGCGCCGAGGGCGTGCGGCCGCAGGTCCCGGGCGGGGTCGGCGCCGAGCCGGGCGGCGGCGATCCCGATGGTGCGTCGGACGAGCCGGTCGATCAGCTGCACGGCGTGGTCGTGCACGGTGCGGATGCCCATGAACCGTCGGCGCAGGGCGCGTCGGCGCGCGGTGTGCTCGGTGGGTTCCTCCAGCGTGCCGTCGGTGCGCGCGACCGCGTGCAGGAACGCGTCCCAGAGGTCGAGTCCGGCGGGCGCGGCGGCGAACTCGTCGAGGATGGCCTCGCCGAAGTCCGTGCCGAACAGCAGGGCTTCCTTGCTGGCGTAGTACCGGAAGAACGTGCGGTGGGCGACGTCCGCGCGGCGGCAGATCTGGTCGACGGTGGTCTGCTCGAAGCCCTGTTCCTCGTACAGGTCGAGCCCGGCGGCGCGGATCGCCTGGCGGGTGCGCGCCTTCTTGCGGTCGCGCAGTCCGGTCTCCGCCGTGGCGCCGACTGCATCCCCCTGCGGCTGCATGCGTCTCCTGCTCCTGGTCGCCGCCCGGCGTTCGCCGCCGGGCGTCCTGGTTGTCGTCGGGTGTACAGAACCACGCGTGGCAGGGGCCGCTCAAGGCAGGTTCCGAACCGTCGTCAACTGGCCATGCGGAATTTGCACTTCTGCCTTTTGGCAGTACTGCCACTTCTGGAGGGTGGCTGTCGCGGCGCTGCGGCACCGCCCCGCCGGCCCCACGACCGGCGGCTCCCTTCCCCTTTCGAGGAACCCGAGGAACCCCATGAAGCGGCACAGGCAGGCTCTTTCGGCGGCGGCCCTCGCCACCGTCGTCGCGCTCGGCGCGAGCGCGTGCTCGGCGTCCGACGACGCCGTGGCGGGCGGCGCGGCCCAGGGCGGCGACGGGCCGGCGGTGGACGGCGGCACCCTCAAGGTCGGCCTGGACCGGCCGTTCACCCGGCTCGACCCGGCGGACGGCACGCTGACCCAGATGCCCGTGATGATCCTGGCGAACGCGCTGTACGACCCGCTGATGGTCAACGACGACAACGGCGCCGTGAAGCCGTACCTGGCCAAGTCGTTCACCCCCAACGCCGACGCCACCGTCTGGACCCTGCAACTGCGCGAGGGCGTGACGTTCAGCGACGGCAAGCCGCTGGACGGGCAGGCCGTGGTCGACCACGTGAAGCGGCTGGCGAAGCCGGAGACCAAGTGCGCCTGCGCGGTGGACGCCGGGACCATCGGCGCGATGGCGGTGAACGGCCCCACCGAGGTCGCCTTCACCCTCAAGTCGCCGAACGCGGCCTTCCCTTCGCTGTTCACCCGCTCGCTCGGCTACGTCTCCGAGGCCCCGGTCGGCGACGCCCCGGCGATCGGCTCCGGCCCGTACACGGTGGAGAGCGTGCAGCCCGGCGTCTCGGTGACCGTCACCCGCAACCCCGGCTACTGGGGCGCCCGGGCGCACGCCGACAAGGTGGTCTACCGGGTGCTGCCGGACTCCGACAGCCGCTACCAGTCCCTGCGTTCCGGCGACGCGGACGTGGCCTGGGTCGAGACGCCCGCGCAGCTCAAGCAGGCCGCCGGGGACGGACTGCGCACCGCCACCGGCCCCAGCTCCACCTCGACGGTCCTGTTCAACACCAAGGCCGCGCCGTTCGACGACCCGCGGGTGCGGCAGGCCGTCCAGTACGCGATCGACCGCGACAGCGTGGAGAAGATCGCCTACCTGGGGCAGGGCAGGGTCTCCGACGGCCCGATCGGCTCCGCCTCCGCGTACCGCGCCGCGAGCAGCTACCCGGCCCGGGACGTCGCCAAGGCCCGCGCCCTGCTCGCCGAGGCCGGCCACCCCGACCTGTCGTTCGAGTTCCTGGCCGACAGCCGCCCCGAGGGCCAGCAGCGCGCCACCGTGATCCAGCAGCTGCTCGGCGAGGCCGGCATCAGGATGACCATCAAGCCGCTGGACCCGGCCGCCAACGCGACCGCCCTGATGCAGCGCCAGTTCCAGGTGATGGACTTCATCACCAGCATGTTCGGCGACACCGACACCGCGCTGGCCGGCCTGTTCCCGTCCGACGCACCGTATAACTTCACCGGATACCGCAACCCGGCGGTCGACCGGGCGATCGCCGACGGCCGGGCCGCCCTGGACCCGGCCAGGCGCGCCGCCGCCTACAACGAGGCGTCGAAGGCGATCGTCGCGGACGCCCCGATGCTGTTCCTGACCGAGAACCAGGCCGGCTTCGCCGCCTCCGCGAAAGTCGGCGGCCTGCCCGACCTGTCCAAGCGCAGCGTCGTCAACGTCTCCCCGGCCACCCTGTGGGTGAAGCGGTGACCTCCCCCCTCCTCGGCTTCGCCGCGCGGGCCGGACGGGCCGCGGCCGTCCTGCTGCTGGTCGCCGTCACCGCGCTCGCGCTGCCCCACCTGATGCCGGGCTCGCCCGCCGTCGCCGCGCTCGGCGTCACCGCGACGCCGGAGCAGATCACCGCCTTCGAGGCCGGGCTCGGCCTGGACCGCAACGTGCTGGCCGCCACCGCCGACTGGATCGGCGCGGCGCTGCACGGCGACCTCGGGCATTCGCTCGCCAACGGCGCGGCCGTCACCACCGAGCTCGCGAACCGCATCCCCGTCACGCTCGAACTGTTCGTCGCCGCCCAGCTGGTGGCGCTCGCCATCGCGGTGCCGGTCGCGCTGGTGTCGGCCTGGCGGCCGGGCGGCGCGGTCGACCGGATCGCCACCGCCGGGGCGTTCGGCTGGCTGGCGGTGCCCGGCTTCGTGCTCGGCCTGCTGCTGATCTGGCTCACCGCCGTGCAGCTGCGGATCCTGCCCGCCACCGGCTGGACGCCGTTCACCGAGGACCCGGTGGAGAACCTGCGCCACCTGGTGCTGCCCGCGCTCACCCTGGGCCTGCCGGAGGCCGCCGTGTTCACCCGCACCCTGCGCGGGCAGCTGCTGGACACCCTCGACCGGACCCACATCGCCGCCGCCCGCAGCCGCGGCATGGGCACCGTGCGACTGCTGCTGCGCCGCGCCCTGCGGCCCTCCTCGCTGCCGCTGGTCACCCTGATCGGGATCGGGATCGGCACCTCGCTGGGCGGCTCGGTCCTGGTGGAGTCGCTGTTCGCGGTGCCGGGGGTCGGCACGCTCGCCGCCGGCGCCATCAACGGCCGCGACTTCCCCGTCATCCAGGCGGTGATGGTGGTCTGCGCCGTCGGCGTGGTGCTCGCCACGCTCACCGTGGACCTGCTGTACCGCACGCTCGACCCGAGGATCGCCCATGGCCACCGTTGAGATCGCCGCCGCCCGCCCGGCGCGCACCGCCCGCCGCCGCCCGCCGGCCGCGGTGCTGGCCGCGGCCGGCTGGCTGGCCGTCGTGCTGCTCGCGGCGCTGCTGCTGCCGCTGCTGCCCGGGTTCGACCCGCTGCACGGCGACTTCTCCGCACCGTCCGCGCCGCCCGGGCCCGGGCACTGGCTGGGCACCGACGCCGGCGGGCGGGACGTGCTGCAGCGCACCGTCGCCGGGGCCCGCGCCTCGTTCGCCGTCGCCGGGCTGACCGTCGCGGTCGGCCTGCTCGGCGGCGGCGTGCTGGGCCTGGCCGCGGGCTGGTTCCGGGGCCCGGTCGACAAGGCCATCGGGTTCGCCACCGACCTGCTGATGTCCGTACCGACGCTGATCCTGGTGATGATCGCGGTCTCGCTGCGCGGTCCGAGCCTGGCCGTGATCGGCTCCCTGATCGGCCTGTTCACCGTCCCCGCGTTCACCCGGGTGGTGCGCGCCGTGGTGCTCTCGCTCGCCGAGCGCGGCTTCGTGCAGGCCGCCCGGATGATCGGCACCGCGCCGCTGCGGATCCTGCGCCGCGAGGTGGTGCCGCACGTCGCGCCCGCCGCGCTGACGTTCGCGTTCACCGCGACCACCGTCGCCATCGTCGCCGAGGGCTCGCTCAGCTTCCTCGGCTTCGGCCTGCGCCCGCCGCAGCCGTCCTGGGGCGGGATCATCGCCGAGGGCCGCACCACGCTGGGCAGCGCGCCGTGGATCTCGCTGGCCCCGGCCGCCGTCCTGTGCCTGACCGTCCTCGCCCTCAACTACCTCGGCGAGCACCTGCGTTCGCCCTCCCGGAAGGCAACGGTGAACCGATGACCACCCCGGTCCTGGACGTCCGCTCGCTCGACACGGTGATCCACGCGCCCGACGGCCGGCGGCTGCACATCCTGCACGGCGTCAGCCTGCACATCGACGCCGGGGAGTGCCTCGGCGTGGTCGGCGAGTCCGGCTCCGGCAAGTCCGTGCTCGCCCGGACGGTGCTCGGCGTGCACGCCCGCACCACCCGCGCCGAGTCCACCGGACAGGTGCTGCTGAACGGCGAGGACCTGCTCGCCGCCGCCCCCGCCCGCCGCGCCGACCTGCTCGGCACCGGCATCGCCATGGTCCACCAGGACCCGATGACCTCGCTCAACCCGGTGGTGCGGATCGCCGACCAGGTCACCGAGTCCCTCACCAACCGCCGCCGGCTGCCGCGCCGCGAACGCCTGCGCACCGCCGCCGAGTTGCTCGCCGCCGTCGACGTCCCCGACCCCGTGCGCCGGGCCCGCGCCTACCCGCACGAACTCTCCGGCGGCCTGCGCCAGCGGGTCGGCATCGCCGCCGCCCTGGCCGGCGACCCCGTGCTGCTGCTCGCCGACGAGCCCACCACCGCCCTGGACGTCACCGTCCAGCGCACCGTGCTCGACCTGCTGGACCGCCACCGCGCCACCCGCGGCCTGGCCACCCTGCTGATCACCCACGACATCGGCCTGCTGTACGGGCGGGCCCGCCGGATCGCCGTCATGTACGGCGGCCGGGTGGTCGAGAGCGGCCCCACCGAGCAGGTCACCGAACGCCCCGCCCACCCCTACACGGCCGCGCTGCTGCGCTCGGTGCCCCGCGTCACCGGTCCGCTGCGCCGGGTGCTGCCGGCCATTCCCGGCTCGCCGCCCGACCTTTCCCGTCCCCTCGCGGGCTGCCCGTTCGCGCCGCGCTGCGACCGCGCCGAGTCCGTCTGTGCCACCGTCGCCCCGCCCGTCCACCGGGCCGGGCCCGCGCACACGGCGTCCTGCCACTTCCCCCTCGCCGCCGAGGCACCCCGGCCCTCGCAGACCTCCCTGGAGCGCACCCCGTGAGCGCCACGCCCGCCGACCCCGCCCCCTCCCCCGCCGTCCTGCGGGCGACCGGCCTGGAGGTCGTCCACCGCACCCGCTCCGGCCCGCTGCACGCCGTCAGCGGCGTCGACCTGACCCTGCACGAGCGGCGCACCCTGGCCCTGGTCGGCGAGTCCGGCTCCGGGAAGAGCAGCATCGCCAAGGCCCTGCTGCGGCTGCCCGCACCCACGGCCGGCACCGTCACCCTCGACGGCACCGACCTGTCCGCCCTGACCTCACGTCAACTGCGCGCGCTCCGACCTCGGTTGCAGATGGTGTTCCAGGACCCGCTGTCCTCGCTCAACCCGCGCCGCACCGTCCGCGACCTGGTCGCCGAGCCGCTCGACGCCCACCCCGGCCTGCTCCGCGGGCGCGACCGGCTCGCCGTCGTCGACGAGCAGTTGACGGCCGTCGGCCTCCCCCCGGAACTGTTCGGTGACCGCCGGCCCGAGCAGCTCTCCGGCGGGCAGGCCCAGCGGGTGGCCGTCGCCCGCGCCCTGGCCGCCGAGCCGCGGGTGTTGATCGCCGACGAGGCGGTCTCCGCGCTCGACGTCTCCGCCCAGGCCACCGTGCTCAACCTGCTGCGCCGGCTCACCGAGGAGCGCGGCCTGGCGAGCCTGTTCATCACCCACGACCTGGGCGTGGTCCGGGCCGTCAGCGACGACATCGCGGTGCTCCAGCTCGGCCGGCTGTGCGAACGCGGGCCCACCGAGGCGGTGTTGGCCGCCCCCGCGCACCCCTACACGGCCGCACTGCTGGCCGCGGTGCCCGAACCGGGCCGCCCGCTGGGCGACACCGGCCTGCTGCCCGCCGACCCGCCGTCGCCGCTCGACCCGCCGTCGGGCTGCCGGTTCCGCACCCGCTGCCCGCTGGCCGACGACCGCTGCGCGGCCGAGACGCCCGCGGCCCGCCCCGTCGGCCCGGGCCGCACCGTCGCCTGCCACCGGCCGCTGCTGCCCGTCCTCGACCGGGCCCGGGCCGGCTCAGCACCCGGGCCGGCTCGGCGCCCGTGACAGCTCAGTGCCCGTCGCCGCTGCTGTGGGTGACGGCGTCCTGCCAGGCGGCCTTCGCGCCGGAGTCGCCGATCCGGTAGACGTCGACGACCGCGCCGACGGCCACCACGGCGCACAGCACGGTGGCGCCGATCCGCACCGCGCCGGAGATCCGGCGGGTGCTCGCCCTGCGGGTGAACCACCAGACGAGGACGGCCAGCAGGAACAGCCCCGCCGCCCACGGCAGCAGCCCGTCGCCGAGCTCGGTGTGCTCGCGCACCAGCGCGGTGCGCTCCACCTTCTGCTCCAGCCACTCGCCCGCGTCGGTGGTCAGCGGCACGGACACCAGCGTGACGAACGCCAGCAGCGGCAGCAGCAGTCCGGCCCGGCGGGCGACGGTCGGGCTGAGGGCGCACACGATCAGCGCCAGGGCCGTCAGCGGGACGAACACCACCACGAGGTGGACCAGGAGTATGTGCGCGGGCAGACCGTCGATCGTGCTCACCGAGAAAAGCTCCTTCCGACCGGCAGGCCCGGCAGCCTCCCGGAGCGGGAGGCTGCCGGGCGCGCACCATGGTGGCAGCCGAACTTCTCAATTGCCCATGAACTGCCAAACATTCGGGCGGCGGCTGCGGGCCGGCCGGACGGTCAGGCGGCCGGCGGCGTCCGGTGGTCGAAGGCGATCAGCGGGTCCCCGGTGAGCGGGTGCGCGGTGACGGCGGCCCGGACGCCGAACACCTCGGCGAGCAGGTCCGCGGTGAGCACCTCCCGGGGCGGACCGGAGGCGACCAGCGCGCCGCCCGCCAGCACGTGCAGCCGGTCGCAGACCGACGCGGCGGCGTTCAGGTCGTGCAGCGCGACCAGCGTGGTGGCGCGCTGCGCCCGCAGCAGGGCCAGCAGCTCCACCTGGTGGCGGATGTCGAGGTGGTTCGTGGGCTCGTCCAGCACCAGCACCTCGGGTTGCTGGGCGAGCGCCCGGGCCAGCAGGACGCGTTGGCGTTCGCCGCCGGACAGTTCGGCGAAACGGCGCTCGGCGTGCCCGCCCATGCCCACCCGGTCGAGCGCGCGGGCGGTCTGCGTCCGGTCCTCGGCGCTGTCGGCGGCGAACGCCCGCTGGTGCGGGAGCCGCCCCAGAGCGACCATCTGACGGACCGTCAACTCGAAGGCCTCGCCCCGCTCCTGGGGCAGAGCGGCCAGCTGCCGGGCGGCCTCGGCCCGGGGCAGGGCCGTCAGGTCGCGGCCGTCGAGCAGCACCCGTCCGGCCCGCGGCGCGAGATGGCGGTAGACGGCGCGCAGCAGCGTGGACTTGCCGCTGCCGTTCGGCCCGATCAGCCCCGCGATCTCGCCGGACTCGGCGACCAGGTGAACACCCGCCACCACGTCCCGGCCGGCCAGTGCGACGTGCAGATCGTCCAGGGCGAGTCTCACCGGTTGCCCTCCAGTCGCCGGTCGAGCAGGAACAGCAGGACGGGCGCGCCGAGCAGCGCGGTGACCACGCCGATCGGCAGCTCCTGGGCGTCGAGCGCGGTACGGGCGACGGTGTCGACGGCGGTCAGCAGCACGGCCCCGGTGAGCGCCGACAGCGGCAGCAGCCGGCGGTGGTCGCCGCCCACCAGCAGCCGGCACAGGTGCGGCACCAGCAGGCCGACGAAACCGACGACGCCGGAGACGGCGACCAGCACACCCGTCAGCAGGCTGGTGACCACGAAGAGTTCGCGCCGCAACCGGTCCGGGTCGACGCCGAGACCGGCGGCGGTCTCGTCCCCCAGCACCAGCGCGTTCAGGGCCCGGGCGCGGGCCTGGAGCGCGACCCCGGCCAGCGCCACCGCGACCGCCGGGACGGCGAGTTGACCCCAGGTGGCCCCGCCGAGACTGCCCATCAGCCAGAACAGCACACCGCGGGTCCGCTGCTCGTCCCCGCCCTGGAGCACCAGGTAGCTGCACAGCCCGCCGAGGAACTGCCCGACGGCGATCCCCGACAGCACCAGCCGCAGCGGCGAGAAGCCACCACCGCGCCGCGCGACCAGCCACACCAGCGCGAACGAACCGAGCGCACCGCCGAACGCGGCGGCGGAGACCCCGAGTCCGAGCGCGCCGCCGGCACCGACCCCCAGCACGATCGCGCCGAGCGCACCGAGCGAGGCCCCGGAGGAGATCCCCAGCAGATACGGATCGGCCAGCGGGTTGCGCACCAGAGCCTGCACCGCCGTCCCGACCAACCCGAGACCGGCCCCCACCAGGGCGGCCAGCAGAGCACGCGGGACGCGCAGCTGCCAGACGATCAGGTCGTGCGTGCCCGGCGCGTCCTGAGTGTTCGTCACATGCCGGACGACGACGGTCCACACCTCGCGGGCGGGCACGTCCACACTGCCGAGCGAGACGGCGACGGTGAGGGCCACCACCAGCGCGACCAGCAGCCCGCCCGTCAGAACGCCCGCCCCGACGGTGCGGGTTCGGCGGACCGGAGCAAGGGCGGCCATCTACTGACCGTCCTTGACCAGATCGGGGTGGAGCGCGCGGGCGATCCGCTGCACGGTGTCGGCGTTGCGGACACCGGCGACGGTCGTCACCTCGGACCCGATCCGCAGCAAGTGCCCCTGCCGAACGGCGGTCAGCTCCCTGGTGACCGGGTTGGTGCGCAGGAACTGCTCGGCCTCGTCGAAAGCCCGGCGGTCGGCGTCCTCGCTGCCGCGATGGCGAACCCCCAACTGGATCCAGTCGGGATTCCTGGCCACCACGTCCTCCCAGCCGACGGCCTTGAAGTCGGCGTCGCAGTCGGCGAAGACGTTGCGCGCCCCCGCCAGCGTGATGACCGCGTGCGCGATCTGCCGGTTGCAGACGGCCGTCGGCTGCTTGGTCCCCGCGTCGTAGTCGAAGAAGAAGTAACCGGGCCGCCGCTCGCCCTGGAGCCGGCCGAGCGCGGTGGCGACCTTGTTGAGCGTGCCGTCCATGGCCGCGACCAGCCGGTCCGCCTCGGGCAGGGTGCCGGTGACGGCGCCGAGCCGCTTGATGTCCTGCTCCACCTCGGCGAGATCCGTCTTGACGCTCTTCGCGCACGCCGTGGACAGCAGGTAGACGTGCTTGATCCCGGCAGCCGCGAACTCCTGCTCACTGGGCGGCCCGCCCGTCCCGCCCACGGCCCCCGTCGAGGCGAAACTGTCGATGTACAGATCGGCGCCGGACCCGAGCAGCTTCTCCTTCGCCGGCACCGCGCTCCCGAGGACCGGTATTCTCGCCCCCTGCTCGGCAACCCCCGCAGGCAGATACCCGGCCCCGGGCGGAAACCCGGTCCCGATCACCTGGTCGCCGACCCCCAGTTCCAACAGCATCTCCAGCGCAGCGGCATTGCTCGTGACGATCCTGCCGGGCGCAGCACCGAAGGTCGTCGACCGCCCCTGGCAGTCCACCACCTTGACCGGAAACGCGGCCGTCCGGGAGGCCGTGACACCGGCCGTCTTCTCGCCGCCGGTACCGGCCGTACTGCCGGCGCAGCCCGAGGCCAGCAGGGCCGCGGTGGCGGCCAATCCGCAGAGGGCGCGGGTTCGCATGGGGTTCACTCCTGACGTGGTGGTGGGGTGTGGGGTCTCACCTGCCGCCCTTTCGCGCGGGCGGGCCGGTGAGTGCGAGCGGGAGCCGTCGACGACGGCCGGGGGTGGCGAGCGCGACCGCCTCCCGGGCACCGCCCGCTCCCGGCCCGGGAGTTCCGCGGCAACCACCCCGGCGGGGCCGGGTCGGTCGCCGGCCGGCGGCACCACGTCCGCGCTCGGGCGCCGCCGGCTGACGGCCCGTCGGCCGGCGGGGCGGAGGCCACTGCGGACCGCGGCCGAACGGCCGTCACCCTCCACGGGCACGGCCGCCCGACCGTCCGCACCGGCCTTCGCCCCGCACGGCGCGACGTTCCCGGCCGGAGCGGCGACCCGGCCTGCCCGAACCTCGCGGCCTTCGGCGGTGACCCGCCCCTCGGAACCCACGCAGGCGCCGAAGCCCGTCGCCGGTGAGTGGCACCACATCCACGCCGAGGCCACGCAGCCATCCGACGGCCCACCGGCGACCGAAGTCGCGTGAACGACGGCCGGACGGTCCTCGGCCTCCGCCGGCACCGCCGTCCGACTTCCCGGTACGTCGCACAGCGCGGCACCCTCGACCGGGGCGACAACGGCGAGTGCGGCCGTGTCGTGGACGCCGCCCGCGCGGGCGGGGCCGGTCCGGCCGCTGCCGAGCGGCACCACGCCCGCACCCAGGTGCCGCAGCCACCTGACGGAACCGGCCGTGTCATCGCCGGCGTCGCCGGCAGAGGCGGCAGGGGTGGCAGGGGCGGTACCGTCGGGCAGCGCGGTGGTCCGGCCCACCTGACCCTCCCGGCTTTCGGCGGCGACCCGTTCCCCGGAGCCCAGGGTCGCGGCCAAGCACCTCCCACCCGCCCGGCCGGTCCGCGCCAGTAGCTGCCGCAGGCTCTCCTGCTCCTCGAACTCGCCGGCCCACACGCCGAGTTCGACACCATCGCCGGTCGCGGCGAAGCCTGCCGAGATCGGTAGTGGCCCCGGGGCCGGTCGGGTTGCGGTCACGAATCAGCTGTCGTGTCCGACCGGGCCCGGGTTCCCGCCGTCCGTCGTCGGCGTCGCGGGTGGTGGCGGTCAGATCCGTCCGGCGAAGGTGAATCCGGCTCGGTCCACGGCTGCGCGGACTTCGTTCTCGTCGGCCGCGCCGGTGATGGTGACCCGTCCGGCCCTGGCGTCCGCCAGGACGTCGGTGACCCCGGGGAGGGCGGCGAGTCCGGCGCTGACGGTCCGTTCGCAGTGGCCGCAGCTCATTCCCTCGACGGCGAAAACGGTGGTGACGGTGGTGCTGGACATGCGTACTCCCATCGGTGTGATCGGCAATGCGGATCCACGACAGCGCACTCCGACCGCCCGGGGCACCGGGACACGCGGCCCGATGCCCCCTTCGGGTGGACCCGGGAACCGTTCACGCCGCGCGGTCGACGAGTCTGCGCGACGCGGAGCGTCCGTCGGGAGCTGCGGGAGGGTTCGTGAGGGAGCGTCAGAGCGAACTGGAGGTTCTGGCGGCGCCCGGCGTGGGCGAGGAGCGCCATCGGTCGCGGCAGGTGAGGTCGCCGAGCAGGCCGACGGCGCACGGCCACACGCCCATCGGCCGTCGGATCATCGCCTCGGTGGTGCCGGTGCGGGCTTCCTGGCCGCGGACGAGGTCGACCGGGTTCCCGGTGCAGCCGCCGTCGACTCGCACCGATCCACCGATCCGATGCCTCAGCACCGTTCGCCCGGTCGGTGCGGCGCCAAGGGCCTCCGGTCGTTCGACTGGATTCGACACCCACGAGCTGTGCGGGCGGCCCACTCTCATGAGCTCGTTCGAGCAACGGCCAGTCACGTCACCGGGCCGGAACCGACCGTTGACCACGTTCGCGGTTCACCACCGTAGCCGCTTCGACCAGTCACCCCGAGGGCGGTAGGCACGGCTGTCACCGGCCTGCTTCGGTCCACGGGGGACAACCTCCCGATGGTGCGGATACTGTCCCGTCACCGTCGCCAGCAGGAACTCCAGGAAGCCGCCCTCGAATACGTCCCACTCCCGCATCGAGTCGAGCCTGGCGGCCACCGGCCACCGGTCCGGGTCCGGGCCTCGCATCAGCCAGAAGAACTGGGCGGCGCTGTAGTTGTTGCCCCACTTCAGCAGCCCGCCCTCGGCCGGGAACAGCGGATACGGGCACTCGTCGTAGTCCCCGTCCAGATAGGCCTGGGCCAGGGAGGCGCAGTACCCGTAGGGGTCCGTCGTGTAGTAGAGGAATCCCTCGAAGCCGAGCGGCTGCCCGATCTCGGGAGTGGGCGCTGTCGATGGTGCGTAGATGTGCAGCTCGCCTCTGATGCTGACCATCCCGTACCGGTCGATGAACGCCCGGTAGTCCGCGGGCAGTTGAAATCCGAGCACCCCGGGCCCGAGCTCCCACGGGACCGGGACCACTCCGCCCGCAGGCGGCGGCCCGATCACCGTGCCGAGCCGGTCCAGCAGCTCCTCGATGCCCACGCCCGCTCCCGTCAGCCACCCTTCTCGCCGCAAGCTATCCGGTTCCGGTGACACCGGATGCGGTGCGCCGTGCGGGGGGACCCACTTTCACGCCCGGCCGGCCCGACGACCGCGCAACCGCGCCAGCAGCCTCCCCGCGGACCACCAAGCTCGATCGGCGACGGCCGGTCGGGCGCGGCTCCGCCTCCGGCCGTACGTCGATGGTCCCAATTGGCGCTGTCCGTAGGAGGATTGACGTCGGTCCGGGTCTGCGGTCGATCATGTGTTGCGTCGGTTCGTCAGGCGCGGGACGGCTGGAAGGCAGGCTGCACATGTGGGGCAAGTGGATTGGCTGCGAGGTTCCGGTGGCCGCGCGGGGGCGGTTCTCCGCGGCTCAGGAGGCCTGGTCGACGATCAGTGATCAGCCGGGCCTGGTCGGACAGTTGGGCGGATGGGATCCGGCCACCGGCCGTGCACATCTGCTCGGGCTGTGGACCGACGAAGCCGCCTACCGCCGCTTCATGCGCGAGCGGCACGACACGGTGGCCGCCGGCAACCAGCAGCGCGCCGGCTACACCGCGATCGACATCGCCACCGGTGGGACCGTCCTCGCGATGGCGGGGGACGTCGCCGACCTGCCGCACGCGCTCGAACGCGCCGCGCTCCTGCGGGTCGCCGACTGCCGCACGCTGCCCGGCCGCGAGGAGCACTTCCTCGAAGTCCAGCGCGAGGTGTGGGCGCCGGGCATGGCAGCGGCCGGGGGCATGCTGGCCGGGGTCGTCGTCCAGCTCGAAGCGCACCGCTACCTGGTCACGACGCTGTGGTCCGGCGCCGCCGCCCACCAGCGCTACACGAGCCGGCAGCTGCCGGCCCTGCGCTCCCGCGCTGCCCTCGACGGTGATGTTCGGTCGATGACCGGCCATGTGCTGCCGCTGGAGGCGACCTGGCGCATCAAGCCGACGGAGTCGCGGTAGGTGTGCCGACCCCGTTCGAGGTGGCCATGGCCGTGACCTGGTCGAGCTCGAACGCAGGCGGCCTGTCGCAGTCCTCCCGACCCGTGACGGTCCCGGTCCAGTACCGGCTCAACAGCAACGTATGCACGCCTCGGCCTTGCTGAAGTCCCCCGCCGCGAATGCCTTCGCCGGGATCGTGAAGTACACCGTCCCTCCGTCGCCCCAGCCCCATCCGAGCTCGACGTCCTCGGCGAGCTGGAGCAGATGGACCGCGGGCCCATCGGCGTCGCGAGGGGTCACCGGGGATGCGTACGACGTGTCCGGCCAGCCGAAGGCACAGTGGCGCCCGGCGGTGTTCCCGTCGAAGTCGCCCAGCTCCGTGAGGATGAGCGACGCCGCGCCCCAGTGCGCGGTCGGGTCGAACTCGACATCGTCGTCCTCGACGTCCCAGCAGTCCGGGAGCATGGTCGACTCGACTGCGTGGACGGACCGGGCCGGGTAGCTCCTCGCCGGTTCGGGTGCGGCTGTCTCGACCGCTCGTGCGGGGTCCGCAGGAATCACGCGGCACACCCGGGGGCTGGACGTGTCCAGCTTCCGGTACTCCTCGTACGGCACGTCCGGATCGAGGTAGAAGAAGTTGAGCAGGCCTGGCTGTGCAGGCAGTTCGCAGTCGAGCCGGGAGGCGAGGGCATCGGCGTCGAGGACGGCGAGCAGGGACAGCGGAACACCGTCGACGTCGGGCCAGCGGGTGCCGGGGGCGAGCAGGGCGGGACCGCCGAGCCGGCACCGGCCGGTGGCCGGGACGGCGCCCGTCGAGGACTCCAGCCGGAAGCCGCGGCGAGCCATCGCCGCGAACTGCGGGCCGGATCGCTCGCCGAGCCGTTCGGTGCAGGCTCGGTACATGTCGGCAGGGCTGTCGAATTCCATCCCGGCATCCTCTCAACTTCCGCCACGCGCCGAACAACTGCCGTCCGAGGGCGAGAAGCACACCGTCGAGATCTTCTACGGGAGTCCCGCCGGCTTCACCGCCGAGCGCGGGGCGGCGGCAGGGCTCTCGGGTGACAGGTCGAACGAGGCGATCGCCGCGGAGAGCGATCAACCCACTCGATCGGGTACGACTGGCCCCGGTTCCGTTTCGACGCGTTTGCCCTGGTCCATGATCCGCCTGCACGGTGCCCTGCTCGGGCGCATCGGCCTTCCTGGAAAGGGCAGTTCGTATGACTATCGAAAATGGAGACCCGATCCCGGCGGTCACCGGGGCGACGCTCGCCGACATCGCCGAGAACGGCATCTGGCGCGGTGCCAGCCTCGACATCAATCCGGCGGTGCTCGCCGTCGCCCAGGCCCTCCTCGCTGCGCTCCAAGGCACCGCGCCCACCGCGGAACTCCCCGAGGAACTGCGCGAGACGGTGGTCGCCGTCCGCCGGCAGGCCGCGGCCGCGATCCAACGCGTCCCGGTGGCCGACGACGTCAGCCTCTCCGTGTTCACGATCAAGCAGAACACCGCGGAACCGCGCCCGGTGGTGATCGTCCCGGCCGGCTGGAACCCCTTCGGCTGGCTGCCGTTCATGGTCGGGTACCTCTCGCTGGCGGCGCGCGGCTACCACGTGCTGGCGTACACGCCGCGGGGCATGGGCCAGCCGGGGGTCTACTACTCCTCCGACGGGTTCATCGAAGTCGCGGGCCCGGACGACCGGTTGGACGGGTCGAAGATGATCGACCACGCGCAGAAGCTGTTCGCGCCGAACAAGGTCGGCCTCATGGGACTGTCCTACGGCTCCGGGATCAGCCAGTTGGTCGCCGCCCACGACGACCGGGTCGCCGCCGTGGCCGCCCTCAGCACCTGGGGCAACCTCGCCACCAGCCTCTACGACAACGGCACTCGGCACCTGGAGGCCGTCAAGCTGCTGATCGGCTTCACCGGGGCCGGGAAGGACGAGGAGGCACAGAAGGCGAAGTTCACCGAGGACACCTGGCGCATCCTCCAGAACTTCCTGAACGGGCGGGAGATGGAGGAGGTGGTCGCCTGGGGCACCCGGCGCTCCCCCGAGACCTACCTCCACCTCACCAACGGCCGGAACGTCCCGACGTTCTACTCCAACACCTGGCACGAGAGCCTGTTCCCCGCCGCCGAGGCGATCGCCACCTTCGAGCAGCTCACCGTCCCCAAGCACCTGAACCTGTGGATCGGCGATCACGGCGCCCCGGAGGGCTTCGGCATCACCGGCTTCCCGAGCGTCGGCATGCCCCTCGACGAACAGCTGCGCCCGATGGCCGAGGCCTACGCCTGGCTGGACCACCACCTGCTCGGCAAGCCCACCGAGGTACCGACCTGGCCGGTGGTCAACAGCCAGGTCATGTTCACCTACGAGACCAAGGGGACCATCGGCGGCGGCCGGAAGATCACCAAGCCGGCGCGCCGCGAGCCGCTCCGCTCCTGGTCCGAGGCCACCACCAGCACCGAGGCCTGGTACCTCAGCGGCACCAACGGCAACGGCGACGGCGCCCTGTCCGACAAGCCCTCCACGGACTGGACCAGGCCCTTCACCGCCGGTCACCTCACCACCGCCATCGCCATGGACGAGATCATGGGTACCGGTCAGGAGGAGTGGTCCGGCAGCCCGAAGCCCTACGACCCGGCCGGCTTCGACCGTGACCGACTCCTGGTGTGGTCCACCGACGAACTGGCCGACGGCCGCCGCATCCGCGGCGCCGCCACCGTCCGCCTGGGCCTTCGCGTCGAGGAGGGCGACGCCGCGACCCTGGTCGCCTACCTCTTCGACGTGGCCCCGGACGGCAGCGCCCGGATCATCACCCACGAGCCCTTCACCGCCACCGGCCTGACCCCCGGCGCCGACCGGACCGTCCACTGGACGCTCCAGCCCACCGCCTACGACCTCGCCGACCGCCACCGCCTCGCCCTGGTCGTCAACAGCCGCGACCCGCTCTACTCCTTCGCCAACGAGGAGAACGGCGCCGACGTCATCACCGTCACCTCCCTGGCCAAGGAAGAGGCCGTCCTCGAACTCCCCCTCGGCTGACCGGACCACCGCACACGAAACGGGCGGGGCGGACAGCCGTCCACCCGCCCGTTCGCACACCGGGCCCCGGCTCGCCGTCCACGGATTCTCAGTGTCCGCCCGGCCCCTGCGGCAGCGGAGTCGCGGGGCCCGTCAGGGACTCGGCGAAGGCGGTCAGCGCAGCGAAGTCCTCCTCGCGCAGCCCCTTGAGCGGGCTCACGTAGTGCAGCAGCGCCGGCCCCGGGTGGTGCGCGGCCACGAACGCCTCGTCCTCGGGGCCCAACTCGTCGTCCACCCAGGCGAACGGGCGCCCGGCGGCGTGGTCGATCAAGGTCTGCGTCTTCCAGTGGACGCCGTCCGGCCGCTCCTGGAAGAGCACCTCCGTGAAGTCGACGTAGGGCAGTTCCGGCAGGCCCACCACCGGTGCGATCCACTCGTTGGCGCCGGCCATCCACGTGGTGGCCCACCAGAGTTCGTAGTCCAGCGCCGACAGCCCCGCGCCGTGCCGCGGGTCGAGCCGGACCCGCCACGGCTCCGGCTCGTGCGGCACCTCGACCACCGTGAACCCGTCCAGCGGCTGGTCGAACAGCTGAGCGGCGTACGGGTTCAGCGGGCCGTCGACGTCCAGGTACAGCAATGGCAGCAGCGGCTTCACGGTGACTCCCCCGGTCGTTCCCTCGGTCGTTCCCTCGGTCCGGACAGTATCGCCCGACGATCAGGTGATCGGAGCGGACCGGCTACTGGCCCCGACGCGCCCCGGTCCGGCCTTCGCATTCGAACTGGCGGGGTACTCCGCCGGCCTCCGCCCGCAGGGCGTCCCGGGCGAGGTCGGCGCGGGTGGCGGCGTCCGGCGGCGGGGCGAGGGTGATTCCGGCATCGGTGAGGATGCTCAGGTCGAGTGCCCAGGTGGTGCGCGAACGGGCCTGCCAGAGTTCGAACGCCTCGGCGATGTGCCGGTCGGCCTGATCGGGCGTCAGGCCGGTGACCTTGATCAGGTGGGCCCGGGCCTGCGGTGCGAGGCCCCGGACCTGTGCGAGGCCGAAGTGCGTCACGGTGTGGCAGTCGGTGCACAGGCAGATCAGTCGCTTGAGTGTCTGGACCTGGCGGGCCCGGTCGTAGGTCCACCGCTCGTGGGCCTCCAGCCAGCGTTGCGCTTCGCGGTCCTGGCCGGCCCCGCAGGCCTCGCAGCGGTTCTGGGCCCGGGCCTGGATCATCCGGCGGAGCCGGTCCCAGTCCTGCGGGGCGACGCACGAGCGAACGTTGGTGAACCAGCAGCTGCTGGGCACCAGGTCCACGAACAGGCCGCTGCCGAGGGAGCGGTCCTCGCCCGGGAGCAGCCGGGGGACGTCCGCCCGGGCGGCCCAGCGATCCAGACCCGCGATGCCGGGCCGCGGCGAGTACCACCGGCGGGCCGCCGGGTCCCATCGCGCTCCGGCGGCCTTGGCCTCGTCCTTCTCGGCGAACGGAACGTCCAGCCAGATCCGCTCAACTGCCATCCCCGGGCTCCTCGTTGTCGACACCGCAAGCGGGCTCGACCACCCTAGGGCCCGGCCCGTCGACGGGCCGGGCAGTTGATCGAAGGTGTCCGTCCGATCGCCGATCAGGATCGGAGCACGCGCGACAACTCGCCGACCGGCGCCAGCACGTGTCCGCCGCTGCCGGCGCACCACCACACGGCCGCGCCCGCCCGCTGCGAGCCGTGGACGCCGAGGTCGTGTCGGGGGCACACCGGCCAGACCTGCCAGGTCCGTTCGAGCAGGCTCTCCTGGATCAGGATCGCCAGGCCGGTCAGCGCCGTGACCGGGTCCTCGCACCCGCTCGGCAGGATCAGGCCGCCCCGGTCGAGCCGCTCGCCGTCGGCGAGACGGACACCGGCCCCCGCCGGGAAGCCGATCTCCAGAAGCTCGATCTCCGGTTCGCCCTCGATCCCCCGCGTGGGCAGGTCGCGGGCCACGATCCGCAGCGCGGCCCGCAACGTCTCCAGCCGCTCGGGCACGAGGTCGAACCCGGGCTCGAACCCCACCTCGTCCAGCATCCGCCGCGCCAGCGCCGCCAGCTCCGGCGGTGACACCTCGGCCGGATTCCGCTCGACGACCTCCAGAACGGCATCGGCACGCGGAAACCAGTCCAGCAGCGCGCAGGCGAGCGCGACGACCTGCCGCGGGTCGAGGTCGTCCGCGCGCAGGCCGAGATAGACCTCTCGCTCCAGCTGCTCGACATCCGCCCCGTACTCGCCCACCGCGTCACTCACCGGCCCAGTATCCCGACGCGACGCGGCTCGTGCGTCACGATTTCCAGCACGACGTCGGGGGGCACCGGGCGGATCGGTCCGGCACCCCCGTTCCGGATCTCCGGTCAGGCCGCGCAGCCGAGCGGTGGGCGGTCGGCGTGTTCGGCGTCGGCGAGTTTGCGGATGAGGACGGCGCGGGCGCGGTTGACCCGGGAGCGGATGGTGCCGATCGGGCAGCCGGTGAGTTCGGCGACCTCCTCGTAGGGGAGGCCGAGCAGGGCGGTCAGGACGAAGGCGTCGCGGCGTTCGGCGGGCAGGGCGTCGAGGAGTTCGCCGAGGGCGATGCCTTCGTCGAAGCCGGGCAGGTGGTGGGGCTGGACCTGTTCGGCGGCGCTCTGCCAGTCGTCGGTGTCGAAGAGTCGGGGTCGGCGGGCCGCGAAGCGGTAGCGGTCGACGACGGTCCGGCGCGCGATGGACAGCAGCCAGGTGCGGGCCGAGGAGCGGCCCTCGAAGCTGGGCAGGCTGCGCAGCGCCCGCAGGTAGGTGTCCTGGGTGAGGTCGTCGGCGGCCTGGGGTTCGCCGCTGAGGTGGGTGACGAAGCGTCGCACGTCGGGGCGGGTGGCGCGGACGAACCGTTCCACGGCGGCCGGGTCGCCGCCGCGGGCGGCCAGTGCCCAGGCGGTGACGGTGGGGTCGTCGGCACGTGTCCGTCCGGTGACGGAACGTGACGCGGTCAGGGCGGGAGTCATCTCCGGGTGTCCTTGCTCGGAAGACGGATGCGGCCGGGTCGGGCCGCGAGGCCGGCCGGGGGCGCACGCCGACGGGCACCGTCCGCCCGGCGGGCGTGCGGTGGTGACGGTGGGCGGGGCGGTTCCCCGGGTGTGACGGGCCGTCAGGCGACGGCGGTCACCGCCGGCGGTCCTCGAGTGGCGAGCGAATGGACGAGCAGCCGCGACCGGGGCCGGCGGGCCTCGGCGCGGGGCCGGCGGCGCCGCAGCGGCGGACGGACGGGTCGGACGAGGCCGAGCAGCAGCAGGACGGGCGCGAACAGTCGGGCGGCGACGGTCCGGGCCAGCCCGTGGACGGCGCGTTCGCCGGCCGCCAGCCAGAGGCCGAGCAGCAGCGCGGCCAGCAGGTGGGCGGTGAGCATGCCGACACCGTTGTGCTGCCCGGCGCCCATCGCCATGGCGTGGTGCGCCATGCCGGGCATCGCGGCCGGGTCGGCGAGCCCGGCGGCCGTTCCGCCGGGGATCGTCCCGGGGTCGAGGCCGGCGGCCTCGATCAGTCGGGCGGCCTGTTCGTCGGTGAGCGGCCCGGCGTTGCACAGCAGCAGGTGGGCCCAGCGGGCGGCGAGGCCGTCGGGGACGGGCGCGGCGGCTTCCGGCGCGGCCCGGCCGAGCGAGAACAGGGTGTGCAGGGCGGCCTGGACGCCGACGGTCAGCGCGGTGACCAGCAGCGGGCCGCGTTCCCGGCGCGCCGTCAGCCATCCGAGCACGGCCGTGCCGCCGAGCGCGGCGGCCAACACCGGAGCGGCCACCGGCCGGCCGGACATCAGCACGTGCGCCACGGCGGCGAGCAGCACGCAGCCGACCGCGAACACCGCGGCCCGACCTGCCCGTACCACTCGTCCTGCGTCCATGACAGGCCCATCGTCGCACCCCTCACACCCGCCGAACGCCGGCCTCCCCCACCCTCGCGAACATGACGAGCGTCACACCGCCCGGCCGGGAACCGGACCCCCTCGCCCGACGACAACCGGTACGGGCGTGTTGTGTCAGCGGCCGTCCGGCGCCGGGGCGGTGCCGGGCAGTCGGGTGCGGAAGGTGGCGCCGGCGGCGGTGGCCTCGATGCGCAGGGTGCCGCCGTACAGGGTGGCGATGTCGCGGGCGATCGCCAGGCCGAGGCCGGCGCCGCCGTCGTTGCGGCTGCGGGCGTCGTCGAGGCGGGTGAAGCGTTCGAAGACCCGGTCGCGGTCGGCCGGCGGGATGCCGGGGCCGTCGTCGGTGACGTCCACGACGGCTTCGCCGGTGGCGGGGTCGGTCCGCAGGCGGACGGAGACGCCGGTCCGGGCGTGCCGTTGCGCGTTGTCGAGGAGGTTGGTGAGCAGGCGGCCGAGCCACAGCGGGTTGCCGTCCACCGCGCCGACGCCGTCAGGGGCGTCGAGGTCGACCGGGTGCGGTTGCGGGCCGCGGCCGGCGACGGTGTCGCGGAGGAGCTCGGCGAGGTCGACGGGCTGGACGGGGCCCGGTCCGCCGGTGGTGTCGAGGCGGGCCAGCAGCAGCAGGTCGGCGGCGAGGGACTGGAGCCGGTCGGTGTCCTGGAGTGCGCCGGCCACCATCGCGGCGCGGACGTCGGGGTCGGGGTGGGTGTGGGCCACCTCCAACTGGGTGCGCAGGACGGCCAGCGGGCTGCGCAGTTCGTGCGAGGCGTCGGCGATGAAGCGGCGCTGCCGGGTGCCGGCCGCTTCCAGGCGGTCGAGCATGGCGTTCATGGTGTGGGCGAGGTCGGCGATCTCGTCGTCGCTGCCGGGCTCGGGGACGCGGCGCTCCAGGCCGCCCTCGCCGATCGCGGCGACTTCGGCGCGGATCGCTTCGACGGGCCGCAGGGCCCGGCCGGTGCCCCGCCAGGTGAGCAGGCCGACGGTGGCGACCAGGACGGCGCTGAGCACGGCGAGTGCGGCGGTGGTGAGGTCCTCGGCGGTGTCGGCGGTGTGCAGGGAGGCGCCGACCCGGACGGTGACGGGGCCGGTGGGCGGGTCGGCGGTGACGGTGGTGACGCGCTGGCGGTGCTCCAGTCCGAGGGCGCGGAGGTCGAAGCTGCCGGGCCCGTCGCCGGCGACGGTGCCGGGCAGCGCGGGGCGGCCGGCCAGATTGGGGCTGGCGGCCAGGACCCGGCCGCCGGCGTCGGTGACCTGAACGAAGTCGGTGCCCTGGCCGAGCGTCACCTGCTCGGGCAGCCGGCCGTCCTCGGCGAGCCGGGCGACGGCCCGGGCCTGTTCACGGGCCTCGGCCTCGACGGTGTGCTCCAGGTTGACCCGCAGCACCAGCAGCACCGCAGCGGAGGCGACGGCCATGACGACGGCGACGCCGACGCAGGCCGCGAGCGTGGTGCGGGTGCGGACGGTGCGCGGCGCCAGCCGGGCCGCCGCGGCGGCCGCCCGGCGCGGCAGGGCGTTCCGGCGCGGAAGGGCGTTCCGGCGCGAGAGGGCGGCCCGGCGCGAGAGGGCGGCCCGGCGCGGGAGGGCGTTCCGGTCAGCCACCGTCGGCCGCCAGCCGGTAGCCCGCGCCGCGCACGGTCTGCACGGCGGCGCGGCCGAACGGGGCGTCGATCTTCCGGCGCAGCGCGCTGATGTGCACCTCGACGGTGTTGGGGTCGCTGTCCGGCCCGCTGTCCCAGACCTGTTCGAGGATCTCCCGTTTGGAGACGGCTTCGCCGGGCCGCCGGGCGAGGTGGTCGAGCACGGCGAACTCGCGGGGCGTCAGGGCGACGGCGGTGCCGGCCCGGGTGCAGGTGCGGGCGGCGGAGTCGACGACCAGGTCGCCGAGAACGGTGCGCTGCGGGGCGCGGCTGCCGATCCGGCGGGCGAGGGCGCGCAGCCGGGCGACCAGGACCACGAAGGAGAACGGTTTGGACAGGTAGTCGTCGGCGCCGGTGTCGAGGGCCTCGGCCTCGTCCCACTCGCCGTCCTTGGCGGTGAGCATCAGGATCCCGGCGTCGCTGCCGGCGGCCCGCAGCCGCGAGCAGACCCGGTAGCCGTTGAGGCCGGGCAGCATGATGTCGAGGATGATCACGTCGTAGCAGTGCTCGGTCGCCCGGGCCAGGCCGGTCAGGCCGTCGTGGACGATGTCGACGTCGAACCCCTCGGCTTCCAGGCCGAGTTCGACCGCTCGGGCGAGCCGCTGTTCGTCCTCCACCACCAGTACGCGCATGCCCCCAGCCTCGCAGGTCCGCCGATCCGGAAGCTGAAGGGGTCTTCAGGTCTTCAGCATCCCTTCAGCTCGGCCCGGCCATGCTGCTGAGCGGCCGTGCTGCCGGGGCCGTGCTGCGGACCGGCCCGGCCACCGACGCGACCGCGCGCGGCCCGACCGCGCCACGGAGAGGAGTGCCGCCGCTGTGGGCGCCACGACGACGATGACCGGGACCGACGCGCCGGGCGGGCTGCGCTCCGCGCCGCTGTGGAGCAAAGTGCCGCAGGTGACGGCCGGTTTCTGGGTGGTGAAGGTGCTGACCACCGGGATGGGCGAGACCACCTCCGACTACCTGGCGCGCACGCTCGGGCCGATCCCGGCGGTGGCGGGCGCGACGGTGCTGCTCGCGGTGGCGCTGTTCGCGCAGGCGCGGGCGGGCCGCTACCGGCCGGCCGTGTACTGGGCGGCGGTGGTGATGGTCAGCGTGTTCGGCACCATGGCCGCCGATGTGGCGCACGTGGCGCTGGGCGTTCCGTACGCGGTCTCGGCCGGGGCGTTCACGGTGGCGCTGGCCGCGGTGTTCTGGCTCTGGCGCCGCACCGAGGGGACGCTCGCGGTGGAGTCGGTGCGCGGCGGGCGGCGGGAGGTCTTCTACTGGGCGGCGGTGCTGGCGACGTTCGCCCTGGGCACGGCCGTCGGCGACCTGACGGCGGCCACCCTCGGCTGGGGCTACCTGCCGTCCGGTCTGCTGTTCGCCGCGCTGATCGCGGTCCCCGCGCTCGGCCACCGGCTGCTGCGGCTGCCGTCGGTCCTGGCGTTCTGGTGGGCGTACGTGCTGACCCGGCCGCTCGGCGCGTGCTTCGCCGACTGGGCCGGGGTGAGCCGGGAGCGCGGCGGCCTGGATCTGGGCACCGGCCCGGTGAGCCTGGTGCTGGCCGTGGTGATCGTGCTGGCGGTCCTCGCCCTGGCGGCCGGCGAGCGCAGGCGCCGCTGACGGCCCGTCACACCGTGCCGCCGGTGCCCGCACGCTGCCGTGCGGGCACCGGACGGTGTCGGCCTAGAAGCCGCTGAGCGGGGCGTCCAGCGGGGTGGCCGCACCGCCGACGGAGCCGGTGACCGGGGCGCCCAGGGCGACGGTCTGCCCGCTGAGCGCGGTCTTCACGAACTGCCAGCTGATGCCGTTGATGACGCCCTGGCTGAGCGGGGCGAGCTGGGCGAAGGCGGGCTGGCTGAGGTCGAGGTGGGTGGAGGCGCAGGACGGGCACTGGTCCTTGACCGGCAGGGTGAGGGTCTTGCCCTTGTAGGTCACCTTCACCGAAATGCCCTTGCAGAGCGGGTCGTTGTTCGGGTTGGCAGTAGTCCACCAGCTGGCGGGCACGGCCACCAGCAGCTGGGTGCCGGCGTTGATCTGGGTGCCGCAGGCGCCGTAGCCGGTGTCGTTGAAGTAGGTGGCCATACCGGTCATCGGCTGGTTGATCGGTATCGCGGCACTGGCGGAGCCGGCGCTCAGCGCGAGCAGGGCGGCCGCGGCGAGCGGGACGCCCGCCAACATCCTCAGGTTCCTACGGGTGGCACGCATGGTTCCTCCGCTTCTCGGCGCTCGGCGTGGCAGCAGCAACTCGCCGAACTCCGGGGGGAGTTCGGCGATCGCCCGGCCACCGGGAGGCACCGAACCTACGGAAGCAACCGTTCGTGGTCCACACTTCCGACATGTTGTCATGGACACGAGTCGGTAAACTTTGCGACCCGCCGAGACTCTGTTGCCCTATTCGGGCTCGTTGATCAGGCCACGAGTCGGTGGGCGAGTCGGGTGAGTCGGCCGGTCCGGGGACGTCGGGGGTCTTCGGCCCAGTGGGCGTCGAGCCGGATGATGTTGATCGCAGCGGCGGAGTAGGCGTGCTGGAGGCCGGTCCTGAGCAGCCCGCGGTAGCGGGCCCGGCGCAAGTCGGTGACGTCGAGGGCTTGGTTCGGTCCCCGCGCGGCAATGGTGCTGTTGCTCGTCCTGGTCTCTTCAGCGAGGTCGAGGCTTGGTATCTTGCTCCGACTTTCGATCAGCGTTAAGGCCAGGAGACCGTCATGGGCATGCGCCAACCGACCGGGGCCGCGTTCGCCGTCACCGATTCCAACGGTGACCGCCTCTTCGTGGATGTCGTGAAGTCCGGCCGAATCAACCGGCCGGTGAAGAACTTCATCGTCGGGACCATGGCCGCACGCTGGATGGTCAACATGATCGGTCACCGGGGCGTCTTTCGAGGCGGCTGGAGCGTGCTGGTGTTCGCCTCCGATCGCAAGACCCTCGTCCACAGGGTTCGATGCCAGAGCCGCGAGCGGGCGGCCGAACTCGGTCAGGACGTTCAGGCCCGCGGGCTGACGGCCCTCGCTGCTGTGCAGATACTCGGAGCAGTAGATACTCGGAGCATCTGAGGACGTCGTCGGCCGGGCAGGGCCCGGGCCTTCGCACGGTTGCCCACTCGGTCAGCACGTTGTTCTCCACGCCGAGCAGGCCGAGCGCGGTCGCGTAGAGGCCGGGCGGGCCTCTTGCCCCGAATTGAGCAACAGCGTCCGCCGACCGGGCCTCAACCGTCGGCCGGCTCCTCCGTCCCGTGCGCGAGACGCTGCCGGGCGGTCGCGCCGCGGCGCTCGATCGGCAGGGTGCCGGTGGCGGCGCCGAGGCCGTACGGGGGCATGTCGCCGTAGATCGACTCGTACGAGCCGGGCGGGACGATGTACGTCTCGTGCCAAATGCCCACGTGCTGACGGGACTTGCGCTCGAAGCGGTTGATCATCGCCCAGGCCTTGCGGTGCAGCTTCTGCGGCGCGGAGGCGTAGGCGAGCAGCTTCTCCTCGGACTCCCAGTACTGGACCACGTAGTAGGTGCGCGGCGAGCCGCTGAGCAGTTGGTAGCCGAGCAGGCCGCTCTCCGGGTCGCGGGAGAGTTCGCGCAGCATCCGCGGCATCGCGAGGAAGACCGGGAACCAGTGGTGCGGCGCCCAGAAGTGATTGATCCGCATGCCGATCAGGAAGAGGACGACCTTCCCTTCGGCGGCTGCGGTGGTGCGGCCCGGTATCGGCTTGGCGAACACGACGACCCCCTTTCGTCGGGCCGTCCATGATTGGATAGCCCCACTCATCAATGGCTTGGATAGTGGCACTCACCGATGGAGGGCACAAGGGGATGCGCCTGGCGGATCTCAGCGAACACAGCGGCGTCTCCCTCGCCACGATCAAGTACTACCTGCGCGAGGGGCTGCTCCCGCCGGGCCGTCGGATCAACGCCACCCAGGCCGAGTACGACGAGTCGCACCTGCGCCGGCTGCGGCTGGTGCGGGCGATGATCCAGGTCGGCCGGATCCCGGTGGCCACCGTCCGGGAGGTGCTCGCCCACGTCGACGACGACTCCCTCGGCCTCACCTTCCGCCTGGGCGCGGCCCTCTGGGCCCTGCCCCACCCCACCGAGCCGTCCGCCGACCCCGAGGACGACCCGTCGACCACCGCCGCCCACACCCTCGTCGCCGACCTCCTCGCCCGCCTCGGCTGGCGCACCACCTGCGAGGTCGGCGACCTCAACCCCGCCCACCGCGCCCTGGTCGCCGCCCTCGCCACCCTCGACCGCCTCGGCTACCCCCTGGACACCGACGACCTGCTCCCCTACGCCCGCACCATGGAACAGGCCGCCGCCTACGACCTCGACCGGATGGAAGTCCTCCCCACCCCCCGCGAACAGGCCGAATACGCCGTAGCCGGCGCCGTCCTCTTCGAACCCGTCCTCCTCAACCTCCGCCGCCTCGCCCAGGCCGAGGAATCCGGCCGCCGCTACGGGCTGTAGCCGCGACAGCCGGGCCGGATTCCGCCAATCTGCCGCGAGGCCTTCGACGTTGGACCCGCACGGGCATCGTCCCAGCTCGTGGGCGACGGCCGTGAACCGGCTCCGCTCGCCGGACCGTCGTGCACCGGGCCGGGGCCGAAGATCCGCCCGGGAAGGGGCGGCGTACGCCCCCGGCGCGCGTGTCCCGTTCATGACCTTCGGGCGCTTCGAGTGCGGACAACCGCCCGCCAGAGGCCCTTCGCCGCTGCTACACCAGCGGTCAGGCCGGCGCAGCGGGCGCCCACGAACGGAAGGACCACCGTGACGAGCAGCGGCGACCGGATCTGGGTACGCGGGCACTTCCGGCGCAGGGCCGGTTCCGGTTCCGGCGGCGCGAAGCGGTGGGGGGCGGGAGCGGTGCTGGGGATCGGGGCGGTCCTGCTCTTCCTGAACAGCACCGTCGACGACACCAAGTCGCCGCAGCCCGCACCGACCGCGCCCACCGCCGCCCCGGCCGGCCGTTGACGGCCGGGCCCGACCGTCCGTCCGCTGCGGCGAATCGGGGTCGGCGATGAGTGACGACGCGGTCAAGGTCGTGCTGTGGATCCTCGCCCTGGGCGCTGCCGTGGTGGTGCTGAAGGCGGCCTGGGCGTGGGCCGCCGCGCACCTGCTGTTCCTGGGCATCGGCCTCGGCGGGATCGCCCTGCTGGTCGCGGTCGCCGTCGCCGTCACCACGGGCCTCGTCGGCCGGGTGGGTCCGTACGCCGGCCCGGGCCACGCGGTGGTGGCCGCGGAGTGGTCGGCCGGCTACACCCTCGACGACTTCGCGGGGTCCTCGCCGACCGGCTTCGAGGAGATGTGCCGGGCCCTGCTCGATCGGGACGGCTTCTCCGGCGCGCTGCGGGTCGGCGGCGCCGGCGACCTCGGGGCCGATGTGATCGCGTACGACGAGGACGGCCGGAAGGTGGTCGCCCAGTGCAAGCGCTACAGCCGGCCGGTCGGCAGCCGCGAGGTGCAGACCTTCAACGGCACCGCCCGGCCGGTCCACCGGGCGGAGGTGGCCGTCATGGTGGGCCTGTCCGGATTCACCGGCCCGGCCCGCACGTTCGCGCGGCAGCAGGGCATCCACCTGGTCGACGAGGCCGCGCTGGAGCGTTGGGGCGCCGGGGAGCACCTGTACGAGGTGCTCGGCATCGCGGCCGCCGCCGCGTGAACGTCGGCGGATGCCCGGGCCGTCCAGGACGGCGCGCTCTCCGTCGGGTCGAGGCGGGTCCGGCGTCCTGGGGGCGAGGGCGTCCGCGAGCAGCGGGAAGGCGTCCGGGGTGGAGCTGTCGAGGCTGTCGGCGACACGAGCGCCCCGAGCAGGCGTTCGCGCGGGCCGGCGGCTGCGGTGGCGGTGGCAGATCACCAGCGGCGGCACGCCCGGGTGAGCACGGATGATTGGGCGCCGCCCGGGCGGGCAGGCGCGGAGGTGGATCGGGCCGACGGCGGGAAGGGAGTCGGGACCATGGACGAGGCACCGCAGGGCGGTGCGGGCGGCGTGCCCGTGCCGGAGCGGGACCGTGGGGAGCAGCGCGCGGCGGGTGGCGGCGAGGAGCGGGTGGAGCAGCGTGAGGAGTACCGCGTCGACGGGCGGCCGCCGACCGTGACGCACGCCGGTGGGGCCGCGCCCATCGACACGCTGCGCAGGCAGCCCCGCGAGGCCCATCGCGCGGAGGGCCGTCCGCCGACCGTGACGCACGACTGGTCGGACGAGGAGGAGGCGCCCGCGCACCGCCGGCGGCGGAAGTAGCAGGTCCGGTGCGGGGGCTGTCCGCCCTTGCCCCTACGATGACCGCCATGATGACAGGGGGCCCGGGTGCCCAACTCGTGGACGGCCGTTTCGAGTTGCTGGGGCGGCTGGGCGGCGGCGGCATGGGCCTGGTGTGGCGGGCCCGGGACACCGTGCTGGAGCGCGAGGTCGCGCTGAAGGAGGTCCGGCCGCCGGACCCGGCGATGCTCGCCGCCGACCCGGCGGCGGCGTTCGAGCTGCGCGAGCGGGTGCTGCGCGAGGCCCGGGCGCTGGCCCGGCTCCAGCATCCGCACGTGGTGACCATCCACCACATCGTCGACACCCCCGAACTCCCGCACCCTTGGCTGGTGATGGAGCTGGTGGCCGGCGGGTCGCTGCAGGACCGGCTGGCCCGCGGGCCGCTCTCCCCGCAGGAGGCGGCCCGGATCGGCCGCGGCGTCCTCTCCGCCCTGCGGGCCGCGCACGCCGCCGGCATCCAGCACCGGGACGTCAAGCCCGCCAACGTCCTGCTGCGCGCCGACGGCACTCCGGTGCTCACCGACTTCGGCATCGCCGCGCTCAGCGAGTCCACCAGCCTGACGGCGACCGGCGCGCTGATCGGCTCGCCCGAGTTCATCGCCCCCGAGCGGATCCGCGGCCACGAGGGCGACCCGTCCTCCGACCTGTGGTCGCTCGGCATGACGCTGTACGTCGCCGTCGAGGGCCACCACCCGCTGCGCCGCGCCACCAGCATCGCCACCCTGGCCGCCGTCCTCGACGAGCCGCTCCCGCCGCCGCGGCACTCCGGCCCGCTCGGCGCCACCCTCGTCGCGCTGCTCTCCCGCGACCCGGCCGACCGCCCCGGCCCCGACCAGCTGGACCGCCTGTTCGCGGCGGCCGAGCAGAACGTCGACGGCACCCTCGGCGGCGGGACGTTCGCGCCGACCCAGCTGAACTCCCCCGCGCCCTGGACCGCCACCGAACTGAACGCCACCACCGCGCAGTTGACCGCCCGTCGGCGACGCCGGGGCCCGCTGCTGGCCTCGGCGGTGGCCGTCGTCGCGGCGGTCGGCCTGCTCGGCTGGTCGCTCAACGGCGGCGGGCTGCACCTCCCCGGCCGCAACCGCGCCGCCGACTCCGCCCCGCAGACCCTCCCCAACGCCGGGGCCGGGGCCACGGCCGGTGCCGGAGCCACGGCCGGTGCCGGGGGCGACGGCGTCACCGCCACCGATCTGCTCACCCCCGACGGGGCCCGCGGCCTGGTCGAGGCGATCGGCTCGGCCACCGACGGCGCGACCGTCACCCAACTGGTGATCCGCTCCGAGTTCGCCACCGCCCGGGTCGTGACCAAGGACAACCCCAAGCACTACGACGACCTCACCTACCGCTCCGGCAGGATCACCAGCAAGCCCGGCGGCACCCTCGCCGCCAAGGAGAAGCCGGTGGACCTCGGCCGGGTCGACTGGACCCTGATCCCGGCCGGCCTGGCCAAGGCCCGGACCGAGCTGGGGGTCTCCGCCCCCAAGTCCCCCTACCTGATCGTGGACTACGGCTGGTTCGCCGACGAGATCACCCTGCGCTACTACCTCTCCGACGACTACGGTGGCGGCGGCTACCTCAGCACCGGCGCCACCGGCAAGGTCCTCAAGGTCGCCAAGTCCGGCTGACGCCGCCGCACTTCCCGGTCAGTCCCCGATGAACCACAGGTGGCTGCCCGGCGTCGTCGCGCACGCTTCGAGCATCGCGGCGAGGTCGAGCAGCGCCGACCTCTGGTACTCGGTGGGGCAGCGCTCGATCAGCGCCACGATCTGCCGGCCGGCCAGTTCGGCCTCCTGCTCGTTGATCACCGTGTCCCGGTACGGGTCCACCCGCCCGAGCACCCCCGAGTTGTGCGGATCGAGCCCGCCCAACGCCGACGCCAGCCCTTCGCCGTACTCGTACGACGAACGCAGCACCGTGTCCTGGGCGCCCTTCTTCCGCCGGGGCCGCCCCGAGTGCAGTTCCAGCCCTATTCCCACGGCCCCTCCAGCGTTCTCTGCCGAACCGGTGTCGGCGACCGCAGTAGTCGATCACGGCCCGGCCGTGCGGTGCGAGCCCGGCTCCGTCGGGGTCCGGCGGGCGGTGAGGATCGCATGGGTGGCGAGGCCGAACAGCAGGCCCCAGAAGGCGGAGCCGATGCCGAGCAGGGTGGCGCCGGAGGCGGCGGCGAGCAGGGTCACCACGGCGGCGTCGCGGCCGGGTTCGGGGGCGAGGGCGGCAGCGAGGCTGTTCTGCAGGGAGGCGAGCAGGGCGACGCCGGCGATCACCGCGACCAACTCCTTGGGCAGGCCGGTGAACAGGCCGACCAGCACGCCGCCGAAGCTGCCGACCAGGACGTACAGCGCGCCCGAGGACATGCCCGCGATGTAGCGGCGGCGGGGATCGGGATGGGCCTCCGGGCCGGAGCAGATCGCGGCGGTGATGGCGGCCAGGTTGACGCCGGGCGAGCCGAACGGGGCGAGCAGGACGGAGGCCGCGCCGGTGGCGCCGATCAGCAGCCGGTCGTCGGGCCGGTAGCCGAAGGCCCGCATCACGCCGAGCCCCGGCGCGTTCTGCGAGGCGAGAGTGACGATGGTGAGCGGCAGCGCCAGACCGACCAGCGCCGACCAGGAGAACGCCGGAACGGTCAGCACCGGCACGGTCGGACCGCCGACGCCGGGGTGCAGCCGCAGCCCGACCGTCGTCGCGGCGAGCACCCCGCCCACGACCAGGGCGATCACCACTGCGTAGCGCGGCGCAAGGCGCTTGGCGAGCAGGAACACCGCGAAGCTCCCGACCACCAGCACGGGTGCGCCGTGCACGGCGCCGAAGATGCCGGTGCCGAACGAGAACAGGATGCCGGCCAGCATGGCATGGACGATCCCTTCGGGAACGGCGGCGATCAGCCGGCCGAACCACCCGGTGACACCGAACAGCGTGACGGCGACGGCGCTGACCAGGTACGCCCCGACGGCCTCCTGGTACGGGTAGTGGCCGAGGCTGGTGACCAGCAGCGCCGCACCGGGCGTGGACCAGGCGGTGACCACGGGCGTACGGGTCCACCAGCTCAACCCGAACCCCGTCGCCCCACTGCCGATCGCCACCGCCCAGATCCAGGACGCGGTGTGCCCGGCGTCCAACCGCCCGGCAGCGGCCGCCGCGAGCACCACCACCAGCGGCCCCGAGAACGACACCGCAACACACACCAGCCCGGCCAGCAGCGCGGGCCCGGACACATCCCGCCACAGCCTCCGGCGCGACGGGTCCTCCGCCCCAGGGATAGCCGGTCGGACCGTCAGATCGTCTGTCATTCGGGCAGTATCCCGAGGCTCCGGAGACGAGATGACGCCGGGTCAGCCAACCGACCCCACCGGACACACCGGCGACCGCCACTGCTCACCCCGCGGCACCCGCCCCATCCCGCCGCCGCCGGGCACGCCCAAGCCACCAACCCCTGAACCCCGAGCACCGGCCGCTTCGCGTCGCGACGACCGCTCCCGCAGCAGCGCCACCGCCCGACTGCCCGCCTCGCGTCCCGGCCCCGGGCTTCCAGCCCACTCCAGTCCACCCTCGCCATCAAGCAAATATCCATCACCCCACACCAGCTTGCCTAAGGTGCTTAGGAAACTGCATGATGAGCATAGGCGAACGAGGAGAGGCCATGGCAGCCGAAACTGAACCGACGAGCTCCGCGCAGGACTTGATCACCACCCCCGTCACCGCGCAGCTGCTGCGCGGTCACCTCGATCTGGAGGTGACGGCGCACGGGCTGCTGCCGCACCGGCTGCCGGCTGCGGCTCGGCGACAGGTGCCGGATCGGCAGCTGGCTGTCGCGGAGGCGCAGCCGTCGGGGGTGCGGGTGGTGTTCCGGACGTCGGCGACCCGGATCGAGTTGGACGCGTTGCCGACCAGGCGGGCCTACCGGGGGTTTCCGCCGCCCGCCGACGGGGTGTACGACCTGCTGGTGGACGGGCGGTTGACGGCGCAGGCGACGGTGGCGGGCGGCAACCTGCGGACCGTGACGGATCTGGTGACGCAGGAGGCCGAGTTGACCGAGGGGCCGGTCGGCACCGCCCGGTTCGACGGGCTGCCGGGCCGGGCCAAGGACGTGGAGATCTGGCTGCCGCACACCGAGGTGACCGAGTTGGTGGCGCTGCGCACCGACGCGCCGGTGGAGCCGCTGCCGGAGCGCGGGCGCCCGGTCTGGCTGCATCACGGCAGTTCGATCAGCCACGGCTCCAACGCCGCCCACCCGACCGGGACCTGGCCGGCCGTCGCGGCGGCGCGCGGCGGCGCGGAGCTGGTCAATCTGGGGTTCGGCGGCGGCGCGCTGCTCGACCCGTTCACCGCCCGCACGATCCGTGCCGCCCGGGCGGACCTGATCAGTGTGAAGATCGGCATCAACCTGGTGAACAGCGACGCGATGCGGCTGCGCGCGTTCGGGCCGGCGGTGCACGGTTTCCTGGACACCGTGCGCGAGGGCCATCCGCACACGCCGCTGCTGGTGGTCTCCCCCGTCCTGTGCCCGCTGCACGAGGACACCCCGGGCCCGCTGATGCCGGACTTCTCGAACGGCGAGCTGCGGTTCAGGGCCACCGGCGACCCAGCCGAGCGCGCCGCCGGCCGGCTGACGCTGACCGTGATCCGGGACGAGCTGGCCCGGATCGTCGGGCTGCGGGCCATGGCCGACCCGTACCTGCACTACCTGGACGGCCGCGAGCTGTACGGCGAGCGCGAGTACGCCGAACTCCCGCTGCCGGACGGGCTCCACCCGGACGCGGCCGCCCACCGCCGGATCGGCGAGCACTTCGCCCGGCTCGCCTTCGGCCCGAACGCGCCGTTCGGCAGAGGCTGACGGCGCGTCAGGCCGCTGCGGCCCATTCGAAGCCGTCGAGGTCGGTGAACGCCGCCGTGCCGACGGCGTTCACGGTGAGCCGGTGCGAGCCGCTGCCGTCGGGGGCGACGCCGAGGTCCTTGGCGAGGGCGCGGCGGCGGTAGAGGGCGAGCTTGACGGGGCCGTCCCCGGCGTCGAACTCGGCGTAGGTGCGGCCGAAGCTCTTGGCGACGGTGAGGCCGTGTTCGACGTAGAAGCGCTTGGTGGCGGCGAAGTCGGCGACGCCGAGCAGCAGCACGAAGTCGTCGATGCGGCGGGTGGCGGGGCCGGTGTCCTTCTTGGCGGAGGTGGCGAGCTTCCAGATCGCGCCGTCGGGGGCCTGGACGACGCCGCCGTAGCCCCACAGCGACTTGGCGGCGGGCTTGATCACGGTCGCGCCGGCGGCCGTGGCGGAGGCGACGAAGCTGTCGACGTCGGCGGGCCGGGGCACGGTGAGGGCGAGGGTGAAGCCGCGGAAGCCGGTGGTCGGCTCCGTCGCGGGGCGCAGGCGCAGCCGGGTCTCGTCGAGGTCGAACGCGTCGGCGTAGAAGCGGGCGGCGGCCTCGGGGTCGGCCACGTCGAGGGTCAGGGTGTCGATGATTGCCATGCCTCGACGGTAGGCGCGGCGGCCGGCCGGGGGCTTCTCGATTCCTGACCGTTCGAACGCCGCGCCCGCGCGGGTCTCAGGTCCGGCTGGGCGTGATCAGGCCCGATTCGTAGGCGGCGATGACGGCCTGCGCGCGGTCGCGGACGTCGAGCTTGGCGAACAGGCCGGTGATGTGGTTCTTCACTGTGGACGGGCTGATCTGCATGGCGTCGGCGATGGCGGTGTTGTCGAGGCCGGTGGCCATCAGCCGCCAGACTTCGCGTTCGCGCGGGGTGAGGTCGGTGGCGGCGGGGACGTCGGCGGTCGTCGGCGCGGGGCGCGGGGCCCGGACGTGGGTGGCGATCAGGCGGGTGAGCAGGCGGGGCGCGACCACGGCGTCGCCGGCGTGCACGGTGCGGATGCCGGCGGCGAGTTCCTCCGGGGAGACGTCCTTGGGCAGGAAGCCGTGGGCGCCGGCCCGCAGCGCGGAGACCACGTACTCGTCCAGGTCGAAGGTGGAGAGGGCGAGCACCCGGCAGTCGGGGAGGGTGCGGGCGAGTTGTTCGGTGGCGGCGACGCCGTCGAGGACGGGCATCCGCAGGTCCATCACCACCACGTCGGGGCGCAGGCGGTGGGCGAGGTCGACGGCCTGTTCGCCGTTCTCGGCCTCGCCGACCACCTCGAAGGACGGGTTCGGGGCGAGGATCAGCGTCAGTCCGCGGCGGACCAGGGGCTGGTCGTCGACGACCAGGACGCGGATCGCGGGGGCGGCGGCGTTCATGCGGACACCTCTCCGTGCTGGAGCTCGGCCTCGGCCGTCTCGTCGGCGGTCAGGGGGAGTTCGGCGAGCACGGCGAAACCGCCGTCGGGGTGCGGGCCGCAGTTCAGGGCGCCGCCGTGCAGGGAGACGCGTTCGCGCATGCCGATCAGGCCGTGGCCGCCGCTCTCCCCCGCGCTGCCGCCGCCCGTACCGCCGCCGGCGCCGTCGTCGCGGACCGACACCAGGACGGCGTCCGGGCGGTACGTCAGGCGGACGGTGGCGCGGGCGGCGGGGCCGGCGTACTTGCGGGCGTTGGTCAGCGCCTCCTGGACGATCCGGTAGACCGTCAGACCGAGGGTGGGCGGCAGCCGGCGCGGGGCGCCGTGGACGGCCAGCTCGGTGGGCAGGCCGGCCAGCCGGGAGTCGTCGACCAGCCGGGCCAGGTCGTCGGCGCCGGGCTGCGGGGCCGGCGGGACGGCGTCCGGTTCGTCGCCGGCCCGCAGCACGTCCAGCAGTTGGCGCATCTCGCGCAGCGCGAGCCGGCCGGAGGACTCCAGGGTGACCAGGGCGTCCCGGACCACCTCGGGGTCGGCGAGGTTGGCGCGGGCGCCGCCGGCCATCAGCTGCATGGTGGTGATGTGGTGGGCCACGATGTCGTGCAACTCCCGGGCGATGCGCCGCCGTTCGTCCGCGACCGCGCGGTCCGCCAGCAGTCGGCGGTTGGCGGCCACCTCGCGCTGCCAGCGGGCGACCACCAGGGCCGCGCCCGCCACCAGCAGCGCGGAGGCCGGCGCGGCGATCACGGCGTCCCAGGTGGGGGTCCGGAAGTGGCTCTGGGTCACCACCGTCAGCGCCGAGGTGACGACGACGGCCGCGGCGGTCACCCGGATCCGGCTCTGCCGGGCGAGGCTGAACAGCGCCACCATCAGGACCGCGCCGAAGTGGATGGCGACCGGCCCGGCCAGGTTGACGCCCACCTGGAGCACCAGGACGGCGGCGTACGTCGGCAGCGGATGGGTGCGCCGGAACAGCAGCGGCAGCCCGGAGAGCAGGGCGAGCAGGAAGCCGGGCACGTTGGAGCCGCCGGTGACCGCCGTGGACAGCAGGTAGCCGATCAGGTCCAGCAGGCCGGCGCCGACGGCCACCATGGCGTCGTTCCGGCTCCACGGCAGGCCGTCCGGCCGGCGGCGCAGCTGCCCGCCCGTGTCCCCGTCTCCCCGGTGCCCGCGCATGTCCCGTCTCCCCGTCGCCGGGTCGCCCCCGGGTCGCTGATCAGCAGTGATGCGGCCATTCTCGCACCGCGCCGACGGGCCGGTCGTGGCCCCCCGGGGCCATCGGGCCCTGGGAGCAGGGTCCTGGGTCCGGGCGGGCGGCGGGAGCCGGGCCCCCGGTGCGGATCGTCCGCCGCCCCGACGCCCCGGGCCCCTGCCGCCTGATGAGCTGTGAACAGGCCGGGAAGTCCCGGCATCGGCACCGACGTTCATGTCCACCGGGGACGTGCGCGTCCATCAACGGGAGGGTTTCGTGATCCGCGCACTGACCGGATTCGCCACCAGGAACGCCTGGAAGGTCATCGCCCTGTGGGCGGTCGTCGGGATCGGGCTGACGTTCCTCAGCCCGATGCTGTTCTCCCGGGTCGTCCAGTCGCAGACCGGGGACTTCCTGCCCCGCAGCTACGACTCGGCGGCCGCGCTGCGGATCGCCGAGGACCACTTCGGCCTCGACCCGGACGCCACCGTCGTCACCGTGCTGGTCGCCCGCACCGACGGCCGGGCGCTCACCGACGGCGACCAGCAGCGGATCGAGGCCGGGGCGGCCCGGCTCGGCGAGCGGCGCGTCGCCATGCCGAGACTGCCCGACGAGCCGTCCTTCCTGCTGCCCGACCACTCGCAGACCCCGCGGGTCGCCCCGGCGATGCTCGCCCCCGACCGCAGCTTCGAGCTGCTCTCCGTCGCCATGACCGGCGACACCGGCGACCAGGGCGTGCAGAAGGTCTACAAGGCCTTCCGGGACAGCGCCCGCGCCGAGTTCGCCGGGGCCGGGATGCGCACCGGGTTCACCGGCGGCCTCGCCGACGCCAGTGACAGCGCGGACGCGAACCGGACGGCCGCGACCGTCGGCGGTGCGCTGCTCATGGGCCTGATCGTGCTGCTCAACGTGCTGGTGTTCCGCAGCGTGCTGGCGGCGTTGCTGCCGCTGCTCGCCGTCGCGATCATCGGCGGCGCGGCCGGCGGGGCGGTGGCCGGGATGGCGGCGCTGACCGGGCTGAAGCTGGCCCCGTCGACCCAGAGCCTGATCTCGGTGGTGCTGCTCGGCATCGGCGTCGACTACTTGCTGTTCCTGCTGTTCCGGTTCCGCGAGCAGCTGCGGGCCCGGCCCGACCAGCCCGCCCGGGAGGCCGCCGCCGAGGTCGCGGGCCGGGTCGGCACCGCGATCACCTCCGCCGCGCTGACCATCGTCGCGGCGTTCGCCACCCTGGGCGTGGCGAGCTTCGGCCAGTTCCGCTCGCTCGGCCCGGCCGTCGCGGTCGCCGTGCTGGTCATGCTGCTCGGCAGCCTCACCCTGATGCCCGCGCTGCTCGCGGCCTGCGGCCGGGGGATGTTCTGGCCGTCCCGCGCCCTGCGCCGGCAGCCGCGGGAGGGCGTCGCGGGCCGGTACGGCGAGCTGGTCGCCCGGCGGCCGGTGGCCCTGCTGATGACGGCCGTCGTGCTGCTCGGGGTGCTGACCGCCGGCGTCGCGGGCATCCGGATGAACTACGGCCAGAGCGGGGGCACTTCCGACACCCCGGCGGCCGCCACCGCGGCGGAGATCGCCCGGGCGCTGCCGGCGGGCGTCTCCGACCCGACCACGGTGTACCTCACGGCGAAGGACGGCGGGGCCGTCAAGGTCGAGCAGTTCGACGCGCTCGCCCGGGAGTTGGGACGGGTGGACGGCATCGGCCAGGTCGGCCGGCCCGCGCTGAGCCCCGACGGCCGGGCCGCCCGGATCGACCTGTACCCGACCGCCGACGCGCAGAGCAAGCAGGCCCGCGACCTGGTCGCCGGCCCCGTCCGCGCCGCCGTCGCCGCGCACACCCCCGCCGGGACGAGCGCCCATGTCGGCGGCACGGCGGCGATCTTCGCGGACATCTCCACCGCCGTCGACCACGACCTGGCGCTGGTCTTCCCGGTCGCGGCCGGACTGATCGCCCTGATCCTGCTGCTGCTCCTGCGCAGCCTGCTGGCCCCGCTGGTGCTGATGCTCGCCGTCGGCGCGGGCTTCGCGGCCACGCTGGGCGCGGCGACGCTGGTCTTCCAGCACCTGCGGAACGGACCCGGCGTCGACTTCACCCTGCCGCTGGTGCTGTTCCTGTTCGTGGTGGCGCTCGGCACCGACTACAACATCCTGATCACCGACCGGATCCGCGAGGAGATGCACCGCCCCGGCCCGGCCCGCGCCGCCGTGGCCCGCGCCGTCCGCCACACCACCCCGACCATCGCCACCGCCGGCCTGGTGCTGGCCGGGTCCTTCGCCACCCTGGCCGCGACGCCCGGCACCGAACAGACCGCCTTCGCCCTCACGCTCGGCATCCTGCTCTCCGCCGGCGTCCTCTCGCTGGCCCTGGTCCCGGCCGTCGCCGCCCTCCTCGGCCGCGCGCTCTGGTGGCCGCTGCGCACTGCGGACGCGCCGCGGGGGAACCGGTCGGATGCGCCGCACGTCCCATCCGCGGTCCGTCAACACCTCTGAGAGGACAACGAGTTGAACCGCCGTACCGCCGTCGCCCTGCCGCTCGCCGCAGGAGCGTTCGCCCTGCTCACCGCCTGTGGCTCCGCCACCACCGGCACGCCCGCCGTCGCGGTGGCGGCCCTGCCCTCCGCGTCCGCGCCCTCGGCCGGCACCACGCCGTCGATCGCCGTCGCGGTGACCGACACGGCCTCGGCCCTCGGCGAGCAGGGGCGCGGCGAGTTCGGCGACACCTACGGGAGCCTGTCGGTCGACGCCCGCCACGTGGTGCTGTACGCCACCGACCCGGTCCGCGCCAGGAGCATGGTCGAGGCCGCGCACCGGGCCCACCCGGACACCGCCGGGGTGGACGTCGAGATCCGGGCCTGCCAGTACACCGCGAGGGACCAGTCCTGGGCCTCCGCCCAGGTGTTCGCCGCCCAGCAGCGGAAGCCGTTCTCCTTCCCGGTCTTCGCGTCCGGGTCCTCCCCGGACGGCACCGGCATCGTGGTCACCACCTCCGAGGAGGGCGCGAAGTCGCAGGCCTTCGTGCGGGAGGTCCAGCAGGCGGCCGGTTCCGTGCCCGTCCGGGTGAACGCCGGCAGCCAGGCCTCCGCCGCCGATCCGACCGCGCTTGCGCCGGTGGCGTCCGGCTGACCGCGCGGAAACCCCTCGGAGCGGGTCGCTCCGAGGGGTTTCCGCACGCCCGGGGTCAGGCGCTCGGCGCGGCCCGTTCGGCGGTGCTGCGCAGCACGCAGAACTCGTTGCCCTCGGGGTCGGCGAGAACGGCCCAGCCGGTGCCGTCGGGGTGGCGCCGGTCGGCGACGAAGGCGGCGCCGAGGGCCAGCAGCCGCTCGACCTCCCCGTCGCGCGGGGTCTCGGGGCGCAGGCACAGGTGGACCCGGTTCTTGACCGTCTTCGGCTCGGGCACCTGGTTGAAGTACAGCACCAGCCCGCCGCCCAGCTCGACCTGCGTCTCCCCGTCCCCCGGCTTCGCCGCCGGGTCGACCGGGCGCCCGGTCACCTCGCCCCAGAACCGGGCCAGTTCGTACGCGTCGGCGCAGTCGATCGCCACGTTCTGCACTACCGAGACCATGCGGGCGAGTCTCCCCGAATCCCCGGCCGGACGCCAACCCGGCGAGGCGGGCGGACCGTCCGGCCGGGCCGGTCACCGGGACGGGCCGTCAGACGGTGTCCTTGACCTTGATCTGGCCGCTGTCGATGACGAAGTCCTGGTTCCCGAATCCCGGGCTGAGGCACTGCCAGATCTTCGCCCGGTCGCCGTTGTTGCGGGAACCGCCCACGTCCAGGCACATCTCCCGGCCGGATCCGATGGTGTCCTTCACCTTGATCTGCCCCCGGTCGACCACGAAGCCCTGGTTCCCGAAACCCGGACTCAGACACTGCCAGATCTTCAGCCGGTCGCCGTTGTCGCGGGAACCGCCCACGTCCAGGCACATCTCCCGGCCGGATCCGATGGTGTCCTTCACCTTGATCTGCCCCCGGTCGACCACGAAGCCCTGGTTCCCGAAACCCGGACTCAGACACTGCCAGATCTTCGCCCAGTCCCCGTTGTCGCGGGAACCGCCCACGTCCAGGCACATCGTGCTGCCGCCCGCGCGCGGCGAGCCGACGGCGGTCGCGGGCGCGGCCAGGGCGAGCAGGCCGGCGACGGCCAGGGCCGTGAACGCGGTGGTGGAACGGGACATGACGTACCTCCGTGGGTGCACCGACGAATGCGGGAGGGCGCGGTCGCCGCGCCTGCCCGCCGGTGTCGGCAAGGCTGGCAGCGGACGGCCGTGACACGCCCGGGTACGAACCAGCAGCCATCCGATGGAGTGTCATCCGGTTTGAAATCCGTTCGGCGCCACATCGTTGACTGCTCGTCAGGCGCACAGCCGGGCGAGTTCGGCGTCGAGATCCGCGCCCGCCGGCTCCGCCCCGGACGGGACCAGGGCGAAGGAGTCGCGCAGGAACCCGGCGACGGCCTCGTCGGGGATCCGGACGACGGCCCGGCCGGTGCACCCGCACAGGGTGACGTGCACGGTGGCGCCGGGGCCGGGGGCGACGGTGACGTCACCCCCGCCGGCGGGGGCGCGGCGTCCTTCGTCGAGCAGTGCCCGGGCGAACCACCACTCGACGGGATCGTCGTCGGGGTGCAGGGGCGGGAAGAACAGGCTGACGGCGTACGGGTCGGCGGAGTCGTACCGCAGCCGGGCTTCGATGGCGGTCTGCGGGTAGGGGCTGAGCGGCAGGGTGACGCGGGTGGTCCGGGCAGCGGTCACGGCCATGCGGGGCGGGCTCCTTCAACGCTCGGCGACGCTTCGTCGGTGGTCGCCGACGGCTACCCCGCCCCGCCCGCTCCACCGCTTCGCACCCCGAATCTTCACAACCCCGGGCCCGCCGGCTGCTGCTCCAGGTAGTCCTCGTACACCGCGACCTTGTACCGGACGATGTCCAACGAGCGCTGAAGCTCGGCGAGTTGTCCCAGCACCCGGGCCTCGTGGGCGCGCAGCAGGGCGAGGCGGTCGGGTTCGGTGCCGGCGCCGGCGCGGACGAGTTCGGTGTAGCGGCGGATGTCGGGGATGGGCATGCCGGAGGCGCGCAGCACGATGCACAGGTTGAGCCACTCGACGTCGCTCTCGCTGTAGCGGCGGCCGCCGCCGGAGGTGCGTCGCACGGGCGCGGCGAGGATGCCCTCGCGTTCGTAGAAGCGCAGGGCGTGCACGCTCAGGCCGGTGCGTTCGGCGACCTGGCCGATGGTCAGGGACGCGGCCGGGGCGGGCGGGGTTTCCATCGGATCAGCATAGGAGAGTTGATCTAGAGCCCACTCCAGCTCCTACAGTGGCCGTCGGCGCGCCGCACAACCGACAGCGGGACAAAGGGGATTGACCATGCGTTACCGGACTCTGGGCGGTACCGGCATCGAGGTGAGCGCACACTGCCTCGGCACCATGATGCTGGGGTCGGTCGGCAACCCGGACCACCAGGAGGGCATCCGGCTGGTGCACGCGGCGCTCGACCACGGCATCAACTTCGTCGACACCGCCGACATGTACTCGGCGGGCGAGTCGGAGGAGATCGTCGGCAAGGCGCTTCAGGGGCGGCGCGAGGACGTGGTGCTGGCCACCAAGGTGCACTTCCCGATGGGCCCGGGGCCGAACCGGGGCGGCAACTCGCGGCGGTGGATCGTGCAGGCGGTGGAGGACAGCCTGCGGCGGCTGCGCACCGACTGGATCGACCTGTACCAGGTGCACCGGCCGGACGGGCGGACCGACGTCGAGGAGACGCTGTCGGCGCTGGGCGACCTGGTCCGGCAGGGCAAGATCCGGGCGTTCGGGTGCTCGACCTTCCCCGCGGAGGAGATCGTCGAGTCGCACTGGGTGGCGGAGCGCCGGGCGCTGCCGCGTTTCCGCACCGAGCAGCCGCCGTACTCGATCCTGGCCCGCGGCATCGAGTCCTCGGTGCTGCCGGTGGCGCGGCGCTACGGCATGGGGGTGCTGACCTGGAGTCCGCTGGCGTCGGGGTTCCTGACCGGCCGTTACCGCAAGGGCGGGACGATCGACCTGTCCTCGGGGCGGGCGGCGCTGCACCCGCACCGCTTCGACCCGACCCTGCCGGTGAACGTCCGCAAGCTCGAAGCGGTGGAGCAACTGATCGAACTGGCCGACGAGTTGGGCTGCACGCTGCCGGAACTCGCGGTGGCGTTCCCGCTGGCGCACCCGGCGGTCACCTCGGTGATCATCGGCCCGCGCACCGTGGAGCAGCTGACCGGCCTGCTGAAGGGCGCCTCGCTGGTGCTCGACGACGCGGCGCTGGACCGGATCGACGCGATCGTCCCGCCGGGCACCAACGTGTACCACCCGGACGGCGTCTGGACCTCCCCCGGGCTCGCCCCGTCCGCGCTGCGCCGCCCGGCCGCCGAGCGCGCGGCGTCCGACGGCTGAGGAGCACCCGTTCGTGCGACGGGGCGTCAGGTCCGCCCCGTCGCACGGTCGGCGCTCAGCGCGGCAGGTCGGCGTGCCGCTGCAGGAAGGCCTCGACGTCGGCCGGGTCCTCCAGCGGCAGGGGGTAGACCAGCAGGCGGTCCACGCCCAGCTCGGCGTAGCGCCGCGCGTCGTCGGGGCCGGTCTCCACCGGGTCGATCTGCATGAAGTTGATCTCCAACCGGCCCAGGTGCGCGGGCCGGGGCACCTCGGCCTCGGCCTTGCGCAGCCCGTCGAGGTGGCGGACCAGGTCCTGCGGGCCGCGGCCGTTGCCGATCCAGCCGTGCCCCCTGGCCACGGCCCGGCGGTAGGCGGCCGGGCTGTGGCCGCCGATCATGATGCGCGGGCCGTCGGGCCGCACGGGGCGCGGGTGCGCGTCGACCCTGGCGAAGTCCGCGTACCGGCCGTGGAACTCCGGTTCGGGCGCGCTCCACAACTGGCGCATCGCGTCCAGGTATTCGTCGGTGCGCCCGCCGCGCTCGGCGACCCGCACGCCGACCGCGGCCATCTCCGGCTCCAGGTAGCCGGGCGCGACGCCGAGCAGCAGTCGGCCGCCCGAGAGCACGTCGAGGCTGGCGGCCTGCTTGGCCAGCACCACCGGGTTGCGCTGCGGCAGGATCAGGATTCCGGTGCCCAGTTCCATCCGCTCGGTCAGCGCCGCGACGAAGGACAGGTGCACCAGCGGGTCGAGGATCGGGTCGGTGGGCGCCATCGGCGAGTCCGGCACCCGCGGGCTGGGCAGCACCACGTGGTCGCCGACCCACCAGGACCGGTAGCCCCACTCCTCGGCCCGGCGGGCCAGCCGCGCCGTGTCGGCCGGCCCCAGCGTCGCCTTGGCGCTCAGCCCGTACACACCCAGTTCCATGATCCCCGCCTCCGTCCTCGCCCCGGCCGGGCGTCCGGTCGACGGTCCGACCGGAGCCCGGGCCGGCCCCTGCCCACCCGGGTCCGATCCGGTGAACACGATCGATCCTGCCCCACGCCGTCCTGGCCTGTCCCGGGAACACCGGCGGACGCGCCGGGTGCCGTCAGTACCGGACGACCGCCAGGAGCACCGTCGTGCACACTGCGGTGGCCAGCAGCACGGCGAGCAGGCAGCGGGCGCGCAGGCGGTCGTAGCGGGCGCCGTACTGCTCGCGGAGTCGCTCGCGGTGCTCCCGGAACTGTTCGAGCCCGCGGCGGGTGGCCTGGAGCTGAGTGTGCGCGAGGTGGTTCTCCAGGTCCAGCCGCTGAGCGGCCGTCAGCCAGGGCAGCAGCTCGGCGAACTCCTGGGCCGCCCGCCGGGCCTGCCGGTTCTGGTCCTGCCAGTACAGGTAGCCCTCCAACTGCCGCAGTCCCGCGTCGGCCTCGCCGGCGGCGGTGACCGGCCGGCCGCCGCCCCGGCCGGTGGGCGTCCGCTCGGTCACCGCTGCTCGTCGCCCGTGATCACCCGGCCGCCCTGGTGCCCGGCGTCCTGGATGTCGTCGGGGACCTCGGGATGGTGCAGGTTGAACGCCGGGGACTCGGAGCGCACCCGCGGCAGGGTGGTGAAGTTGTGCCGCGGCGGCGGGCAGGAGGTCGCCCACTCCAGTGAACGGCCCCAGCCCCAGGGGTCCTCCTCGTGGACCTTCGGCGCGTACTTGGCGGTCTTCCAGACGTTGTAGAGGAAGGGCAGCATCGACAGGCCGAGCAGGAACGAGCCGATGGTGGAGATCATGTTGAGGGTGGTGAAGCCGTCCGAGGCCAGGTAGTCCGCGTAGCGGCGCGGCATGCCCTCCGCGCCCAGCCAGTGCTGCACCAGGAACGTGGTGTGGAAGCCGACGAACAGCGTCCAGAAGCAGATCCTGCCGAGCCGTTCGTCCAGCATCCGGCCGGTGAACTTGGGCCACCAGAAGTGGAAGCCGGCGAACATCGCGAAGACGACGGTGCCGAACACCACGTAGTGGAAGTGCGCGATGACGAAGTAGCTGTCGGAGACGTGGAAGTCGATCGGCGGCGAGGCCAGCAGCACGCCCGTCAGGCCGCCGAACAGGAAGGTGACCAGGAAGCCGAACGCCCACAGCATCGGTGTCTCGAAGGACAGCGAGCCCTTCCACATGGTGCCGATCCAGTTGAAGAACTTCACGCCCGTCGGGATGGCGATCAGCAGCGTCATGAACGAGAAGAACGGCAGCAGCACCCGGCCGGTGACGAACATGTGGTGCGCCCACACCGTCAGGGACAGGCCGGAGATGGCGATGGTGGCGGCGATCAGGCCGGAGTAGCCGAACATCGGCTTGCGGGCGAAGACCGGGATGATCTCGGAGATGATGCCGAAGAACGGCAGCGCGATGATGTACACCTCGGGGTGGCCGAAGAACCAGAACAGGTGCTGCCACAGGATCGGGCCGCCGCTCAGCGGGTCGAAGACGTGGGCGCCGAACTTGCGGTCCACCTCCAGGGCGAGCAGCGCGGCCGCCAGCAGGGGGAACACCATGATGACCAGCACGGCGGTCAGCAGGGTGTTCCACACGAAGATCGACATCCGGAACATGGTCATGCCGGGGGCGCGCATGCAGATGATCGTGGTGATGAAGTTGACCGAGCCGAGGATGGTCCCGAAGCCGGAGAACACCAGGCCCATGATCCACAGGTCGCCGCCGATGCCCGGTGAGTGAATGGCGTCCGACAGCGGGGAGTAGGCGAACCAGCCGAAGTCCGCCGCGCCGTTGGGCGTCAGGAAGCCGGCCACCGCGATCAGCGAGCCGAACAGGTACAGCCAGTAGGCGAACATGTTCAGCCGGGGGAACGCCACGTCCGGCGCGCCGATCTGCAAGGGCATGATCCAGTTCGCGAAACCCGAGAACAGCGGTGTCGCGAACACCAGCAGCATGATCGTCCCGTGCATGGTGAACAGCTGGTTGAACTGCTCGTTGGAGACGATCTGCGTGCCCGGCCGGGCCAGCTCGGCGCGCATGATCAGCGCCATCACCCCGCCGATCAGGAAGAACGCGAACGACGTGCCCAGGTACAGGCTGCCGATCGTCTTGTGATCAGTGGTGGTGATCCAGCGGACGAGCACACTCCCGGGCCGGCGCACTGCCCCCCGCGAGTCGGGCTCCGCCGCGGGCGGCGGGGTGCGGTCGGTCATGACGGTCATGGCGGCTCCCTTGCAAAAGCTGACCCGCCATCTCTATCAGTAATCCCCTGACTCCGTACGGTTACGAAACGGCTCGCGGTCACATCCGACCCCGCCTCCGGGGACCCGGAGGCGGGGCGCGCGGGGGTGCGCAGGGCGCGCGGGGTGACAGAACGTCAGAACGCGGAGGTGTACGCCGTCAGGAACGGTGCGGTCACGGGCGACCCGCCGGGGCTGAAGCAGATCGGGTACAGCTCGACGGCGCCGGCGCTGCGGGCCCACGGCAGGGCGAGCTGGCACCAGCCGGCGCCGCCGCCGAACGCCGTGACCTGGGCGTGGTCGGCCGGGACGGCGACGCCGGGCAGGGTGACGGTGGAGGGGACGCCGACGGCCAGCGTGTTGCTCCCGGCCACCGAGTTGTAGTTGGTGCCGGACGGCACCGAGCCGTCGTACCAGAGGTAGCCGAAGGACTGCGGCGGGACCGCGGGGCCGTGCACGGCCCGCTCGGCGGAGTAGCTGAGCGTCCATTCGGTGTCGTAGGGCGCGTTGGACGCGTCGAAGCAGAGGACCGCGATGTTCTGCCCGCCGTCGGACGGCACCCATTCGGCCACCTTGCAGCGGGCGCCCTGCGTCGGGTCGACGGCGGTGACCTCGACGTTGCCGACGTTGGGGGCGGAGCCGACGCCGGGCAGCCGGACCGTCCAGAGGCCGGTGGACCCGTGGCTGGAGACGTTGCCGCCCCCGGCGGAGTTGTACTGGTCGATCGGCGCGCCGCTCGCGGCGGAGTCCAGGTAGGCGTAGTCGCCCGGCACGGGACCCCCGCTGCTGCTGGTGTACAGCACGGTGAACGGCGAGTTGTCGGGTGCGCCACCGCGCCGGTAGCAGGCCACCCTCACGTCGATGCCACTGCTGACGGCCCCCCAACCGGCCAGCTGGCACCAGGTGCCGCTGCGGTTGACGGCCGTGACGTGCGCGACGCCGCCGGGGCCCGCGATCAGCGGGAAGTGCACCACGTAGCTGCCGGGACCGGTCCGGTCGACGGTGACGGGGTTGCTCGCCGGGGAGGCCCAACTGCCCCACTGGCGCGACGGATCGGGAACGTAGCCGGGCGGCGGCGTCGGGTTGTCGACGAACGCGAAGCCCCAGCGGTCGGGAACCGCGGCCCGCGCGGGGCCGGCGGTCGGCACGGCAGCCACGAGCAGCGCGGCCAGCAGGGCCAGCGCCAGCAGCGCGGCCCGGACGGGACGGGCGGACGGTCGGTCGGATCCGGTGTGCATGGGCGGTCAACCCCCAGGGCAGTGAGGACAGGCACGGCGGCGCACCCCTCCCGGGGCGCCCGGGACAGGGCACGGCGGCCCCTGACACGACAGACCGTGCACGGAGGACACGCGACGCGGGCACGGCAGTCCGGTGGCCACACATGCTAGGCGGGACCCCGATCGACACCCACCCTCCTGGCACGAACCCGTACCTCCGGCCACCCCCGGCGGCCGTTCGGACGACAGCCGGTCCGTCGACCGACGGAGCGTCGGCTACCGGTCCTGGCGTAGGCGCGGCCGACACCCGGGGCGGCTGAGCCGTCCCCGTTCCCATGGGGCCGGAGCTACCGGACGTCCCACCGGCCCCGGCCGGCCGGGTGTTCGCCGGGAGGGATCCGCCGCCTTCTTCGAAGGGGGCCGTCGGGGCCGTGACCCCCGTCTGCCCCGCTCGCCCCGTCCGAAAAAGGCGGCGCCCTTCCCCCCGTCTCCCCCCTCGGGCGCCGACCACCCCCACCCCCCCGGATCCGGGGCGCCGACACCCAGGGCCTGCGGAACGAATCCCCCGATTCCCGCCGACCCGGCTGCGCCGGTCTCCCGGCGACAGGAAGATCGTGACAGCTCGGGGCCGGTCCGCACATTGCCAGGATCCGGCAATCTTGTCGGCCTCTTGACGTCCGAACTCTGCACCCGTGCGGGGAGGCTCGGATGCGAACACGGGCGGGCGCGAGGACAGGGGCGGGTGGGGGCTCCTCCCGGCCCGCCAGGGCCTGGGGAGAACTGCGCGGCAAGCACGCACACCCGTCCGCAGGGCGGCGATCACGTGCAGGCCGATGTCCCGCGTCGCGATCTTTCCGACGAGCGCCGTTCCCCTCGCGCAGTGCCCCGCGCCCCTGGTGGTGCTCTCCCCGGTTCGCAGCCGTCAGCTCTTCCGCTAAAGGGCCTGTCGCGGCCAGCCCAGCAGGCGGGCGCCCATCGCGGCCGTTTCCAGGGTGTAGCGGTGGAGCGCGTCCGCCGGGTCGTAGCCGGTGAGGGCTTTGATGCGTTCGGCGCGGTAGCCGAGGGTGCGGACGCTGACGCCGAGGCGGCGGGCGGCTTCGGCGTTGACGTAGCCGGCTTCGGCCTGGACGGCGATGGTGTCGAGGAGGGGGCCGGCCCCGCCGCGGGCGGCGGCGAGGGGGCCGAGGACGGTGCGGACCAGGTCCGCCATCGCGGCGCGGTCGCGCATCAGGACCGGGAAGACCAGGAGCTCCTCGGCCTTCAGCAGTTCGGCGGGCAGGTCGAGGCGCTCCGCGAAGTCGAGCGCGTCGAGGGCTTCCTCGTAGCTGCGCACGACACCGCCGGCCCCCGAGTGGCGGCGGCCGGTGGCGACCCGCCGGGCGGGCGGGTAGCCGGGGCCGGGGCGGAGGGCGAGTCGGGCGAAGGCGTCGAGGACGGCCTGTTCGCTCTCGGGGGCGACGCACACGAGTCGGCCGTCCTTGGTGGCGAGCAGGACGTCGCGTTCGCCGAAACGCCCGGTCAGTTCCCGTTCCACGCGACGCACCACGGGGTCGACGTGGCCGTAGGGCCGTTCGGCGACGGCGACGGCGACGGCGTGGGTGCGGGCGAGGCGCAGGCCGAAGCGTTCGGCGCGTTCGGCGAGGGTGCCGAGGTCGCTGCGGCCGTACAGCAGGTCGTCGATGAATTCGCGGCGGGCCGCTTCCTCCTGACGGACGGCCAGCCGCTGGGCTCGTTCATGGCCCTCGCCGAGGGCGGCGAGCGCGGTCTCGGCGGCGATCAGCAGTGCTTCGCCGACCTGGCGCAGTTCGCTGACGGTGCCGGCGCCGGCGATCCCGGGGAGGGTGGCCCAGGCGCGGCGGCCGGCGCCCATGCACCGGGCGACGACGTCGCGCAGGCCCTGTCCGTTCTCGGCGCAGCGTTCGCCGAGGGCGCGCAGGGATTCGACCTCGGCCCGGCTCAGGCGTCGCCCGGAGCGGGAGACTTCGGCGAGCAGCCCGACGTACCGGTCGCCGAGTTCCCCGACCACGCTCTGCTCGGGCACCGTCTGCTCGGCCATCTTGACGCCCTTTCACCTGCCGTTCGAAATCGCCGCATCCTAGCGGCCGGCGGGCCGGTCCCGGCGTCCGGTGTTGTTCGGGCCCGTACGATGGCGGGTGCGGCGCGTGACGGTGCGTCGCCGTGATCTCGGGAGGTTCTCCGCCATGACGGCTGGCTCGACGGGCCCCAGGTGGGCGCTGATCGGCTGTTGGGCGGCGTTCGGGGTGGTGGCGCTGGCGCTGGCCGCGCAGGGGTGGGCGGCGTTCGGGTTCGAACAGGCCGTGCTGGACTGGTGCGTGGCGCATCGGCCGGACGTCGCGGTGACGGCGGCGACGGTGGTGACGGCCTGCGGGTCGGCGCCGTTGCCGTATCTGATGGCGTTGGCGGCCGGGGCGCTCGCGGTGCGGCGGGTGCGGGGGCCGGTGGCGGTGGTGCTGTTCGCGCCGACGGTGTGGCTGTTGCTGGGTCAGGGGCTGCGTCAGCTGCTGATGCACGGCTTCGGCCGGCCCCGGCCGCCGCTGGCGGCGCGGGCGGTGCACGCCTCGGGGTTCTCCTTCCCGTCGGGGCACGCGTTCACGGCAGCGGCCGGGGCGGGGCTGCTGGCGTTGGCGGTGGCGCTGGCCCGTCCGGGTGCGGCGCGCCTCGCCGCGGTGTGCGCGGTGGTGTTCGCGGCGGCGGTCGGTGCGAGCCGGGTGTACTTGGGGGTGCATTGGGCACTGGATGTGCTGGGCGGCTGGCTGCTGGCCGCAGGGTGGCTGGCGCTGGGTACGCTGCTGGTGTGTCAGGGCCGGGACAGTGGCGCTGTACTGCTGGAACGTCGACCCGGCGGGCGCCGGGATTGACCGGCAGGGGCGCGTCCGCGCCACGAATTGCCGTATATCAAGAAGGGTTTTCGGGATGGCTCAGGTTGTGCGGGGTGTGATCGCTCGGGCGAAGGGCGCGCCGGTGGAGGTGGTGCCGATCGTGGTGCCCGATCCGGGTCCGGGCGAGGCGGTGGTGAAGGTGCAGGCGTGCGGCGTGTGCCACACCGACCTGCACTACCGGGAGGGCGGGATCAACGACGAGTTCCCGTTCCTGCTGGGCCACGAGGCCGCGGGTGTGGTGGAGGCCGTCGGCGAGGGCGTCGACAATGTCGTCCCCGGTGACTTCGTGATCCTCAACTGGCGTGCGGTGTGCGGCCGTTGCCGCTCGTGTCGGCGGGGCCGGCCGCAGTACTGCTTCGCCACCCACAACGCGAAGCAGAAGATGACCCTGGAGGACGGCACCGAGCTGTCGCCGGCCCTGGGCATCGGCGCGTTCGCCGAGAAGACCCTGGTCGCGGCGGGCCAGTGCACCAAGGTGGACCCGGCGGCCGCGCCGGCCGCGGCGGGCCTGCTGGGCTGCGGTGTGATGGCGGGCCTGGGTGCGGCGATCAACACCGGCCAGGTGGGCCGCGGCGACAGCGTCGCGGTGATCGGCTGCGGCGGCGTCGGCAACGCCGCGGTGATGGGCGCCCGGCTGGCGGGCGCGTCGCGGATCATCGCGGTGGACGTGGACGAGCGCAAGCTGGTCACCGCCCGCGGCCTGGGCGCCACCCACACCGTGAACTCGCGGGAGACCGACGCCGTCGAGGCGATCCGGGAGCTGACCGGCGGCAACGGCGCGGACGTGGTGATCGACGCGGTCGGCCGCCCGGAGACGTACAAGCAGGCGTTCTACGCCCGCGACCTGGCGGGCACCGTGGTGCTGGTCGGCGTGCCGACGCCGGAGATGACCCTCGAACTGCCGCTGCTGGACGTGTTCGGCCGCGGTGGCGCGCTCAAGTCGTCCTGGTACGGCGACTGCCTGCCGGAGCGGGACTTCCCGATGCTGATCGACCTGTACCTGCAGGGCCGGCTCGACCTGGACGCGTTCGTCAGCGAGACCATTGCGCTGGACGGCGTCGAGGAGGCGTTCGCCCGGATGCACCGCGGCGAGGTGCTGCGCTCGGTGGTGGTCCTCTGATGGCGGCCCGGATCGAACACCTGGTCACCGCGGGCGAGTTCAGCCTGGACGGCGGCACCTGGCAGGTCGACAACAACGTGTGGCTGGTCGGCGACGACCACGAGGTGGTGGTGATCGACGCCGCGCACGACGCGGACGCGATCGCCGCGGCGGTGGCCGGGCGCACGCTGGTGGCGATCGTCTCCACCCACGCGCACAACGACCACATCGACGCCGCGCCGGAGCTGGCCGCCCGCACGGGCGCGCCGATCCTGCTGCACCCCGACGACCAGGTGCTGTGGCAGCAGACCCACCCGGACCGGAAGCCCGACGGCGCGCTCGCCGACGGTCAGCAACTGACCGTCGCCGGCACCACGCTGACGGTGCTGCACACGCCGGGCCACAGCCCGGGCGCGGTCAGCCTGTACGCGCCGGAGCTCGGCACCGTGTTCACCGGCGACACCCTGTTCGCCGGCGGGCCGGGCGCCACCGGGCGGTCGTTCTCCGACTTCCCGACCATCGTCGACTCGATCCGCGAGCGCCTGCTGACGCTCCCGGCCGAGACGGTGGTGCGCACCGGCCACGGCGACTCGACGACCGTCGGCGCGGAGGCCCCGCACCTGGCCGAGTGGATCGCCCGCGGCCACTGACCGGCCGTCAGCCCTTCGCCGTCCCCGACGTCCCGTCCGGGGCGGCGAAGCGGACGGCCGCCAGCCGTTCCCGCGAGGTCGTGTCGGCGAGCAGCACCGACGTCGCGCCGGGGAACGCCGCCAGGCCCTGGTGGTCGACGGCCGCCACCAGGGCGGCCAGGCCGCGCACGTGGCGGCGGAAGGTGCCCGGGGCGGCGGTGCGGGCGCGGGCGTGCTGACCGGCCAGCGCCTGGTCGGGGTGGACGGCGAGCAGCACCACGTGCAGTTCCCGCCCGTACCGGCGGGCCCAGTGCGCGAGGGTGCGGCGCAGCCAGCGGCGGCTGCCGCAGTCGTGCACCAGCAGCGGCCCGGGGCCGCGCAGCGCGGCGCGGATGCGCAGCAGGTGCAGGGTCCGCACGACGGGCCGGTAGACGGGGTACGGGAGCCGGGCGGGCATCGCGGCCTGCGCGGCCAGGCGGCTGGTGCGCGGGTCGAGGACGGGGGCGTGGGCGTCCCAGCGGTGCAGCAGGGTGCTCTTGCCGCTGCCGGGCAGTCCGGCCACCACCACGGCGGCGTGGGGCCCGTAACGGACGGTCAGCGGCGGGCCGGGCCGGCCGCGCAGGTCGGTGACGCCCTGCGGGGCGAGTTCGCCGGCGGCTTCCACGGTGTGCTCCCCCTGCTGTGACGACGGCCGTCCCGCCGCGGGCCACGGCGGGACGGTTCGGCAGCATAGCGGGGCGGGGTGTTCGGGTCAGCTGTCGGTGACCCGGATGGCGCCGGCGGGGCAGGACGCGACGGCGTCCTCGACGGCGGAGCGCAGCTCGGCGGGCGGGCGGGCGTCGAGCAGCAGCACGACGCCGTCCTCCTCGCGCTGGTCGAACACCTCGGGGGCGTTGCGGACGCACTGCCCGGCGCCGCAGCAGCGGTCCTGGTCGACGGTGACGGTCACGGTTCCTTCTTTCGCGAGGTCGCCCGGGCGGGTCGGCGGGGCGGCGGTCACCAGGCGACCTGGAGCTCGTGGACACCGTAGATCAGCATGTCGCTCCGGAACGGGACGTCCTCGAACGGCACGGCGAGCCGCAGTTCGGGGAGTCGGCGCAGCAGGGTCTCCAGGGCGATCTCCAGCTCCAGCCGGGCGAGCGGCTGGCCGAGGCACTGGTGGACGCCGAAGCCGAAGGCGAGGTGGTGGCGGGTGTCGCGGGTGAGGTCGAGGGTGTCGGCGCCGGGGTAGCGGCCGTCGTCCCAGTTGGCGGTGTTGACCTGGAGGATGACGCCCTCACCGGCCCGGATCGTGGTGCCGCCGATCTCGGCGTCCTCGACGGCGACCCGGACCAGGCCGTTCTGCACGATGCTGAGGTAGCGCAGGAGTTCCTCGACCGCGGCGGGCGTGGCCTCGGGGTGGGCGCGCAGGTGGGCGAGCTGCTCGGGGTTGCGCAGCAGGGCGAGGATCGACAGCGCCGTCATGTTGGCGGTGGTCTCGTGCCCGGCTATCAGCAGCAGCCGGCCCATCGCGCCGATGTCCTCGATCTCCAGTTCGCCGCGGGCGACCAGGCGGCTGAGGATGCCGTCGTCGGGGTTGTCGCGCTTGGACGCGGTCAGCGCGTCGATGTACTCGGTGAGCCGGGTGTTGGCGTCGACGACCTCTTCGGTGGTGGAGCCGCGGTGCAGCAGGGTGCGGCTGCACTCCTGGAAGAAGTCGTGGTCCTGGTAGGGGACGCCGAGCAGCAGGCAGATCACCAGGGACGGCAGCGGCAGCGCGAACTCGTTGACCAGGTCGGCCTGGTGGCGCCCGTCGATCATCCGGTCGATCAGTTCGTCGGTGATCCGCTGGATCTCGGGGCGCAGCGAGGCGGTGCGGCGCATGGTGAAGTCGCCGGTGAGCATGCGGCGCAGCCGGCCGTGCTCGGGGTCGTCCAGCCGGATGAAGGTGGGCTTGACGGTGAGGAGCTGGCGGGAGGCCTCGGTGAGGAACGGGAAGCCCGGGTTTTCGGGGTCGGAGCTGAACCGGTTGTCGGCGAGGACGGCGCGGACGTCCTCGTGCCGGGTGATCAGCCAGCACGAGGCGCCGTCGTACAGGCCGACCCGGCTGATCGGCTCGTCGTGCCGGGCCTGCTCGTAGGCGGGCGGCGGCGCGAACGGGCAGGTCCCGCGCGGGGCGGGGTGGCTGGTGGGAGAGGTTTGCGCGGCGGTGGCCATCTGGTGGTCCCTTCCCGGAGCTCGGCCGGCGGAGGCGTCGGCGGGCGAACCTTGCGACTGCGCGGCCCGAGCTGTTGAGTGCCTCGGGCAACTAACTCACGGTCACGCTAACTCGCGGTCCGTGGCCACGGGAAGGTGATCCTGGCCGGATCGTGAATTCTGTCCGGATTCCGGCGACGCGCATGCGTTCGCCCCCGAACCGGGAACCCCGCCCACCAGCCGCGTCCGGGTCCGTCACGGCCGACGGCTCATCCTTGCGGCCGATCGAGAACGGGCCACGGCCTCACACCCACAGCGCCTGGGCGATCGCCCACCCGGTGAACGCCGAGCCCAGCCCGGCCACCACGCTGCCCGCCGCGTTCACCCCCGCGTAGAACCGGGCCCCGCTCTCGGCCAGCCGCAACGTCTCCCAGGAGAACGTCGAGTACGTGGTCAGCGCCCCGCAGAAGCCGGTGCCGAGCAGCAGTTGGAGCTGCGAGGAGGCCGCGCCGGCGGCGACCGCGCCGGTCAGCAGGCCGAGCACCAGGGAGCCGGACACGTTGACGGCGAACGTTCCCCACGGGAAGACCGTGTCGTGCCGGGCCTGCACCGCCCGGTCGGTCAGGTAGCGCAGCGGCGCGCCGACCGCCGCGCCGACGATCACCAGCAGCCAGTTCACTCCGCCTCCCCGGGGGCGTCGGCGGGTCGGAGCACCTCGCACGCGTCGAGCGTCACCAGGCACCGGTCGAGCAGGTCGTCCAGTTGCGGCAGGAACGCCCGGATCCGCTCCTCGCGGTCCACCACCACGACCGCCACCGGCAGGTCGTCGCCGACCGACAGCAGCCGGGAGGTGTGCACCAGCGCGGACGCGCCGAAGCCCTCGATGCCGCGGAACACGCTGGCGCCGGCCAGCCGGGCGGCGTGCGCGCGGTGCACGATCTCCGCGTACAGCGGGCGGTGGTGCCAGTGCTGGTCCTCGCCGGCCAGCACCGTCATCCGCAGCGCCCGTTCGGTCCGTGCGGTCATCGCGTCCTCCGTCCGATCACCCGGCGGGCGGCGGCCGCGCCGGCCCAGACCGCGACCAGCGCGGCGAGCAGGGTGGCGGCCAGGTAGCCCAGGGCCGCCGGGGCGCGGCCGGCCAGCATCAGTCGCTGGACGTCGACCGCGTAGGTGGAGAAGGTGGTGAATCCGCCGAGCACGCCGGTGCCGAAGAACGGCCGCACCAGCCGGTGCGCGCGCCAGGCCTCGGTGAGCACCGTCAGGAACGCCCCGATCACCGCGCAGCCCGCCACGTTGATCACCAGCGTCGCCCAGGGGAAGCCGTCCGCCGCCGTCGGCCATTCGAGCGCGATCGCGTACCGGGCGCAGGCGCCGAGCACGCCGCCGACGGCCACCACGCCGAGCACGGACGCCAGTTCACGGTCCGGCCCGCGACGGCGCGCCGGGCGCGCCTCGGTCCCGGATTCGACGGCGCCGGCCGTCGCCGACCGGGAACTCTCCACGTGCACCACGTCTCCCACTCGCACGGCGCCCGAAGGATCCGGGCGCGTCCTGTACAAGTAGGGACCGTTGGCGGCGACTCGCCGCGGTTCAGGTCCGGCGAGCCCCACCGCCGTCGCGCCCCCTCGGAAGGTGGCACTTGCGCCACTCTACCGGCCGGGCGGGCCGCCCTCGGCAGCAGGGACGGCTCAGCGTGTCCCGACGGCGGGCGCCGGGACGGCCGGCAGGGTGTCGCGGGCGTACGCCAGGGCTTCCGGTGTGGTGGCGAACAGTCGCCCCTGGGCCTGGAGTTCGTCGAGCACGCCGAGTGCGTCCAGGGGCCGGCGGTGTTCGGGGTGCACCCCGGAGAGCAGGACCCGGATGCCGCGGCGGTGCAGGTCGGCGAGGGCCTCGCCGAGGACGGTCGCGCCGCTGGCGTCGATCGCGGTGACGCGCGACATCCGCAGGATCACCACCTCGGCGTGGTCGGCGGCGGTCAGTTCGAGCCGCAGGCGGTGCGCGGCGGCGAACAGCAGCGGGCCGTGCAGCCGGTAGGCGGCGATCCGGCCGCCCGCATGGTCCTGCTCGGACACCGGCAGGCGCTCCAGCCGGGCGGCCCGGGCGACGGCGCGGAGCGCGAGCACGCCGGCCAGCAGCAGGCCGACCGCGACGGCGGTGACCAGGTCGAAGGCGAGGGTGGCGGCGGCGGTCGCCGCCAGCACGGCGGCCTCGCCACGCCCGGTGCGGGCCAGCGCGCGCAGCGCCCCGGCCTGCACCATGCGCACGGCGGTGGCGATCAGCACGCCGGCCAGCGCGGCCAGCGGGATGTCGGCGACCAGCGGCGCGGCGGCGAACACCACCACGGCCAGCACGGCGGCGTGCACCAGCGCGGCCAGTCGGGAGACCGCGCCGCTGCGCACGTTGACGGCGGTGCGGGCGATCGCGCCGGTCGCGGCGACGCCGCCGAACAGCGGGGCGATCAGGTTGGCCAGGCCCTGGCCGAACAACTCCCGGTCGCTGTCGTGCCGTTCACCGCCCCGGCGGGGGTCGTTCGCGGTCATCGCGTCGGCGGCGGTCGCCGACATCAGCGACTCCAGCGCACCGAGCGCGGCGACCGCCAGCGCGGACGGCAGCAGCGCGGGCACCGCGGACAGGTCGAGGAAGCCCAGCGAGGGGCTGGGCAGTCCGGACGGCAGGTGGCCGATGACGGCGACCGGCAGGTCGACGGCCTTGGCGAGCACGGTGGCGGCGACCACGGCGATCAGCGAGAACGGCACTCCGGGCCGCAGCCGTCCGCCGATCAGCATCAGCGCGGCGACGCCCGCCGCGAGCAGCACCGCCGCCCAGTGCGGGGAGGACGCGAACGCGGAGACGGCGCGGGCGGCGACCACCGCCGGGTTCTCGCCGTCCGGTTTGGCCACGCCGAGCGCGCCGGGCACCTGCTGGAGGCCGATCACGCCGGCGATGCCGACCGTGAACCCCTCGATCACCGGCACCGGCACGTACGCCATCCACCGGCCGGCCCCGGCGAGCGCCAGCAGCACCAGCAGCAGGCCGGCGAGCAGGCCGACGGTCAGCACCCCGCCGGTGCCGTAGCGGGCGACGATCGGCACCAGCACCACGGTCATCGCACCGGTCGGGCCGGTGACCTGGAGGCCGGAGCCGCCGAACACGGCGGCGATCGCACCCGCGACCACGGCGGTGGCCAGGCCCGCCGCCGCGCCCGCCCCGGAGGAGACGCCGAAGCCCAGGGCGAGCGGCAGCGCCACGACGGCCACCGTCAGTCCGGCGAGCAGGTCCCGCCGCGGGTCCCGCCGCATGGTGGCCAGTGTCCGGCGGTCGGGCAGCACCGCCCGCAGCCGCCGGCCGATCGCACCCGCGCCGTTCACGCCGCCCCGCCGCATCGGATCGTGGCGAGCGGATCAGGGACCTCCGCCTGGGCGTGGCACTGCGACGCGGGCACGGTTCAGCTCTCTTTCTGGGGTTCCGGCTCTGTTCCGGACCGGGACGGGACGGCGATGCCGTGCTGCTCCGCGATCCGCAGCAGCCCGGCGATCCGGCCCGCGTGAGCCTGCGCGCCGTGGTCGTCCTCGGCGTCCCGCGCCTCGCGCAACGCCCGTCGGGCGAGGGCGAGTTGCTCGCGGAGCTCCTGCTCGAACACCTCGGTCACGTCGGCCCCTCTCCAGTGTCGGCGCGCAGGCGGCCGGGCAGGACGGACCGGCCGGGCACCCGATCAGAATGTATCGACTTGAAGAATTTCGCAAGTCGCAATGTCTGCATGTCCCGGGCGCAGCGAGGCCTTCGCGGGCGGGGCAGGGGAAGTGACGGAGCGTCAGCCGTTGTCGGCGGCCCGCAGGTCGGCGAGCAGGCCGGCCTGGTCGGTGATCAGCGAGCCGAGGATGGAACGGGCGACCCGCAGCAGGTCGGCGACCTCGCCGCTGGCCAGCGTGTACACCACGGTGGAGCCCTCGCGGCGGGCGTGCACCAGCTTGGCCCGGCGCAGCACGGCCAGCTGCTGGGACAGGTTGGCCGGCTCCACGCCGACCTCGGGCAGCATCTCGGCGACGGCGTGGTCGCGGGTGCTGAGCAGCTCCAGCACCCGGATCCGCACCGGGTGCCCGAGCGTTTTGAAGAACTCCGCCTTCAGCTGGTACAGCGGGACGCTGGCCACCGGTGGCGACTGCGGGTTCTCGGCGTTCACGTGGTCGTCACCGTCTCGTTCAAGGCCCGAAAGGGCACGGGGGCGTCGCGCCGACCCTAACAACCGCTCGTGCCCCCCGGCACGAGCCGGGGGGCACGAAGAGCGGCTGTCAGGCCTTCTTGACCACGCTGGACTTGAGCTGCATGGCGCCGAAGCCGTCGATCCGGCAGTCGATGTCGTGGCCGTCGACGCCGTCGACCAGCCGGATGTTGCGCACCTTGGTGCCGGCCTTGATGCCGGAGGCGTTGCCCTTGACCTTCAGGGCCTTGATCACGGTGACGGTGTCGCCGTCGGCCAGCACGTTGCCGACGGCGTCCCGGATCTCCCGCTCCCCCGCCGACTGCGCCGCGTTCTCCTCCGCGGGCGCCCACTCGTGGCCGCACTCGGGGCAGACCATCAGGGCGTCCATCTCGTAGGTGTACTGGCCGGCGCAGCTGGGGCAGGGGGGAAGGTTGTCGCTCATCGGGCCAGGATAGCGGCCGATCGGCCGCTATCCGGACGCCTGAACGATCAGTTGACGCTGACCGCGCTCCACGCGGCGGCGACCGTCGCGTACTCGGCCGAGCCGGCCCCGTACAGGTCGCGGGCGGCGTTCAGGGTGGCGGTGCGGGCGCCGGCGTAGTTGGTGGTGGAGGTCATGTAGACGGTCAGCGCCCGGTACCAGATGGCGGCGACCTTCTGGTTGCCGACGCCGGTGACGGTGGAGTTGTTGCAGGTCGGGCTGTTGTAGGTATAGCCGTTGACGGTCTTGCTGCCGCTGCCCTCGCTGGCCAGGTAGAACCAGTGGTTGGCGACGCCGGAGGAGTAGTGCACGTCCAGCTTGGCGACCGACTTGCTCCAGCAGTCGGCGGAGCGGCCGTCCAGCGAGGGCTTGTCGAAGCGGCGCAGCCACGGCGGGGTGGACTGGTCGCTGAACAGATAGTCGGGGGTGTCGACGGCGTTGTTGGCGTACCACTCGACCATGGTGCCGAAGATGTCGCTGGTGGCCTCGTTGAGGCCGCCGGACTCGCCGCTGTAGCGCAGGTTGGCGGTGGCGCTGGTGACACCGTGGGTCATCTCGTGGCCCATGGTGTCGAGGTCGACCTGCTCGGGGTCGGTGGTGCCGTCGCCGTCGCCGGTCATCATGCAGAAGCAGCTGTCGACCCACTGGGCGTTGTCCCAGTTGGTGCCGACGTGGACGAACACGGTGGCGCCGCGGCCGTCGTTCTTGATGCCCTTGCGGCCGAAGGTGTTGAGGTAGTAGTCGTACGTCCAGGCGGTGTTGGCGTGGGCGTCGACGGCGGCGGTGGTCCGGTCGGTGGAGAACTTCCGGCCGTCGCCCCACACGTTGTCGGCGTCGGTGACCAGGTTGCCGGAGGTGGCCTTGACGCTGCTGGAGCCGAGGTTCCTGGCGTCCCGGGTGGAGTGGCCGCGCACCGGGTCGATCAGCGCGTAGCTGCCGTCGGCCTGCTGGGTGGTGTCGATCCGGACGTCGCCGGTGTACTCGGAGTGGCCGGTGCCGGCGACGGACTGCTCGGAGTCCCAACTCTCGATCGCCTCACCGGTGGTGGCGTCGGTGACGACGACCCGGCCGGTCGGCTGGCCCTGCTTGCCCTCGCCGCTGACGGTGGTCTGCCAGGCGAGGCGGGCGGCGCCGTCGGCGGCCCAGACGACCAGTTCGGGGGTGGCGGTGGCGCCGGATATGCCCTGGGCCTGGCCGAGCGCGGCGGCGGCGCCGTGCTGCGGGGAGACGGACGGCACCACGGACTTCACCGCCGGGTTGTGGCCCTTGGCGCGGGAGGAGTCGGCGAGCTTGCCCCGGGCGTCCTGGTGGACCACCAGGTCACCGCCGACCACCGGCAGGCCCTGGTAGGTGCGGTCAAAGCGAACGTGCTGGGCGCCGTTCGCGTCGATGATCACGTCCTTGACCTTCAGGCCCTGGCCGGCGCCGAAGCCGAACAGGTCGGCGTGGTGCGCGACGTTCGCCTCCGCGCGGGCGATCGCCGCGTCGCGGCCGGGGGCGGCGGAGGCGGTGTCGACCTGGACGGCGGCGACGAGCAGGGCGGCGCTCGCGGCGAGGGCGCCGGCGGTGAGGGTGCGGCGGCGTGCGGAGGAGGAGGGGCTCACTCGTGACTCCAGTCGGGTAGCTGGGGGCTGGCCGACTGACAGCCTGTCGGTGAACACGCAAACAGTTCTATGAACAGTAAATGAAAGTAATCGGTTCGTATCCCAGCACCCTCACCCCCGCCGTTCGGGGGGGCCGCTCGACCGGCACGGGAACGACCAACGGCCCTCCCGCCGCGCGGACGCGACGCGCAGGATCGGAGCATGACCCGCGAACCCGCCCCCTCCCCCGACGGCATCTCCCTCGACCCCGGCCAGTGCCTGCGCCTGATGGCCCGTCACTCGGTCGGCCGGCTCGTCTACACCCGGCACGCCCTGCCCGCCGTGCTGCCCGTCCGCTACCGCCTGGTGGACGGCGGAAGCGTGCAGGTCGACCAGCCCGACGAGGAACTGCTGCGCGCCGTGACCGGCACCGTGGTCGCCTTCCAGGCCGACCAGGTCGACCCGACCGACGGCAGCGGCTGGACGGTCACCGTGCTCGGCCACGCCGACGCCGTGCACCCGGCCGCGGCGACCGGGCCGCCCTCGGTGTCCGTGCGGATCCGCCCGGAATGGGTGTCCGGGCTGAGACTCCTGCCGCCCCGGCCCGCCGACCGGCCCCGCCGACCGGGACCTCCGGCCCTCGCGCCCGACGCCGCCCGCCCCGCAGAGTGGGAACGTCGGCACCGGTCCGGCACCGACCGAGGAGGCGAAGGGCGATGCGGCACTGCACCGTCGGAGCGATGATGACCCGTCACGTGGTCACCGTCAGCCCCGGTACGGGCTTCCGCGAGATCGTCGCGCTGCTCGCCGAGTACGACATTACCGCCGTGCCGGTGGTCGACACCGACCACCGGCCGCTCGGCGTGGTCTCCGAGGCGGACCTGCTGCGCACCCAACTGGCCCAGTACGACCCGGCGTCCATGCTGCCCGCGCCCGTGCACCTGCGCGGCACCGGCACCACCGCCGCCGACCTGATGACCTCCCCAGCGGTGTGCACCACCCCCGACTCCACGGTGGTCGCCGCCGCCCGCCTGATGACCCGTCGGCGGGTCAAACGCCTGCCCGTGGTCTCGCCCGCCGACGGCCGCCTGATCGGCACCGTCAGCCGCGGCGACCTGCTGCGGGTCTTCCTCCGCGAGGACCGGGCGATCCGCCGCGAGATCGTCGAGGAGGTCCTCACCACCGTCGAAGGCGCCAGCCCCGCGCTGATCGCCGTCGACGTCGTCCAGGGCGAGGTCACCCTCAGCGGCACCACCGCCCCGCACTGCCCCGCCCGCACCCTGCGCGAACTCTGCGCCGCCGTCGACGGCGTGGTGTCGGTCACCGACCGCACCACGCACGCCGCCTGACGCTACGTCAGCCCAGGATCCCGATGCGGCGGGCGGCCGCGATCCACTGCGGGAACTCGGACAGCAGCCGGTCGTACAGCTCCGGGTCCGGCAGCGTGCTGATGTCGTCCACCGCGAAGAAGCCGACGTTGTCGACCCGGCGGCCCGGCAGCTGGTCGAAGTACTCCAGCACGCCGTAGTTGGAGTGCCCCAGGCCGACGAACTGCCAGAAGATCGGCTCCTCCACGGCCGCCCGCAACTGCGCCTCGATCTCCGAGTTGCGGTAGACGCCGCCGTCGGAGAAGAACAGCACCAGGGTGGGCAGCGGCGACGGGTGCGCGTGCACGAACGCGCGCACCTCGGCGATCACCTTCTGCTCCTCGTTCTGGATGCCGACCGCCCTCATGTCCACCCGCCCGTCCGGCAGCGGCGGCCGCACCCGGCGACGCCCGAAGAGGCTCATGTTCGCCTCGCCCGGCCGCACGTGCAGCCGCAGCCACTCCGGCAACCCCGGCAGGCTCAGGTCCGGCAGCCGGGCGGGCTTGGTGGCGAACGTCCACGCCTGCATCGTGCCGTCGTCGTCCAACTGCGCGGCCACGGCGGCCATCCGCTCCACCACGTCCGCGACCACGCCCCGGCCGTACAGCCCCGCCATCGACCCCGACGCGTCCAGCACCAGCAGGATCCGCGCCACCACCCCCTGCGCGCCGTGCTTGCGCAGGCTGACGGCGACCTGCTGCTTGCGCAACGAGAGGCGCTTGCGCATGTCGACGGGGAGGTGTTCCTCGGCAGCGGCGGCGAAGTCCGGCGCGTGCGCGGGCCGCGGCGGGACGGCCGGGGACGCCGACGGGTGCGGGGAGGACAGCGGCTGGGTGACCGTCGGCGGCGGCACTTCGACCGGCCCCGGCACCGGCGCGGGCACGACGGACCGGGACTCGGGCCGCGAGTCCGCCGGGCGCAGCCTGAGCTCACGGGTGGCGTCCGGCCCGAGCCCCGCCACCGGCACCGGTCCGGGCTCGCGCCCGGGCTCCGGCACTGGCACCGGCTCGGGAACGGGCTCCGCCGCCGGGCGCAGCCCGAGGGCGGGCTGCGGGACGGTCGCCGGCTCGGGCCGGGGCTCCGGCAGCGACGCCGGGCGCAGCCTCAACTCACGAGTGGCGTCCGGCCCGGGCCCGGGCCCGAACTCGGGCGCCGACTCCAACTCGGTGACGGGCAACGCCTCTTCCGCCGCACGCCGCGCGGGCTCCGGCACGGAGGCGTGCCCGCTGGTCGGCCCAGCCCCTCCCACCGAGTGCCGCACCCCGAACCCGCCGGTGACATCCGCCGTCGGCTCCGGCGCGGGCTGCGACACAGAGGCGTGCCCGCGCTCCGACGCCGGGCCGGCTTCTTCCGCCGCATGCCGCGCGGGCTCCGGCACCGAACCGTGCCCGCTCGCCGACTCCGACTCAGCCGCTTCCACTGGGTGCCGCACCGCGAGCCCGCCCGTGGCGTCCGCCGCCGGCTCGGGCGTCGGCACCGCGGTGGGCACAGGTTCTGCCGCCGCACGCGGCCCGGGCACGGGCGCCGACGCCGACTCCGCACCCAGCGCAGGCACCTGCCCGTCGGCCACGTCCACGTCCATGTCCACGTCCGCGTCCGCATCCCCCTCCGCCGGCAGGTCGAAGCCGTACGCGGCGGCCACGCCGTTCAGGCCGTTGGCCCAGCCCTGGGCGACGGCGCGGAACTTCCACTGGCCGCCCCGGCGGTAGAGCTCGCCGCCGATGAGCGCGGTCTCCCGGCCGGCCTCGATGACGAAGCGGGCGAGCGGCAGGCCGGTGCGGGCGTCGGAGATCAGCAGGGTCAGGTCGGGGACCCGGCCGAAGGTGCCGTCGTCGCCGGTGGCGGCGAGCAGCAGGACGCGCTGGACGGCGGCGTCGCGGACGTCGAGCGCCGCGAGGTCGGCCTCGATCCGTTCGACGGGGGCCTCGGCGCCGCCGGTGCGGCCGCGGTGCAGGACCGCGCCGGAGCGGTGGGTGGGTCGGTGACGCCGGATCAGGTCGCTCGCGTCGCGGGCCTGTCCGTCGGCGGTGAGCAGCAGGGCGGCCGCGCTGAGGTCGGGGACGCCGGGTGCGGGTGTCCAGGTGAGGTCGGCGTGCACGGCGGGCACGTCGATCGGGAGGTTGCTGCCTTTGGCCAGGGATCTCGCGGTCACCGCCACAGTCTCGCCCATCGGGGGCGTGCGACGCGCCCCCCGGGAGGCAGGTTCTGCGGGCGGCGGCGGGCGCGGCGCTACGGTGGGGGCCGGACCGTGGGCGAGCCGGGAGCGAGGTGGTCCTGGTGCACGCGGTCACCGACTGGCTGCGCGGGCTCTCCGGGCCGGTGGTGTACGCGGTGGTGGGGGCCCTGGTGTTCGCCGAGGACGCGTTGTTCTTCGGGTTCGTGCTGCCGGGCGAGACGGCCGCGGTGCTGGGCGGGCTGCTGGCGCACCAGGGCAAGGTGTCGCTGGGCTGGATGGTGCTGGTGGTGGTGTCCGCGGCGGTCCTCGGCGATTCGACGGGGTACGAGGTGGGGCGCCGGTTGGGTCCGGCGGTGCTGCGGACGAAGACGCTGCGCAAGCACGCGGACCGGGTCGAGGGGGCGCAGGACCTGATCCGCCGTCGGGGTCCGGTCGCGGTGCTGCTGGGACGGTTCGTGGCGTTCTTCCGGGCGTTGATGCCGGCACTGGCGGGGGTGTCGCGGATGCCGTACCCCCGGTTCCTGCTGTTCAACGCGATCGGCGGGGTGCTCTGGGGGGTGGGGTTCACGCTGCTCGGCTACTTCGCGGGTTCGGCGTACTCCCGGGTGGAGGGCACGGTGGGGCGTTCGCTGGCGGTCGCGGTGGCGGCGGTGGTGGTCGTGGCCCTGGTGGTGTGGCGGGTGCGCGCGCACCGCCGCGAGGCCCGCCGTGAGAGCCGTGAAAGCCGTGCCGACAGCCCTGCCGACACCCGCGCCGACGGCCCTGACGACCGCCCCGACGAGAGCAGTGACGAGGACAGTGGCGAGGGCCGCGACGACCGGGGGCCGAAGCAGGACTGACGACCCGTCGGGCGCGCGGTGGCCGACCGTCCCGCTCCCGGCAGGGCCCGTCGGCTCCCGGAGGTGGACCGTTCGGCCCTCTGCGCGGCCGGGGCGAGGGAGCAGGCTGGAGTCATCGGGAAAGGAGTTTCTGATGAACCGTCTGCAGACCCGTAGTGTCGCCGAGGTGCTGGTGGAGACCCGCGGCGAGGTTTCGGCCGGCGCCCCCGACTATGCGCGGGTGAAGATCGCGGCCGTGCTGGACCGGTTGGACGAGCCGGTGCTCGGAGTCCGGGTGCGGCTGGTGCAGGAGCCCAACCACGCGATGGCCCGGCCCTCGCGCGCCCAGGCCACCGTGGACGTCAACGGGCGTCCGGTGCGGGCGCACGTCGCGGCGGCCACCATGCGCGAGGCGGTCGACCTGCTCCAGGACCGGCTGGTGTCGCGGATCGCCCGGCTGCGCCACCACCGCCGCCCGACCCGTACGCCGCTCGGCTGGGCGGACGGCCTGGACCCGGAGCACCGCCCGCAGCGCCACCACCGCGCGCCGGAGGAGCGTCGGCTGGTGCGGCACCGCAGCTACAGCGCGGCGCGGCTGGGCCCGCTGGACGCGGTGTTCGAACTGGAGGCGATGGACTACGACTTCCAGTTGTTCACGGACGCCGGGAGCGGTTGCGACAGCCTGGTCTACCGGGGCGCGGCGGGCGGCTACCGGCTGGCCTCGACCGGCCCGCTGCCGGCGCCGGTGCCGGGCCTGGTGACCAGCCGGCTGACGGTGCCCTGCCTGACGGGCGACCAGGCGCGGGCCCGACTGGACCTGAGTGGCCTGCCGTTCGTGTTCTACACCGATGCCGCGACCGGCCGCGGCAACGTCATGTACCACCGTTACGACGGGCACTACGGGCTGATCACGCCCGCCGCGTAGCGGTCGAGCCTTCGGCAGGCGTGGGGGTCTGTCCGGAGGCGGGAAGAGCTCCCGGCGGGTGTGGGGCCCGTCCGGGAGCGCGGGAAGAGGAGTCGGGGACGGTGTGGGGCCGTCCCCGGCTCCCGCTTTTTTGGCTCATTACCTGCCCACTGACGGCCGATTGCCTCGACATTACGTCGACAACGAAGTATTTCGGCCAACTTCTTGCCGCATGGGTGACGCGTCCCCAACAAAGCTGGCACTGTACCGTCCCATCGCCGCACAGGCCCTGGCAGACGCACGTGCACCACGACGGTGCGGCGACCCGTCGGGCACCGTCCGACCCGTTCGAACCACCAGCTCTACCGGGCGGCTCCATCCCTGCCCTCCCGGCTGACTCCGGCCGTACCCACGCGGCCGTCGCAGAAGGAGTTCCGTGTGACTCGATCCTCCCGAAAGACCGTCACCGCGACCGCGCTGATCGCCGGCGCCGCGATGATCGCGGCCGCCCTGACGTCCGGTGTCGCCGCCGCCGACACCACCGAGCAGGCCCCGGCCGAGGTCCAGGCCGTCGCGGGCGCGCTGCCGGTGCAGCTGTCGGCGGACCAGCGCGGCGAGCTGCTGGCCGTGGCGGACGCGGCCAAGGCGGAGACCGCGAGGTCGCTGGGCCTGGGATCGGAGGAGGCGCTGATCGCCAAGTCCGTGACGAAGGACGCGGACGGCAGCGTGCACACCCGCTACGAGCGCACCTACGCCGGGCTGCCGGTCCTCGGCGGCGACCTGGTGGTCCACACCGCCCCGGACGGCTCCACCTCGGGCGTCACCAAGGCCACCGAGGCGGACATCGCGGTCGACACCACCGCCAAGGAGAGCGCCGACTCCGCGCGGACCTTCGCGCTGGGCAGCGCCGAGGGCGCGCAGGTCGAGGAGCCGGCGGCCGACAACGCCCGCAAGGTGGTCTGGGCGGCGTCCGGCACCCCCACGCTGGCCTGGGAGACGGTCGTCACCGGCACGCAGGAGGACGGCACGCCGTCCGAGCTGCACGTCATCACCGACGCGAACACCGGCAAGAAGCTCTTCGAGTACCAGGGCATCGAGACCGGCATCGGCAACAGCCAGTACTCCGGCCAGGTCACCATCGGCACCACGGCGGCGGGCAGCGGCTTCGCGATGACCGACAACACCCGCGGCGGCCACAGCACCTACGACCTGAACGGCACCAGCGGCACCCGCACGCTGGTCACCAACCCGACGGACACCTGGGGCGACGGCACCGTCGCCAACCGGCAGACCGCCGCCGTGGACGCCGCCTACGGCGCCCAGCTCACCTGGGACTACTACAAGAACGTCCACGGCCGCAACGGCATCAAGGACGACGGCGTCGGCGCCTACACCCGGGTCCACTACGGCAAGAACTACGTCAACGCGTTCTGGTCCGACAGCTGCTTCTGCATGACCTACGGCGACGGCGCGGGCAACACCCACCCGCTGACCTCGATCGACGTCGGCGCCCACGAGATGACCCACGGCGTCACCTCCGCCACCGCGAACCTGATCTACAGCGGCGAGTCCGGCGGCCTGAACGAGGCCACCTCCGACATCATGGCGTCCGCCATCGAGTTCTGGGCCGGCAACCCCCAGGACAAGGGCGACTACCTGGTCGGCGAGAAGATCGACATCTACGGCACCGGCGCCCCGCTGCGCTACATGGACAAACCCTCCAAGGACGGCCGCTCCCGGGACGCCTGGTCCGCCGACCTCGGCTCGATCGACGTCCACTACTCCTCCGGCCCGGCCAACCACTGGTTCTACCTGGCCTCCGAGGGCAGCGGCGCCAAGACCGTCAACGGCGTGAACTACGACTCCCCGACCTCCGACGGCCTGTCGGTGACCGGGATCGGCCGGGACGCCGCCGCCAAGATCTGGTACCGGGCGCTCACCACGTACATGACGTCCTCCACCAACTACGCCGCGGCCCGCGTCGCCACCCTGAAGGCCGCCGCCGACCTGTACGGGCAGACCAGCACGACCTACATGAACGCCGCCAACGCCTGGGCCGCCATCAACGTCGGTCCGCGCGTCATCGACGGCATCATGCTGGACTCCGTCGCCTCCCAGGTCACCGCGGTCGACGTGCCCGCCGAACTCCAGCTCCACGCCATCAACTTCAACCCCGGTCAGCTCACCTTCCACGCGACCGGTCTCCCCGACGGCCTGAAGCTCCACCCGGTCACCGGCCGCATCACCGGCACCCCGACCACGCCGGGCACCTACACGGTCACCGTCGACGCCAAGGCCTCCCACCACAGCAACAGCGTCACGACGTTCACCTGGAAGGTCGCCAGGGCCGTCGTCGAGAACACCACCCGGACGCCGATCCCGGACGCAGGCGCCGCGGTCTTCTCGGACATCGTCGTCGACCGGCTCGCCGGCCAGGCGCCGAGCGACCTCAAGGTGGCCGTGGACATCAAGCACACCTGGCGCGGTGACCTGGTCATCGACCTGGTCGGCCCGAACGGCACGGTGTACTCGCTGAAGAAGAGCAACGTCGGCGACTCGGCCGACAACGTCTTCGAGACCTACACGGTGGACGCCTCCGCCCAGCCCGCCAACGGAACCTGGCGGCTGAAGGTCCAGGACATGTACCGGGGCGACAGCGGCTACATCGACGGCTGGAAGCTCGTCTTCTGATCCGTCCCTGCGCCGACCGTCCCTGCGCCGAGGTCGTCCGCTCCCGGAAGCTCACTTCCGGGAGCGGACGACCTCCTGGATGTGCGGGACCGCCCGCACCAGGGTCAACACGCCGCTGATCACCGCGGCCAGCCCGAGCAGTTCGGGCAGCAACCACCAGCCGGTGCGCACCGTCTCGTCGAACAGCGCCACGCCGAGCAGCAGGCTGACCCCGGCGTCGCCGATGGTGAGGGCGGGCTGCGAGACGGCCAGCGACCCGGCCTGCAGCGCGTTCTCCAGCAGCAGGACGGCGGCGATCCCGGTGAGCGCGAAGCCGTAGGTCTGCCAGACCGAGAAGAACGCGCCGGGGCCGTGGTCGGCGAAGGTGCCGGTGGCGGACTTCAGCAGCGCGGCGGTCAGCGCGTTGCCGACGGCCGCCGCACTGCCCAGCGCGCCGGCCCGGACCACCGGGGTGCGCCAGTGCCGGGCGGCGAGCACGGCGGCCGCCATCATGCCGAGGCAGCCCGCCAGCACGGGCACCCAGCGGCTCATCGGGGCCTGGTCGGTGCCCCCGGTGGGCGCGGCGCCGGCGAGGAACACGACGAGGCCGCCGACCACGGCGCCCACCCCGGCCCAGCCGGCCCGGGGCAGTCGGCGGTGCAGCAGCGGGGCGGCGATCAGCAGCGCGAACGGCAGTTCCAGCACGAACACCGGCTGCACCAGGGCGAGCGCCCCGAAGCTCAGCGCCAGCGCCTGGAACAGGGCCGCCCCGGTCACCCCGGCGATGCCGATCAGCCAGGCCGGGTCGTGCGCCAGGGTGAGCACGAACCGCAGGCCGCCGCCGCGGCCGAGCTTGGCGGCCGCCTTGCGCTGGAACGCGGTGCCGGCGGCGTTGGAGGCGGCGCTGAGCACGGCGAACAGGACGGCGAGTGCGGGCACGCCCCCATGCTCTCCCGTCCCGGTGGCGCAGCCGTGCTTCCCCCGCCCCGATTGCGCCGGACGGGCGGGTCTCCCGACGGCCCGTCAGTCGCCCAGCAGCCGGGCGGCCTGTTCGCGCATCTCGACCTTGCGGATCTTGCCGGTGACGGTCATCGGGAACTCGTCGACCACGTGCACGTAGCGCGGGATCTTGAAGTGGGCGAGCCGGCCGGTGCAGTACTCGCGGACCGCTTCGGCGGTGAGCGGGCGGGCGCCCTCGCGCATCCGCACCCAGGCCATCAGCTCCTCGCCGTACCGGGCGTCGGGGACGCCGATCACCTGGACGTCGAGCACGTCGGGGTGGGTGTACAGGAACTCCTCGATCTCCCGGGGGTAGAGGTTCTCGCCGCCGCGGATCACCATGTCCTTGCTGCGGCCGGTGATGCTCAGGTAGCCGTCCTCGTCCATCACGGCGAGGTCGCCGGTGTGCATCCAGCCGTCGGGGTCGATCACCTCCGCGGTCCGCTCCGGCTCGCCCCAGTAGCCGAGCATCACCGAGTAGCCGCGGGTGCACAGTTCGCCGGTGTCGCCGCGCGGCACGGTGCCGCCGGTGGCCGGGTCGACCACCTTGACCTCCAGGTGCGGTCCGACCCGGCCGACGGTGGAGACCCGGCGCTCGATCGAGTCGTCGGCGCGGGTCTGGGTGGAGACCGGGGAGGTCTCGGTCATGCCGTAGCAGATGGACACCTCGGTCATGCCCATCCGGCCGATGACGTCCTTCATCACCTCGATCGGGCAGGGCGCGCCGGCCATGATGCCGGTGCGCAGGCTGCTCAGGTCGTAGCCGTCGAAGTCCGGGTCGGCGAGCTCGGCGATGAACATGGTGGGCACGCCGTACAGCGAGGTGCAGGACTCGGCGGCGACCGCGGCCAGCGTCGCGGGGGCGTCGAACGCGGGCGCGGGGATCACCATGCAGGCGCCGTGCGAGGTGGCGGCGAGGTTGCCCATCACCATGCCGAAGCAGTGGTAGAACGGCACCGGGAGGCAGATCCGGTCCTGCTCGGTGTAGCCGCACAACTCCCCGACGAAGTAACCGTTGTTGAGGATGTTGCGGTGCGAGAGGGTGGCGCCCTTGGGGAAGCCGGTGGTGCCGGAGGTGTACTGGACGTTGATCGGGTCGTCGGCGGACAGCTCCTCCCCGATCCCGGCCAGCACCGCCGGATCGCCCTGCCGCCCAGTCAGCAGCAGCTCGTCCCAGTCCGGGCCGTCCAGCAGCACCACGTCCGTCAGCGCGGCGCAGCGCGGCCGGACTTCGTCGACCATGGCCGCGTAGTCGGAGCTCTTGAACTGCCGGGCGGCGACCAGCAGGCGTACGCCCGCCTGGTTGAGGACGTACTCCAACTCGTGCGAGCGGTAGGCGGGGTTGACGGTGACCAGGATCGCGCCGAGCTTGGCGGTGGCGTACTGGGTGAGCGTCCACTCGGCGCGGTTGGGCGCCCAGATGCCGACCCGGTCGCCGCGGCCGACGCCCTTGGCGCGCAGGCCGAGCGCCACCGCGTCGACGTCGGCGGCGAACCGGGCGTACGTCCAACGGCGGCCGGTGGCGCACTCGACCAGCGCCTCGCGCTCCGGGAAGGCCCGGACGGCCCGGGCCAGGTTCGCTCCGACGGTGTCGCCGAGCAGCGGGGTGCCGGTCGGTCCTGAGGAGTGGCTCGGCTGGCTCGGGGCGTGCGACACGGGGCCTCCTGGGCGCGGTGGTGCAGAACGACGAGTACCCATGCTGGCCACCGGAGGGCCCGTTGACCAGTCTCCAAGTGGGGGTGGTGCGCGCCCGCTTGACGATCAGTCGGCCTGCCGGGCCCGCTCCGGGCGCAGGTACCGCTCCCAGATCAGCGCCTTGCGGTACGGGCCGTCCCCGTCGGCGTCGTACTGCGGCGCGTCGAAGCGCACCCAGTACGCCGACTCGCCCGCCCGGGCACGGGGGTGATCGACGGGCTCGGGCGCGGCCAGGTCGTCGACCGTGCCCTCGAACTCGACCTGCCAGGGCCCGTCCCACTCCGTGGAGCGGACGACGGTGACCCGGGCGCCGGGGAGGAGTGCGCGGGCGGGCCGGTGCCGGTCGGGCGGGCGGACCGTGAGCCGTTCGAAGGCTGCCCGGTCCCGGGGCTGCTCCGGGTCGAGGGGTGGGTCATTGGCCATGGCGATCATCCTGCTGGCCGGGCACTCGCCGGGCCATCGGTTTTCGCCCGCTCGGGCGGAATCACCAAATCGGCGTCCCGCGCCGGGAGTTCGCTGATTTGATGGCACGAAGGGACAGTCGGGGGTTCACGGGGGGTGCGATGACTCGGGAGAGTGCGCAGGTGCGGCTGCGGCCGTCGCCGCAGTACCGGCGGCGGCGGGCGGCCGTCGCGCTGTTCGCGGCCGGTGCGTTCGTCGGCTGCGGGCTGCCGGTGCTCACGGGCGTGGCGACGCAGCCGCTGCCGATACTGGTCGACGGCGTGACGGCCGTGGTGTGGGCGGTGGTGCTGGTCCGGCAGGCGCTTCACGCCTTGGCGCCCACCACGGTGGTGGTCGATCCCGAGTTCCTCGAACTCCGCGGCGGCCTGCGGAAGGTCCGGCTGCCCTGGGACGCGGTCGACGGGGTGTGCGTGCTCCCGATGCGCGGCTTCGTGGCCGCCTACGAGGCCCCGTACTTCCGGGGCTCGCTGCTGGTGCGGACCTCGCTGGTCGACCGGGGCGGGCTGGAGGTGAGCGGCTCGCCGCGCTGGTCGGTGCCGTGGCACGGGATCCTGCTCGACCTGGCGCCGCTGGCGGTGCCGGCGGAGCGCCTCGACGAAGTGTTCGTCCCGCGGCTGTCGGACCGGTGGGGCGGGACGACCCGGCTGCCGGACGGCCCCGGCGCGGCCTCGGTGTTCGCGGCGGGCGCGCTGCTGACCTGGTCGGGCCGGGTCGTGCTGCGGCTGGCCCAGCTGGTGCTGCTGCTGGTGGTCGCGGGCTCCGTCCTCATCATGACCGCGCTCGACGACTACTCCCCCTTCCAACCGTTCCTGGTGGTCCTCACCCTGGCGGTGTTCGGCGCGATCGGCACCCGGCGGCTGATCCTGCGGCTGTCCCGGCCCTGCGAGTTGCGGGTGGAGAACCGGGGCGTCGTGGTGACCGTCGGCGGCTACGAGCGGGCCGTGCCGTGGCCCGAGATCGCCTCGCTGGAGATCGGGCAGCGCACCGTCCCCCGCGCCGGGCAGCAGATCCCGGTGCGGGCGGTGCTCGCCCGGCTCGACCCGGGGGCGAGCCCGCCCGCGAAGCTGCCGCACTGGTCCTTCCGCGCCGACGGGCAGGCCGTGCAGCTCCTGCCGCTGACCTCGCCGGTGCTCGCCCAGATGGACGGACTCACGGTCTTCCCCGCCCAGTTGGCGAACGCGCTCGCGCCGTACCACGCGAACCTCCTGCCCGGGCACACCGTCCGGGCCGAGTCCGTCGCGGGCGCGGCCGTCACCGTCCGGGTCGGCCCGGACCGCGGCTCGGCGCACCGGAGCATCGGCGCCGCGCTGCGCGCCACGTCGGACGACCGGCCGCGGCGGCTGCTGATCGAACCCGGCCGGTACCGGGAGGCGGGGCCGCTGGTGCTGTCCGGCACCGTCGAACTGGTCAAGGCGTGGGGCGCGGGCGAGGTGGTGATCGAGACCCCCGAGGATTCCGCCCTGGAGTGCGCGGGCCAGGTCACGCTCGACTCCCTGGTGCTGGAGGGCCGCGGGCCCGTCGCCGTCGCCGTCACCGGCCACCTGGAACTGCGCCACTGCCGGATGGACGGCCCGGCGGAGTGCGCGCTGCTCGCCTCGCAGGGCGCCGAACTCGTCCTGCGGGACAGCGAGATCATCGCGGGCCGGACCGAACTCGTCGGCGCCACCGGCACCTTGGAGCGCACCGCGTTCCGCTCCGCCCGGGGCCACGCGCTGGTGCTGAAGGACCGCGCGAAAGCCACCGTCACCGAGTGCACGGTGACGGACAGCCGGGGCCGCGGCATCGACGTCACCGCCGCGTCGACCGCGGAGATCCGCAGCTGCGAGTTCCGGGGCACCGGCGACACCGCCGTCGCCGCGGGCGACCACACCGCGGTGCAGATCCTCGCCTCCCGGATCGACGAGGTGCACGCCACCGGCATCTCCTACGACCACCAGGCGCAGGGAACCGTCCAGGCCACCAACGTCAACGGCGCCACCACCGGGCTGTACGTGGCCCGCGGCGCCGACCCCAAGGTCCGCGACTGCCAGTTCGCGGGCTGCCGGGACACCGGGGTGGTCGTCGAGGACCAGGGACGCGGGCGACTGGAGAAGTGCCGGATCGACCGGGCCGGCCGCCTGGGCATCGGCGTCGCCTCCGGCGGCGTCCCCACGGTCGACGACTGCTTCATCACCTTCGGCGCCACCGGCGTCCTGGTGCACAAGGCGCGCGGCACCTTCGCCCGGTTGGAGATCCGCGACCACTCCGACAGCGCCGTGGAGATCCAGGAGGGCTCGGCGGTGGAAATCACCGGGCTGCGCCTGGAGCGCTGCAAGAACGGCGTGTTCGGACACGGCACCGGCGTGACCGTCCAGCTGAAGGGCGCCGTCATCAGCAAGGCGACCGCCTCCGGGCTGGTGCTGGAGGGCAGCGCACGAGCCACCGCCGAACAGATCACCATCGAACAGCCCGGCCTGTTCGGCCTGAACTGCCGCGACAGCAGCCGACTGACCGCCCACGGCTGCACCATCGCGAAACCGGGCGAGGTCGGACTGCTGGCCTTCACCAACACCACGGTGGAGATCAACACTCTGGAGATCACCAACACCCGGGGCCGGGGCATCCGAGCGTGCAACAACAGTCAGTTGATCCTCACCAAGGTCCGAGTGCACGGCGCCGGGGGCGACGGCATCAGCCTGGAGGACGACGTGTACGGCCGCCTGGAGGACTGTGAGATCACCGGCTGCACCGGCGAGGCCGTGGTCCCCAACGAACGGGTGGTGCTGGAGAACCTCCGCACCGGCGACACCCCGGAGGACATCCTGCAGCCCGAGGCCGGCCCGATCGCCGAACTCCAGCGCATGATCGGCCTCGCCGAGGCCAAGCGGCAGGTCGACGTCCAGATCGACCTGGTCCGGCTGGCCCGCTGGCGCACCGACGCCGACCTCCCCCCGCCGCCGCGGGCCCACCACCTGGTCTTCTCCGGCCCGCCCGGCACCGGAAAGACCACCGTGGCCCGGCTGTACGGCCAGATCCTGGCCGGACTCGGCGCGTTGAAGAAGGGCCACCTGGTGGAGGTCGCCCGCGGCGACCTGGTCGGCGAGTACCTCGGACACACCGCGCAGAAGACCCGCCAGGCCTTCGACCGCGCCTCCGGGGGCGTGCTGTTCATCGACGAGGCGTACAGCCTGGCGCGACGCTTCGGCTCGAACAGCGACTTCGGCCAGGAAGCCATCGACGTCCTCACCAAACTGATGGAGGACCACCGGGACGACGTCGTGGTCATCGCCGCCGGCTACACCGAGGAGATGCGGGCCTTCCTCGACTCCAACCCCGGCCTGCGCTCCCGCTTCTCCCGCATCCTCGAGTTCGAGCCGTACGACCCCGACGAACTCGCCGAGATCGTCGCCCGCGAAGCCGACCGCCACGCCTACCGCCTCGCCCCCGAGGTGGTGGACCTCCTCGTCGAACGCTTCACCCGTCGCGAACTGCGCGGCGACCCCGCCAACGCCCGCGACGCCCGCACCCTGCTGGAGGAGATGGTCGAACACCAGGCCTCCCGGCTGGCCGGCGGCGACACCCCCGGCCGGGAGGACCTGGTGGTGCTGCTGGCGGACGACCTTCCCGAGGAGAACACCTGGCTGTGAACACCGACGAAGCCTTCGACCTCCTCGCCGCCCGCCTCGACCAGGTGGCGACCGACCCCGACCTCATGCCGTGGTTCGGCACCGCCGAGGCCCACGCGGCCGCCGCCGTCCTCCGGACTGCCGGGGTGCCGCCCGGCTCGGACGTCCCGCCGGAGCACGCCCTCGCCCTCGGCTTCAGCGACCTGCTCGGCTTCTGGGCCGACGACCAGCGCGACCCGTCCCTCCTCGGCGAGACACTGCTCTGCCTGCAACTGGCCCGCCGCCACTTCCCGGAACGGGTCGCGCCGGAGTTCGCGGAGGTGCTCGCGGTGATCGACGGGGAGAGCCCGCCGACCGGGCCGAGCGTCGAACGGGCGCACGCCGCCGGGATCGCGCTGGTCATGGCGTACCAGCGCTGGCGGCACCCCGGCGCGCCCGCCGCGGCCGTCCCCCTGCTGCGCCACGCGGCGGCCGAATGCCCGCCGGACACGCCGCTGCGGGGCGCCGTCCTCTCCGCACTCGGCGTGGCCCTGCTGAACGACCACTTCGACCGCACCGACCTGTCGTCGCTCGCCGAAGCCGTCCAGGCCTGCCGCGCCGCCGTCGCCGCCGTGCCGGGCGCACCCGGCGAACAGGCCCGCCGCCACGCCAACCTGGGCACCGCCCTGCGCTTCTGGTCCGACGCCGGCCTCGCCGACGGCGCCATCCGCGAGGCCGTCTCCGAGATCCGCACCGCACTGCGCCTCTGCCCGCCGGACGATCCCCAACTCGCCACCTGCCGCGTCGAACTGGGAGTGGCCCTCACCCAGTCCGCCGTCTTCTTCGGCGACCGCCCCGCCCTGCCGGAAGCCGCCGCCGTGCTCCGCGAGGCGCTCCGCACCGCCGACCCCTCAGACCGCGCCGGCCACCCGGAACGGCTCTGCTACCTGGGCCTGGTGCTGATCACCCAGGCCGGGGAGGCGGCCGGGGCGACGGCGGAGACCGGATCGCCGGCCGCGGCGGAGTCGGAGCGGGCGGCCGCGCTGCGGGCCGAAGGCGTGGCGCTGTGCCGGCAGGCCGCCGAGAGCGCGCCCACCGACGCCACCCGGCGGCAGTACCTGTGCAACCTGGGTCTCATCCTGCTCAGGTCCGCGGCCGTGGACGACGCCGGGGCCACGTCGCTCGCGCTGACCGCGGCGTACGAGTCGGCCGAGCTCTCGCCGGTCGGGAGTGCGCTGTTCGCCGACACCCGGGGGCTGCTCGCCCTCGCCCTGACCAGGCGCTACCTGACGGACGGGCAGCCGGCGGACCTCGCGGCGGCCGTCGCCCGGGCCACCGAGGCCTTCGAGGCCACCCCGGCGTCGATGCCGTCGCACCGGGTCGAGCAGGGGAACACCCTGGCGAACCTGCTGGGTCTGCGGGCCGAGGCGGACGGCAGCGACGATCCGTCGGCCGAACCGCTCGCGCTGCTGCGGGGGCTCGTCGGGGAGTTGCCCGCGCCCTCGGTCGAACGGGCGCAGGCGCTGCGGTACTTGGCCGACTGCCTGCTCGAATCCGCGGTGCGGGACGATCGGGAGGAGCGGGCGGCCGAAGCGGTGGCACGCTACCGGGAGTGTCTCGAACTTCCGTCCCCCGGGCCGGGGTTCGAGGCGGAGGTGCGGTTCTCCCTGGGCACCGCCCGCGCCCGGCGGGTCGCGCCGGGCGACCGGGACGCCTGGCAGCGGTCCGTCGCGTCGATGACCGGGGCGATCGCCCTGCTGCCGGTCGGCGACCCGCGGCGGATCGAGCTGGAGTTCCGGCTCGGCACCCGCTGGGTGCAGCACGCGGACGACACCCGTGACCCGGCCGCCCGCCTGGAGGGCGCCCGGGTGCTGCGCGCGGTCGTGGCGGCCGACCAGGAGTGCACCGCCGCCGACCGGGTGCTCCACCGGACGACGTTGGGCGCGGCCGTGCTGGGCCTCGCCGAGCACGGCGGCATGGAGGAACTGGTGGCCGGGGCGGCGGGCCCGCTCGAACAGGCCCTGGAGCTGGTCCCGGCCGGCGACCCGCGGCGGCCGCACCTGGCCGTCCTGTCCGCCGGGGTGTTCTCCTCGGTCGCCTGGATGCGCTCGGACATCGCCGCCCTCGACCGGGCCTCCGAGCTGCTCGCCGAGGCCCTGGCCGGGCCGGACGGAGACGATGCGGACCCGGACCCCACCGACCGGGCGGAATTCCTGGCCGCGCTCGGCCGCAACCTCCGGCTGCGCTACCACCTCACCGGCGACCCGACGCACCTGAAGCACGCCGTCGAGCGCCTCCGCGAGGCCATCGCCCTGACCGCGCCGGAACCCGACCCGGCCGCCCTCAGCGGGCTCGCCACCTGCCTCGCCAACCTGCACGGCTACCGGCCGGACCCGCGGCTGCGCACCGAGGCGATGGAGTACTGCCGCGCCGCGCTGGACCGGCTGCCCGCGGACGACCCGGAGCGCGCCTCGATCCAGGCCGACCTCGGCTACCTCGAATGGTCGGTGGCCGTCGAGTCCGGCGAGGCCGAGCGGCTGGACGGCGCCCTCGGCACGCTGAGGGCCGCCGTCGACGTCGCGCCGGACGGCCACGACACCCGCGGCCTGGCCCTCACCAACCTCGGCGTCGCCCTGCTCGACCGGGCGGGCCGGACCGGCGACCGCGCCTGGGAGCTCCAGGCCGTGGCCGTGTTCCGGGCCGCGCTGGAGCACACCGGGCCGTCCTCGGCGCAGCGCCCGGTGGTGCTGAACAACCTCGCCATGGCGCTGCTCGACCTGTCGGGGACGACCGGGACCGGGGAGTCCGCGCTTCGCGAGCAGGCGTTCGCGCTGCTGAAGGAGGCCGCGGAGCGGCGTCCGGGGATGTCCCTGGCCCGGGAGCGGGCCGCGCTCAACCTGGCCGTGCTGCGGTTCGCGCAGGCCCGCTCGACGAAGGACCTGCCTGCCACCGCCGAGGCGTTCCGGCGGTTCGACGTGCTGCTCGGGGAGCTGGGCTCCCCGCATCCGCTGCGCCCGCTCGCGCTGGCCCGGCTCGCCGACGCCGCTCTCGGCCTCGCGGACCTGCTCCCCGAGCGCGCCGCCCGGCCAGTCCTGCGGCGGGCGGCCGCCGCTGCCCGCGAGGCCCTCGCCGACGACGCGGCGAACGCCGCGCCGGTCTCCGCGCTGGCCCGGCGGGCGCTGGCCCGGGCGCAGGTGCGGCGGGCCAAGGGCGGCGAACGGGTCGACCTGGCCGAGGCGATCCGGCTGATCCGGCGCACGGCCGAGGACCGGGCGTTCCCGCCGCACACCCGCCTCCAGGCGGCGCGGATGTGGGGCAGCATCGCGGCCGACGCCGGCCTGCCCGCCGAGGCCCTGAACGGTTTCAAGCACGCGGTCGCCCTGCTTCCCGGCGTGGCGCCCCGCCACCTGGCCCGGCTCGACCAGGAGGACCGGCTGGCGTCCTCCTGGGGGGTGACCAGCGCGGCGGCGACGCTGGCGATCCTGGCCGGCGACCCCGCCGGGGCGCTGACGCTGCTCGAACAGGGGCGGTGCGTGCTGCTGGCGCAGGGCCTGGAGTACCAGGGCGACCTGTCCCGGCTGCGCGAGCTCGACCCGGCCCGCGCCACGGAGTTCGAGGCGATCCGGGACCGGCTGAGCCGCGAGCACCCCCTCGCGTCGGCGGAGGCGTCCGACACGTTCTTCGCCCAGGGCGCGGCGGGAGCGGATGCGGCCGCCCTGCGGGACGCCGAGGAGCGCCACGCCACGTCCCGCCGCTGGGACCGACTCCTGGAAGAGATCCGCACGTTGCCCGGCCTGGAGGACTTCCTGCGCCCGCCGACCGTCCATCAGCTGCTCTCGGTGGCGGAGCGCGGCCCCGTGGTGGTGGTCAACGTCAGCGACTACGGCGCGCACGCCCTGCTCCTGGTCGCGCCCGCCGGCGGCCCGCCGCGCATCGAGGTGGTGGAGTTGCCGGACCTCACGCCCCTGCACATCACGGTGGCCCTACATGCCTTCACCGAGGAGTCGATCGACGCCGCGTACGGGGACCAGGGCGTGGACCGGGCCACCCGGACGATGAAGGCGCAACGCGCCGCCCTGGCGTGGCTGTGGGAGGCCGTGGCCGCGCCCGTCCTGGACCGGCTCGGCCTGCGCGGGACCCCGCTGGACGGGGAGCCGTGGCCGCGGCTGTGGTGGTGCCCGACGGGCCGGCTGGCGTTCCTGCCGCTGCACGCCGCGGGCAAGGGCCAGGGCATTCCCGGCACCTGGGCGATGGACCGGGCGGTGTCCTCGTACACGCCGACGCTGCGGTCGCTGCTGCGGGCCCGCCGCAGGCCTGCCGACGCCGGTCCGCCCCGTCGCCGCCCCGCTCCGCTGGTGGTCTCGCTCGCGCAGACGCCGGGCGGCCCGCCGCTGCCGGGCGCCGGGCCCGAGGCCGCGCTGGTGGCCGAGCTCTTCCCCGACGGTCTGCGGCTGGACGGCGGGCAGGCCACCGTGGAACGGGTGCGCCGGGCGCTGTACCGGCACTCCTGGGTGCATTTCAGCTGTCACGGCGTCAGCGACCCGGCCAGCCCGTCGAACAGCGGACTGGTCCTCCACGACGGCCGGCTCAGCGCCCTCGACCTGTCCGCGCGCCGCCCGGTCGACGCCGAACTCGCCTTCCTCTCCGCCTGCTCGACCTCCCAGGGCGGCCTCGACCTGCCGGACGAGGCGGTGCACCTGGCGCCGTCCTTCCAGCTGGCCGGCTTCGCCCACGTCGTCGGCACGCTCTGGAGCGTCTCCGACAAGATCGCCCGCCACGTCACCGGGGAGTTCTACGCCGCGCTGTCGGAGGACGCCGCCGAAGGCCTGCCGTTCGACCCGTCGCTCGCCCTGCACCAAGCCGTCCGATCACTGCGTGAACGCCTGCTGCCCGCAACGCACTTGTGGGCCGCGCACGTCCACATCGGGCCGTGAGCCCCGGCCCTCAGGACTCCGGTCCGCCGTTCTCCGGCTTCTCGCTCTGCGCCGTGCCCGACGCACCCTCGGGGCCCTGGTCGGGTTCGGCCGCTCCGTCGCCGATCCGGAAGATCCGCCGGTCGCGGAACTCGTCGACCAGGCTCTCCGGTGACGTGCCGTCACCGCTCCCGCGCTTCTTCGGGTCGTTCCGACCGCTCCGTGCCGCTGCCATCCTGCTGCTCCCTCCGTGTCACCGGCACCGGTGCCGGCGTCCGTCCTGTCTCCGGCGGCGCCAGCAGTTCCAGCACCTCGATCTCGCTGCCCTTGACGTACACCCCGGTGGTGCCGGGCACCCGGCCGAGGAACGTCCCGTCGCGGTCCAGCCGCCACTGCGACTCCAGGTAGATGTCCTGCGGCTGCGGGAACGCGGACACCGCCGACCTCGATCCGAGCCAACCGCCCACCCACAGGCCGCCCTTGAGCCGGATCCGGACGAAACCGGGGTCGCGGTCGGCGAACAGGAAGTCCCAGGCCGTCGGCGTCGGCTCGTAGTGCGCCCGCTCGCGCCGCCGCCGCACGGACGCCGCCGCCCACGCCGCACCGGCCGGCACCACCACGACCAGCAGCAGCACCGCCAGCCCGGCCTGCCGCGGGTGCCGCAGCACCGCGGCGAGCGGCCCGCCGTCGCCCTCGCCCAGCAGCCGCACCACCCAGGGGCCCGCGATCACCGCGTACACCGCGTCCAGCAGCCCGCTGATCGCGAGCGCCCGCAGCGCACGGTTCTGCGGCTCCTGCTCGGAGGCCTGCGGCCCGCGCAGCCGGTCCGAGACGGCCTGGTAGAAGACCCCGGGCAGCATCAGCGCCACCAGGATGGCCAACTGCTCGACCGTACTCGGAAGCACCGCGCCACCCCTCCCGACCTCTGCCGCAGCACCTCACCCTAGCCGAGTCCGCCGACAGCCCGCCTGCGGTTCAACCGAGTTGACGGTCCGTCATGATCCCTCTCGGCGGAGCGGCATGCCGCCGAGCGGGCTGTTGACCACCAGCGCCACCGACCCCTCGGCCAGCCACGCGTGCCCGGGGTGGTGGTCGATGTGCCAGTGCCCGCCGTCGTCGGCGGACGCCATGTCCCGCAGCCCCTCCGCCAGCAGCTCCCGGCCGTCCGCATCACCGAGGACCACCAGCACCCGTCGCCCGGCATCGACGCGGATCATCACCCCGGGACCGTCCGTCCCGACCACCTCGACCCCCGTCAACTCGCCGTCCTCGACGGTGAGATGCCCCTCCGCTGCGTCCAAGGCCACCGCCAGGGCGGTCAGTTCCTCGGCCGTCCCCTCGACGTCGACCTCGCCGTACTCGGAGTACCAGGACAGTTTCACGTCTCCGCTCCCCCCGTCAGGCCAGGATCGCGCGCGTGACGGCACCGGTCAGCGGTGTGAGCCGGGCCGACAGCTTGTCGAAGTCGACGGTGCGGCCGTCGGACCACTGCGCCATGCCGACCAGCATGCCGTGGTCGGCGACCGTGAACCCCTGCACCCGCGGGCTGTCGGCCGGGAGTCGACGCAGTCCGGAGCCGTCGGGCGGGAGCTGGACGGCGACCTGGTACGACTCGACGTGCTCGGCCAGCACGTTCACCAGGCGGACACCGTCCATCGGGTCCTTCATGGTGAACAGCGCCAGGTTGTACTGGTTGCCGTCGGCGTCCTTGTACAGCGCCACGTCGACCCCGACACAGCCGTGCCCCTGGACGATCAGCCCGGCCAGGGACGGCCCCACGAGGTCGGAGCCCGTGCAGTCGGGATTCGCCGCCTTCGCCACCAGCGTGTACCCCTGCACCTTCTCCGGAAAGACCGTCAGCGGTATCGCGCCACTCGGCGCCCCGGCCGCCGCCGCTGCCGGTGCCGCCGACGTCGCCGACGCCGTCACGGACGGAGCGGGCGCAGCCGTGACGGCCGGCTCCCGGTCCGAGGGCCGCGTCAGGTACGCGACCCCGCCCACCGCCGCCAGCAGCACGGCGGCCGCCGGCAGCACCAGCCAACGCCCCGGCCGCCGCCGCGCCGCGGGCGGCTGAAGCTGCCGCCCGGCACGTTCGGCGGCGCGTTCGGCGGCACTGGGTTCGTGCACGGCGTTGCTCTTCTCGAATTCCCTGACGAACCCTTCCCACAGGTCGTCACCGGGCTCTTTCGTGGTCACAGCCCCCAGACCCTAGTGATCACCACTGTCATTGGGAAGTCGATTCCCCCCACCGCCGGACCGCCCTCCATTGACGCGTATCCGCCAGGCCCGGAACGGGACTTGAGCACCGGATCCGACACTCGGGAATCCGCGCCGGCCCGAATCGCGGAACACCGTCACGCGGCCGTCCGGCACAGCTGCGCGAACGAACTCATCGGCGCCCGTCAGTCCGCCGCGTCCACCGGCTCGATCCGCCATCGCAGTACCGTCCCGCCCGTCCCGTCGGGTTCGAGGGTCACCGGGTGGACCCGGCCGAGTTCCCGTTCGCCGTGATGGGTCATCGAGTGGTCGGCCGGGTCCCAGTCGATGCCGAGCATCCGGCAGCCGGCGACCTCGATCGCGCCGGCCAGCAGGGGGTGGTTCGCCGCGGCGCGCTGGAAGAGGTGGCAGTCGGTGTGCTTGTCGACCGTGACCGCGACGCCCTTTCGGCGCAGGCCGCCCCGCCATGTCCCGATCTCGGCCGCGAGCGCCTCGGCCTCGGCCACCGGCAGGTCGGGCCGGCCCCAGGGGGCGCCCTCGTACGGCGCCGTCCGCTGCCCGCCGAACTGTGCGTGGGCGTCGTCCGCGTGGAGCCCCCAGTAGCTGACATCGGCGAGACCGTCGGCCGGTTCGCCCGCCGGTCCGATCCAGGCGTCGAGCGCGACGCCGTCGCCGACGACCGTGCCGCACCGGTCGACCGGGAGGTCGCCGAGCGGGATCGGGTCGTCGCCCTCCCCCGTCCACGGCACGCCGAGGTCGACCTCCAGCAGCGAGATCACCGGCTCCTCGGTGTACCAGGACAGCGCCGTCCGGGCCCGAACCCGCAACTCCCCGCCCCCCGCGGCTCGGACGGCCACCGCCTCGCACTCGCCGTCCCACAGGTGCCCGCCCCCGCCGGCCGCCGCCGCCCCGGCCCGCTCGGACAGCGGCGCCCCGAGCTCCGGCCACCGGTCGATCCACGACGCCATGCCGAGCACCAGCACCCCGGACGGCGCCGTGACGAACCCCAGGTCAACGTATTCCTCACTCACGCACCCCATTGTCCCGGCAGCCGCCCCGACGCCCTCCCCCGGAGCCGGCCCGCGCGGCGGGGACCGCACGGACCGACCGGACGCGGCGGGTCAGCAGCTCGGTCACTGGGCCCGCCGCTGCCGACCAACGGCGACCCGATCCACGCCCTCTAGTTCGCTCCCCGACGGCACCGCCCGGTACGCGAGCGGCCGGCCCATCCCGTTCCAGCGCTTCGACATCGGCCCTGCCACGGCGGCCGATAGGGTCTGCTCGGCGGAGGTCTCACCGCCGAGCAGTGGCGCCGCTTCCTGCCCGGCATCCCCTACCGGAAGACCTGCCCCTGACCTTGCCGCGCATCTCATCGGCTAGTCTGCACGGCCATGGGTGAGCTGATAGTGATCAGGCACGGCCAGACCGAGTGGAGCCTGTCGGGGCGTCATGCCGGCCGCACCGACGTCCTGTTGACGGCGGCCGGCGAGGCGTCGGCGCGGGCGCTCGCGCCACGACTCGCGGCCCGCCGGTTGGTCGCCGTCGTCAGCAGCCCGCTGAGTCGCGCCGTTCGGACGGCCGAGCTCGCGGGGCTGACGGGCGCCGTCCTCGACCCCGACCTCCTCGAATGGGACTACGGCGGTTACGAGGGCCTGACGGCGGATCAGATCGAGCGGACCCGGCCGGGTTGGGACTTGTGGCGGGACGGTGTCGTCCCCGGCGACGCGCCGTACCCGGGCGAGCAGCTCCAGCAGGTGGCCGACCGCACGGACGCGGCGCTGGACCGGATCCGTCCGCTGCTGGCCGAAGGCGATGTCGCCGTCGTCGCGCACGGTCACCTGGCCCGCATTCTCACCGTCCGCTGGCTCGGCCTCGACCCGTCCGCCGCCGGCCTCCTCGGCCACCCCGACCCCGGCACCCTCGCCGTCCTGGCGGTCGAACACGGCCGCCCGGTGCTCTCCGCCTGGAACGTCCCGTAGAAATCGATGGCCGCGCGGGCGGGTCGGCGCCACCGTCGTGGACGTGCCCGCACTGTTCCTGATGGTCGGCCTCCCGGGGGCCGGCAAGACCGCCACGGCCCGTCAACTCGCCGAGCAGCACCGCGCGTTGCGGCTGCCAGCGGACGGGTGGCTGCTCCCGCTGTTCGACCGGGCCGAGCCGGGCGACAGGCGCGACGTCCTGGAGGGGCGGATGCTCCGGCTCGCGCTGGACGCGGTCCGGGTCGGCGTCGATGCGGTGGTGGACTTCGGCTGCTGGTCGCGGGACGAGCGGTCCACCGGCCGGCTGCGGCCGAAGGCGCGCAGTGCCGTCTCGTGCACCTGCCGATGGACGCCGTCACCCGGCGCGCCCGGATCGCCCACCGCTGGGCGACCCGTCCCGACCGGGCCTGCTCGATGACCGAGGCCCAAGTCCGCGACGGCCGCGACCGGTTCGAGGAACCGGACCTCGCCGAACTCTCCGACGGGCCCGTCCCCGCGGCGCCCCCGGGCCACTCCGACTGGCGCGTCTGGGCCGCCGCCGACCGCCGGCCGTCGTTCACCTGACAGTGCCGCCGCCGGTCAGGTGCCGGTCGGCGTCCGGGGCCAGTTGCGCAGCATCGCTGCGATGATGCGGGGCCGGGCCAGTCCGGCCGGGGAGCCGGTGAGGCTGACGGCGTTCCAGACGGCGGTCGCGACCTCGGCGTCGGTGGCCGCGGCCCGCATGGTGGCCCGGAAGGATTTGGCCAGCAGGGCGGCGAGGGCGGGGCGGGTGCCCGGGACCTGGGGCATGGACCTGTCGGCCAGGGCGGCGAACAGCCAGGAGAGTTGCAGGGATTTCGCGGCGGACCGGTAGAAGCGCCGGGGGAGATCACGGGTGCCGTCGGCGAGGCATCCGCGCAGCGCGGCGGCTTCGAGCGCGGCGACGGTCATGCCGGCGCCGTAGATCGGGTTGAGGCTGCAGATCGCGTCGCCGATGGAGATCAGGCCGTCGGGCAGGCGGCGGAGCCGGTGGAAGTCCCGGCGCAGCGAGTGGGGGTAGGCGAACGAGGCGACGTCGGTGACCGGCTCGGCGCGCCGGAGCGCCTCCCACGCGGCTGCGGTCGCCAACTCCTGGGCGAAGCGCAGGAATTCGTCCGGCGCGGTCGGCGGGTGGTCCTGGCTGCCGAATCCGTACAGGGAGAGCACCCAGATGTCGTTCTCCTGCGCGGTGAGGACCAGGCCGCGCGGGCGGGCGGGGGTCGCGCCGACGAGCAGCGCCTTGCCCTGGCCGAGCGCGCCCGGGGGGAGCCGGTAGCGGCGGCTCGCGTATGCGACGTCGACGCGCATCCGCTGTTCAACGGGCTTTTCGTAGCCCAGGGTTCTCAGCCAGGTCGCGCCCCGGCCGGCCCGGCCCATGGCGTCCACGACGAGGTCGGCGTCGAGGTCCTCGGCGGTGTCGGGCGCGCCCGGCCGCGCCACCCGGGCGCCTGTCACCCGGGCGTGGTCGGGCGTGGTGAGGGGGGCGATCGCCTCCCGGCCGTCCAGCAGGGTGACGTTGGACGCGGCGCAGACCTTGGCCCGCAGGCGGTCCTCCAGGAAGGGCCGGCTGGTCTGGAGCACCGTGCCCACCGGCACGTTGCGCAGCAGGGAGCCGAAGAACACGATGTCGACCTCGCTCAGTGCGGTGGCGAGGGTGGCGCCGTCGGCGGCGAGTTCGGCGGCGAAGCCCGGGAAGAACTCCTCCAGGACGGTCGCGCCGCGGACCGTCAGCGAGTGCACGTGCGCCCCCTGCGGAGCACCGCGCCGGGTCGTGCCGTCGCCCGTGAGGGTGTCGCGTTCGACGAGGGTGACCCGGTCGAAGACCTCGGCGAGGGCCCGGGCGGCGCACAGGCCGCTGATGCCGGCGCCCAGCACCAGGGCGTGGCCGGTGCCGGTCTCCGTACCGCGACGTGCCAGGTTCACCGTGGGATCCGATCCGTGAGGGGGTCGCAGGGGCCCCGTGCCCGCCACGCGGGCCCCTCACACCTGGCGACCGATGATGTGCGCCCGGTGATCGAATTCCGCCGCAACCGGCGCATCCCTGAACCACTTCCTTGACATTGCCATGCCGAGGACGTGTTCGTACCATCAGGCCTACCGGCGTCGATCCGCCGTCAACGAGCGCTAGCAGGAAGCGGGTTCGTCCATGACTGCTGCACCGCCCACCCTCCGCCGGCCCTTCGTCGGCCTCGCACTCCTCCTGGCCGCCGCACTGTTCGGCGCCGCCCCGAGCGCCACCCCTGCCGCCGCCCAGCAGGCCGCCGCACAGCAGGCCCCCGTCCGGCCCGCGGCGGCCGCGCAGAGCTGGGGCGACGACTTCGACGGCCCGGCGGGGGCGGCCGTCGATCCCGCCAAGTGGACGGTGGAGACCGGCGGTTCGGGCAACGGCAACCACGAGCTCCAGTACTACACGGCGGGCGCGGCGAACGCCGCGCTGGACGGGCAGGGGCACCTGGTGATCACCGCCCGGCGGAACACCGATGCGGGGCTGGGCTGTTGGTACGGGACCTGCCAGTACACCTCGGCGCGGCTGAACACCGCCCGCACCTTCACGCAGGCGTACGGGCACTTCGAGTCGCGGATCAAGATCCCGCGCGGGCAGGGGATCTGGCCGGCGTTCTGGATGCTCGGCAACGACATCGGCACGGTGAACTGGCCGAACAGCGGCGAGATCGACGTGATGGAGAACATCGGGCGGGAGCCGGGCACGGTGCACGGCACCATTCACGGGCCGGGCTACTCGGGCGCGGGCGGCATCGGCGCGCCGTACTCGCTGCCGGCCGGGCAGGCGTTCGCGGACGACTTCCACGTCTTCGCCGTCGACTGGAGCCCGTCCGCCCTCACCTGGTCGGTGGACGGCCGCGCCTACCAGACCCGCACCCCGGCCGACCTGGGCGGCAACCGCTGGGTGTTCGACCACCCGTTCTTCGTGATCCTCAACCTGGCCGTCGGCGGCGACTGGCCGGGCAGCCCCGACGGGTCGTCGACGTTCCCGCAGACCATGGTGGTCGACTACGTCCACGCCACCACGTCGGGCACCGGCCCGCTGCCGTACACCGGCCGGATCACCGGCCCGGGCGGCATGTGCGTGGACGTGGCGGGGGCCTCCAGCGCCGACCGCACCCCGATCCAGTTGCACAACTGCACCGGCAACGCCGCCCAGCAGTGGACGGTCGGCCTCGACGGCACCGTCCGCGCGCTCGGCAAGTGCCTGGACGTGGACGCGGCCTCGCACAGCGACGGCGCGGTGATCCAGCTGTACACCTGCAACGGCACCGGCGCCCAGCAGTGGTCGTACGGCGCCGGCCACGACCTGGTGAACACCGGCTCCGGCAAGTGCCTGGACTCCCCGAACGGCTCCTCCGCCGACGGCACCCGGCTCCAGCTGTGGACCTGCAACGGCACGCCCGCCCAGCGGTGGACGCTGGGCTGACGCACCGTCAGTCGGTGACCGGTCCGAGCGGGGTGACCGCGACGGTGAGCCGGCCGGTGGTGTTGATCTTCGCGTTGTCGAAGGTCTGATCGGTGACGGAGAGCTGCACCAGCTGTCGGCTGTCCGTCACCACGCAGATGGCGCTGCCCCGCTGGAGGCCGAGGCTCGCCAGCGAGGAGCGGTCGCCGGTGCCGACCCGGAACCTCGTCAGCGAGCCGCTGTTCGCCGCCCGCAGGCAGGTCTCCCGGGTGACCGGCCAGTTGGGCGCCAGCACCCCGCCGATCCGCCCGTCGCCGGACGGGACCTCGAACTCCGCCGTCGCGGCGTCGACCATCAGCAGATCGATGTGCGCCCGGTCGCCGTCCGCACGCTGCTGCCACTCCTCGTCGGTCGTCAGCTGCGAGCGGCCGGACGGCAGGTCCAGGTCGATCACCTGCACCTTGCCCTGCGGGGCCCGCTCCAGCACGATCCGCTCCAGCGCCGGGCCCGGTGCGGCGGAGGTGGCGGAGCCGGCGGGCGCGCCGCTGTTCTCCGGCGCGCCCGGCGCCGGGGCCGGCGGCGCGGCGCGGTGCTCGCCCCGGTCGGCCAGGTACAGCCCGGCCAGCAGCCCGCACCCGATCAGCACCGCGACCACCGCCGCCGCGCTGCGTTGGCGCCTGCGCGCCGGTGCCTGATCCGGATCCATCTGCACTCCCGAGTTCGTGTGGACGGCGGTCAGTCGGTGACGGGCCCCAGCTCGGTGACCTCGACGGTGAGGCGGCCCGCGGTGGAGGGATCGTCGTTGTCGAACTCCCGGTCGGTGACGACGGCCTGCACCAGCTGGTGGCGGTCCGTCAGCACGCAGACGGCGCCGCCCGGTTGCAGCCCGGCCCGGTCGAGCTCGGAGCGGTACTGGTTGGAGATCCGGAGCCGCTCCAGCAAGCCGCTCCGGGCCGCCCGGAGGCAGGGCTCCCGGGCGACGGGCTCGCCGGGCTTCAGCACCCCGGCGGTCCGGCCGCCCCGGCCGGGACTTCGAACTCCGCCCAGGAGGCGTTGGACGTCACCAGGTCGAAGGACTTCTGGTCCTTGGCGTCGCGCAGCCGCCACTCGTCGTCGGTGATCCGCTCCGAGCGGCCCGACCGCCGGTCCAGGTCGATCACCTGGAGCTCGCCGAGCCCGCTCCGTTGCAGCACGATCCGCTCGGGCCTCGCCCCCGGCGTGACGGGTGCGGGGGGGGCGCGGCGCTGCTCCCCTGCGCCGTCACCGCAGGCCCGGGCGCCGGCGGTGCGGGGCGCTCCTCGTGCCGGGTGACCTGGTACAGCCCGAACACCGGGCCGGACACGCTCAGCACCGCGACCGCGCCGAGCACGCCGCGGCCGCGCCCGGAGTCGTAGTGGTGCACGGTGTGCGAGTTGTCGATGGTCTGGCTCCGGCCGGCCTGGTAGGCGTTGCCGTCGCGGACCTGCGCGTCGAAGGACCGGTCGGGTCCGGTCACCGGTGGAAGACCTGGTCGCGCCCGGCCTGGTAGACGTTGCCGCGGGTGACGGCGGCGTGGAACACCGTGCCGCCGGCCGCGGGGCGCTGCTCGGGCGGCAGGGCGGGGGCGAGTTCCTCGTCCAGGACGCGGCGGATCTCGGCGGCGAGCGCCGGGTCGTCGCCGATCAGCCGGCGGAAGCGGCTCTCCCGGTCGCCCGCGAGGGAGGCCGGCGTCTCGTCCTCGGTGCCGGCCGCGCGGGCCCGCAGCACGTCCTCGCGGGAGTCGTCGAGTTCCTGCGAGATCGACTCGGCCCGCTCGGGCCGCAGTCGGCGCCAGGCCCCGGTGACGGCGCTCTTGGCGCCCTCCCACGCGTCGGTGGCCAGCAGCGTCACCACGGTGGTCGCCGCCTGCCCGGCGAGTACGGCCGCCGTGACCTGGTCCGGTTCAATCTGTGCTACCCCGTTCGTCGGAAAGCGCACCTGACAGCCGTGGCCTTCCTTGGCCCGCCCCCGTTTGACGTGCCGTCACGGCTCGGTCGGGACCTGGCTGAGCGGGGCCGCCAGCGACTCCAGGCTGCGGCGCTCCGCCTTGACGCCGATCAGGGCCTCGACCAGGCCGGCCAGCGTCATCAGGCCCGCCCCGATGCAGAACGCCAGGGTGGCGTCGCCGACCTGGCCGCTGGAGACCAGGCCGTTGAAGAGCAGCGGGCCGGAGATGCCGCCGGCGGCGGTGCCGACGGCATAGAAGAAGGCGATGCACAGCGCCCTGGTCTCCAGCGGGAAGATCTCGCTGACGGTGAGGTAGGCGGCGCTGGCCCCGGCGGAGGCGAAGAACAGCACGACCGTCCAGCAGGCGGTCATGGTGGTGGCGTCCAGCGAGCCGCGCTGGAACAGCCAGGCGGTGCCGAACAGCAGGACGCCGGAGCCGATGTAGGTCCCGGCGATCATCGGTCGGCGGCCGACGGAGTCGAAGAGGTGGCCGAGCAGCAGCGGGCCGAGGAAGTTGCCGACGGCGATCACCGCGAAGTAGTAGCCGGTGTCGCCGGCGGGGACGTCGAAGAACGTGGTGAGGATCGCCGCGTAGCCGAAGGTGACGGAGTTGTACAGGAAGGACTGGCCGATGAACAGCGCCAGGCCGAGGACCGTACGGCGCGGGTAGTGCGAGACCAGGGTGCGGCCGATGGTGACGAAGCCGATCGGACCGCGCTCGCGGATCCGGATCGGTGGTTCGTCCACCGGCGGCAGGGGCCCGCCGGTCTCCCGTTCGACGATCCGTTCGGCCTCGGCGACGATTTCCTCGGCCTCCCGGCGGCGGCCGTGGGTGATCAGCCAGCGCGGGCTCTCCGGGACGTGCCGGCGCACCAGCAGGATGACCAGCCCGAGCACCACGCCGATGCCGAACGCCAGCCGCCAGCCGACGTCGGTGGCGAACAGCGAGGTGTTGAGCAGCGCGATCGAGGCGAACGCGCCGATCGCGGCGCCGATCCAGAAGCTGCCGTTGACGATCAGGTCGATCCGGCCGCGGACCCGGGCGGGGATCAGCTCGTCGATGGCGGAGTTGATCGCCGCGTACTCGCCGCCGATGCCGAAGCCGGTGAAGAACCGGCAGAGGAAGAAGAACCAGGCCGTCCAGGAGAACGCGGTGACGGCGGTCGCGGCGAGATACACCGCGAGGGTGATCATGAACAGCTTCTTGCGGCCCAGCCGGTCGGTGAGCCAGCCGAAGAACAGCGCCCCGCAGCAGGCGCCGGCCACGTACAGCGCGGCGGCGGTGGTGGTGACCTGGGCGGTGCTGATCGCGATGCCGCTGCCGGGCTCGGCCAGCCGGGCGGCCAGGTTGCCGACGACGGTGACTTCCAGGCCGTCCAGGATCCACACGGTGCCGAGGCCGATCAGGATCCGCCAGTGCCAGGGCGACCACGGCAGCCGGTCGAGCCTGCCGGGGACGGCGGTCTCCACGGCCACGGCCGACTGGCGTTGCGGTGCGGACATCTCGACCTCCGTCGAACGCCCCCCGCGCCCGGCCGTTCCGGACGCACCGTCAACGCGTGTGCCCGGTAAGGGAGGTGGCGCACACCTGGCCGTCGGCCGATCAGCTCAACACGGAGCGGACGAGCGCGGCGGCAAGGCGGGCCAGGTCGTCGCCGGGGACGAGGGCGGCGAGCGCGTCGGGGCTGCGGGGCAGGCCGAGTCCGGCGGCGGCGGTCAGCGCGCGGCGGTCGAAGAACGGGCGGAGTTCGGGCCAGACCAGCTGCGCCTCGCGGCGGAAGACGTCCGCGCCGACCGGACCGATCCGGGGCACTTCGCGGAGCAGCCGCCCGATCGCGGCCGGGTCGCGGCCGGCCTCCTCGCGCAGCCGCCGCAGGTCGCCGCGCCAGCGCCGCCGGACGAGTTCGGCGCCCTCGCCGAGCGCGGTGGCGGTGCTCTCGTCGTAGCGGACGTAGCGGGCGCGGCCGAGCAGGTCCACCCGCTGCTGCCAGGTGGAGTCGGCCATCGCGCGCGGGGTGCGCAGCTGGGCGGCGAACAGTTCGCGGGCGGCGGCGACGGCGGTGTCGGCACGGATCCGGATCGCGCACAGCTGGGTGAGGACCAGCAGTCGGTACAGCGGCGCGGGGGTGTCGCGCAGCCGGATGCCGGCCTGTTCGGCGTAGGTGGTGCCGTGGCGGTCGAGCAGGTCGGCGACGGCGGTCACGGGTCGACGGGCGGCCGGGCCTCCAGGTGGTCGCCGAGGATGCGGGTGTCGAAGCGGGGCTGCGGGGCGGTGGCGGGGCCCTGGACGGGGTGGCCGTCGCTGAGCCGGAACCGGGACCGGTGCACGGGGCACTGCACGCAGCCGTCGATCAGTTCGCCCGCGGCGAGCGAGCCGGCCATGTGGGTGCAGCGGTCGGCGAGGACGGTCCAGCTGTCGTCGGAGCCGTGCACCACGACCACGGCGACCTCGCCGAGCCGGCGGCGCACCGGGACGTCGGCGGGGAAGTCGTCGGTCTCGCCGAGCGGGTGCCAGTCGGGCGGGGCAAGCCGGAACTCGGCCTCGGCGTGGGCGGCGCCGGCGGCCTGCCGGAAGGCCAGGTGTCCGCCGAGCGCGGCGGTGAGGCCGATGACGGTGGTGCCGCTCAGTCCGAGCATCCGGCCGCGCAGCGGGTGGCCGTGGCGGCGGGCGCGCAGCGAGCACAGGTGCAGCAGGGCGCCGGTGACGGCGCTCGCGGCGTGCACCAGTCCGGTGCGGCGCTGGGCGGGCGGCAGCCGGGACCAGTCGACCCAGCCGGACCACAGCACGGGCGGCAGGCTGATCAGCCCGGCGGCGGTCAGTCGGCGGGCGGCCCGGTCGTCACCGCCGGTGACGTCGAGCAGTCCGGCGGCCAGCCAGCAGCCGATCGGGGTCTGGACGAGCGCCGGGTGCAGCGGGTGGCCGAGCGGGACGCCGTGCAGGACGTCGCGGGCACGGCCGAGCGGCAGGGCCTGGATGAAGTCGGCGAGGCGCTCGGCGACCGGGTCGAGGAACGTCCAGTGCCCGGGGACGTCCAGCCAGTCGGCGGGGCCTGAGTGCAGTTGTTCCATGTGGGGGCGGCTGTCCGTTGTGTCCTGCCTCAAACCCGGGGGTGTGTCCTGCCTCAAACCCGGGGGCGGGGCCTCAGTCGGCGCCGCGCTCCTCGACGAAGGACTTGAACCGTTCCAGATCGCCGCGCACCCGCCGGTCGATCACGCCCATGGTGTCGGCGGCGTGGTGGGCCGTCCCCTGCGGGTCGTAGTCCATCGCGAGGCGCACCTCGCAGCGGTCGTCGTCGAGCCGGGCGAAACTGACCACGCCCTGCTGCCGGATGTCGCCGCCGACGGCCTGCCAGGCGATCCGCTGCTCGGGCTGCCGGTCGACGATCTCGGTGTCGAACTCGCGCGGGACGCCGGAGAAGCTGGTCCGCCAGTGGCTGTGCCGCTCGTCGATCCTGGTCACCTGTTCGACGCCGTCCATGAATCGGGGGAAGTCCTCGACCTGCGTCCACTGGTCGTACGCGGTGCTCAGCGGGACGTCCACCTCGACGGTCTCCTGGATCATGCTCATGCGCGCTCTCCTCCGTCTCTCGTCGCATCGCCCCCGGCCGGGCGTCTGACCGGTTCGGGGTGGGTCAAACCCGTACGGCCCGTCGGCGGGCGGAGCGTCTCCAGCCACACCCGTTTGCCGCCGCCGGGAACGGGCTCACTGCCCCAGACCGCGGCGAGCCGGTCGACCACCCGCAGCCCGTGGCCGCCGGGCCGGGCGGGGGCGCACCGTGCGCGCAGCACCGGCATCCGGTCGTCGCCGTCGCACACCGCGACCCGCAACAGCGGTCCGCACCTGGTCAGTTCCAGCGCGTACGGGCCGACCGCGTGCTGGCAGGCGTTGGTGACGAGTTCGCCGGTCATCAGCAGGACGTCCTCGGCGGCGGCCTTCCCGTCGGCGTCCCGCGCGGGCAGCCAGCCCCACGCCAGCAGGGCCCGGCGGGTGAACTCGCGGCTGCGGGCGACTGCCCCGGACGCGGCGTCCAGCGGCAGGCGGCGGCGCTCGGTGCGGCCCGCAACGGGCCGGTCCCGCCCTCGCTGCCCGCCCGGCCCTTTCGCACCGACCGCAGGTCGCGGGTCCACGGTACGAACACCTCCTGCCGACCGATGCGGCTCTCCGCCCGAGGGCGGCTCGGTCCGCGCGGCTACCCGGTCCGGCGGGGCTCAATCACTCGCGGTGTCCGTCACGACCCCCGTCCCGCCCTCGATCTGTTCGCGCAGCCCGGTCAGGGTGGCGGCGAGGATCCGCGAGACGTGCATCTGCGAGACGCCGATCTCGTGGGCGATCTCGCTCTGGGTGAGTCCGCCCCAGAACCGCAGCAGCAGCACGGTGCGCTCCCGCTCGGGCAGCCTGCTGAGGAACGGCCGTGCGGCGACGCGCAGTTCGGCGAGTTCGAGTTCCGGGTCGCAGCAGCCGAGCCGGTTGATCAGGGCGCTGCCGGTGTCGTCGGAGTCGTCGTCGCGCAGCGAGTCCAGCGAGTCGCAGCGGCACAGCCTCCCGGCGTCCAGTCCCTCGGCCGCCTCGGCCTCGGTGACGTGCAGCTCCTCGGCGAGTTCGGCGGTGTCGGGCAGCCGACCGAGATCCTGTTCGAGCCGGTCGGAGGCGCGGGCGGCGGCCAGGTAGCGCTCCTGCACGCTGCGCGGGACCCGCAGCGGCCACGAGGTGTCCCGGAAGAACCGCTTGATCTCGCCGGAGATGGTCGGGATCGCGTAGGTGACGAACTCGACGCCGCGGTCCGGGTCGAACCCGTCGACGGCCTTGATCAGGCCGATGGTGCCGACCTGGAGGATGTCGTCGAGCTCCTCGGGGCGGTGCCGGAACCGGGCGGCGACGAACCGCACCAGCGGCATGTTGAGTTCGATCACGGTGCCGCGCACGTAGCTGTACTTCGGCTCCTCGCGCGGCAGTTCGGCCAGCCGCCGGAACAGCGCGTCGCTGAGCCCCCGGGCCTCGAACTTGCCCATGGCGCGCATCTCGCGCCGGGTCGGCCGGTACATCGGGTCGACGTCGCGCACCGGGTCGGTGCGGCGCGTCGGGTCGGCGCCCGGGCCGGTGGCGGGGCGGCCGCTCGTGGCGCGGCGCTGGTGACGGTCGTCGTGCGGCCGGGCGGCGGCGCGGCGGTGCGCCGACGGCTGGCGGCTGATCATGGTGGTCACGGGGAGTCATCTCCCGGGGACGGCGAGGGACCCGCTGCGCCGCCCCGGCGGGCGGCCCGCCGCGCGTCGAACGGCCGGCGAGCATGCGGGTCGGGCACACCGGGCGGTGCGCTCGGTGCGACGCCCCACTCGTACCCGATCGACTGCCGTTGAACCGGATTGAACCCGATTCGTCCGGATCGATCCGGGTATGCGCGACATGACCCGCCCGGCGACGGAAGGAGAGCGATCATGCCCGCCGGATCGAGCCCCCAGCGGGAGCGCCAGTACGAGCACGAGGCTCGGCGGCGCGACGTCGAGGGCCGTTCGAAGATGAACAAGCACCAGCTCGAAAGCGCCCTGGGGCGGTGAGCACGATGACCATGCCGATCCCCGTCGACCCCGACGTCCGGCCGCCCGAACCGCCGGACAGCCCCCCGCGCCCCACCGACCCGCCCGGCCCGCTCGGCCCCTCGCCGCTGCCGCCGGACCCGGACCCGCCGCTCTCCCCGCCCGTCCCGACCGAGCCGCAGCCGCCGAGCCCGACCCCGCCCGGCCCGGAGCCCACACCCGAACCCGAGCCCCAGCCGGCCACTCCCCCGCCGGGCGGGTAGCCGTCGGCCCGGCCTGACGTCGCGTCACTTCACCGCGCGCTTTTCCTTCGTGGCGGCGAAGAACTCCAGCAGCCGAGTGTTGACCAGCTCCGGGCGCTCCAGGGTGAGGCCGTGCCCTGCGCCCGGAACGACCTCGGCCCGCACCGACGGGATCAGGGCCTCGACCCGGGCCAGCACCCGGCCCGGGCGCAGCAGGGCGCTGCGGGAGCCGATCAGGACCAGCACGGGGAGGGCGATGCGGCGCAGCTCCTCGTCGGTGAACGGGGGCGCGGCGGGGCGGCTCGCCGGCTTCCAGGTGCGCATGGCGAGCATCATCGGCTTGAGCATCTCGGGCGGGGCGACGAGGGCGGGGTTGGCGAGCAGCCGGGCAACGGCGGGGCGCAGCCGGCGGGGGGCGAGCATCCCGAACAGGCCGGCGACCATGTGGAGGTAGAACCGGGCGGGGACCTTCTCGATGCCGCCCGGGTCCAACGGCGTGACGGTGGCGAGCCGTTGAGGCTGCCGGATCGCCTGGTTGAGCGCCAGCCAGCCGCCGTACGAGACACCGACCAGGTGCACGCGCTCCAGGTCGAGTCCGGCCAGCACCTCGCCGAGCCATTCGGCGTTCTCGGCCGGCCCGGCGGCGACGGCGCGCTGCACGCTGCGGCCGGGGTCGTCGAGGGTGGAGATCGCGTACACGGGGTGGTGGGCGCCGAGCGCGGCGATCTGCGGGTACCAGTTGGCGGGGTGGCCGGCGTGTCCGTGCAACAGCACGACGGGGTCGCCCGCGCCGGTTCCCGCGTAGTGGTGGACGTGGACGGTGCCGTAGGAGGTCTCGACGTCGAGGGCGCGGTGCGGGGCGGGCCACAGCTCCATGGCCCGGTCGTAGGCGTCGAGGAACGCGGTGCGGGCTTCCTCGCCGGCGAAGTGTCCGACGCTGGTCCTGGTCATGATCCTCTCCTGATCGCTTGGTGGTATGTTTGTACCACAAAAACGTTCGAAGGGATCGGGATGCCGAAGCTGGTCGACCACGAGGAACGGCGGGCCCTGATCATCGACGCCCTGCTGCGCGACGCCGCGCGGACGGGCCTGCACGCCGTCACCATGCGCTCCGTCGCCCAGGAGGCGGGCATCTCCGTCCGCCTGGTGCAGTACTACTTCGACACCAAGGAGCAGCTCCTCCTCGCCGCCCTCACCCGCCTCGGCGTCCGGATGGGCGAGCGCGTCCGCGACCGGGTCAGGGCCGCCACCGCCGGGTCGGCCGCGCCGCCGTCCCCCCGCGAGATCGTCGAGGCGGTGCTCGTGGAGGCCGTCCCCACCGACGAGGAGAGCCGCACCTTCCACCTCGTCTACACCGCGTACGCCGTCCTCTCGGTCACCGACCCGGCGCTCGCCGGCCAGTCCTTCCTGGCCGCCCCCGACGAGATGGAGGCCTTCCTGGTCGACCGGCTCACGGCCGCCACCGTCACCGACCCCCACCTCGAAGCGGTCGCCCTGCTCGCCCTCTCCGCCGGCCTCGGCCTGAGCGTCCTGCTCGGCCAGCGCACCCCCGAGGCCGCCACCGCCGTCCTCCACCACCACCTGGGCCGCCTGTTCCGCGCCCCCTGATCCCGCGCTCCCTCCGGATGGCCCCCACCGGGGTGCGGCCCCGGTTCTGTCGAGCCAGGTCGGGGCCCCTACATCCAGGAGCACGCAGTGATATCGGCGTGGAGATTTCCGGCCGCGACCGGCGCGACGGTGGCGGCCTGCGCCGCCCCGCTCACCACCACGACCGCGGCGGCCGCCATCTCGGCGACCCGCATCGTGACGAACATGTACGTCGGGAGCACCGCCGTGGCCGAGAACGGCGGCTACCTGCTCTCCCAGGCGCACTGCCCCGCGGAACGGTCGTCACCGGAAGTGAATTCCGGGTCGAAGGGGTTCGGCTGGTCGAGACCTCGACGCCCTTCAACGCCGTCGACGGCGGCCCCGCGGTCGGCTGGTCGGCCGACAGCGTCGAGCCTCCCGGAAACGGCCGGACCACGCTGACCGCCGTCGTGATGTGCGCGAGCCGACCCGCCCGGCCCAGCCGCCGTCCGCGTCGCAACCGTCGCCGGGACGGCCGAGGCGCCGCTGTCCACGCACTGCGCGCCGCGCCTCCGCGCGCCCGCCGCTGCGGCCCGCGCTGATTGGGCGGCCCGCCGCCGGGCAGACGCAGCACGACACGGAGCAACGGAGCAAGCGAAAGGACGTGGACCATGCTGCTGCTCGGACTCCTCCTGTTCGCCGCGTCCGGCGCGTTCGCCGGACTGCTGATCGCCGACAACCTCGGCGGCGGACCCGAGACGGGCGTCACGGTGCTCGGCCACCACATCGGCGACATCAGCACCCTCGGCGCGTTCCTCGCCGGAATCGCCCTGACGCTGCTGGCCGCCGCCGGCATCGCCCTGGTGACCGCCGGCCTGCGTCGGCACCGCCGCCGTCGCGCCACCCACCGGGTCGCGACGGACGAGCCCGTGGTCGTCGACCGCGCCGCCGACCCGACGGTCGGCCCGAGCGGCACCGGCACCGTCGACCCCACCGCCACCGCGCAGCGGCCGCCCGGCGGTCCACGCCACCGCTTCACGCACTGAACCCACGAACCCACGAACCCACGAACTCCCGGACACGAATCCACGAACCCACGAACCCACGAACCCGCCGCCTGACAGCGCGAGAAGGGACACCCCGATGAGTGACGCCTCCGACCGAATCAAGCACCGCACCGAGGAAGCCGTCGGCGCCGCGAAGGAGAAGGCCGGCGCCGCCACCGGCAACGAGCGGCTGGAGCAGGAGGGCCGCGGCGACCAGGCCGAGGCCCAGGCCAAGCAGACCGCCGACAAGGCGAAGGACGCGATCAAGGAGGGTATCGACAAGGTCAAGGGCGCCTTCAAGCGCTGACCCGCGGACCGTCGCCCGCCCGCCCCCGACCACCGGTCGGGGGCGGGCTGCCGTGAGCGGCATCTCACTCCTCGGAGCGCCCGGCCCCGGCCCCGGCCCCGCGTCGCGCGAGGCGGCGGTGCTCCCGCTCGGCCCAGCACCGCACCCGGGCGGGATCCAGCGGGGTGCCGTGGCCGACGTGCAGGCGGGCCGCCAGGGCTTCGAGGGACAGGTCCTCGGTGAGGTGCTCGGCGATCCACCGGCGCAGCTCGTCGACCCGGTCGTCCGAAGCGGACCGGACCGAGAGCGGCACGCTGAACTGGCTCTGTCCGCCGGAGCGTTTGACGTACATCACCATCGTCCGGGCGGTCATCAGCGCGAGGTCCTGGCCGTGGTCCTCGGCGACCATGGCCAGCGCCATGTCCATCCCCGAGGTGATGCCGGCGCAGGTCCACAGCCGTCCGTCCCGGATGAAGATCGGGTCGGGGTCGACCCGGACACCGGGGTGCTAGGCGGCCAGCCGGTCCGCGGTCAGCCAGTGCGTCGTGGCGGGCCGGCCCTCCAACAGCCCGGCGGCGGCCAGCAGGTGCGCCCCGGCACAGATCGACCCGGTCCGCCCGGCCCGTGGCACCGCGCCGCGCAGCCACTCGGTGACGTCGCGGTCGATCACGGGCCGCACCCCGCCGTCGACGAGCTCGATCGCGCCCGACACCAGCAGGGTGTCGACCGGATCGGCCACCTCGTCGAACGCCAGGTCCGCCATCAGCCGGACCCCGCTGGAGGTGGTCACCGGCCCGCCGTCCACCGTCGCGATCCGCACCAGGTACCCCGGCCGGTCGCCGCTCCCGACGCGCGAGGCGACCGAGAACACCTCGGCCGGCCCGGTGACGTCGAGCACTTCGATGCCGGGGAAAGCGACGATCACGACACGGTGCGGTGCAGGCATGTCTCGATCCTTCCGCCCGGGCCGGCATGGCCGCAATGACCAGGCTCTGTCAGATCAGGCCAGGCCCGCGCCTCGCGGGCGAGCGGCGCGACGGCGGCCCCACCGAGGATCAGCCCGGGCTGCCGTGGCGCCGATGGCGACGTTCAGCAGCCGGAGCCGGACCGGGCCGGCGGTCGGTGCGAGCAGCCCCGGCCGTTCTCGGGCATCGTCCTGCACCCCCTTCCGCGCTCGGGTCCGTTCGCGGTACCGGGCCCGGAAACGACTCCGGCGCAACAGTGGGTGTGCGGGCGGGCGTTGGGGGTAGACGGGCCGAAACGCCGGGACAGCTCCGGCGGGACCCGGGACCGCCCTGAGGAGGAAACGCCATGGCAGCGGACGCCGCGGCCGCGCTGTTCGACGTGCACGGCGCCCTGGTGAACACCCCGTACTCGCACGCCTTCACCCGGCGGAAGGCACTGCGGCAGTTCGGCCACCAGGTGCTGGACCCGGGCGTGCCCGCCCTCACCCGGGCCGGTGTCCGGTGAGCGCCGCGCGGGGCCCGGCAGCCTCGGCGCGGCGGGCCGCGTACCGACTCCGTGCGATGGCCTGGACGGCGCTGTGCGCTCTCTGCGGGAACCCGGAGGCGGGCGCGCCGCTGCGCCGACCCGCCCCCGGCACCGCTGGCACCGCTGGCGGCGCGGGCGCCACCGGGACGGGCGGAGGCGGGTCCGGGGCGGCATGACGAGTGGCGGTGAGCACGGCGGACGGCACGGCTCACACGCCCGGGGAGCCCCAACTGGCGGCCGAACTGCGGGTCGACCTCGAACGCGCGACTGCCCGGGCCGCGCCGACGGTTCACCCGCCGGGCGCAGGTGCGGGCCGGTGATTCACCCGCCGGGCGCGTACGTGGGCCGACTTCGCGCGCCCCGCTCTCACCAGACCCGTTTCCGCGCGCCCGGCGCGCGACCACCTGCCGCGCGCCCCTCAGCCGCCGCCCGACCCGCCGCCAGGTGCGTGCAGTTCGCGGAACACCGCCCACCCGACCGACAGCACCGGCACCGCGACCGCCGCGCCGACGATCCCGCCGAGGGTGCCGCCGATGGCGACCGCCAGGGCGATCGCGACGGGGTGCAGGCGTACCGCCCAGCCCATCACCAGCGGGTGCAGGACGTGGCCCTCCAACTGTCCGACCACCACGATCAGGACGAGCACCACCAGCGCGGTCACCGGCCCCCGGGTGGCGAGCGCGACCAGCGAGGCCACGGCCAGGGCGATCGGTGAGCCGATCAGCGGGATCAGCGCCGCCACGAACTCCAGGAAGGCAAGCGGCACGGCGAGCGGCACACCGAGCACGGCCAGCGCGACGCCGACCACGACGGCGTTGGTGCCCGCGACCAGGAACAGGCCGCGGGTGTAGCCGGCGAAGGTGCGCCACGCGGCCTGGCCGGCCCGCTGCCACACGGCGCCGGCGCGGGTGGGCAGCAGGGACGTCCCCCAGCTCCACATCCGCTCCCCCGAGTGCGCGAAGAACACCGCGCAGAACAGCGCCAGCGCACCGGCGGCCGCCGCCTCCACCACCCAGCCAGCACCGGTCACGGCCGTGGACAGCACGGTCTGCCGGTGGGTGCTGATCAGCTGGCCGAGCCGCTGCCGCAGGTCGCCGAGGGTGCCGGCCCGGGCGTGGAACGGCGGGCCCTCCAGCCAGCGCTCCAGCCGGTCCAACCCGCCGCGCACCTGCCCGCCGAGCTGCCCGGACTGCGACCTGACCACCGCCGTGAGCAGTGCCGCCAGCCCGGCGAGCACCACCAGCGCACCCAGCACGGTGAGCAGCACCGCGAGCGCACGCGGCATCCGACGGGCCAGCAGGTCGACGGCCGGGCGCAGCACGGCGGTGACGACCAGCGCGACGAACACCGCCACCACCGGCAGCAGCAGTCGGCTGACGATCAGGTACCCGGCGTACCCGGCGACCGCGACGGCGAGCAGCCGCCACGCCCGCCCGGCCAACCGTTCCAGCCCGGTCCGCCGAACGGGCACCCCGGTGCCGCGCGCGAGCGCCGCCCGCCGCCGCGGCCCGGCCGGCCGACTGCCGAGCGGCGCGCGAACCCGGTCATCCCGCCGGCCGTCCGTGCGATCGGGCATCAGCGCCCCACCTCCCGCTGCCGCGCCTGCCCGACCCGCTCCGCGCCGTGCCGGGCCCGCCCGCGCACAGCACGACTCCCCGGGCCTCCCGCCCGCCCCGTCACCCGCCGCCCGGGGCCGCACCGGCTCGGACGGCACAGGCCGGACCCGTCCCCCGAGCCCGCCCGGGCCGCACCCCGCCGTCCTCCGTGCCTGCCGGCGCCCATTCCGGTTCCACCTCCTCCCGGCCCACTCTCCTGTGTCGTTCTCCCGACGGCACTCGCAACTCGGGCGTGGCCCATGAACGCACAGCCGCCTGCTTCCGGCCGCGACGCCACTCGCTGCGTCCCCGGATCGGCCCACAACCGCCGCTCCGCCCGCCGTCCCGGGCGGTCCGGACCGGGGGTCGTTTCCGCCGTCCGCTCCCGGGCAGACGTCCGAATGAGCAGAGAAGCAGAAACGCCAGGCAGAAGGAGGTGGACACCATGGGGAGACTCAGCGTTCCGGTGATCTGCGGGCTCTCCGGTGAGCTGGCCATTCCCGCCCAGCAGGTGGTCGAACTGCTGCGGGCGCTGCCCAAGGAGTGGCAGGAGTGGGCGGACCGCGACGACAACAGGCTCGACCCGGTGACCACCGCGGTGCTCGCCGACCTGGTTCGCCAGCTCGCCGACCAGATCGACCTGGCCTGCATCGAGATCGCCAGCACGGCCTGAACCGCCGAACCGCCGAACCGCCGAACCGCCGCACCACCGAACCGCCGCACCGGCGGCCGACCGGGCTCCGCGCATCGCCCGTCCGGCCGGTGACCGGCCGACCTGCCGAGGTGGCACACCCGTGCCACCGGAACCACGGGTGCCGGTCGGACTACCGGAGGGCGATGCGCGCTCTCAGGACCGGGCGCAGGCGGTCGACGTCGGCCCGGGTCCTGACGGTGAACGCGACGCGGAAGAGCTTGCCGCGAAGGGGCTCGTCCCGGATCTTCCGCGCCAGGTCCGAGGTGAGGTCCGGCAGCGTGGCGACGGCGTCACGGAGGCGCTCGGCGAACAGGAAGTTGCAGGTCGTGGCGTTGCCGTCGACCGCGATCCAGGCGACGGTCCGTGCCCGATCAGCAGCCTTGACCAGCCATCCGCCGTCGCGGAACCACCGCCACGGCGCCTCGACCCCGGCCTCCGCCAGCTCCCGCATCAACGCGTCCCAGCCCTCGACCGCCGGGCCCAGCGCATCGGCGACCAGGTCGGGGGTCGGCTCGACTTCGGGGTCCACGAACGGATTCGCCACGCTGTGAGGCTAGCCCCGGTCGGGACGGTCCGAGGGCGGGGCACGCGGACGCCGGGCGCCCGGTGGCGTGAGAACGGCCGACCCCGGCGTCGCAACGGAAGCGGAAAGCGCTTACCGACCTTGCCCCTGGGCACCGCGGCAGGGAATCGGAAACCGCTTTCCGCAGGCCGCCGGAGCAGCCCGGTTTCCGGTTCGCGGAGTCGGGCAAGCGCGCCGGGGAGGGGGTGGGACCGCGGACGAAGAGGTGCGTGACGATGGCGACCGAACAGGGGCTGGACCTGTTGGAACAGCTGACGACCGACCATGAGGTGCTGCGAGTGCGCTTCAGCGAACTGGCGGGTCTGCCACTGGGCGATCCGCGTCGGGACCGGCTGGCGTCCCTCACCGCCGACACGCTGGTGCGGCACCTGGCGGCGGAGGACGAGTACCTGTACCCGCTCGCCCGCGACGGTCGCCCGCCCCACGACGACGCGGTGGCCCACGGCCTGCAGACGCACACGGCGCTGTACGGGTTGGTGCGCGAGCTGGAGACGACGACGGCCGGCTCGACCGAGTTCGACCGGCTGCTGGCCCGGCTGATCGAGGAGGCGACGGGACACTTCGGGCTGGAGGAGGCCCAACTGTTCCCGACCGTCCGCGCGAGCGCCGCCCCGCCCCGGCTGACGGTGCTGGGCGAGCAGGCCCGCGAGGCCGAACGCACCGCCTCGCCCCACCCCGGCCCCGCCGGACCGCACGAGACCCTGCCTCCGGACGACCTCGTCGCACCCGAACTGACCTGGCACGAACGCATGCACCGCCGCTTCCGCTTCGGCGACACCCGCGAGAACTGAGCCGGAACCTGCGGGGCGGGGGACCGCGAGGGCCGGGAGCGGAGGGTCGGGATGAACGAGCTGAACGGCGTCACCGTCGCTTTCCTGGCGGCGCCCAAGGGGACGGAGCAGGTCGAGCTGACCTCGCCCTGGCAGACGGTCGTGGACCACGGCGGGACACCGCGGCTGGTGTCGACGAAGCCGGGGCGGATCCGGGCGTTCCACCGTCTGGAGCGGGCGGACGCGTTCACCGTGGACGCAGTCGCCGCGGACGCCTCGGCCGCCGACTTCGACGCGCTGGTGCTGCCGGGAGGCGTGGCGAATCCGGACTTCCTGCGCACCGACCGGCACGCCGTGGACTTCGTCGGCGGGTTCTTCGCGCGCGGCAAGCCCGTCGCGGTGATCTGCCACGGGCCGTGGACGCTGATCGAGGCGGGTGCGGTGGTCGGTCGCACCCTGACGTCCTGGCCGAGCCTGCGCACCGATCTGCTGAACGCCGGCGCGAACTGGGTGGACCGGGAGGTGGTGATCTGCGTGGACGGCCCCAACACGCTGGTGTCCAGCCGCAGGCCGGCCGACCTGCCGGCGTTCGAGCGCGCCCTGGTGGACGCCTTCGCGGGCCGCCCGGCCAGAGCCTGAGCCGCCCGCCCGGAGGCGCTCGGCCGAGGTCTGGGCCGCCACCCGGGGGCGCTCAGGCCTCGGACGGGCGGCCCAGGGCTCAGCCGAGCACGCCCGCCAGCGCCCGCACGAGCACGTCCTCGAACGGGTCGCCCGGCGCAGCGGCCGGACCTCCGGGGGTGAAGAGTGCGGCGATCCGCGGGTGCCCGCCGTCCTCGGCGAGGCGGCGCAGGTAGGCGGTGCGGTGCGCGGCATCGTCGGCGGCGGCGGACGCCTCGTTCTGCGCGAACAGTGCGGTGAGGCCGCCGAGCAGGGCGAACGCCTCGACCTTGCGGGCGGGCGCGGCGGGGTGGTCGGCGAGCACGGTGAGGACGTGTTCGAGCAGGTCGGCGCCGTGCGGGCCGAGCGTGGGACGGCCGATCACCCGGGCGGGCAGCCAGGGGTGGCGTCGCATGATCTGCCGGGCCTGGCGGGCGACGGTGAGCAGGTCGGCCGGCCAGTCGCCGCTGGGCGCGGGGAGGTCGTACTCGGCGGCGACGCTGTCGGTCATCAGGTCGAGCAGCTCGTCGCGGGTGGCGACGTACCGGTAGAGCGAGGCGGCGCCGGTGCCCAGCGCGGTGGCGACGCGGCGCATCGAGACCGCGTCGAGGCCTTCGCGGTCGGCGAGTTCGACGGCGGCCGCAGTGATCTCGGCCCGGCTGCGTTCGGCCGGGCGCCCGGCTCTGGCCTGTTCGGGCCGGAGCCAGATCGGGCCGTCCTGCCGCTGCGTCACATGCGCCTCCGGAATGGGTGTGGCGACCAGCCTATCCATCGCGTACGGTGTTCGCGAACGCCGTACGCATTCTCTGCGCGCGGTGCGGCCCGAGCTCGGGGAGGACCCGGATGACGACCACGCGCTTCACGCACAACGGCGGGGTGCCACTCGCCTACGAAGACCTCGGCGGGGCGGGCGGCGAGCCGCTGCTGCTGGTGATGGGACTCGGCACCTCCCGGTTCTGGTGGCCGGACGGGCTGGTGCGCGAACTGGTCGCGCGCGGCTTCCACGTGGCCGCCTACGACCAGCGCGACGCCGGCGAGTCGGGCCGGGTCACCGCCCCGCCGGCCGGACACCCCGTCTCCGCACTGCTGCGCCGCACCGCGCCCGCGTACCGGGCCGAGGACCTGACGGACGACGCCGTCGCCGTGCTGGACGCACTGGGCTGGCCCTGCGCCCACCTGTTCGGCCACTCGCTGGGCGGGTTGGTCGCCCAGCGAGTGGCGATCCGCCACCCGGAACGGGTCAGCACCCTCACCTCGTCCTCGGCGATGCCCAGCGACGCCGGTCCGCTCGACGCCCTGCGCCACGTCCGCCCGGGGCCGGTGCTGCGGATGGGTCGCCTGCACTTCCCGGACACCCCCGAGGGCAACCTCGCACTCGCGGTGGCGGTCGCCCGCATCCTCGCCGCCCCCGAACGCGCCGTCGGGCCCGAGGACGTCCGGGAGTTCGTCGACCGGGAGGCTGCGCACGACGTCGCGAGCTTCCGCGACGCCCAGGCGCAGAGCCGGCAGATCGGCGCCAAGTGGTCCGGCGGACCCCTGGCCCGGATCGCCGCACCCACCCTCGCCCTGCACGCCGAACGCGACCCGCTGATCCGCCCGTCCGCCGCCCGGGCCCTGGCCGCCGCCGCCCCGAACGCCCGCCTGCGCGTCATGCCGGGCGCGGGCCACCTGCTCACCCGCGAGCACTGGGCACCGTACGCGGACGAGCTTCACGCCCACGCCCTGAATAATTGACGAACCATCACTTATCTTTCGCGTCATCCTGGTTGAAGAAAGCGCAGAGGCCTTGATGCGAAGCGGGTCCGCCACTCCGAGACTCCGTCAGATCTCGCGGAGCGCGGGCAGCAGCTCGCGCTCCGCCCAGTCCAGGTAGGCGGGTTGGCTCTCGCCACCGATCTGGATCAACGCCACCTCGTCGAACCCGGCCGCCGCGAACGGGCGGACGGCGGCGACGAAGTCCTCGGTCCGGCCGCCGCAGGGGATGACCGCGGCGACGTCCTCGGGACGGACGAACCGGCCGGCGGCGGCGAACGCGGCGGTGCCGGGGAGCTCGGCGTTGACCTTCCAGCCGCCGCCGAACCAGCGGAACTGCTGGTGGGCGCGGGCGACGGCGGCGTCGCGGTCGCGGTCGAAGCAGATCGGGACCTGGCCGACGGCGGGCTTTCCGGCGCCGCCGTGCTCGGCGAAACCGGTCAGCAGGGAACGCTGCGGTTCGACGGCGATCACCAGGTCGGCGAGGCGGCCGGCGAGCGCGCAGGAGGCCGGGCCGGAGACGGCGACGCCGATCGGCGGGGGCGGGTCGGGAAGGTCCCAGATCTTCGCGCGGTCCACCCGGAAGTGCTGCCCGTGGTGGGTGACGTATCCGCCGCCGAACAGCGCCCGGATGATCTCCATCGCCTCCGCCAGCATCTCCTGCCGCACCGCAGGAGCGGGCCAACCCCGGCCCACCACATGCTCGTTGAGGTTCTCGCCGCTGCCCAGGCCGAGTCGGAACCGGCCGCCGGAGAGCTGCTGCAGGGTCGCGGCCTGCTGCGCCACCACCACCGGGTGGTAGCGGAAGGTCGGGCAGGTGACGTACGTCATCAGCGGCAGCGCGTCGGTGGCCCTGGCGGCCGCGCCGAGCACCACCCAGGCGTTCGGGGCGTGCCCCTGTTCGTCCAGCCACGGGAAGTAGTGGTCGGAGGTCACCGAGAAGTCGAACCCGGCCCGCTCCGCGCGCACCGCGTCCTCGACCAGATCGGCCGGCCGGCGCTGCTCCGTCATCATCGTGTATCCGATTCGCACCATGCTTGCGCGTGTGCCCGTACCGCGGTGGTTCGCACCCGGATCCGCCCGTTTTCCCGCCGTTCGCAGCAGCCCTCGGGCGGCACCGGCGTCAGCGCCGGTGGTTCCAGTCCGGTTCGAACAGGCGGACGCCGCTGATCGTCCGGTCGCCGGCCCGGACGGGCAGCACGTACAAGTGGGCGTCCTGCGGGCCGAACTCGTCCTCGCTGTCGTACAGCAGGCCGAGGTCGCGTTCGTCGGCGTGGCGGGTCAGGTCGGCCTCGACCTCGGTGAGCGGGCGGCCGACCAGCGGGATGCCGGCGAAGTGCAGCTGCGGGCCGGTGCGCCCGGCCACCGTCACCGCCCCCAGGACGGGGAATCCGGCCCTGCGGCACCGGTATTCGGCGGTCACCCCGAGGTCCGCGTAGTGCTCCTCCGCGAGCGACCACCGAACAGGCCCGGGCGGCTCCAGCTGGTGCGGCCAGTCCCGGTAGGGCCGGTTCGTCCAGTGCGGATGCCCGCGGCGCAGCGTCGGCGTGGCGCCGCCGAGGGCCCGCGACACCTGCTCGGGGCTCATCCCGAAGCGCAACAGCCCGACGCTCGCGCCGGGCGTCCAGTTCCACCGCGGCCGCTGCAGCTCGGCGGCGACCGGCCAGGCACCCGGGTTCGCGGGCCGGTCCACCAGGTCGCGCCAGCGCCGAACGGGTTCGGCCGCGTACGGATCCGCAGCGAGTTCGGGTGCGACCAGCAGCACCTCGGAGAGCTGGGCCTCGCCGCGCTGCGGATATCCGTGCGGTCCCGGCCCCCAGGCCTGGGCGGCACCCATCGACAGGCCCCAGGCCGCGACCTCCGGGTCGCCGACCGGGTTGGTCCGCACCGCGACGCCCTCGCGCGCGGCGCGCCGACGAACCTCCGTGCCGACCTGCGAGGGCACCCGGCCGACCAGGTCGACCTCGCCGAGCCGCACCAACGGGCCGGAGATCGCGTCCACGGCGACGCCGACCAGCCGAAAACCCAGGTCGTAGATGACGCTCACCCCGGCCGCGTCATGGAACTTCCACCACGGCGCGCGCATCTCGTCCACCGCCCCGACCGGACCGGGCGCGCCGATCGCCTCCTGGACCTCGTCCCCGGTCATCCCGAACCGCAACGGCCCGACCCCGACCAACGGATCCACCGCCCACCGGCCGCGCTCCGCGTCCGGCCTCCACCACCGCCCGTGCACCCCGCCACCCCCGTCGCCACCCGAACCACCGGCTGTCACCGTACTCACCGGCGGCCGGTTCCTGAGGGGCCGTCAACCGCCGAGCGGGTACGCGTAGCCGCAGGGGTGGCACAGCCCGTCCGGGTACGGCTCCAGGAAGCGGGCCACCGAGCCGTGCACGACGACCCGCAGGCCGCCCTCGCCCAGGTACACGGCCAACCCCTCGGGCGTGATCTCGTCCGTGCGGTACACCACCACGGTGATCTGCGGGGCATGCGAACCGGGACGGCCGGGAACCGCGACACGGTAACCGTGCGGGCTGTCCATCGCTCCACCTCGGCGCCTGCTGGTCCGGGGGCCGCGACCACATCCCCGCCTGGCCCCGTACTCGGCGCATACCCCTACGGTGTTCCGCCCAACCACCCGCCGCCGAAGCCCGCCGACACGCCGGGGTCCGGTCCGGGCCCATCGCCACCGGCCGTCGCGCGAACTCCCTTGACCTCGACCGCTGTTCAGCACTTCGACGAAGCGGAGATCCGGGATCGCGGGTTGCCGGTCGGCACTGCCTCAAGGTGCGCACTGTCCCCGGGCTTGGCGGCCGCCGACGGAGGCGGCCGTCCACCTGTCGCCACGGCTGACCACTGCGAGGCCCACGACGCCGCCCCGGCGGAGGCGACATCGAGGTCGACCACGGCCCCCTCGCCCTCCCGGCGGCCGCGCTCCGAGATCGCGAGGCCGACAAAGGCCAACTCGGCTGCCCGGTCCCGCTGCGTGCACTGCTCGTGGGTCTCGGTGGCACGCCCGCCCACCTCGTCACGCTCCCACGCCTTCACTGCGGCCTCGGCCACGACCCTGGGCAGCCGCACCGTGACCCGGCCGATCCGGGCGGAGAGCTGTTCTCCGATCGCCGCCGGCACTCCGGAGTCGTCCCGATACCGCGTGTACCGCTCGCGCCCCGTCACGGATGCGAGGCTGTCCGGACCGTCGACCCGACTCAGCTCCACCAGCAGGATCCACCTGGGCGCGGACGGATTCCGCCGCCCGCTGTCCCTGGTCGTCACGCCCGGGCAGCGGACCGACTGCACCCGGTTCGCACCTGTGCGGCAGAAGACCAGGGTCCCCGGGCCCGGGGCTCCGGGCTGCCGTGTCCTGCGAGCGCGGGACGCCCGGCACCGTAGCGGCAGGTTCCCGCCCCGTCCCGGCAGCGTTTCGCTCACCGGGCCGCGCGGCACCCCGCCCACCCTGTGCAGTCGCGCAGTCGTGCGCGTGTGTACCGTTCACGCGCACAACACGGTTCGCACAAACACCGAAGATGCCGTGTTTCGGTGGTGTCCAGAACCACCCCGAACTCGCCACCACCTGGCCGGGATTCCCCGCCGAGCTGGTCAAGGGCGGCCCGGCTGTGGAGTCGACCGTCACCTTCCGGAACTCCGTGGCCCACGACGTCAAGGACTTCCAGACCTCGCTCTACGTCGCCTACCTGCACGGCGCGTTGCCGGCCGGCTCCTTCGCCGTCGAGCTCAAGGCTCCCGGTGGCGAATGGAAGAAGGTCGACTTCGGCACCGGTGACTTCTCTTCCATCATCAAGTCCGGGACGTACCAGATCCCGAAGGGCGCCTCGCTGACGCTCGCCCTCCGCATCGCGGCCACCGCCAAGGCGCCCGCCGGGAAGTACCAGGCCACGGAGAGCGGCGGGTCGGCGCTCCTGGAGGACGACAGCGACACGTTCCTCCTATCGGACCCGGCCGAGCAGAAGCCTGCGTCCAACCAGAACGGCACCGGGTTCTGCACGCAGTTCGTCGGATACACGTCCCACGACTTCACCGTGGTGGACGGCGACACGACGGCCACTCCGTCGGCCCAGCCCTCGCACTCGGCGACGGCGTCGACGACCGCCACGGCCACCGCCACCGCCACCGCCACCGCCACCGCCAGCGTCGGAACGCCGACCAGTGGGCCGGCCACCACCCCGACCACTGGTCCGACCGTGCAGGCCGCCCACATGGGCGCCGAGCTCGCCGAGACCGGCGCAGGCGACACGGTGCGGATCGCCGTCGGCGGTGCCGCGATCCTGGTGCTCGGCGTCGGAATCCTGGTGGCCCTGCGCCGCCGCCAAGGCTCGCACAGCTGATTCGCGCGAACCCGACCGACGCCCGCCCGGCAGTGCCGGGCGGGCGGGCGTCCGGCAGTTCTTCCTCCACCTCGACGGCACGCTCGACTCCTCCGACCCGGGCCTGCTCGACAGACCGTCAGGAGGAAGTCCCGAGCGCCGAGCCGGGAACCGGCACCGCCGCCGACCGGATACGCGGCCAACGGCGGTGCCGGACAACTGAATCGATGCCCCGTCAGGTCGACTTGACCAGCTCGTGCTCCGGCGTCACGGTGACGGCGACACCGCGTCGGCGGTGCTGGTCGGCCCAGGCGGTGAGGGCCTGGCGGCAGGCGGTGTCGAGGTGGGTGAGGGCGGACAGGTCGAGCTCCACGGGGCCGGTCGGGGTGACGTCCTCCAGGCGGTCGACCAGGGTGGGGAGTTTGACGAAGGTGGCGTTCCCGTGCACCCGGACGATTGTGCCGGCGGCGGAATGTTCGACGTGCAGGCGGATGTGGGTGACGTCCCAGGCGGTCTTGGCGAGCGCGGCGACCAGTCCGATGGCCACGCCCTCCAGCAGGTTGGTGGTGACGATGCCGACCGCGGTGGCGAGCAGCACGAGCGCTTCGGAGCGGTCGGAGCGCCACAGCCGCCACCGGGCCCGCGGCGCGACGAGCTTGCCGCCCGCGTGCACCAGCAGACCGGCGAGCGCGGCCAGCGGCACCAGGTCCAGCAGCCCGGGCAGCACCAGCGCGAACAGCAGCAGCCAGACGCCGTGCAGGATCCGCGCGGCCTTGGTGCGGGCGCCGGCCTGGACGTTGGCGGCGCTGCGGACGATCACCGCGGTCATCGGCAGCGCGCCGAGCGCTCCGGCCACCGCGTTGCCGACGCCCTGGGCGAGCAGTTCCCGGTTGTAGGCGGTGCGCGGCCCGGCGTGCATGTGGTCGACGGCGGACGCGCTGAACAGGCTCTCGGCGGACGCGATCAGCGCGAACGCCAGTACGGTGCCCCACACTTCGGGCCGCAGCAGCAGTGCGAGCTGCTCGACGCCGGGCGGCTGCAGGGTGTCCAGCAGGCCGTCGACCCGGACGGTTGCCACCGGCAGGTCCAGCAGTCGGACGGCCGCCGCGGCGAGCACCACGGCGACCAGCGGGCCGGGCAGCAGCGCGAGTCGTCGCGGCACGTACTTCCACAGGACCAGCACCGCGACCACCCCCGCACCGACGGCGAGCGATGCGCCACCGGCCGCCGTGTCGACCGCGCGGACGGCGGCGGCGGGGATTCCGACCAGGTTGGAAAGCGCTTCCCCGCCGGCCTTCCGGTCCAGCAGCACGTAGGACTGCGAGGCGATCAGCACGATGCCGATACCGGTGAGCATCCCCTCCACCACGGCGGCGGAGACGGCCCGGAACCAGCGCCCCAGGCGCAGCACCGCGAGCAGCACCTGCACCAGGCCGGCGGTCAGCACCACCATGCCGAGCGCGGGCAGCCCGTAGGCGGTGACGGCGGAGTGGACCAGCACGGTCAGTCCGGCGGCGGGCCCGCTGACCTGCAGGCTGCTGCCGGGCAGCGCGCCGGCCACCAGGCCGCCCACGATGCCGGTGACCAGGCCGAGTTCGGCGGGCGCGCCGGAGGCGACGGAGACGCCGACGCAGAGCGGGACGGCGACGAGGAAGACGGTGATGGAGGCGGGCAGGTCGGTGCGCAGCACGGCGCGCACCCGGGCGGAGTTCCAGGGCATGGCGGGTCCTCGGGTGTAGCAGTGACGGGGACTTCCGGTGGCGCGGGGGCACGTCCCGCCCGGCGGGCACGCCGACGGACGGCCGGGCGAGGGCGGGCGCGGGCCTGGGCAGGCGCGGGCATGAGGGCAGGGCAGGCACGGGCGTGAGAGCAGGCAGGGCGGCGGACGGCGCGACGCGAGGTGGCGCGGTGCGGCCCGCGGGTGCGGGTCGGTGACGGAGTGTCAGGTCCGGGCGCGGCGGCTCCGGCTCAGCAGCGGAACACCCGGAGTTCGGCGGGCCCGGCCGGGCGGGCGGCCGGTGCGGGTCGGCCGGCGGTATCGGGCGGAGTGCGCGGGGCCGTCGGGCCGTCCGCGCACACTGCCGAGCGGGCCGCCGACCGGGTCGCCGTCCCGGCCGTCCGGACGTCGCGGCGAAGGGGTGCGGCGGGAGCGGTGGAACCGCGTCCGCGTTCGGCGCCCTCCGGCTCCTCCTCCGCCGCACCGCCCGTAGTGCCGATCGTCGGGGCGACGGTCCCGACGGCGCCGCCGGCGACGGGGCCGACCGCGGGGGCGGACCGGGAGGTCGCCCCGGGGCCGTCCGCGAACCGGTCGGCCGTCAGGCCGGGGAGCAGTGCCGCGATCAGGGTCGCCACGAGGGTGGCGAGCAGCAGCCACTTCGGCAGCACGGCTCTGCGCATCCCCGCCCTCCCCGGCTCGCGTCCGAACCCGGCTCCCCACCGTCGGACTTGATGTGCCGTCATCGTATCCGCACAGTCACCGTGAGTGTGCGGTTGCGGGGGGTCGCCGGGATCTCGGCCACGGTTTTGTCCGGTTCCCGGCCGCGCACACGCCGCGCACACGCCGCATTCGGGGCGACGCGCCGTCGCGCTGCCGTGCCGTCGCCCCGAGGTGCCGGAACACCGGGCCGGAACAGCAACGGCAGGGCGGTCGGGCCGCTCCTGCCACTCTCAAGCTATAGCGCGACGGGGGGCTTGTGGCAAGGCCCCCCGGGTGTCGCAGAATGTCCGACCGAGGGCGGGGAAGCGCAGGAAGCGAAGTACGCGCCGGATCTGACGGAAAATCACTTGCTGGGCGATTTCGGAGGATTGATGATCGACGTGCTGGTGGTCGGCGGCGGGCCGACCGGGCTGATGCTGGCGTGCGAGCTGCGGCTGCACGGGGTGGAGGTGGTGGTCCTTGAGCGGTTGACGGCGCCGACCGGGGAGTCCCGTGGGCAGGGTCTGCACGCGCGCAGTGTGGAGGTGATGGATCAGCGCGGCCTGTTGGAGCGTTTCCGGGCGGTGAGTTCGGAGTACCGGGTCGGCGGATTGTTCGGCGGCGTGCTGGCGGACTGGCCGGAGGGCATGGACACCGCCCATCCGTACGGCCTGGCGACGCCGCAGCCGGTGACGGAGCGGTTGCTGGCGGAGCGCGCCGAGGAGTTGGGCGTGAATCTGCAGCGCGGCCGCGAAGTGGTGGGTCTGACGCAGGACGAGGAGGGCGTCGAGGTCGAACTGGCGGACGGCTCGCGGTTGCGGGCGCGCTGGCTGGTGGGCTGCGACGGCGGGCGCAGCACGGTGCGCCGGCTGGCGGGTGTGGCGTTCCCGGGCGAGCCGGCGACGGTGGAGACCCTGCTGGGGCAGGTGTCGGCGACGGAGGATCCGGAGCGGATCGCCGAGGTGGTGGCGCGGGTGCGGCGCACCCAGGTGCGGTTCGGCCTGCAGCCGGAGGGCGACGGGCAGTACCGGGTGGTGGTACCGGCCGACGGAGTGTCGGAGGACCGGGCGGCGCCGACGCTGGAGGAGTTCCGGCGGCAGCTGCGCGCGGTGGCGGGCACCGACTTCGGCGTGCACTCGCCGCGTTGGCTGTCCCGGTTCGGCGATGCGACGCGGCAGGCGGAGCGGTACCGGGTGGGCCGGGTGCTGCTCGCGGGCGACGCTGCGCACATCCATCCGCCGACCGGCGGCCAGGGCCTCAACCTGGGCGTGCAGGACGCGTTCAACCTGGGGTGGAAGCTCGCCGCGGAGGTCAACGGCTGGGCCCCGGCCGATCTGCTGGACAGCTACCACGCGGAGCGCCACCCGGTGGGCGCGTCCGTGCTGGACAACACCCGGGCCCAGATCACCCTGATCGGCACCGAACCGGGCCCGACGGCGCTGCGCGCACTGCTCACCCGGCTGATGGACGTCCCCGAGGTGAACCGTCACATCACCGGCATCATCACGGCGCTGGACATCCGCTACGACTTCGGCGAGGGCCCGGACCGACTCGGCCGCCACCAGCGGGACGTGGCCCTCGCCGACGGCCGCCTCTACGACCGGATGCACACCGGCCGGGGCCTCCTGCTGGACCGGACGGGCCGGCTCTCGGCCGACGGCTGGTCCGACCGCGTCGACCTCCTGGTGGACCCCTGCCCCGAGTTGCCCGCCCCGGCGGTCCTGCTGCGCCCGGACGGACACGTTGGCTGGCTCGGCGAGAGTCAGGCGGAGTTGACCACCGCCCTGACCCGCTGGTTCGGCGCCCCGCGGCCGCCCGGCCGGCTCTGACGCGTCGTCACCACCCGGCCCTCCCACGAGGGACCCCGGACCCGCGAGACTCCCGGAGTACCCGTTTGAAGGACGCCAACTTCGGGGGACCCGATGCGAGCAGGCCTCGCCGCCGGCGCCTGGCTAGTGCTGGAAGTGCACTTCCGGATTGTTCGGTGAGGGCCCGTCCAGCAGCGGACTGCGGATCCCCTTCAGCGTCCGGTCGAAGAACGCCGTCACGTACTCGCGGGTGATCTCCACCCCGCGTTCCGGGGCGAGGGGCGGCGTCGGGAACCCGGCCTGCTCGTGAAGCAGGTCCAGGTCGCTGAAGCTGAAGTGGTCGGCGCCGGCGACCGTCAGCCACTTCTTGTAGCCGCCGAGGGCGGCCCAGGAGTGCTCCCAATCGGTGTTGGCGGTTGTACCCAGCATGAGGAACGGCCGGTTGATCCGGCCGGGCGTCGGGTCCGGGTGGAAGGAGCCGTCCATGTTCACTCCGGCCCGTACTCGCGGGTCGGCGATCATCGTGGCGGCGGCCGCCGCTCCGCCGAGGGAGTGTCCGGCCGTGCCGATCTCGTGCTTGTCGATGAGGTGTGCCAGCGGCCACGCGGTATTGCCGTGCGTCAGCTGGTCGATCACGAAGGACTCGTCCAGCGCACGGCCGGCGGCGACGGAGTCGAAGTCGAGCGTCGCCGGGGCGTCGCAGATCGCGCACGGCGGCGTCTGGCCGTCCGCCAGCGTCTCGCCGCTGTCCTCGTAGGTGTGGCCGACGAGCGCGACGACGTAGCCGTGACTGGCCAGGTCGGTCGCGAGCGAGGTGAGCACCATGCGCGGGTCCTCGTACGCGGGCGAGAGGACCACCAGGGGGTACTTGCCGCGCTGCGGCCGCGCGCCGTCGAAGGCGTGAGTGGTGACGCCGGAAAGGGTCTGCGGGGTGACGCCGGAGCTCGCCGGCAGATTCTGCCGCTGGACGATTCCGGCCGCCTCGGCGAGGGTCATGTAAGGGGCCGGAGTGCCCGTCCCGGGGACGGCCGGGTAGACCATCGTGACGGTCAGTTGGCGGGGGCCGGACGACGGCACCCACGGGTCGGGACGGCTCGCGTCGGTGAGGTGGATGACGTCCTCACCGGCGGCGTAGGGGCCGGTCGGCGCGGGGAGCGCGCCCTGGAAGGACCGCGGCGGCGGCGCCGCAGCAGCCGTGACGGCGGTCGCGTGCACCGTGGACGGCGGGGTCGTGGCGGCGATTCCGGTGCCGGTCGCGGCCACTGATGCGGCGAGACCCAGGATGGCGGCAGCGCCGATGCGGCGCCTGCGGTTCGAGGTGGTGTTCACGGACACGATCCTGCCCGGCCCCGCCCTGACGCTCGATCATGCAGGCTTCCGTCTTGAGGGTGGTACTGGCTACACCCTGAGATCCCCGCCGGCGCGAGGTTCCCTTCGCCGGCATCGTCGAACGCCGCCTTCGACGGTCCCCTCGACTCGCCGCGGCGTCCGGTCCGACGCGAAGGCGCCGGCCGACACCCTGCTCATTCGAAGCTCACGCCTGCGAGCTTCGACTGGAACATCTGCGCGTGCCCGGCGACCGCGTCCGCCTGCTCGTGCATCATCCGCGCGTGCTCCTCCAGCGCGTCGGGGTCGATCCGGAAGCCGGAGCCTCCCCCGCCGCCGCCCGACACCCCGAGCGCGGACTCCGCCGCCTGGAACACCAGCCCCTGCACCGCGTTCGCCACCGTGTCCACCAGCGGACCGATCGCGGCCTCCACCACCTGCGCGATGATGTACTGCTCCAACTGCTGTTCCAGGTAGTTGATCAGGCGCTTCGCGGCTTCCTCGATCAGGATCACCGCCGCCTCCGCCGCACCCAGCGTCGCCACCGCCGCGGCCTGGTCGGCAATGAACGCCGCCGCCAGCACGACGAGTTCACCGATCGTCTCGACCTTCATCGCCACGATCACGTCCGCCGCGATGTCCAGCGCGTCCGCCACCACATGGCACGCCTGCACGAGCTCGTTCAGGTGGCTCTCGGACAGCGCCGCCCACTTGGCGAGCAACGCCTCGTACGACGCGCCCTCGTACGCCTGCCCCAACTGCTGCACCGTGGACGTCGACTGCTGGTGCACCGACTCCACGTTCTGCGCGAACTCCCGCACGTGCGCGCCGAACTCGCGCACCTTGTCCTCGTTCACCGTCGGCCAGTTGATGCCGATGAACGAGAGGAACTCCACCACTTCACCGGGCAGTTCGATCGCCACAGCTGACACCTTCCCCCGATGGAACGCGAACGCCGTTGTGACCGTAGTCCAGAATCGCACTCGGGAGGACAGGAACGGGGATTCCCGCAGACGACCGCGCTCCCCCGCGCCTGGGCGGTCCAGCCCGTCAGGGGCCGGGCGCCGACCGCCGGCACGGTCTGCCGGCCCGAGACGACGTCGATTCAGGTCAGCGCGGCGGTTCGATCGAGAGGGCGTGCCGGAACACGTCGCGCGGGTCCCAGCGGGCCTTGACGCGTTGCAGGCGGGGGTAGTTGTCCTTGTAGTAGAGGGTGTGCCAGGGGACGCCGGAGGTGTTCCAGGCCGGGTCGGCGAGGTCGACGTCCGGGTAGTTGATGTAGGAGCCGTCGCTGACCTCGCCGGGGACGGGCACCCCGCCGGTGTCCCGGTGGACGTCGCGGTACAGCTCGCGCACCCAGGCCAGGTTGGCGGCGTCGTCCTGCTCCGCGGCCCAGATGCTGTGGTAGACCGCCTTCATCACCACGTCGCGCTGGGCCACCGCGGTCGCCCCGGGATCCACCGCGCGGACCTGGCCGCCGTAGCCGACGATCAGCATGCCGCAGGCGGCGTTTCCGGTGCTGTTCGTCAAGTGGCGGTGGATCGTGGCGAGTTGGGCGTCGGTGAAGGAGCGCTTCAGGTAGCCGGCCTTGCCCTTGTAGCGGCGGGTGACGAGGTTGCCGGACTCGCCGTTGCCCGGCCAGGTCATCACGTACAGCCAGGGCGCGGTGGCGCTGCCGCCGTCGAGGTCGAGGCCGGTCCCGGTGTTCACGTGGGTGACGAACTCGTCGACCAGGTCGGCCGCGTGGGGGACGCCGGCGTCGATCTGCACCACCATCGAGAACGTTCCGGCGTCCTGGTGGGCGAGTTGGAGGATCGCGTAGAGGGCGTCGTAGGGCGAGCCCGGGTCGCTGTGAGTCTCGTGCCAGGTGCAGAAGTTGCGGATCAGGGTGGTGACGGCCTGCTCGGTGGTCTTCGCCGGGTCCCAGGTCCACTCCACCACGGCTTCGAGGATCTCGGCCGGGGCGGGCGGCAGCAGGCGGCGCGGGTCGGGGGCGGCCGCCCGGGCCTCCGCGTCGCCCCGGGGCGAGCGCAGCCAGTACCGGGTGACCACGCCGAAGTTGCCGCCGCCCCCGCCGGTGTGCGCCCACCACAGGTCCCGGTGGGGGTCGTCCGGCTCGCGGGTGGCGACCACCGCGCGGGCGGTGCCGTCCCGGTCGACGACCACCACCTCGACGCCGTACAGGTGGTCGACCACCGAGCCGTACCGCCGGGAGAGCGGGCCGTACCCGCCGCCGACCAGGTGGCCGCCCGCGCCCACCTCGGGGCAGCCGCCGGCCGGGATGGTCACGCCCCAGCCCTTGAACAGCGTCCGGTAGACCCGGCCCAGGGTGGCGCCGGGCTGCACCTCGAACGCGCGCCGCGACGGGTCGTAGCCCACCGCGTCCAGCTGCGACAGGTCCAGCAGGAGGCGGATCTCCGGGTCGGCGGTGAAGTCCTCGAAGCAGTGGCCGCCGCTGCGCACCCCGATCCGCCGCCCGTCGCGGACGGCGTCCTGTACGGCCTGCACCACCTGCGCGGTGCTGCCCACCACCCGCACCTCGTCCGGGCGCCCGACGAACCGGTGGTTGTCGCCCCTGAGCAGGCTCTCGTACCGCGGGTCCCCCGGCCGCACCCCCGCCGGCCCGAACGTCTCCGGGTCCCGGCCCGTGGGCGGGCCCGCCGCGACGGCGCTCCCCGGGCTTCCCGCTGCCGCCAGGCCGACCGCGGCGGCGGCCAGCAGGCCCCGACGGTTCAGCCGCACTCCGGACACGTCCTGCTGATCCATCGTCATTCCCGTTTGCCGAGGGCCGGTTCCGCCGATCCTCCCCAGGATGCCTGCCGACGCCGCCCGCGCCCAGGGTTCGGCCGGACGTGTCGGCGGGTTCCGTCCCCGTGCGGCGGCGCTCTGGCAGGCTACTGACCGCCCGTCAGTCCGTCCGCCCGGAGGAGCCGTGTCCACGTCCGCCGCCACCCCGCCGCCCCGGCCGATCGGCGCGACCACCGAGGACGGCGACCCGCTGGCCCTCGCGCTGTTCGGGCTCACGGCGGTCAGCGGCCTGATCGACGCCGTCAGCTACCTCGGGCTGTCCCACGTGTTCGCCGCCAACATGACCGGCAACGTGGTGGTCATCGGCTTCGCGCTGGCCGGCGCGCCCGGGTTCTCCGTCCTCGGCTCCCTCACCTCGCTCGCCGCGTTCCTGCTGGGCGCGGCCCTCGCCGGACGCCTCACCCTCGGCCGGCTGCGGCCCGCGCTCGCCGCCGAGACGCTGCTGCACCTCGCGGCCGCCGCCGTGGCCTTCGCCTTCGGCACGGGCGGCGCGCTCCAGTACGGCGTGATCGCGCTGCTCGCCGTCGCCATGGGCCTGCGCAACGCCACCGTCCGCAGCCTCGGCGTCCCCGACCTCACCACCACCGTCCTGACCATGACCCTGACCGGCCTCGCCGCCGACACCCGCCTGGCCGGCCGGCACTCCCCGCACCAGCGCCGCCGCGTCCTCGCCGCCCTCACCATGACCGCCGGCACCGTCCCGGGCGCCCTGCTGGTCCTGCACCACCACCTCCCCTGGGCGCTCGTCCTGGCCGCCGTCCTCACCGCCGCGACGGCCGTCCTCTACCGGGACCGCGCCTGACGCCGAATCGGTCCGCGCGCCGGATCACCGCCTCGGTGCTCGGCAACCGGACGGCGAAGAGGCCCGACGGGGACGCCTCGCGGAGCAGCCGGCGCAGGTCGGCCTCGAAGGCCGGCAGGCGCGGGCCGAACAGGTGCGGGGCGGAGGAGGAGAGGGAGAGCACGGCGGCGACGGCGTCGTCCTCGGTGCGTTCCAGGACGGCCCCGCCGGGGACGATCAGGCGTTCGGGGCCCGCGAAACCGGCCCGGGCGAAGACCTCGGACTCGCCGCCGGGCGTTCCGTGCGGCAGCAGGCCGCGCCCGGCGCGTCGGACGGGGCCCAGGTAGGCGCGGACCAGGGCGTCGACGGCGTCCTGCGGCAGCGGCGGGTGCGGGAGGCCGGAGGTGGTTCGCGGTTCGGCCTTCCAGTCGGCGAGGTGGATGGCCGCGCCGCCCGGGCGGAGCAGGTCGTGGACGGTGGCGGCGACCTGCTCGCGGTCCATCCAGTGGAGCGAGTTGCCGAACGTGGCGACGGTGAACGTGCCTAGCCCGGACGGCAGTTGCTCGGCGCGGGCGTTCACCCGGCGGGCCCGGCCGGCCGGTCCGGCGCGCCCGGCGGCCCGGGCCGCCTCGGCGAGCATCCCGACGTCCGGGTCCACGCCGACCACCTCGCCGAACAGCCCGGCCAGGCCGAGGACGAGCGTCCCGGGACCGCAGCCGAGGTCCAACAGCCGTCCGGCGCCGTCGAGTTGCAGGGCGCGGGCGAGTGCCTGCGCCGGCCCGGGGGCGAGTGCCCGAGCCAGCCCGGGGCGCACGGGAGCCGCCCGCGCGCACAGTGCTCGGCCGCGCCGGCGAACAGCGTCTCGTCCCACTCCCAGCCGTCCACCGCGCCCGCCCTCCGCGTCCCGTCCGGCGACGCCCGCTTCTCGCTCCGCGACGCCGTCGGCCGCCCGTCCCGCGTCGCCGCCGCCCGTACATCACACCGGCGCAACCGGACATTACCGCCCGCCGGGCCGGAATCCAGCCACCCTCTCGCCCGAATTGGTCCATACCATTGACGCGATCAATTCAACCCGGGCAGGATCGGCCCGCCCCCACAAGGGCCTCCGCACACCCCAGACGGCCCCCACACTCCAAGGAGCCCCCCATGCCCGTTCGCCGCGCCGCCAAGGCCGCATCCGTGCTCGCCCTCGGCGGCGCCCTGACGCTCGGGCTGGCGGGCACCGCCTTCGCCGCGCCGATCGCCGACCTGAGCGGCATGGGCTGCCCGGACTCCTACACCAACTACTACGGCAACGGCGGCTTCGTGCAGACCCTGTCGTACACGTACACCGGCGGCAACGGCTACCGCTACGGCCACTACAACGTGGTGTTCCGCAACAGCTTCGGCGACACCTACGAGGGCACCCGCGACTACCGCTGCTACTGAGCGGCGCCCGACCCCGGCCGGGAGTCAACGGCGCCGCGGCGGCAATCGGCGGTATCGACGGGGTCGGCGGTGTCCGCACCAATGGCGCATTCGGTGCATAATTATCGCCTTCGACACACCGATATCCGAACGATTCCGCCCGGTCTCCACCGATTCGCCCCGGTTTCCGAACGACTCGAAAGAGTCCAGGAGGTGGCCCGGACGAGCCTCCCGATAGGCAGGGGACGTAGTCTGCGGGCATGACAGACGCCGCGCACCTCACTCCCACCGAAGCCTTCGAGATGCTGCTGGCGGGCAACGGCAGGTTCGTCGCCGGCGGCCCCGAGCACCCGAACCAGGATGCCGCCCGCCGCGCCCAGACCGCACCGGCGCAGGCCCCGTTCGCGGTGATGTTCGGCTGCTCCGACTCCCGGCTCGCCGCCGAGATCATCTTCGACCAGGGCCTCGGCGACCTGTTCGTGGTCCGCACCGCCGGCCACGTGCTCGGCCCCGAGGTTCTCGGCAGCATCGAGTACGGCGTGAGCCTGCTGGGCACCCCGCTGGTCGTGGTCCTCGGCCACGACTCCTGCGGCGCGGTCGCCGCCACCCGCGAGGCGGTCGCCGCCGGCGCCACCGGCGAGGGCTTCGTCCGCGACGTGATCGAGCGGGTCACCCCGAGCGTGCTCGCCGCGAACGCCGCCGGCCACACCGACAACTCCCACTTCATCAACGAGCACATAAGGCACACCGTGGCCCTCCTCATGGAGCGCTCGCGCATCCTCTCCGACGCGGTCGCCGCCGGCCGCACCGCCGTCGTCGGCCTCTCCTACCGCCTGGTCGACGGCACCGCCCACCTGGTCACCACCCGCGGCCTCGACCTCCCCACCCCCGCCGCCGCCTGACCACCCCAGCCACCCCACCCGCAGCCCCGGCCACCCCGGCCGGGGCTGCGGCATTCCCGGCCCGCGCCGTCAGCACTCGCCCTGCGCCACCAGCTCGGCCCAGGTCCACGGCGCAGCGCGGGTGCCGTCCGGGTTCAGCCCGTGAGGCAGGTACTCCTCCCCCGGCAAGCAGCCGACCGCCCTGGCCCGGCGGGCGAACTCCTCCGCCTGCGGGCAGCCGACCTTCCTGAGCACGTCCAGGAGCTGCTGGCTGTGGTCGGCCGACGCCCGCCTCAGGTCGACGCATCCCACCGGATCCCGGCGCAGCAGCCGGGCGACGGCGTCGCCGTCGCCGGCCTCCGCCAGCGCCTCCAACAGCCTCGCCACACTCTGGACGTGGTCGAGATCCGCCCCTTCGACGGCCCGCTCGATCAAGGTCGCCCGGAGATCGGTCATTCCCTGCCGGGTCAGGAAGCCCACCAGTGCGCCGACCCCCTACGTGTCCTCCATGCTGATGTCCGTCACGCACCGCCGCGCGAAGGACCTGACCGCAGCGGTCTCCCCGGCGAAGTGGAGCGCTTCGAGAACGTCCACGTGCGCCTCGTAGTCCGCACACTCCCATGGGTCGGCTCGGGCGATCAGCCCACGGCGGAGCAGCACTCGAACCGCCGCCGACGCCTTGCAGGTCCAGAAGTACCAGGCATGAACACCCAGTTCCTGGAGATCGCGCGGCTCCGCACGCTCGGCAAGGTGCACCGCCAACCGGCCGGCCGCGTCCCACACACCGGCTTTGGGAAGCGGATGTCGGCCTCGGTCTGGAGCCAGGCGACGACCGCGGCGAGGACGACGACGCCGGCCAGGGCGAGCGCGCCGCCGAGGCGGGACTCGGTGAGGAGGTCGGCGGCGGTGTCGGCGCAGGCGGGTTCTTCGGTGAGGGCGGCGAGCAGGACCTGACGGCCGGTGAGGCGGTCGGGGTCGGGCAGGGTCATCGGGTTCTCCGGCCTCCGAGCGGGACGGTTGCGGCCCGGTGGCGGGGGCGACGTTCCCGGGGTTCGTCACGGCGCCTCCCCGTCACCCGCTCCGGCCTCCGGCTGCGCACAACGACCCACCAGCCGCTGCCGGTTGACCCGGGTCACGGGAGCGCCCGACGGGCGCCGCAGCAGTCCGCGTTCCGGGCGGATTCGGCCGGGTCAGCGCAGCACGGACTCCAGGAAGTCGCCGCCGATCCGCGCGACGACCGGAAGGTCGAGCTGGTGGAGGACGTAGCGGCCCCGCCGCCGGGTGACGACCAGCCCGGCCTTCCGCAGTACGGCCAGGTGTCGGGAGGCCTCCGGGGCGGTGATGCCGGACGCGTCGGCCAGCTCGTTGGTCGAGTACGCGCCGCGCGCGAGGTGGCGGCACAGGCTGATCCGCACCGGGTGGGTGAGCGCCTCCAGCCGCAGCACGATCGTCTCCGTCGAATCGGTGTGGTCGAGGCCGTGGCCGGCGGCGGCGGGGTACTGGATCACCGGCTGCCAGCCCGGCGCGTACAGGGTGAACAGGTGCGGCCGGCCGAAGACGCTCGGCAGCAGGGTGACGGCGGTGTCCGCCCGGGTGCGGCCCTGCACGAGCTTGTCGACGACGATGCGGGTGCCGTGCTCGTCCTCCGCCAGGCTCAGCGCCGGGGACGCCGCCGTGAGCGCCGCCGCCAGGCCCTTGCGGCGCAGCAGTTCGGTCTTGTCCCGGGCGTCGGCGGCGAGCCCGTCGCGGACCCGCTGCCAGGTGTCGGCGAAGAACGCCCGGTCGCAGTCCTCCAGCAGGCGTCGGATCCAGGCGCGCGCGGCGGTGGGGTCGGCGAGCATCCGTTCCACGAACGCCGCCTGGCGCGGGCCGCGGGCGGCGGCGAGGTCGAGTGCCCGCCGCCGGGACCACTCGTCGACCAGGGGCGACGGCAGGCCCCTGGAGTAGAAGCTGGTGCTGCAGGAGATCTCCAGCGCCGCGCCGACGAACTTCTCGTCGTCCATCCGGTCGAGGTCGTCGAGCTCCTCGGCGAGGGTCTCCCGGGGGTGCGGCGGCAGCAGGAAGTCGGAGCGTGTCGATTGCCACATGAACTCGGCCTCCAGCAGCCGGTCGGCGAGGTCCGGCGCGAGCGCGGCGGTGGTCGCCGTCGTCCACGCGTGCAGTCCGGTGTGGTGGTCGGGCTCGGCCAGCGCGTGCAAGGCGTTGCCGAGTTCGGCCAGCGGCGAGGGGCGGAAGACGATGCGCTCGTGCGGCAGGCCGGTGATGTCGATGGTCACGCTCACCTGTCCATGGTGCCGCCTCGGGCGGAGAAACCCCCTCGGGTCGTTTGACGGGAGCCGTCAAACGACGGGACTGCCGGGCGGCCCGTGGCCCAGGGTGGGCGGGTGAACGCACTGCACCAGCACCTGCTCGACAGCGCCCGCGCCGCCCACCACGGCGAACCGGCCCCGCCCCTGCCCGGCACCCACGACCTCGCGACGCTGCGCGCGGCCCTCACCCACCACCGCGAGACCCGCCACCGACCCACCCGCGACCGGGACGCCCACCACTACGAGCCCCGCCGCCCGGCCGCAGGCCTCCGCCACCGTCTGCGCGACTGGTTCGGCCGCCCGTAGCGACCCACCGGCCCCGACCCACGGCCCCGACGCTCCGTTCCCGACGCTCCGCACTGGCGCAGCGACGGCCGTGGACACCGACGCTCCGTCGACCGGCTACGGCCTGCCGAGGCTCGCAAGCGCGGCCGCGTGCAGGGCGGCGATGCCGGTGCGCAGGGTGGCGCCGACCTGGGGGCGGAACTCGGGTGAGTGGTTGGCGGGCAGGGCGGCGAGTTTCCGGGCGGCGTCGGGGCCGGGGGCGGCGGCCCACTGCTCGGGGCCGACCATGCCGAGCATCCAGTACGCGGTGCGGATGCCGGGCACGCCGTGAAGGCTCTCGCCGGCGGGGCCGAACAGCGGGAAGTCCTCGGTGGCGAGCGCGGGCGGCCACTCGGAGACCCGGGCGGGGCCAAACAACTTCCGGTGCACGGTGCGCAGTTGTTCGGCGAGGGCCGGATCGGGGGTGTTGACGCCGGAGCGGGAGAGCTCCTCGAACTCGGGTTCCCGGGGGCAGCCGGAGGCGGCGGCCTCGCCGCGGACGATCCGCCGCACGGCGGTGCAGGCCCGCTCCAGGGATTCCTCGGCGAAGCCGCGCACCGTCACCGCCAGCACCGCCCGGTCGGGGATCACGTTGCCCTGGCCGGCCGCCTCCAGGGAGCCGACGGTGACCACCAACTGCTCGGCGGGCGAGGTCTCCTGGGCGACGATCGACTGGAGCCGCAGGACGACGGCGGCGGCCGCCACCACGGGGTCCAGGGCCAGGTGGGGTGCGCCGGCGTGCCCGCCGCGGCCGTGGATCACCACGCGCAGGGTGCGGCTGCCGGCCGTCACCGGGCCCCGGCCGTGGGCGACCATTCCTGCGGGCAGCGGCGCGGTGTGCTGGGCGAGCACCACCGAGGGCGGCTCGAAACGCCGGTACAGGCCGTCCGCCAGCATCGCCCGCGCGCCCGACAGGGTCTCCTCGGCGGGCTGGCCGACCACCAGCACGGTGCCGCGCCAGGCGTCCCGGGCGTCCGCGAGTGCGGCGGCGGCCCCCGCCGCGCAGGCGAGGTGGACGTCGTGGCCGCAGGCGTGCATCACCGGCACCTCCCGGCCGTCGGGGGTGCGGCCGGTGGCGGTGCTGGCGTACGGCAGGCCGGTGCGTTCGGCGACCGGCAGCGCGTCGAGTTCGGCACGCAGCATGACCACCGGTCCGGGGCCGTTGCGCAGCACGGCGGCGACGCCGTGGCCGCCGATGCCTCGGGTCACCTGGTACCCGGCCCCGGCCAGCCGGTCGGCGAAGCGGGCGGCGGTGCGTTCCTCGGCGCCGGACAGTTCGGGGTGCCGGTGCAGGTCGAGGTAGAGCTCGGCGGCCCGGGCGAGGCCGGCGTCGGAGGGGGCAGCGTCGGGCGGGGCAGCGGTCATCGGGGCGGCGCTCCTGGGGCGTGGCGACGGGTGGTCAGTGACTTGTCAGTGGGGTTCGCCGGGTACTGCCAGCGGCCCTCGGTAGAACTGACGTGTGCGCGACGGCGATTCGCGAGAAGCGCCGCCGGCTCCTTCCGTCCACGGTCCGGCTGTGACGGCCGGACCGCCCCCCTGCACCGAAAGGAGAAGTGCCATGGCTGACACTTCGCTCGCGTCGCTGGCCCAGGAGATCCTGAACCTCGAGTCGGAGACCTTCGAGATCAGCGACTACTCGGACACCTCCGAGGTCATGCTGGGCTCCTCGACCTCCTGCTCCAGCACCAGCACCTGCTCCAGCACCACCAGCACCACCTCCTGCACCGCCTGAGCCTGCGGCGCAGTCGTCCGGTGGCCCTCCTCCCTCACGGGCGGGGGGCCATCGGCCGTTTCCGAACAGCCAGGGCCTCGGCGGCGCCTACGGGAACGGGTGCGGGACGAGCCGCAGTTCGTCCTCGGCGAGATCGGTGGCGCGCAGCCCGCCGCGGCGCAACGCGGTGCGCAGGCGCGGCAGTTGGAGGGCGCGCTGGCGGGTCCAGCCGAAGTCGATGGGGAGCAGTCCGGGCACCAGGGTGCTGACGGTGTGCAGGCCGAGGCGGCGCTGTTCGGGTGAGGTCTGGTCGACCACGATGACGTCGTACCCGGCGTCGGTGAACCGGTCGCGGCAGAACAGCAGGTCGTCGAGCAGGTCGGTGCCGCGCGGGCAGGTCTCGGCCCAGTCGGCGTACAGCTCGGCGGCGGGCCGGGCGGGGGCGGTGGGTTCGAGGTAGCTGCGGGCGTGCTGGGCCATCTGCGGCAGGCCGAACAGCGCGGCGTGGTCGGGCAGGCGGCGCACCAGGTCGAAGTCCGAGGCCATCGCGACGAGTTCGGCGGGTCGCTCGTGGACCTGGCCGGGCAGGTGCGGGATGTAGGTGAGGATCTCGGAGACCGCGGATTCGACGGTGTCCTCGGGGTCGAATCCGGCGGAGGCGGCGAACGCGAGGGTGCCGGGGCCGCCGTCGCGGCGGACGGCGAGGGCGGTGACGACGGGGACGGCGAGGTCGATCCGGTTGTCGAAGGCGTGCACGTCGTAGCCGAGCAGGGCGGCCCGGTCGAGCATGGCACGCAGCGCGGGCCCGGTGCTGGCGGTGAGGTCGATCTCGGGCAGCCGGGCGTTGCCGTACCAGCCGATCAGAAAGGCATCCCGTTCGATCAGTTCGAGCAGGCCGTACAGGATGGCCTCTTCGAGGCAGCTGCCGATGGCACAGCCGTTTGAGCATTCGAAGACGAAGTTGTCGGCGGCGACGCCGGCGCTGTAGTAGCAGAGCCGGGCGGGCACCAGGACGGGCTTCTGGTCGCGCAGGGACCAGCCCTGGACCCAGGGGATCGGCCGGTCGGGGTCGAACGGGCCGAGCATCGGGTCGTCGCGGTAGGTGCGTTCGCTGTACAGGCCGCATTCCCGCGGGTCGAGTGCGGCGGCCCCCAGGTTGCGGTAACTGTCCGTCAGGAGGGGCGTGTTGGAGCGGCGATGGGTACCGGCGTAGCGTTCCAGGCCTTCCAGGAAGGCGAGCGAGCGGCTGGCCCGGAAAGAGTTGGCCTGGCCGCTCCAGGTGACGTCGGTGAGTCCGGCGTAGCCGCGCATGAAGACGGAGCCGGCGACGGGGGCGGTGGTCGGCGAGACCACGTCGGTCCAGGTGCCGGCGCCGAGCACGCCGCAGACCGGGTTGGCGAGCGCCGCTTCGGGCAGGTCGTAGCCGTCGGCCGGGCGCAGCCGGCGGCGGTCGGGGGCGGGCTTGGGGCGGGAGACCAGGGGCAGCACGGGCTGTTCGACGCCCGGCACCCCGTCACGGACTGCGCCGCCACCGACCACGCCGCCACGGTCCTCCCCGCCACCGACCACGCCGTCACCGTCCTCCCCGTCACGGTCCGCGCAGGACGGGCAGAGCGGTTCGGCGAGCAGCGGGAAGGTCTGCACCCGCAGCGTCTCCAGGTCGAGCCGGGAGACCTGGGGCAGTGCGGTCGGGGCGGCGTCGGCGGTGAGCAGGTGCAGTGCCCAGACGGCGTCGACGGCGTGGTCGGGCAGCGGGGGCAGGCCGGGGCCGGCCAGGGTGCTGGTGCGGCCGGTCTCCAGGGCTTCGCGTTCGGTGCGGCTGCGCAGGCGCTGCCAGCGCATGGCCAGGCAGGTGCCGCACGCGCCGTCGGGGTCGCCGCCCCACGGGCCGATCAGGACGGTCTGCGCGGTGAGGTGGACGGTGGCGCGGGCGCGGCGGCGGGCGGCGTCGGCGGGTTCGGGGCGCAGCAGGTCGGTGCCGCCGAGGACGGCGACCGCGGGCGCGGGGTGCCCGTCGCCGGCGGCGCGTTCGGCGAGTCGACGCTCCATCCGGTCCCTGGCGGCTTCGAACGAGGCCTCGGCGGGGGTGGTCATCTGGTGCCTCCGGGGAGACCCCGGCCGGGCGGGCCGGGGGTGGGATCGGTCTGCCCGCGCGGCGGGTCAGCGAGTTCGAACCTGACGGTGCGTCAGTTTCGGTTGCTCCAGCGGAAGGTCTTGGCGGCGATCAGCGCGAAGACCAGGGTGAAGCCGGTGAGCGCGGCGCAGTCGAGGAACGGCATGGCGATGCCGCCGCGGCCGCCGACGGCGTCGGTGACGCCTTCGTCGAAGTAGCGCAGCGGCAGGGCCCGGGAGAGGCCCTGGAGCCAGCCCGGCATCAGGTCGATGGGGTAGAACGCGCCGGACAGGAACGCCATCGGGACCATCACGCAGTTGGCGATCGCGGCGACCGCCTCGGGGGTGTTGGCGAGGGTGCCGACGACCAGGCCGAGCGCGGCGAAGGCGGTGATGCCGAAGACCAGCACGGGCAGCGCGAGCGGCCAGGAGCCGGACAGGTGCAGGCCGAAGGCGGCGAGTGCGACGGCGGTGAACAGCACGGCCTGGACCAGGCCGGTGCCGAGGGCGACGGCGTAGCGGGCGCCGAGCACGGTGGGCAGCGGGGTGGGGGTGCGCCAGATCAGGCGCAGCAGGTCGTCGCGACGCCAGTGCATCAGGGTGAAGGCGACGCCGAACAGGGCGGCGTTGCCGATGCCCCAGGAGAGCACGCCGGGCGCGATGTAGTTGATGTAGGACAGGCCGCCGTCCACCGCCTGGCCCTGGAAGATCATCCCGAAGACGATCAGGAAGACCAGCGGGAACGCGAAGGTGAAGATCACCGAGGTGCGGTCGCGCAGGTAGGCGAGGTAGCTGGCCCTGGTCACGGCGGTGTAGGCGTTCACGGTCGGTGCTCCGTTGCGATCGGTTCGAGGTGGGCGGTCACGACCGGCACTGCTCCGTCGCAGCCGGTTCGAGGTGGGCGGTCACGACCGGCGCTGCTCCGTCGTGGTCAGTGCGAGGTAGGCGTCCTCCAGGGTCGCCGTGCGGGTGGTGATCTCCTCCAGGTCGACCAGGTCGCCGAGGGCGAGCAGCACCTGGTTGGCGGTGTGGGTGGAGATCACCAGTTCGCCGCCCTCGATGCCGGCGCTCTCGACGCCGGGCAGGTCGCGGACGTCCTCGACGCCGAGCCGGTAGGCGGGGACGCGCAGTGTGGTGGGCGCGGAGAGCGACTTGATCAGGTGGCGGGGGCTGTCGACGGCGAGCACGGCGCCGCGGGCGACGATCGCCACCCGGTCGCAGAGCGCCTCGGCCTCGTCGAGGTGGTGGGTGGTGTGGACGATGGTGCGGCCGTCGCCCTTGAGGGCGCGCAGCACCTCCCAGAGCGAGCGGCGGGCGGCCGGGTCGAGGGCGGCGGTCGGCTCGTCCAGGAAGATCAGTTCGGGTTCGTGGATCAGTGCGGTGGCGAGCGCCAGGCGTTGGCGCTGGCCGCCGGAGAGCTGGTCGATGCGGCGGTCGGCCTGGTCCCCGAGGTCGACCAGATCGAGGGCGCGGAGCGCGGCGGGCCGCTCCAGGCGGTAGAGCGCGGCGACGGTCTCCAGGTGTTCCCGGGCGGTGAGCCGGGTGAAGAACGCCGAGCTCTGGGTCTGGATGCCGAGGCGGCGCAGCAGTGCGGTGTTGCGCGGCCAGGGGCTTTCGCCGAGCACGCTGACGGTGCCGGAGTCGGGGGTTCGCAGTCCTTCGACGATCTCCACCAGGGTGGTCTTGCCGGCGCCGTTGGGGCCGAGGATGCCGAAGAACTCACCCCGTTCGACCGTCAGGGACACTCCGTCGAGTGCCTGGACCGTGCCGTAGCGCTTGCGGACGCCGTCCAGCGCCACTGCCGCGTCGGGGCGGCCGTCACCTGTGCTCATCTGTGTTCTCTCCTTGCCGACATCACGCGACCTCACGTCACCCGCCTTGCTGCACCGCACAGTTGCTCCGGTCATGGTCCGTTCATTCGCGTCCCCCGCGCAGCGACCGCAGCGCGCCGCCCGCCGCCCACAGCAGCAGCGCGGCCACCACCGCGAGGGCCGGCAGCCAGCCCGCGAGCGGGCCGAACCAGGCCGCCAGCAGGGCGCTCGCTGCGGCCAGCAGGGCGGCGGCCAGCACCGCGCAGCCGAGCGCGTAGCCGCCGTGGACCAGGCGCAGCCGGGCCGGGTAGCGGCGCAGTTCGGCGCCGTCGCGGCGGATCGCGGCGCGGACCGCCACGGCGGCGAACGTGCGGCTCTCGGTGGCCAGTTGAAGGGTGTCCAGGGCGTAGCCGAGCGCCTTGTAGCCGTCCAGCGGGGGCAGCGGCAGCAGGTTGCCGAGGGCGACGGCGGTGCCGAGCAGCAGCAGTCCGCCGAGGAACGGCCGGGCCTGGGCGTGTGCGGGCAGCAGCGCCCAGGCGGGGTAGAACGGCAGCAGGAAGGCCAGGTTGGCGACCGCGCCGGCGGCGGCGGTGGCGATCTGCTCGCGACGGCGGGCGAAGAACCGGACGTCCTCCACCTCGCAGTACAGGTACGTCATCGGCAGCCGCCAGCGCAGCCCGATCTCGCCGATCCGGCCGCCGTAGGCACGGCCGACCAGGCCGTGGGCGAGTTCGTGCAGGGCGAGGCTGGTCCACAGCAGGGTGCCGACGGCGAACAGTGCGACGGGGTTGTCGCTGAGCCGCCGGGTCTCGTCGATCAGGGTGGGCAGTTGGACGGCGACGGCGACCAGCAGTGCCGCGACCAGGGCCAGCAGCGGCGCCAGGACGGCGCGGCGGCGGGCGAATCCGGTGACGCGGTGCAGGGTGTCGAGCAGTTGGGGCGCGTCGGCGACCAGCTTGGCCCGGCCGCTCAGCAGGCCGGAGCGGGGCCGCTCGGCGGCCTTCGGCGGCACCGGGACGGGGGCGTCGACGAGCAGTCCGCGGGTGTACAGCAGGCCCATCATCTGCTGCCACTGCGGCTCGCCGAGCCGGACCCGGAACCGCTGCGCGTACTCCTCGCCGACCTGGGCGAGGGTCCGGGTGCCGTCGAGCCGGGCGATGATGAAGTGCTCCTTCGGCCCTATCTCCAACTGCCGCCCGCCGATCGGGTCGTGCAGCAGGTGGACGACGGCGGTGCCGCGGCGCAGCGGCCGGGCGATCCGCAGTTCGGGGCGGATCGCCGGCCGCAGCTCCAGCAGGCGACGGCTGCTCACGGCGCCGCCGCGGGCTGCGGCTCGCGCAGGGCACGGGCCAGGATGTACGACAGGAACGCCTCGTCGCGGACGGTCACCGACAGCCGGTTGTTGGTCATGTGCGCGTACGGGAACAGCAGCATCGGCAGCGCCTCGGCGGGGTCGGTGACGGTCAGGTCGCGGGTGCCGTCCCAGGAGCGGAAGACCAGTTCGCCGCGGCGTGCCAACTCGGCGGCCTTCTCGCGCAGTTCGAGGCAGTGTTCGGCCCAGCCGCGGAGCACGGCGGGCAGCCGCTCGGGCGCCCGGTCGACGATCGCCGCGCGGATCGCCCGGAACCTGGCCGGCAGGGTGTCGCCCATGCTGGCGTAGGCCCGGTCGTAGCCCTGCTGCGCGGTGTAGTTGGTGCCGGCGAACGAGCGGTTCCAGAACGCGTGGTAGCGGTCGAGGAAGGCCAGCAGGTCGTCCTCCTCGGGGAGGAAGCACGCCGTCATGGTCATCATCAGCTGGGTGGCCAGGCCCAGCACCACGGTGCGCAGGTGCAGGTTCATGGTGCGGGTGGCTTCGATCACCAGGTCGCTGGAGTGCTGGAAGTGCCACTCGGCGAGGTCGATCCCGGCGGGGCCGCCGTACTTGCCGTACTCGGGTTCGTACTCCTCGCGGCTGAAGGTGTTGTTCTCCCGCAGCCTCATCCTCCCGTCCGGGCCGACCAGTTCGGCCCGCTCGTCGGGCGTGAACTCCAGCTCGAACATGGTGTTGTAGAGCTCCGCGAAGAAGCTGTCCGCCACCTGGTAGAGCGCGGGGCGGCGGCGCAGGAACTCGGCGACGGCGGTCTCGGCGCGCTCGCGGACCTGCTCGGCGGCCTCGGGGCGGGCGGGGCGCAGCCGCAGGCGCAGGTGCGGGCCCTCCACCCAGTAGTTGATGAAGAAGTACCCGGCGAGCAGGCCCTCGTCGGCGAGTTCGGTCACCAGCGGGCGCACGCACTGCAGCAGCAGCGGCCGCGGGCTGGCGGCGTAGAAGACGTGCAGCGCGAGCCAGTCCCCCGGGGTGTCCGGGGACGACGACAGATCGGTCATTGGTTCGGCTCTCCTAGCCGGGTCTCGATCGCACCGTTCTGCTCCACCGAAGGCTCCGGCGGCACCGACGGCAGGATTTCCAGGGCCAGTTCGGCGACGTGGCGCCCGTGCGCGGAGCGGACGTGCAGCGCGTCCTCGCCGGGCAGCATCTCCTCCAGCACCAGCCGTCCGGCGCCGCCGGACAGCAGGGCGTCCAGCGCGGTCAGCGACAGCGGGCTGGCGAAGTCCACGTACTGGGGTTTGGCGGCCCCGAGGGGGACGCCGGGCCCCTCGGGGTACGCCCGGGCGAACACCCGGTCGGGCAGGGAGTGCCGGCGACGCCAGCGCTGCCATTCCAGGTATCGCTCCGACTCGGTTGCTCCCGGCGGGAGTTGCGGCAGTGCCGCGGCGGTGGCGGTCCAGTTGCGCCGGTGCAGCACCAGGCTGCCCAGGCGGACCCGGGGACGGCGGGCGACGCCGGTCTCCGAGGCGGCGGCGGGCACGCCGCGCCACAGTTCGGGCGTCACCCGCGAGGTCGGTGAGAACAGCAGCAGGCTGCGCGGGATGTCGGGCAGCACCATCGGCACCAGGTAGCCGAGGTAGACCGGGACCACCTCGACGCCGAGCCGCCGCGAGCGCAGCACCAGGCGGTCGGCGGCCGGGTCGTGCTCGACGTACAGGTCGTCCAGGTGGATCTGCGCGCCCTCGGGCGCGGTGCTGGTCTCGCCCGGGCACACCAACTCGTAGTCGGTCAGCCGCGCGTGCAGGTTCAGGTTGGTGGTGGCCGCACCCGCGGTGACCTCCGCCAGCACCGCGCCCTCGGGCACCACCCGGCGCAGCGTGCCGCGCAGCCCGGCCGGCAGGGCGACGCGGTCGTCGTCGAAGCAGTGCGTGAACCGGGTGAACGGGAAGCACAGCCCGCCGTACGAGTGGTTGAGCACCACCAGCGGCTCGCCGTCCTGCGCGGACAGCTGGACGAAGTGGCTGTGCGGCGCGAACTCGCCGACGCCCGTGCCGAGTTCGGCGGCGACGGCGGCCAGGTCGGCGTCCGTGAGCGCCAGTTCCTCCGCGTCGTCCGGCAGCTGCTCCGCCAAGTGGCGCATCCGGCGGGCCAGTTCGGCGCGGGCCCGGTCGAGCGCGGTGATCTGCGGCTGGCCCAGCCAGTTCTCCTCCGGCGGGTAGCCGCGGTGCTCGGCGTCGCCCGACTTGGCGGCGGTGAACTGCAGGTACTGGTTGAAGATGTCCTCGTGGAAGTCGTGCACCAGTTGCAGCAGGTCGTCGCTGCGGCCGCCCCGGCCGTGCCGGGCCAGGAAGAAGCCCTTCAGAGTGAGGCGTTGGGCCAGGCCCAGGTCGAACACCGGGAGGATCCTGGTGAGTTCGGCCAGCGGCTCGGCGGCCAGCCGCGCCCACGGCCGCGGGTCGGCCGTCACCTGGCCGGCGGCGACGTCCTCGTACAGCAGGGTCTGCGGGACACTCGCCCGTTCCTCCCCCAACTCGGCCTGGACGGCAGCCAGTTCGGAGCGGATCTCGACCAGCAGCGCCCGCCGGGTCGGGACGTCGGCCGCCGGGTAGCGTTCCAGCGCGGCGATCGGCCCGGCCAGCCGGTCGGCGACCGCGGTCGCCCACGGGCGCTCCAGCGAGCGCAGCGCCCGCTGGAAGGACCTCAGCGGGTCGCCGGTGTGCACGTCGGTGGCCAGCAGCGGCAGTTGCAGGATGCCGACGTCCAGCAGCGCGGCCAGGTACCGCTCGGCGTCGCCCGCGTCGGCGGCGCCGCCGTCCGGGCCGAGCTGCGCGGCGAGTTCGGCCGCCAGCTCGCCGAACCGGATCCGCGGGCGCTGCCGGAACAGCTCCAGCAGTCGCTCCAGTACGCCGCTCAGACGCAGGAAGAACAGCCGGTCGCGGGCCGCGTCGAAGCTCACCGCCGCGCCGGCGTCGCCCGCCGTCACCGAGCGCCGCACGTAGCGCACTCGGTCCTCGGTCAGCTCCATGCCGGAGGCGGGGGCCACCGGCAGGTCGGCGCGGCGCTCCGGGTCGGCGGCGACCAGTTCGGCGAGCCGGGCCAGCACCACCACGTTCAGCCGCGGGTGGCTGCGGCGCCCGTCGCCCAGCAGCAGCTCGGTGCCGTCCGCGGGCTCCGCACCGGCGACCGGCTCGCCGAACGTCCCGACGGCGACCGGCGTGAAGGTGCTGAACGGGCTGGTCTTGCAGGCCGTCCGGTACAGGTACGACAGCAGCGAGCGTTCCATCTTGCGGGTCCGCTTGTCCGGCGCGGCGCTCGGTGCGCCGATGCCGTCCAGGCGGGCCTCCAGCGGCGGCGAGGCCAGCAGCAGGCCGAGCCGCAGTTCGTCCAGGCTCGCCAGGCGGCGCAACTCGGCCCGGGTGCGGACGAGTTCGCGCTCGAAGACCGGGCCTCCGGCGTCCCGCAGCTCGGCCAGGCGCTGCCGGGCGGGCAGCCACTGGGCGAGCAACTCGGCGGCGTCCTGGTCGAGTTCGGCGACCAGCGCGAGCGCCTCGGCGGGCCGCGCGGGCATCCGGTTGTTGAACACCCTGCGCCGCAGGTCCAGCACCCGGCGGCGGCCGTCGGCGTCCGGCGCGAGCTTGACGAGCGCCGACAGCGGGTCGCTCAGCCGGGCGCCGAGGTCGGCCAGCCGCTCCTCCTCGGCCACCAACTCCTCGGCCCAGCCGAAGACTTCGGCCGAGCGAAGGCCATGCACGGCCTCGACGGGCAACCCGCCGGCGCGCAGCATGAAGCGGGGCCCGAGGCCGAGTGCCCGGCCGGCGGGTGCGGCGCTTCCCGCGGTCACAGTGGTGGTCAACGTTCCTCCGCCGGTCAGGCGATCGCGTGGTCGAAGTCGGCCGGGCTGCGGTGCTCCTGACCGATCATCATGATCAGCAGCGGCAGTTCCTCGCCGTCCACGAGGCCCAGGTGCTCGGTGTAGGAGACGGAGTCGAAGCCGAGGGCCACTCCGCAGGCCAGCCCGGCCGCCGGGGCGACCGTGTACAGCGCCTGCGAGGTCGCGCCGACGGCGGCGTTCACCAGGCGCAGGCCGCGGTCGCCGACGGCGTCCAGCACGGCCGGGGTGGGGGCGCTGACCAGGATCAGCGCACCGGCCTGCTCCAGGTTGTAGTTGTCCAGGAAGTAGTTCCGCTGCAGGAACCCGCCCTGCGGTCCCGCCTCGACCGGTGTCAGCGTGCGCTCGCCCGGCTGGTACGCGTACGCGCCGGCCGGCACGCCCGCGACATGGTTGACGAACACGTGCAGCCGCGTCAACGGGCCGTTCACCGGCCCTTCCTGACAATTGATCAGCTTTCCGGCCGAGGCGGCGGCGGCGAGCGCGGTGGACAGCTGCTCGGCGGACATCGGCGGGTTGCCGGTGAACCGTCCGAAGCTGCTGCGCCGGGCCCGCAGCGCCTCGCGGACGCCGAGCGCGGCCTCCCGCGGTGCGGGCAGCCGGATCGGCTCGCCGACCGGCCCGGCCGGCGCGGACGCCGCCCGGAGCCGCGCCCAGGCCTCGTCCAGCGCCGCGTCCAGCACCCCTTCGGCGGGCCGCTCGGCCGCGCCGTCGAGGGTGGCCCGGTGGATCCGCCGGACGGTCTCGAACTCGATGACGGTCCGCGACCGTTCCTGCTCGGCGGCCCGGACGACGGCCCCGGTCGGCTCGGCCGACAGCGGGTCGGCGCCCGCGCCGGCCCAGCGCAGCGGGACGACGGCGAACACGCCCTCCTCCTCGGCGCGCAGGCCGAGCAGCCGGCCGATCCGCTCCTCGTCGAACCAGAGCGCGGCGTCCAGCCGCAGGCCCTGCGCACCGGCCCAGATCCGCCAGGTCTCCAGCAGCGCGCCCAGGTCCATGGTGACCACGTGGTAGGCGAAGCTGTTGTACTTGAAGGCGTTCTGCCAGAACTTGACGGTCAGCACCAGGAACTGGTCGCACTCCTCGGAGCGGCCGCCGAGCGCGGCCCGCACGTCGGGCGTGACGTCGCCGGTCAGCAGCCGCCGCATCGAGTGGTGCGGGGTGGAGTAGTGGTGCACGCCGGGGGTCAGCGGCCCGCTCGGCCCGCTGACCCAGTGGATGCCGATCGGGTAGAGGCCGCCGCCGGAGGCGGTGCCGCGGGAGAAGTTGGCGTGCGGGTAGCGGGGCAGCGTGCCGAGGTCCGAGTTGGCCTGCACGCCGAGCCGACGGCCCGTCAGGCCGTAGGAGTCGCGCAGCATGCCGCCGAGCAGCGGCAGCGTGAAGCCCCCCTCGCCGCGCGGCCCGAACAGACCGCGCCCGACGGCGGCGGCGGGGCCGGGCGGGCAGTCCGGCAGCGGGAAGTGCGGTGCGGCGGGGAAGTACTTGTCCTTGCGCGGGCGGTCGGCCCAGTCGGGCACGAAGTCGGCGGGCTCCATCGGGACCCGGCCCCGCCACAGCACCGCGGACGCGTACGCGCGGGCGTAGCCCATGATCGTTCCTCTCTCGTGCGCCTGCCACCCCCGCTGTCGGGGGGAGCAGGCCGGGCGGGGCTCAGGGGAAGGGGTGCGGTGCGGGGTTGAGCTGGTCGGCCCGCAGGTCGTGCGGGCGCAGTCCGGCTTCGCGGGGCGCGGTCCGCAGCCGGGGCATGGTCAGGGCTCGCTGGCGCTGCCAGCCGAAGTCGATCGGCAGCAGCCCCGGCACCAGCACGGAGGCGGTGTGCAGGCCGGACGCGCGCTGCTCGGGCATCGTCTGGTCGACCACCACCACGTCGAACCCGGCCGCGGCGACCGCGTCGACGCACCGCCGCAGGTCCGTGCGGAGGTCCTCGGACGGGGCGATCGAGCCGTCCGCGAGCCTGCCGACGGGCACCGGCCCGGGCCCGTCCCGACGCTTCAGCAGGAAGTCGGCGTACTGCGCCATTTCGGGCAGCCCGTACACCAGCGGGTGGTCGTGCAGCACCCGCACCCGGTCGAAGTCCTCGGCCATCGCCCGCAGTCGGCGCTCCTCACGGGCCGTGCGGCTGCGCAGGTTGACGGCGTCGGTGGCGATCTCGCACAGGCCGGCCCAGAGCGCGGCCTCCGGGTCGAGGCTCGCGCCCGCGCCGAAGCAGAGCCGGCCGGGGCCGCCGTCGAGACGTTCGGCGACGGCGGTCACCACCGGGACGGGGAAGGTGATCCGGGTGTCGAAGAACCGGGCGCGGTAGCCGTACATCTCCAGCCGGTCGACCATCGCCCTGGTCTGCGGGCGGCTGCTGCTGCGGCCGTCGAGTTCGGGCAGCGCCAGCTGTCCGTACCAGGCGATCAGGAACGCGTCCCGTTCGACGGCCTCCATCAGGCCGTAGTAGATCGCCTCCTCCAGGCTGCCGCCGGACGCGCAGCCGTTGGAACTCTCCTGGACGAAGCGGTGGGTGAGCCCGCCGGGCGCGTGGTAGTACGCCAGGATCTCCGGGACCAGCAGCGGCCGTTCGTCGCGCAGCGACCAGCCCCACACCCACGGGATCGGGGTGCTCGGCGAGAACGGGCGGACGCCGGTGGCCCGGTGGAACTCCTCGGTGTACAGGCCGCAGACCCGGGGGTCGAGCGCCTGCTCGCCGAGCTCGTCCAGGGCGGCGACCACGGTGGTGCGCTTGCCGCGCGCCCGCATCCCGGCGAACCGCTCCAGCCCTTCCAGCAGGCCGACCTCGGTGCTGGCCCGGTAGCTGGCCGTGTGGCCGCCCCAGAAGCACTCCCGCAGGTAGTCGCCGGAGCGCATGGTGAAGCAGCCGACCGTGGACGAGGTGGAGGCGGACACCAGGTCCGGCACCACCGACGGCCCGAGCATCCCCGCCACCGGGTTGACGAACGCCGGCAGGGACAGCCCGTACTCCTCCACCGGCCGCAGCCGGAAGTCGTCCACCGCCCGCTTGGGACGGCTCGCCAGCTCGATCCGGGCCGCCTCCGCGCTGTCCTCGACGCGGTGCTCGCAGCGCGGGCACTCGGCGTCCGTGAGCAACGGGAAACCGCTTACCCGCAGCGTCTCCAGGTCCAGCAGGTGCACCACCGGAAGCCCCTCGCGCACCCGCGGACCGCCCTCGGCGCGGGCCGCCAGCAGCGCGGCCAGCGCGTCGGTCAGGAACGGCACCGCGAACGGCGGACGACCCGCCGCCCGGGTGCCGGACCCGAGCTCCAGCGCGTCGCGCAGCTGCCCGGAGCGCACCGCCTGCCAACGCCGCGCCAGGCAGCGCGGGCACGGCGAGGCCTTCCCGCCCACGACCGGCGGGCTGTCCGGCCCGACGGTGGCGTGGTGCCCGTAGAGGTGCACCGGCACCGGCCGTCCGCCCCGTCGCTCCGGCTCCTCACCCACCGTCAGCTCGTCCCGCGCGCCGAGCAGCGACAGCTCCGCCGGCCCGACCCCACGGTCCGTCAACTCGGCCGCCAGCGCCGCGAAGAACTCGTCCCAAGGGCCGGCGTACGCCACCCCCACCGGAGCGGCGGCGGTGCCGGGCGGACGGTCCAGGACGTCCTCAGACATCCGAAGTCCCGTCCGTGAGCAGCACCTTGACCACCTCGATCCGCCCGGCCCGCAGGTCGGCCGGGCCGCACGGGGCGAGCAGGACGTCCCGGCCGGCGGCGCGCAGCCGCTCCAGCGTCTGCGGCCACTCCAGGTACCCGCCGAGCTCCGCCTCGGCCGCTCCGGCGGACGTCAGCACGGCCGGGTCCAGCTCGCCGATCAGCGGGTCGCCGGCGTCGCTGCCGCCCTGCGCCCCGGCGGCCGGGTCGCGGTCCAGCTGCACCGCGGTGAGCAGGTCGCGGACGGCCTCCAATACGGCGTCGCGCAGGCCGAGGCCGCTGCCGAGCGTCCAGCGGTGCCGGCCGGTGGTCTCGTCCGCGGCCCGGGCCAGCACCACCGGCAGCGGCTCGTCGGCGCCGCCGAGGCGCAGCAGTTCCAGCGCCAGGCCGTGGTTCTGCGCCGAGCGGCCCAGGAAGGTGAGCTGTGCATCCCGCCCGAGGATCTCCAACGGCAGCTCCCGCACGTCCAGTCGACCGCGCAGGGCGCGGCGCAGCGCGTCGTAGCCGAGGGCGGTGCGCAGGCCGCGCGCGGTGGCTTCGGCGATCGTGCCGCCGGCGCCGGTGCCGGCGGAGGTGGCTTCGAAGGCGCGGTCGCGGTTGTGCGGGCCGAAGGTGCGCAGCGCCGCGACGGGGACGAGGGTCCGCTCGCCGCTCTGCAGCGAGGCGGCGGGGCTCCAGCCGCGGACGGTGCCGGCCGGGACGCCACTGGCGGTGCTCAGCAACTCCGGCCGCACGCGCGGGAGTTCGGTGCTTTCGGCGGCCGTCACGGGTGGCACGGCGTGCTCGACGTAGACCTCCGCGGCCCGGTACAGGGCGCGCAACCGGGCTCCCGCGACGTGGTGGACGTCGCCGGCGGAGACGGTGCGGTGCACGCCGGGGGCGAGGTCCAGGGTGACGGTGCCGGCCTTCAGCGGGGTCTGCCGCCAGTCGTCGTCGGCGTACCGGGCGAACACGCCGGCGTGCGGGCCCACCAGGACGGCGCGGGCGTCGAGTTCGGCGAGCGCGGCCTCGGACGCGCCGTCCTCGGTGGAGAAGTCCTCCTCGCGTCCGGCCCCGGCGAGGTCGAGGCCGTCGAGGTCGAGGGTCACCAGGTCGGTGCCGTCGTGGGTGGTGCAGCGGGCGCAGCGCGGGTGCGGGTGCAGCGGCTCGGCGACCACGTCGAGGGAGTCGAGGTCCTGGAGCAGCAGGCGGCCGTCGGTCTCGGCGGGCAGGGCGCCGGTGGTGATCCGGAAGACCTCGTAGCCGAGCAGGTTGCCGAGCATCGCGGCGAGCGGGCCGTGCGGGCGGCGGCTGCCGGTGCTCAGCGGGGCGAGCGGGGCGAGGCCGCTCCACAGTTCGGCGGCGTCGCCGGCCCGGGCGCCGGCGCCGAGGCGCAGTGCGGCGCACATCCAGCAGCCGGTGCGGTCGGCGGACATCAGCGGGCCGATGACGGCGCTGCCGCCGATGGTCCACGCGGGCAGCAGCAGGCGGCCGTCGGGGGGGCCGGCCTCCAGCAGGCGGACGACCTGCCGGGCGCCGTCCGGTCCGGTCACCAGCACCACGTCGTAGCCGTCGAGTTCGGCCCATCCGCGGTCGGTTCCGCCGGCGGCGAGGGTGGCGACGGTGGCGGGGCAGCCGGCCTTGGCGAGGGCGGCGGTCTCGGTCTCGATCTCGGCGAAGCCGGCGAGTTCGGTCAGCTCGGGGAGCACGCCGACGGTCGCGCAGCCGTTGCGGACCAGGCTGAGGACGGCCCAGCGGGCGAGTTCGTCGGTGCCGAGGACGGCGACCCTGGTCTCCCGGAAGCGGTGGAAGCGCTCCTCGGCGTCGCCCACGTAGTGGTCGACGTACTCGATCTGCGGGCCGAACCGGGCGACGGCCTCGGGGGTGAGCGGCGAGGGGCCGTCGGGGGCGGGGCCGGCGTCGCGGGCGAAGCCGCGGGTGTAGAGGGTGCGCACCAGCTCGGCGAACATGGTGCGGTGGTGCTCGCCGAAGCCCTGGCTGATCTCGGCGACGGTGTGACGGCCGTTCAGGTGCGGCACGATCAGCGAGGCGAAGCGGTAGGCGTCCTTGGCGGTGACGCCGAACCCGCCGTGGGCGTTGTGGAACAGCACCCCCTCGGGGGTCTGGGTGTACAGCACGTCGCGCCGGATCCGTGGACGGCTGTCGGCGATCTCCTCGAACGGGGGCATGTCCCTCACACCTCAGTGGTACGCGAACGGAGCGGCTCGGGGCCGCACGGACGGAAGCGGTCAGGCGCAGGATGCGGGCGGCGCCGGGTCCTGCTCCCCCGGGGCGCGGGCCCAACTGCCCGCCGCGGCACGGGTGAAGGCCCGCAGCAGCTCGTGCACGTGGTAGTGGCCCCCGGGGCCTTCGGCCAGCAGCCCGGCCTGCACCAGACCGGCCAGGACGACGTCTCCGCTGGTGGAGTCGGCCGTCCCGCCCGGCGCGCCGGTCGGTTCGGCATCGGGCCGGACGGCGGCGGCGGCTGCCCGGCGGGTCAGCTCCCGGACGGCCGGCGCGGCGTCGGGCGTCAGCGATTCGCCGCGCAGCACGGCGAGTTCGAGGCGTCGCAGGGCGGGGCCCGGTTCGACGCCGAGTTCGTCGCTCAGGTGGTCGCGGACCCGCCGGTACTCGGCGAGTGCGTCGGCGCGTCGGCCGGTGCGGTGCAGGGCCTCGATCAGCTGCTCCCAGAACCGCTCGTGGGCGGGGTGCGACCGGGCCAACGACCACAGTTCGGCGAGTACTTCGCGACATCGCCCGAGGGCGAGCTCGATGTCGTAGGCCCGCTCGACGGTCCGCAGCCACTCCTCGGAGAGCCGCGGCACCTCCTCGCGGTGCAGCACGTCGGAGTGCACGTTGCCCAGCACCGGCGGCTGCCAGAGCGCCAACGCGGCGCGCAGCAGGGCGAGTTCGGCCGCCGGTTCGGCGGCCCTGTCGGCCCGGGCGAGCAGGTCGCGGAACTCCAGCAGGTCGAGGGTGCGGGTGTCGACGGTCATCCGGTAACCGCCGGGCAGCGCCTCGATGGTGCTGCCGGAGATGCCGTACTTGGCGAACAGCCGCCGCAGCCGCAGCACGCACGAGTGCAGGGCCGCCTTGGCGGTCGCCGGGATCTCCTCGCCCCAGATCGCCCGCTGCAGCGACTCCACCGGCACGACCGCGTTCGGCCTGGTCAGCAGCGCCGCCAACAGCGAGGCGGGCTTGGAGGGTTGGAGGACCGCCGTCTCTCGGCGGTCGGCGATCGCCAGCAGGCCGAGGACGGTGAATCTGGCGCCGCCGCCGGCTCCGGCTTCCGCTGCCATGCTCACCCCGCTCCCCTTCCGACGCTCTCGATCCGACGATCCCGACCACCGCAGGGCATGCCGAAGACACCCCTGCCGACGAACGATCGACATCGCACCACGCCGCCCCCGGGCAGCATGGTCCGTACCTGTCCTGCGCATTCGCCCGAGCTGCTACCGCCCAGTACGACAAGGCCAGACCGTATGAGCTGACGTTGAGTCACGTCAATGGTCGCGAACGGCATTTCAGCGAATTTCTGCAAACACTTGCATGACGCGCGGGAGGCCGACTCCAACCGCACGCACGCCGGTAAAGGCCAAGGCCACAGCGCTTCGCGGCCCACCAGTACGCATACTGACCGTTTGCCTGGGCGTCACCTCCCCCCCACCGCACTGGCCATCGGCACGCCTGCCCGAAGGACGGCAAGCGTAAGCAATGCGGAAGCAGTGGAAGCATCAACTCCAGCGAAAATTAATGACACTCACAGCAATGGCCGGCCCCCACCGCGGCGGCGCGGCACTCGTCCGATTCGGCATCCGGCATCGTCCTTCCGCACAGGGGGCAACGGGCACGACCACCGGCCGCCACGACCCCGCGCACGGCCGAGCCGCCCGCTTGATCGATCCACGCCCACCGGTGACCATCCATGATTGCGCACCGTCAACAACTGCGCCAGACTCGTGCGCCCTCGATCGAGTCCACCGCCGCTCGGCCGCGCGCCCGACACGCTCACCGGAAGCGCCCGGCCTGACGCGGCGTCAATTCCCGTAACTCACAGCTACGGTCGGCGCCATGGCCGCCGCCCTTCGTCGACTGCCGCGGCGGCAGCCGCGCTGCTCGCCCTGCCGCCGACCGCCGCCGCGCCCTCCCGCTACCGGTGTCCGTCTCCGCGGCCGCCTCGGCGGGCGTCTCGGCGGGCGTTCACCTCCAACTCCCGCGCCCGGCGGGTCCGTACGCGGTCGGCCGGGAGATCCTGCACCTGCTCGACCGGGCGGACCCGACCCGCAGGGTGCCGTCCGCCGGGCCGCTCCGGCCGATGGTGTCGATGTACCACCCGGCCGAACGGGGCGGCCCCGCACCTGACGCGGCCGCCCGACTCCTGCTGGACGCCACGCCGCCCGAGGTCGGCGTCCCCACCGAGGCGCTCGCGGACGCCCGGCCCTGGGCCAGGACCGGCGCGCAGCCGCCGCAGCGCCGGCTCCCGCTGCTCGTGCTCTCCCCCGGCTTCACCATGCCGTGCGCCGAACCGACCGGCCTGGCCGAGGACTTGACCAGCCGAGGCTATGTCGTCGCGCTGATCGACCACAGGCGAGAACACCGGCACCACCTTCCCCGACGGCCGGACCCTGCTCTGCGTCCTGTGCGACGCGCTGACGCCCGACTCGGACCGGGCGGGCATCGTCGCGAACCGCGCCAAGGACGCCCCCTTCGTCGTCGGCCGACTCACCACCCGCCCCGCCGCGCCCACCAGGTCGACCGTGACCGCATCGGCATGGCCGGGCACCCCAGCGGCGGCGGCGCGACCGTCGCGCCCTGCTGTCCGCAGCCCGGAACCGGGACGGGGTCGACCTGGACGGCAGCCCGGACCCTCAGGTGCCCGTCACCGGGCTCAAGGACAAGCCGTTCCTGATGATCGGCAGCGCGGCGGACAGCCAGGAGGACCCCGGCTGGAAGGCCGGCCGGCCCCGCGTCGACGGCTGGAAGCGCCGGCTCACCGTCGCCGGCTCCGACCACAGCACCTTCACCGACCACGCGCCGCTCTTCGAGCAGCTCGGCCTCCCCCGCGGCCCGGCGCCACCATCGACGCCGCCGCGACCTCCACTTGAAGGGCGTCCCCCGGCCGATCCTCGACGGCCCGCCTCCTGACCGTCACCGCCACCGCGAGACCGCCGCCCCTTCCCGCCCGGCGACCGCCCATCCTCGCCGGGAACAACAACTCACCATCGTTCAAGGCAAGTTGATCGAGGCCGCGCCGCGGTTGTGCGCCGGGTACATGACACGTCAGCGCCGTCGCGCGCCCTGGTGCGACGCGCCCCGGTCGGCCAGGCTTCTCGGGGGCTCCCCTGCATCCCAACCCCCACAGCCCCCACGGCGTCCGACGGGCAGATCCCCGGTCGGTGCGCCGAGCAGAGAGGTGGAGTCACATGGCAGTCCCCCACGGACGGGCCGGATCGCCGGGCCGTCTTCGACGGCTGCGGCACCGTGCGACGGTCGTCTCGGCGGCCGGCGCGCTCGGCGCACTCACCGTGCTCGTGCCGGTGTCGTCGGCGCACGCGGCCCCGGAGACCACCGCGCACCGACTGGTCTACATCGCCAACTCGCGTGCGAACTCGGTCACGGCCTACGACCCGTCGACGGCGTCGCCGGTCGCGACCATCCCGGTCGGCGCCTACCCGCAGGCGGTCGCGGTCTCCCCGGACGGCTCCCAGGCGTACGTCGTCAACAACGGCAGCAGCACCATCTCCGTGATCGACACCGCCAGCGGCACCGTCGCCTCGACGATCGCGGTCGGCCGACTGCCCGGACCGGTGACCTTCTCCCCGGACGGGACCCGCGCCTACGTCGGGCACTACGTCAGCGCGCGGATGGGCGGCGTCGACGTCATCGACACCGCCACCCGGACGGTCACCACCACCGTGACGGTCGGCAGCCAGCCGTTCGGCATCGCCGTGGCCCCCGACGGGGCCCACGCGTACGTCGCGAACCTCATCGGCGGTTCCGTCTCGGTGATCGACACGGCCACCAACTCCCTGAGCGAGACGATCACCGACAGCCGGATCTGGATGCCGACCGCCGTGGCGGTCTCCCCCGACGGCAGCCGCGTCTACAGCGCGAACTACGGCACCAACACCGTCTCGGTGATCGAGACCGCCACCAACGCCGTCACCGGCGTCATCCCCGTCGGGACCGGCCCCGGGAGCGTGTCGATCGCCCCGGACGGCGCGCACGCCTATGTGACGAACCAGTACGACAACACGGTCTCGGTGATCGACACGGCGACCTCCACCGTCACCGGCACCGTCCCGGTCGGCGGCACCCCCGTCGGCGTGCTGGCCGACCCGGCCGGCGGCGTCGCGTACGTGGCCAACAGCCACGACGGCACCCTGTCGGTGATCGACACCGCCACCGACTCGGTCACCCGCACGGTCGCCACCGGGAGCAGCCCGTACAGCCTGGCCGTCGCCCCCGTCGCGCCCACGGTGACCGGGGTGCGCTCCGGCCACGGGCCCGATGCGGGCGGCAACACCGTCACGATCGTCGGCGCCCACCTGGCCGGCGCCCGGGCCGTCCTGTTCGGCGCTACGCCGGCCACCGGGGTCACCGTCGTCAACGACGGCACCCTCAGGGCGACCGTTCCCGCGGGCGCCGGCGGCACCGTCGACGTCAGGGTGACCACCCCGGCCGGCACCAGCGCCGCCTCCGTCGCCGGCCGGTACACCTACGCGTACCCGTTCAGCGGCTTCCGGCCGCCGGTCGCCAACTCGCCCGCCGTCAACCGGATGCACGCCGGGCGGGCGGTCCCGATGAAGTTCGCCCTGGGCGGCGACTTCGGCCCGAACGTCATCGCCCGCGACTACCCGGTCGCGCAGCACGTCGACTGCACCACCGGCGCGCCGCTCGACCCGCCCGTGCCCACCACCGCCGGGGACGGCGCGCTGTCGTACGACCTGGCCGACGGCGGCTACCACTACGTCTGGAAGACCGACCGGGCCTACGCCGGCACCTGCCAGGTGTTCACCCTCGGCCTGAACGACGGCACCCTGCACACCGCCCTGTTCCAGTTCAGCTGACACGAAGACGCCCGCCCCGGGACGGAGAGCGCCCGGGGGCGGGCGTCGCTCGTGCCACCGGGTGGATCCCTAGGGGGCGCGGCCGGCACGCCGTCGCCTTCTCCGTGGGTTCCCCTACATCTCCGACCGGACGTCAACTCCCGTACCGCCGCCTACCGTTCGAGGCATGACTCGACTTCGTCGCACTGCCTCGGCGGTGCTGCTGCTCGCGCTGCCGCTGTCCGTCGCCGCCACCGCCGTGCCCGCGTGGGCCGCCCCGGCGCCGGCCGCCGCCACCGTCCGGGCGAGCGTCCAGCTCGAACTCCCGCGCCCGACCGGGCCGTTCGCGGTCGGCCGGGAGATCGTCCACCTGGTCGACCGGAACCGGACCGACCCGTGGGTGCCCTCCGCCGGGCCGCGTCAGCTGATGGTCTCGATGTACTACCCGGCCAAGCCGGGCACGGACGGCCCGGCGCCGTACATGACGCCCGAGGCCGCGCGCCTCCTGCTGGACGGGAAGCTGCCGGGCAACACCGTCCCCACCGAGGTGGTCTCGGGCGCCCGGACCTGGTCCAGGACCGGCGCGGCCCCGCAGCACGGCCGCTTCCCGCTGGTCGTCCTGTCCCCCGGCTTCACCATGCCGCGCACCGAACTGACCGCCCTCGCCGAGGACTTGACCAGCCACGGCTACGTCGTCGCGCTGGTCGACCACACCTACGAGAACTACGGGACGACCTTCCCCGACGGGCACACCACCACCTGCGTGATGTGCGGCAAGTTCCTGACCAGGGAGGACTGGGCCGGTCTGGACGCCAGCCGGGCGAAGGACGTCTCCTTCGTCCTCGACCGGCTCACCGACCGCCCGCACCCGGCCTGGCGCTACGCCCACCTGATCGACCGCAGCCGGATCGGCATGGCCGGGCACTCGGTCGGCGGCGCCGCCACCGTGCCGACCATGCTGACCGACGACCGGGTCCGGGCCGGGGTGAACCTGGACGGCAGCATGGACTTCGGCGTGCCCGCGACGGGCCTGAAGGGCAAGCCGCTGCTGATGCTCGGCCACCCGCCGGAGGACGGTCAGGAGGACACCAGTTGGACGGACGGCTGGGCGGCCCTCGACGGCTGGAAGCGCTGGCTGACCGTCACCGGCTCCGACCACGGCACCTTCACCGACATCCCAGTGCTCGCCGAGCAGCTCGGCCTCCCGCACCCGCCCACCACCACGATCACCCCCGAACGCGGCGTCCAGCTGACCCGTCAGTACGTCACCGCGTTCTTCGACCTCCAGCTGAAGGGCATTCCCCGGCCGGTCCTCGACGGCCCGACCCCGCAGAACCCCGAGATCACCTTCCACCCGTAACCGCCCCTGCCGCCGAGGGGTCGCCGACCGCACCGTCCGGCGATCCCTTAGGGGCGACGGCCCACCGCCCCGCGCCGCCTCAGTGGAATCCCTTACATCTCTGACGGGACGTCAACTTCCGTGCGTGCGGCCTACGGTACGAGCCATGATCCGAATTCCGCGCACCGCCGCGGCAGCGGCACTGCTGCTCGCCCTGCCGCTGTCCGCCGTCGCCACCGCCGCCCCCGCACTGGCCGCCCCCGCGCCGGCCGCCGCGTCCGGCGCCCCGGCGGACGTCCACGTCGAACTCCCGCGCCCGACCGGGCCGTTCGCGGTCGGCCGGGAGATCGTCCACCTGGTCGACCAGAACCGGACCGACCCGTGGGTGCCCTCCGCCGGGCCGCGTCAGCTGATGGTCTCGATGTACTACCCGGCCAAGCCGGGCACGGGCAGTCCGGCGCCCTACATGACGCCCGAGGCCGCACGGCTCATGCTCGATCTGAAGCTGCCGGGCAACACCGTCCCCACCGAGGCGGTCTCGGGCGCCCGGACCTGGTCCAGGACCGACGCAGCCCCGCAGCACGGCCGCTTCCCGCTGATCGTGCTCTCCCCCGGCTTCACCATGCCCCGCAGTGAACTGACCAGCCTGGCCGAGGACTTGACCAGCCGCGGGTACGTCGTCGCGCTGGTCGACCACACCTACGAGAACGCCGGCACGACCTTCCCCGACGGGCACACCACCACCTGTGCCGCCTGCGACATCCCGCCCAGTGAGCAGCAGCGGGTGGCCCTGAACGAGAGCCGGGCGAAGGACGTCTCCTTCGTCCTCGACCGGCTCACCGACCGCCCGCACCCGGCCTGGCGCTACGCCCACCTGATCGACCGCAGCCGGATCGGCATGGCCGGGCACTCCCTGGGCGGCGCGGCGGCCGTCCCGACCATGCTGGCCGACCCGCGGGTGCGGGCCGGCGCGAACCTGGACGGCACCATGAACGTCCCCGTCCCCGCCGGCGGGCTCGGCGGCCGGCCGTTCCTGATGATCGGCCACCCGCCGGCCCCCGGCCAGGAGGACCCCACCTGGACGGAGACCTGGGCACACCTCGACGGCTGGAAGCGCTGGCTCACCGTCGCCGGCTCCAACCACGGCACGTTCACCGACAACCCGGTGTTCTTCGAGACGCTCGGCATGCCCCAGCCGCCCGGCACCACCGTCGCGGCGGCCCGCGGCGTCGAGCTGACCCGCCAGTACGTCGCGGCGTTCTTCGACCTCCAACTGAAGGGCGTCTCCCGGCCGATCCTCGACGGCCCGACCCCGCAGAACCCGGAGATCACCTTCCACCCGTAACCCGTGCTGCCACCGAGGCCGCCGGCTCCCCGCCGGCGGCCTCGCGCGTGCTCGGGCCGCCCCTCGCCGCCCCTGGTTCGATGGCACACCGTCAGTGCGCCGGACGGGTCCTGAAGGGCTTCGGAAGGCCGATGCCCGGTTGGCGGGCCGCTCGACCGGAAAGCTACGTTGAGTATCCGGCCGACCGCATCATGTGATCAGCGCTGCCTGCACCCGAGGAGCCCGAGCGTGACCACCACCTCCGCCCGCCCCAGCACCGTCCCCGCCATCGAGCAGCTGCCGCAGCCGATGCTGCGCACGAGCACCGACATCCAGGGCAACATCCTGGCGGCGTTCAACAAGGACTTCATGGACTTCCGGTACCTGCACTTCCCGAACGCCGCAAAGGGCCGTGGCTGGCTCTCCGCGATCCTCAACACCGTCGCGACGACCAGCGAGACCGAGGACTTCAACGAGCAGTTCTCGGTGGCCCGCCGGGCCTTCGGCCGCGACCCCGGCATCACCGTCGTCCGCTGCGGGGTCTCGCTCACCTTCGAGGGTCTGACGACCGTCGCCAAGAACCCCGCCCAGGTCCGGTCGGACCTGGAGAAGCCGTTCCCGTCGTTCGTCGCGGGCGCCGCCGCCCGGGCCGCCGACCTCGGGGACACCGGCGACAGCGACCCCAAGCAGTGGCTGTTCGGCGCCGGGACCGGCGACCAGGTGGTGCACGCGGTCCTGATCGTCGCCGCGGACACCGACGAACTGCTGCAGGAGAAGCTGAAGAACCTCGACGCGGTCGAGGCCGCCAACCAGGTCGTCCGCGTCCACGTGGACGAGGGCCGCACCCTGACGGGCGCGCTGAAGGGCCACGAGCACTTCGGCTACAAGGACGGCATCTCCCAGCCCGGCGTGAAGGACTTCCACCAGGAGAACCCGGACCAGCCCGGCTTCCGCGACGTCCACCCCGGCACCGAAATGATCGAGGCCGGCGAGTTCGTCTTCGGCCACAAGAGCGAGGCGGGCGACCGGACGGCCCCGCAGTGGATGGCGAACGGCTCGCTCCAGGTGGTGCGCCGGCTGCGCCAGGACGTCGCGGGCTGGAACGCGGCCGTAGTGGAAGGCGCCACGAAGTTCACCGGGACGATGGACCCGACCCGCCTCGGCGGCTGCCTGGTCGGCCGGTTCAAGGACGGCACGCCGCTCGCCCCGCCGAACGGCACCGTGACCGGTGTCGGCAGCGACCGCAACGACTTCGACTACAGCAACGACCCGGCGGGCGAGCACACCCCGTGGGTCGCGCACATCCGCCGCACCCACCCGCGGGTCTTCGCCGGCATCGGCGACGGCCACCCGAAGAGCCACCGGCTGATGCGCCGGGGCATCCCGTACGGCGTGCAGTTCCCGGGCGGCGCGGACGACGGCGTGGACCGCGGGCTGATGTTCGTCTGTTACGGCACCTCGCTGGAGGAGCAGTTCGAGCTGGTCCAGCGGTTCTGGGCCAACAGCGACACGTTCCCGCCCGGACAGTCGAACGGCCCCACGCCCGCCCCGAACGGCTTCGACAAGGTCGTCGGCCTCGCCGGCGAGGCCTCGATCGGGCTCGCGGACGGCACCCACGGCACCGTCGACATGCCGCGCTTCGTCCGCACCACGGGCGCGCTCTACGCCTTCACCCCCTCGGTCAGCACGCTGCGGCTGCTGGCCGGGGGCCAGGACCTCCCCAACACGCCCGTCGGCTCCTGACCGACCCGCCCACCGAGGAGGCACCCATGAAGACCCCGGACACCGGCAGCGCCCGGCACGTCTCCCAACAGCTGGCGCGCGAGCTGCTGCTGATCGGCCCGGACGACGAGGACCTGAAGCTGCGGTACCTCGACGTCCTGGTCAAGGACGGCATCCCGCCGAACGGCGCCCGCAAGGACGTGCTGATCATCGGCGCGGGCATCGCGGGCCTGGTCGCCGGCAAACTGCTCAAGGACGCCGGACACAACGTCACCATCCTGGAGGCCAACGCCAGCCGGGTGGGCGGCCGGATCAAGACCTTCCACGCCGACGACGGCGCGGGCGAGGGCGACGGCCCGTTCCACGACCCGAAGCAGTACGCGGAGGCCGGGGCGATGCGGCTGCCCAGCTTCCACCCGCTCACCCTCGCCCTGGTCGACAGCCTCGGCCTGAAGCGGCGGCTGTTCTTCAACGTCGACATCGACCCCGACACCGGCAACCAGAACGCGCCCGTCCCGCCGGTGGTCTACGAGTCCTTCGACGGCACGGTCTGGAAGTACGGCGCCGACAGCCCCGAGTTCCGCGAACCGGTCAAGCGCAACAACTCCTGGATCCGCACCAACCGGATCCAGACCCGCCGCAAGGAGTACGCCGACGACCCGACCGGCATCAACGAGGGCTTCCACCTCACCGGCGAGGAGGCGCGGATCACCACCGCCACGATGATCAGCCAGGCGCTGGACCCGGTCCGCGACTACTACTCGGACCTCAAGGACGGCCAGCGCGTGAACAAGCCGTTCGCCGAGTGGCTGGACGGCTGGGCCCGGGTGATCCACGACTTCGACGGCTTCTCGATGGGCCGCTTCCTGCGCGAGTACGCCGGCTTCAGCGACGAGGCCGTCGAGGCGATCGGCACCATCGAGAACATGACCTCCCGGCTGCACCTGGCCTTCTTCCACTCCTTCCTGGGCCGCAGCGACATCAACCCGAACGCCACCTACTGGGAGATCGAGGGCGGCACCCGGATGCTGCCCGAGACCCTCGCCGAGCAGCTCCAGGACGAGCTCCGGATGGGCCGGCGGATGATCCGCATGGAGTACTGGGACCCGCGCCGGGACGGCCAGGGAGCCCGGGACGTCGGCCCGGTCGGGGCTCAGGTCGCCGTCCACACCGTCCCCGAGGACCAGCCGGATGCCGAACCCACCGTCTGGAAGGGCGACTTGGCGATCGTCACGGTGCCGTTCTCCGCGCTGACCTTCGTCCAGGTGACGCCGCCGTTCTCCTACAAGAAGCGCCGGGCGATCATCGAGACCCACTACGACCAGGCCACCAAGGTGCTGCTGGAGTTCTCCCGCCGCTGGTGGGAGTTCACCGAGGCGGGCTGGCAGGCCGAACTCGACTCCATCGCACCGGGCCTGTACGAGTACTACCAGCGGGCGGGCGAGGACGACGCCGAGGCGGCCGTGGCGGCCGCCCACAACGGCCACCGGCCGCCGCGCGACCTGCCGGAGACGCTGCTCGGCGCCCACCGCAGCGTGGACGAACGCCGGATCAGCGAAGGCCAGTTGGAGGTCTACCGGCACACCCCGCTGCTGCGGGCGAGCGTCCGCCCCGCCACCGACTGCTTCGGCGGCGGCTCCACCACCGACAACCCGAACCGCTTCATGTACTACCCCTCCCACCCGGTGCCCGACGGCGACGGCGGCGGCGTGGTGCTCGCCAGCTACAGCTGGTCGGACGACGCGGCGCGCTGGGACTCCATGGAGGACGACGAGCGGTACGTGTACGCGCTGCGCAACCTCCAGTCGGTGCACGGCCGTCGGATCGAGGTGTTCTACACCGGCTACGGGAAGACCCAGAGCTGGCTGCGCGACCCGTACGCCTTCGGTGAGGCCGCGGTGTACACCCCGCACCAGATGACCAGCTTCCACCTCGACGCGGTCAAGTCGGAAGGCCCGGTGCACTTCGCCGGCGAGCACGTCTCGCTCAAGCACGCCTGGATCGAGGGCGCGGTGGAGACCGCCGTCCGGGCGGCCCTCGCCGTGCACGGGGCGGCCGCCCCGCCGGCCGCGACGAAACGACAGCTCCGGCCCGAAGCCCAGCTCCACCAGGAGAACCAGCAGGAGGCACTGCACCGATGAGCAGCAACACCGAATGGACCGTGGGCCGCTACCTGGCCACCAGGCTCGAACAGCTGGGCATCCGCTACCTGTTCGGCGTGCCGGGCGACCTGCTCGGCCCGTTCCTGACGATCATGCAGGAAACCACCTCGGTGCGCTGGGTCGGCACCCCCACCGAGATGGGCGCCGGCTACGCCGCGGACGGCTACGCCCGGGTACGGCTCGCCGACGCCGCCCCCGACCAGCCCGAACAGGGCGTCGCGGCCGTCGCGGTGACGTACGGGGTGGGCGCGTTCAGCCTGCTCAACACCATCGGCGGCGCGTACGTCGAGGACGTGCCGCTGATCGCGATCAACGGCGCGCCGTCCTACGAGCAGTGGCTCAACTTCCAGGCGGTGGGCCTGCTCACCACGCACATGAGCCCGCGCCGGGAGGCCAACCTGGAGGTCTACCGGCAGGTCACGGTGGACGCGCAGGTGCTCTCCAACCCCGGCCTGGCGCCCTCGCAGATCGACAGCGCCATCACCGCCTGCCTGACCGAGCGCAAGCCCGTCTACCTGGAGATCATGGATGACCTCTGGCACGCGCCCTGCGAACCGCCGCAGGGTCAACTGCGCGCGCACGAGCGGCCGTTCACCAAGCGCAACCAGGACATCCTGACGAAGGCCGTCGCAGCGGCGGTGGAGCTGATCACGAAGTTCAGGACGCCGATCGTCTGGGCCGGCGAGGAACTGATGCACCAGCGGCTGGAGGACGAGCTGCTGGAGTTCGTCGAGGCCACGAAGATGCAGTTCTGCACCACGGTCGGCGCGAAGTCCGTGGTCTCCGAGCGGCACCCGCTGTTCGCCGGCGTCTACAACGGCAAGGCGAGCCTCCCGGAGATCCGCGACACCTTCAAGAACGCGGGCTGCCGGATCGGCCTGGGAACGTGGTCCACCTCCAAGAACCTCAACGGCGAGCAGTCCATCGGCGACGACTGGATCGTGGCGGCCCGCGGCGGCGTCAGCGTCGGCGCCATGTACTTCCCCGATGTCCAACTCCGGTTCTTCGTGCCTGCGTTGAAGACCGCCCTGGCGGGGAGGACGTTCCCCGACGACCACTTCGCGCTGGCCCACAAGGCGGGCCTGGACGTCCCCGCCACCACCGCCGAGTTCCTGCGCTCGCTGAGCGCCAAGCACCACAAGAAGACCGAGCTGACCTACGACGGCTTCTTCGAACGCATGAATTACTTCCTGGAGAACGAGGCCACCGGCGGCGACCCCGAGGCCCCCGCCCCGTTCACCGTGGTCTCCGACGCGGGGTTCGCGCTGCTCGGCTCGATGAACCTGCGGATGAACGAGCGGGCCGGCTTCCTGGCCCAGAACAGCTGGCTGTCCATCGGCTACTCCGTCGGCGCGGCCACCGGCGTCGCCCTCGGCCGGCAGCAGCCGCTCAAGCGCCCGATGGTCTTCGTCGGCGACGGCTCGTTCCAGGAGATCTGCCAGGAACTGTCCACCCAGGTCCGGAACCACCTGCGGCCGGTGGTCTTCGTCCTCGACAACGAGGGCTTCTACGGCATCGAGCAGATGCTGGTCAGCCCCTGCTACTACCAGGGCAAGCCGTCCGACGGCGCCGACTTCTACAACGTGCTGCACCCGTGGCACTACGAGAAGCTGGCGCAGGTCTTCGGAAGCGAGAAGGACCAGATGCACGGCTTCAAGCTCAGCACCTACGCCGAACTCGACGCCCTCCTCACCGACCTCGCCGACCCCACCAACCAGCTCAACCACGCCCCGATCCTGGCCCGCGTCCGCCTCAGCCGACACGACTACCCGAGGGCCCTCCAGTACAAGATCGACGACAACTGCCCGCCCCCGCCGTCCTCGTAGCCTCCCGCAACGACGCAACCGGCCCCCGTCCTCGACGGGGGCCGGCCGCGTTCCGCGCTAGCAGTTGGGGATGGTCGCTCCGTTGTTGTCCTTGGCCGTGTCGTTGCCCCACCGCGACAGGTAGAACGCCGACACCCACTGACCCTTCGGGCCGACGTCCGGGTCGGTCTTCAACCACCAGTGGTTGAAGCTGCCGCCGCTCGACACCTCACGGCCCCACACCTTGCAGTACACGTAGTTGGTGCCCTGGTACAGCGTCCCCGTGGGGCCGCCACTGGTCGAGGTCGCGGAGGCGTACACCGGCACGTCGGCGAAGGTGTCCACCCAGTACTTGCCGGTCGGGGCCGGGGTGCCGCCGCCGCCCGCGCAGTCCGGGACGACGGTGCCGTTGTTGTCCTTGGCCACGTCGTTGCCCCACCCGGACAGGTAGAACGCCGACACCCACTGGCTGCTCGGGCCGACGTCCGGGTCGGTCTTCAACCACCAGTGGTTGAAGCTGCCGCCGCTCGACACCTCGCGCCCCCACGCCTTGCAGTACACGTAGTTGGTGCCCTGGTACAGCGTCCCCGTGCTGCTGGTGGAGGTCGGGGAGCCGAACACCGGCGCGTTGGCGAAGGTGTTCACCCAGTACTGCCCGCCACCCGCCGGCGGCGGGTTCGGCGCCGGGGTGGTGTTGCCCGAGCCGTACAGCCGGATGGCACCGTAGTAGTCGCCGTGCGAGGACAGCGCCGCCACCTGGACGTACCCGCCGGAGTACGGGGCCTCGACGATCCAGCCCTGCCCCAGGTACATCGCCACGTGGTGGATGGTGGAGGCCGTGTTCCCGAAGTACACCAGGTCGCCGGGAAGCAGCGGCGCCGTCCCGTCCGCCCGGTAGTACCGGGCCACCGCCCGGGACGTCGGCCACTGCGTCCGCGTGGTGCCGTTGATGACGTCCGCACCGACCGCCAGCGAGTAGGCGTAGCGGACCATCCCGGAGCAGTCCAGGCCGCGGACGTTGCAGTCGTTGGGCGCGCCGTTGGAGGAGTCGCAGATCCCGTACGTCGGCCCCGGCTGCGAACCGTGGCCGCCGCCCCAGGAGTACGGAGTCCCGATCAGCCCGCAGGCGGATCGCACGGCGGCGGTCGCCTGCGATGCCGCACCGGTGGACAGCACCCCACAAGCGGGCGCAGCCTGCGCCGCCCCGGCCCCGGCGAAGAACACTCCGACCGACACCAGCAACGACAGCAGAGCCGCCCACCGGAGCGGGGCGACCAGCCACCGCGACAGAAGGTTTACGCGCGTAGTCATAGCCGCGGATCCTTCCGGCGGCCTGACATTGCATCAATGGGGATTTCACACAGGGGAATTGACTGCGCATTGGCGGTTGACCACATTGTGCAAACCCGATAAGGACACAGGCGTCTTGTCAATGTTATCAACGATCTGCCAACATGCGTGCCAAAAGCGGAAACTGACGTATCGTCACACAACGGAGGAAGATCGGCGAAGGCTTCACCGCAGGCCAGCCGCCTGGAGCCGGCCCGAGCCGACCGGAGTTGGCCGGACAACTCTTCACCCGGGCTTCGCGAGGAGTTCCGTCGGGCGTTCTTGAATCCGCGGCATCGGGCCTGCCATCCTGACGCGCGCCATTCGCCAAGCCCTCCCACCCTCAGGAGAGTGCCTCCATGCGGAACCCCTCCGCGCACCGACGGCTGCACCTGTTGCTGCTCGCCGTCATCGCCCTGCTCGTGCCGCTGCTACCGACCCCGGCCGCCGCCGCGGGCAGCTCGATCGGCATGGCCGCCACCAGCTACGTCCAGGGCCGGACTTCGGCCGTGCCGGTGACGTACAGCACCGGTCAGCCCTCCGCCACCAACTGGGTGGGCATCTACCCCACCGACCCCGCGAAGGGCCCCGGCAGCGGGACGGCCTCGCTGGCCTGGGCGTACGCGCCGAACAGCAGCGGAACGGTCACCCTGGCCGCGGGCTCCCTGCAGCCCGGCAGCTACCTCACGTACCTGCTCGCCAACGACGGCTACGCCCCGCTGGCCGCACCGGTGCTGTTCACCGTGACCTCCTCGACCGTCCTCGACACGCAGAGCAGCATGCTGTGCGTCGGCCAGACCTCCTACGCCCAGGGCCAGGCGGTGGTCGCCTCCTACGGCACCGGCCGGGTCTCCGCGACCAACTGGATCGGCGTCTACCCCGACAACGGCCAGCAGCCGGGCGGGAGTCCGGCACTCGCCTGGGCCTACGCGCCGAACGGGACCGGCTCGGTGTCCCTCGCCACCGACGCGCTCGCCCCGGGCGCCTACCTGGCCGACTACCTCTACAGCGGCGGCTACACCGCACTCGCCCGCCCCGCCCGCTTCTCCGTCACCGCGCCCGGGACCACGGGCAGCGCCAACCTGATCGTCAACGGGGACGCCGAGTGCGCCGACGCCTCCGTCAGCGGCTACGACGGCGTGACGCTCCCGGGCTGGCAGGCCGTCGGCGTCCCGACCGCCGTGGCCTACGGCGCGCCGAACGGCTTCCCGTCGACCGGCACCCCCGGGCCGGGCAACCGCGGCAACGCTTTCTTCTCCGGCGGCCCGGTCGGCAGCTCCACGCTCTCGCAGACCGCCGACGTGTCGGCGGCGGCCGACCGGATCGACGCCGGCGGGGTGACGTACAACCTCTCGGGCTGGCTGGGCGGTTACGCCGTGGAGAACTCCACCGCCACCCTCACCGCCACGTTCCGGGGCAGCTCCGGCGCGTCCCTCGGCACCACCCGGATCGGGCCGGTCAGCGCCACCGACCGCGGCCTGGCCACCGCCCTGCTCCAGCGCACCGCCACCGGCGCGCTGCCCGTCGGCACCCGCAGCATCGCCGTCGTGCTGCAGCTGACCCGCGAGTCGAGCCGCACCGGCACCGCGTACAACGACGCCTACGCCGACAACCTGTCGCTGACCATCTCGGCCGCCGTCCCCGCCCCCGCCCTGCCGGCCCCGGTCGCGTCCCAAGTGCCGTCGCTGGACCACGTGTTCTTCGTGATGCTGGAGAACAGGTCCTACGACCAGGTGATCGGCAGCTCCGCCGCGCCCTACCTGAACCAGCTGGCGAACAGCGGCGTCACGCTCACCCAGTCCTACGGCGTCGTCCACCCCAGCGACCCCAACTACCTCGCCGTGTCCGGGGGTTCCACCTTCGGCCGGACCGACAACCCCTACCCGGCGCTGACCGGCGCGCTCACCTCGCCGCACCTCGGCAACCTGGTCGAGCAGGCCGGCCGGTCCTGGCGCGGCTACGTCGAGGACATGAAGTCGCCCTGCAACCTGAGCTCCAGCGGCAACTACGACGCGGACAACATCCCGTTCGTCTACTTCAAGGACGTCACCGGAGACGCGGCCCGCTGCCAGGACAAGCTGCAGCCGATCACCCGGCTCTGGTCCGACCTCCAATCCACCGCCACCACCCCTGACTTCGTCTGGTTCGAACCCAACAGCTGCAACACCATGCACAACTGCGACGTCGCCACCGGCGACACCTGGATGCGGACCAACCTCCCGAAGCTGTTCGCCTCCCCCGCCTGGACGCAGCAGCGTTCCGTGCTCGTCATCACCTTCGACGAGGACGACAACAACCACGGCCAGCGCATCCCCACCATCGTCACGAGCTCGCCCGGCCTCACCAAGCCCGGCTACCGCTCCCCCGCCCCGTACAACCACTACAGCGTCCTGCGCACCGTCGAACAGGGCCTGGGCCTCCCCGGCCGCCTGACCCAGAACGACCAGTTCGCCACCCCGCTCAACGACATCTGGAACTGACGCAGCACCCCGGCCGCGATCAGCGGCCGGGCACGTCCAGCACCTCCGCCGTCCCCCCGGCCGCGACTCCGCCCGGGGGGACGACCGCCAGGGCGCCGACGAGGGCCAGGCCGCGGAGCATGTCCGGGCCCTCGAACGGGAGGGCAGGGCGGTGCCCGCCGTGAGCGTCACCGGGCGGAGGCGGGTGTCGTACGGGTGGCCGAAGCGGACGGCCCCGGAGTCGACCGGCAGGCGGGCGTCCGCCTCGGTGAGCGCGCGGTGCAGGAAGTCCGCCGGCCCGACGGCGGTGCCGCGGACAGACCCACCGCGCCAACCTCTGGCAAGCAGACCCTGGTGCCAGCACTGACCGCCCTCGGCTTCGCCCTCCCGCCACTCGCCCCGTTCTCGGCACCACCTCAAGGAGCAGGACGGTGTCTTCCCGGTCGCCCTCGCCCAGCTGAGCGCCGAGGAGCGGGAAGCCGTCGGGGCAGCACACGCCCGGGTCGGCCCGGCCCGTTTCATCCCCGCAGGTCGGAGCCCCACATCTCCGGATTCCCCCGGGAACGCGAAAAAGCCCCCCGCCATAAAGGCGAGGGGCTTTCCCTGAAAAATTGTTCGGCGGCGTCCTACTCTCCCACAGGGTCCCCCCTGCAGTACCATCGGCGCTGTGAGGCTTAGCTTCCGGGTTCGGAATGTAACCGGGCGTTTCCCTCACGCTATGACCACCGAAACACTATGAAACTGTCGAACCGGAACCCGTTGGTGAACGGGGT